>CASEOO010000036.1 GCA_949289565.1 uncultured Bacteroidales bacterium
ATTGGAGGAGCTGTGAATCTGGTGATGAAGGACGCTCCCGAAAAGTTCGAGGTCAACGCTAATCTGGCTACAGGTTACAGTGCCCTGTATTTCGACCGTGATTTCCAGTCATTCAACCACAGGGCCGGTCAACGTATGTCCCCTTTCGAGAGAATGGGGGCTGATGTCAGCAAGGATTATTCAGTGACTGCAGATGACTTCACTTACGAAAACCTGAGAGTGGCCAAGGCCCGTCCGAGACCTGATATCGTCGGAGGTTTCTCGTTCGGTGACAGGTATTTCGGAAACAGACTCGGCCTTATAGTGGGTGTATCTTACCAGAATCTCTTCAGAGGCAAGGATTCGGACATATATTACGTACAGGGCTCTACGGGAGACGGTACGGAAACAAGGACATATTCCGAGGAACAGAACAGGCTCGGAACGCATGCCAAGCTTGACTACAGGTTCAATGAAAGGCACAAACTGATGCTCTACGGAGGATATATGGACCTGCGCAAAAGCGAAGTCCGTGACGGACAGAACGACAAGGACTGGATAGTCAAGATGCAGTGGGAAAGACAATACATCATCAACACCACCATCAAGGGTGATCATTCTTTCCTCGAAGGCAACAGACTGAAAATCGACTGGACGGGAGTCTTTTCGAAGGCATACAGTACCTCTCCTGACAATGCGAAGATATATGTCAATATGCAGAGGCCGCATCTGTACAATACCGATTCTGCCGAGAAAAGATGGGAACACAATTCGGACAGGGACTTCGCAGGTTATTTGAATCTGTCATACAGATTCGATTTCACCGGCGAGTCAAGACTGCAGTTGAAAGCTGGCGGAATGTACAGGAACAAGGCCCGTGACAGTTTCTTCAATGAATACACTTTCGATTCCGCAACCAGCGATCCTTCTACCGGAAAACGTGACCCTCAGTATTACGGTGAGGACTGGACGAATTTCGACGAGCTTCTCCTTGCCCCGAGAGAATACGGAAATGTCGGCGACCCTCTCAATTACGGAGCATGGGAAAATATTGCCGCAGGCTACCTTATGGCGAAATACAATTGGCGGAAGCTCGAAGTCATAGCAGGCGTGAGGGCTGAGCATACGGATCAGGGATATACTCTCGACTATCCGAGGAAGGAAGAATCCGAAGGCTGTCAGGTATATACGGACATTCTTCCGAGCCTGCACATTAAATACAACGTCCACAGGAACGCGAACCTGAGATTTTCATACGGCCGTTCCATAAACCGCCCGGGCTTTTTCGAGATAGTTCCATATACCATATTGAACGAGGACTATGACGAAAAGGGAAACCCTGACCTGAAACATACTGTGGCCGACAATCTCGATCTCCGTTATGAATTTTTTCCGAGGTCGTCCGAGCAGTTCATGGTGGGCCTTTTCTGGAAGAAACTGCAGAATCCTATAGAATACGGCCTGATTACTGAGGGCATGGGTACTTTCATCACTCCGATGAATTTCGGAAACGCAGTTAACGCCGGAGTGGAAGTGGACGTGATGAAGTATTTCAACTGGTTCGGTATCAAGGCCAACTATACCTATACGAATTCCAGTATCACCACCATCAAAAGAATGCGGGAAGGGACGGAAGTCCGGAATGTCACCCAGGCACGGCCTCTATATGGTCAGGCCGCGCATGTGGCGAATCTGTCCCTGCTGTTCAAGTTTGCGAAAGCCGGGGTGGAAGCCCAGGTATCAGGTTCATATACAGGACGTCGTCTGAGCGAGATTTCGAATTGGCTGGACAACGATATCTGGGAGGCAGGCTGCATGCAGCTGGACGCATCCATAGAGAAAAGTTTCAAGGCTGGCTTCGCAATATTTGCGAAAGCGTCCAACCTTCTGGATACTCCGGTCCTCAAATTCGTCAACGACAATGTCATGACAGACTCACTGGCGGACTATGAAAGATACAGAGGCGGGGTGATAGAGCGAAGGGAATGGCACGGGCAGGCGATAACCGTCGGTGTCAGATACAGATTCACGGAAAAATAAATCCGGTATGCGGAAACGGCCTTATATACCTGAATTTTATACATACGGAAAATAATACCAAACAATCAATTATGAAAACAAGAAACTTTATCATGCTTTCGGCTGCATTGGCATTCATCTTTGCAGCCTGTGAAAAAGAGAACGGAAGCAACACCGGCAACGGTGGCAACAACGGCGGCGACGGCCAGCAGACTGACGAGACTGTGCAGACTGTTTCAGGCGTCTGGGAGTCCGGTACTACCGTGAATGTAGACAAGCACCTGCTGGTTCCTGAAGGCGAAAGCCTTACTATCGAGCCGGGAGTTACCGTGATTTTCAGCAGCGAAGGGGTCGGTATCAATCATGTTCCTATCGAATTCACTGTGGACGGGAACCTCTACTGCCTCGGTACAGAGGACCAGCCTGTCCTCCTGACAGTGGCAGAGGCTGACCGGACATATGCCAATACATTCGCCGCTCTGTGGGGCGGTATTGTGGCCGGTGCCACCTGCGAAGAGATGATTATCGACCATACTGTCATCGAATACACCGGAGGTGAAGTGGTGGAAGGTTCGCCAGCAGCCGAGAACGGATATTATACTGCAGGTGACGATGCCTATCCTCAGATCACTACGAACAATGTGAACGGAAAATATGTGATCACGAACAGCATTATCCGCAACGGCTGGTCAGACGGTATCTACATGATGGGAGGAAATGCCATCATCGCGAACAACATCTTCAGCGCTACCGGATATGACGGTGCCGAGGCTGTGAACGTGAAGTCAGGCTGCAAGGTTGATGTGGCAGGAAACATCATGTTCAGCCCTAATACGAACGGTCTCAAGCTTTCAAGCTCGGATCAGGATGAAGTAAGGCATCAGGCTCTCATCCAGGCCTACAACAACACCATCATCAACTCCGGCTGGAGACGTGACGGAGAAAAAGGCGGCTGTATCTATGTGGAGGAAATGGCCAATGTCAGCGTATTCAACAACCTTCTCGTGAACTGCAAGTTCCGCGCTATCACTCCGGCATACGGTACTTCTACCGAAGAGGACTGCTATGACAGGGAGCATTCCATGATAGACTATAACTTCTATGCTTCCGGTACGGTAAAGGTAAGCGAGGATCATTATTTCGGAGGAGAATACGAGGATGACGGCGAGATTCTGGAGTATTCAGGCGTATGGTATGCATACGAAGGCTATGCTTTCGACCATGCTGAATATGACAATGAAAAAGTGGATGCGAACAGCAAGATAGCGAAGACTGAAACTGATGCAAAATCCCTTGATCCGAAATTCGTGAATTACAGCCTTGATGCCGATCCGTCCCTTTATCAGTGGAACGACAGCTGGGATTTCCACGTCCAAGCAGGTTCTCCTGTACTTGAAGGCGCATATACTCCTGCTGATGCATCCAGGAAGCCTTTCTATGCTGAGTCCGGCCTGTCTGTAAACGGCAAGACTTATACTTCGCCTGCCGTACAGCCGTATTTCGGAGCCTTCGGTACCAAATAATTTTGTATTTTTATTGTTCCGGACCGGAACAATAGAATAATAGACAGAAAATGAAAAAGACAATATTCGCAACAGCATTGGCGGTGGCCGCCATCCTGACTTCCTGCACTCAGGCTGTCAGCACTGAACAGTCCTGGAAAGAATTGGAGAAGCCTCTGAATTTCTATCTTATAAACGATTCAGGGAGGAACGGATATTACGAGCAGAAAACCATAGCCGGGACTATGGGGAAGATGGCTGAGACCATAGATATTGAATTTGTGGTGGCTGCCGGTGACGTGCATCATTTCGAGGGTGTGCGCAGTGTTTCCGACCCGCTCTGGATGACCAATTATGAACTCATTTATTCTCATCCGGACCTGATGATTCCATGGTATCCGGTCTGCGGAAACCATGAGTACAGGGGCAATACGCAGGCTCCGGTGGATTATTCCGGGGTCAGCGCCAGATGGGAAATGCCGGCGAAGTATTATACTTTCACTGCAGAAGAGGACAGCGTTACGGTCAGGATAGTGATGCTGGACACTACTCCGCTCATAGACAAATATCGTGAGGATACGGAAAAATATCCCGATGCTTCGAAGTCAGAAGCAGAGCCTCAGCTTGAATGGCTGGACAGTGTGCTGACTGCCGCGGCTGAAGACTGGGTGCTGGTGGTTGGGCATCATCCGATATATGCCGATACTGACAAGACCGATTCCGAGCGCATAGATATGCAGAACAGGGTAAACTCCATTCTGGTGAAACATGACAACGTGGACATGTATCTCTGCGGTCACATCCATACTTTCCAGCATATCCGTATGGAAGACTGCGATATAGACTATGTGGTGAATTCGTCAGCTTCCCTGAGCCGCGAAGTGACGCCTGTAGAAGGAACGGTGTTCTGCAGCCCGGAGGAGGGGTATTCTCTCATAACCGTGGACAAGCATGAACTGAATCTCCACATGCTGGATGCTCATGGAAATGTCCTTCATACTGTATCAAGAACCAAATAGCCTTAGTTTTTCTTTTTTCATGAGCTTAATGCCGGATAAATGATTAATTTCGCAATTAATTAACAAATGTTCCGGTTATGTTGAGAAGAAACGGCGTCTTGTTCTTGATTTTGTCAATTTTGATTGCCGCGGGGCTGTGGACAGTGATGTTCAGCCCTGCGACATCTCCTTATATAAATTTCTGGGGAACGATGTGCGTGTCGGCTGTCGTGCTTCTGACTTTGACATTCTTTTCCGAGATCAAATGGTGGACAGGATGGAGGCTTGACTGGAAGACGGCGCTTCTTGGCGTGGCTCTGGCCGCCGCTCTGTGGGGGATTTTCTGGACCGGGGACAAGGTGTCTTCATGGCTTTTTGATTTTGCCAGGCCGCAGGTGGATGAAATATACGGGATCAAGTCAGGTATTTCGCCTGTCTTGCTGTCATTGATGCTTGTTTTTCTTATAGGTCCGGCTGAGGAGATCTTCTGGCGAGGCTATGTGCAGAAGTCCCTGTCGGAAAAGATGGGAAAGAATATCGGCGCGGTGACAGCGGCATTGGTATATGCAGGAGTGCATATACCATCCTGCAATTTCATGCTGGTGATGGCGGCTTTGGTCGCGGGCGCCGTCTGGGGGTTCGTATACAGGTTCTGGCCGGAGAAGTTCGGGGCAGTCCTGATTTCACATGCACTCTGGGATGCCGCCGTTTTCGTGTGGTTTCCTATTTGATGTTAAAAAAATGCCTATCTTTGACAAATAATTTGTCCCGGTGAAATATTTTGTTCACAAACGGACCAAAATTCAGGCTGATGGAAGTTCAAATAGGAAAAGATGCCAGATACGCCGTTATCGGCTACGGCAGCTGGGCTACGGCCATAGTGGGTATGCTGACGCGGAACAACAAGGCGGTAGTGGAGTGGTATGTCAGGAATCCTGAAGTTCTCGAAGGGCTTCTGAATGACGGGAGAAATCCCAAGTATCTGGCTGAACTGGAATTCGAGAAAGAGTATATTCATCCTTCCGATGATATCAATCATGTGGTGGAGAATGCCGACGTAGTGATCATTTCCGTGCCGTCGGCTTTCCTGAAAGATTTTCTGGCTCCTCTGACAGTCTCTCTTGAGGACAAGTTCATAATTTCTGCGATAAAGGGCATCATTCCCGGGAGCTGGCAGACGGTGGCGGAGTATCTGCATGACAGTTATGGTCTCAGTTTCAGGCAGATGGGTATCATAGCAGGACCAACTCATGCGGAAGAAGTGTCCAGGGGAAAGCTCTCTTTCCTGACTCTCGCCAGCGCTGACGAGGAGAATGCCAGGAAAGTGGGCGAGAAACTTGCCAGCAAATATATTCATATATGCTATACGAGTGACTTGTACGGTGTCGAGTACGCATCTATTCTCAAAAATATATATGCATTGTCGGCAGGCATGGCGAAGGGGCTGGGCTATGGTGACAATTTCATTGCCGTTCTGGTTTCGAACTGCGCGAATGAAATGACACGTTTTGTCCAGGAGAGTTATCCAGACGCCAGGAATACATTCCATTCAGCATATCTGGGCGATCTTCTGGTCACCTGCTATTCGTCTTACAGCCGGAACCGCAGGCTCGGCCTTCTCATCGGGAGGGGGTGCTCAGTGAAAAGCGCGCTCAATGAGATGACGATGGTGGCTGAGGGCTATTATGCTGCCGAGTGCATCCGTCACATCAATCTGAAACATCGCGTGAACATGCCTATAGCAGATATGGTTTATGAAGTTTTGTATATGAAGAAGTCTCCTCGGAAGGCGATGGCCGAGCTGAGTTCTATGCTGGATATGAATTGTTAAGTCGTTATGGCGAGAAAACATACTTTCAAAGAATGGCTGATAGCGGTGCGTCCGTGGTCTTTCCCGGCTTCCATTATGCCGCTGGTTACTTTGTTTTATCTGTTCTGGCTCGGGTATGACGTCAGATGGGGATATGGCATTTGGGCCTTGCTCAATATGATTCTTTTTCACTGCGCGGGCAATACGTGGAGCGACTGGTTCGATTTCAGAAAGAAGGTAGATGCCGATGACACTTTCGGGGCGAAGACCATTACTTCAGGGATGTTCACTCCGAAGGAGATCCGGAATCTTTCTTTTTGCATATTGGTGGTGGCTGCGGCCGGCGGGATGGCCCTTATGCTTATGACAGGGCTTCCGTTGCTGTGGATAGGGTTGTGCGGCCTTGTGTGCGCCATGCTGTATCCGCCTCTGAAATATGCCGCCGCCGGCGACCTGGTCATACTTCTTGCTTTCAGCATCATACCTGCCGCCGGCACTTCTTATGTGGCAGCAGGCCATGTGGACTGGAGTGTGCTGTGGGTGGCGATTCCTGTAGGGCTGATTACGGTGGCTATTCTGCATATAAACAATCTGCGTGATATTGCTACTGACAGGCGGGCAGGGATATCTACCATAGCGATGCGCCTGGGCGGAAGAGTGTCTTTAGTGGTGTACGGCTTTGAGATTATTTTCCCGTTCCTGTGGGTGTTCAGCTGTGTGCTTGGACATATTTTCCCATGGTGGACCTTGCTGGTTTTCCTGTCAGCTTTCCCTGCTCTGCTGAATGTCCGTACTGCTATGCGGTACCGTAGAGAAGGGATGCAGGCGATAGTCTCTCTGGATGAGAAAACAGCACAGCTTCAGGTGATGTTCAGCTTGTCTTTCTCTCTGGCCTTCCTCCTGGCAGGGCTGCTGCGCTGATTCTGTGTTTCAGTTTTTTATTTAATTTTTCAGATTTTATTGAAAAAACCTGCATCTTTTCCGAAATATTGCTATATTTGCAATCCCTTTCGGCCAGAGAGGGAGTTCTTAAAAATATTTGCGGAAATAGCTCAGTTGGTAGAGCATCAGCTTCCCAAGCTGAGGGTCGCGAGTTCGAATCTCGTTTTCCGCTCCAGCAGACCGCTGTAGCCACAGGCTATGGCGGTTTTTCATTTCAAGGCAGAAAGTTTGCATAGCGATAATCAGCGAAAGCATGGGTCACTCTGATATATCCACCACGCAGATTTACCTCGACAGTTTCGAGAACTCACAGATAGACGAAGGGATGAAGAATCTGCTATAAACAAGAAAGGGCAGGCGATTAAACCTGTCCTTTTCTTAATGTATTAGCAAGACTTATTGTGCCTTGTGAGCCTTTTTTCTTTCTTGTCCTGTCTCCAGTAATAGATACCTGCAACATTGGCAATAATGATAGCCAAAGCGAACATTACTAATGCACCCATTATTCGACCTCCTTTTTATCCTTGTTCTTGTCCCGTAAGAGGTACAGTCCCCATCCCAAAGTACAGGCAACAGTCAATGCTCCTCCTGCATAGATTACCCATTTCTGTGAGAACTCCCAAAAATGGATGTCAATATAACAGCGGTCATGGTATACTTCGCAATATCCATTAACCATTTCCCCAACTCTTTCTTCATAGTAAGACAAAGTTAGAGAAAATATCCGAAACACAAAACAATCTTATAAACTCTTGTTCCTACAAGAGAAATCAGAGAATATGACATGAAACTTCGTGAAAGTATCAGACAAAGAGAACAGTTGAAAATAGAACTGGAGAAACGCAAGAACGACATATCCTGGGATGTGGAATATGCGATGCTGTCGTCAGAAATAAAGTGTTTCAATATTTTTCAGAATATTGTGTTTACAAATAAGAGAGGCAGTACATAAAATTAAAGAAAGCGAATTTCAAAACCGACTGAAATTTAGATGCAATACCCTTTAAATAATAAAAATTATGAAAAAGTTATTGATTATTTTAGTATTAGCAATTTGTGGAATATCTGCAAAGGCTCAGATTGTGTACCAACCGTTTATTCCTGGTCAGTCAAACCAGCAGACACAGGCGCAAGTACAGACTGTGAGAACAAATGCGTATTATTCTGATTCCAACGGCAATGTCTATAAGATGCCGATAAAAGTGGAAATACGGAATCAATACAATATGGTATCAATCTATGTTTCTGAATACTATCAAAACAATGGTGTTCAAGGATATTGGCACAGATTGCCGTCAAAGCCTAAAGCAATGCAATGTATGCCACAGTATGCACAAAATCAACTGGAGCAAAGATTTATGTACAAAGTAATGATAAATGGCAGATACTATTACTTTGATATATGATAACAAGCGATTATGTAAATGTCTCAATAAATGATAAGGTGCAACAGCTTCATTACCAGTATGATGATGAGGATGCTACATATACCTTTGATGAAGACATAAAAATTGGAGAATGGACAATCAAAAAGATAATCAAATTAGGTGGTCCTAAAATCTCTGCGTATAAATATGATTTCAAAAATTACTTGGAATTTGCTATAATTGACAAGAATGGGATATTTCGGATAAAAACTTGGTTTTATAAATGACTGCCGCAAAGTACAGAGAATATGCTTCACGATATGATTTAGGACGGTTCGTGAATGCGCATCGTAATATTTATACATCCGCATTAGCGGAAATCCAATCCGGGAAAAAGCGCTCACATTGGATGTGGTACATATTTCCGCAGCTGCGCGGGCTTGGCCATAGCCGGAATTCAGATTACTATGGTATTGCCGACAGGGATGAGGCTATAATGTTCCTGCATCACCCTTTGCTTTACAGAAATCTTTGTGAGATCACAATGGCAATGCTGGCGATTGACGGTAAGTCTGCCGATGATATTCTGGGAGAAACAGATGCAATGAAATTCCGCTCGTCGATGACTTTGTTCAATTCTGTTTGCCCGGATAATATTTTCTCGGAAGCACTGAATAAATTTTACGGCGGCCAAGAAGACGGGCTCACATTGGATATGCTGAAGGCTGACGGGGGCGGGCAATTGGTGTCCGGAGGTATCATAGGCGCTATAATCGGTGATATAGCCGGCTCATTTTATGAGTTTTATAATTGCAAGTCGACGAATATTGCCTTATTTACGGATGGAACTCAGTTTACAGACGATACGGTGATGACTGTCGCAGTCGCAGACTGGCTTTTGAGCGGAGTGCCGTTGCAGAAAGCCATGTCTGATTGGGGGAGGGAATATCCTGACAGAGGATATGGCGGAATGTTCTATAAATGGCTGTTCCATAGTGAGGATAAGAAGCCTTACAACAGTTTTGGAAACGGATCCGGGATGCGCGTAAGCCCGTGCGGATACTCGGCTAGCTCGCTTGAGGAGGCTATTGAACTGGCTGGGCAATCAGCCGAGGTTACGCACAATCATCCGGAAGGTGTCAAAGGTGCGCAATCCATTGCCGCGGCCATCTTTATGGCCCGGCAACATAAACCGAAAGAGGAGATCAGGGATTATATTGAGGCCGCTTTCGGCTATAATCTGCATCGGACTTGTGATGAAATCAGGCCTGCATATGAGTTCGATGTGACGTGCCAAGGCTCTTGTCCGGAGGCGATAATTGCATTTCTGGACAGCCATGATTATGAATCCGCTGTTCGCTTAGCCATATCGCTGGGAGGAGACAGTGACACAGTAGCCTGTATGACAGGGGGTATTGCGGCCGCCTATTATGGCATTCCGTCATGGATGGTCAAGTATGTCGTGTTGGAATATCTGCCTCAACACATTTTGGACGTTGTTGGGCGTTTTGATGAAAAGTATTCAAATTCCATCAAGAACAAGCAGTCTGATGTTGTGCTGAATCGGAAAAATTTTTGAGAATTTGTTAAAAAAAATTTGCAGGATAATTTTTCTTGCGTATCTTTGCAATCCCAAAACGAAAGGGACGTGGCAATGGTCTCGAAGAAACGTTTGACGGGAGCTTAGCTCAGTTGGTTCAGAGCGTCTGCCTTACAAGCAGAGGGTCGGGGGTTCGACTCCCTCAGCTCCCACCACCCGAAAGGGCAAATCAAAGCAAAATCCTGAAGTCCAGCGACTTCGGGATTTTTTGTTTCTGGCCGGGACCGAATAGGCAGGATTGATATTATCTTTGGTAATGTGGACAAAAACAGTTGGTGGAACGGTATATAAAAAATTGATTTTTATGAAAATTCTGAGTTTGTTTCTGCTGTGTTCTGCATTGTCCGGTCAGGAGGGGCCGGACATCCAGGTGCTGGAGGAAGAGCAGAGGCGGGAGTATAAATGCTTGCTGGTAGAATACGAGGCCTCTCCCGGAAACATGGTTCAGTCTTATCTTTTGATGCCAAATGGAGCAACGGCATCTTCCAAATGCCCCGGCCTGGTGCTGCTTCACGACCACGGGGCGAGATTTGACATAGGAAAAGAAAAGCTCGTCAGGCCGATGAAAAGCAGTCCTGAACATGTAGTCAGGTCTTCCGAGGAGTTTGTCATGACGAATTTTGACGGAGTGTACCTGGCTGATTCTCTTGCTTCCATGGGCTATGCCGTGATAGTCCCGGACATGCTGTATTGGGGAGGCCGCAGCTCTGGAGCATGCCAGGAATGGTCGAGGCTAAAATTTGGAGAAGACAGCCACAGCTTAAATAGTTCAGACAATTTGAATTCTGGTTCTGGCGGAATGAGCCGGCAGATTTCCGGCCCAGAGTCATCGAAACAGAAAATCGATTCTCTGAAGAAAGCTGTGTATGAAGGCCAGCGTGCCGTTTACGACAGCCTGGCGGCGCGCGGCGTTGTCTGGGCTGAACAGACATTGGAAGAAGACGCATGTGCCGCACGGATTCTGGCCGGGCTGGATTTCGTAGATTCTGAAAACATCGGCGCATTCGGCTGGTCTATGGGCGCACACCGCGCATGGCTGCTGACAGCTTTCTGTCCTGAGGTGAAGGCAGGCGCGGCTCTTTGCTGGATGACTCTTAAGGAAACATTGAAGACCCCGTATAAGGCATCTGACTATGCCATGCTGATACCGGAGCTGCGGGCAGAATATGATTTCCCGGACATAGCCATCTGGCTGGCTCCTAAGCCATTCCTTTTTCTGAATGGTACGCAGGACCATCTTTTCCCGGTGCGGGCTGTGGAGAAAGCTTTCAGCAGAATGCAGGATATATATGAGGAACGTGGAGCTTCAGGCCGTTTGCAGACGGAATTTTTCGATGGAGGGCATCACTGCGGCCGCCAGGTGCAGGGCAGAATAGTGGAATTTTTTGAAAAAAATGTACCTTTGCAGTCATCGGCTGAGACACGCTGACATGGCCCGGATGAAAAAAAACATCAAGAAAATATGGGACCCTCTGAGAAAGAAAGAGGTGGCCCTCACTCCTGAAGAGGATGTGAGGCAGTGGTTCATATCACGCCTGCACAGCCTGATAGGGGTGCCGATGCATATGATGATGAGCGAAGTGGGTTTCAGCATTGGAGACAAGAAGCTTCGCGCAGATATAGTTGTTTACGGCCGGAATGCTTCGCCCGTGGCTGTAGTGGAATGCAAACGTCCTGATATCGAGCTTGACCAGGCTGTGCTTGACCAGGCTGTTGTATATAATATGGTGCTGAATGTCAGGTATATATTTATCACCAACGGCAGGTCCACCTTTGTCTGCCGCAGGGAGACGGGGGCTGGATGCCTTAGATACGTGTTCGTTGCCGAAATGCCGACATGGCAGGATATGGCATAAGCCTGTAAATATGAATAATTCGATCGACAGATGACTGTTACACAGGGATTTCTGGACCATAAAATTTTCCAGATTATATCAGATACGGCGGCGTCCATAGGGGTGCGTGCTTTTGTTATCGGCGGCTATGTGAGGGACTGCTTTCTCGGCAGGCCGAGCAAGGATATAGACGTAGTGGTGGAGGGCAGCGGAATTGAGCTCGCGGAGGCCGTGGGGGCGGCTGTGCACAGCCATGTCTCTGTTTTCAAGAATTTCGGTACAGCCATGCTGAAATACAAGGGCATAGAGGTCGAGTTCGTAGGTGCCAGAAAAGAGTCTTACCGGAGGGATTCACGAAAGCCTATAGTGGAGAACGGCACTCTCGAGGATGATCAGAAACGCAGGGATTTCACTATAAATGCCATGGCGTTCAGCCTTCAGAAAGAAGATTATGGTGCTCTGGTTGATCCCTTCGGAGGTATCAGGGACTTGGCCGCCGGCATCATCAGGACGCCACTGGACCCTGACACTACATACAGCGACGATCCCCTGAGAATGATACGCGCCATCCGGTTCGCCACAAAGCTCAGCGATGGCGAGGTTCAGTTCCATATAGTTCCTGAGTCGCTTGAGTCGATTTCCAGAAACAGGGGCAGGCTGGAAATATTGTCCAGGGAGAGGATTGCGGAAGAATTGAACAAAATGCTGGTATGCTCCAGGCCTTCCATAGGTTTCCGCCTTCTGGACGAGACTGGCCTTTTGGATTTGATATTGCCTCAGCTGTCCAAGCTGAAGGGCACAGAGAGCGTGGACGGACATAGCCATAAGGAGAATTTTTCCCATACTTTGGAGGTCGTAGACAATGTTGCCTCTGAGGAAATGTCCTCCATTGCTGAAGGCAGGCTGATGAATTATGAATTCGTGGACGGGGTCGAGACGGCCAAGGCCAGGACCGAGCCGTATCTGTGGCTCAGGTGGGCCGCATTGCTGCATGATATCGGGAAGCCCGCGACTAAACGCTTTGACAGCAGTGCAGGATGGACATTCCACGGCCATGAGGTCGTAGGGGCGAGGATGGTTCCGAAAATTTTCAAGTCTTTGAAGATGCCTCTGAACGAGAAGATGAAATATGTGGAGAAGCTGGTCCTCCTTCATCTCAGGCCTATTGCCCTGGTGACCGAGGAAGTGACGGATTCTGCTGTGAGAAGGCTTCTGTTCGATGCTGGGAATGACATAGAAGATCTGATGCTGCTGTGCAGGGCTGACGTGACATCCAAGAATCCGAAGAAAGTGGAGCGGCTCAGAAATAATTTCGAGCTTGTGAAGCAGAAGCTTGCTGAAGTGGAGGAGAAGGATGCTGTCAGGAATTTCAAGAATCCTATAACAGGGGAGTATGTGATGGAAGTTTATGGAATTCCGCCATGCCATGAGATAGGGATCTTGAAGGAATTTGTGAAGAATGCGATTCTGGATGGAAAGATAGGGAACAATTTCGAAGAGGCTGACCGGCTCATGAGAGAGAAGGCGGCAGAAATGGGACTTGCGGCCAAATAGTGGAACTGGTAGACAAATATCTGGAATATGTTTCCGCTGTGCGGAGATATTCTGACAGGACTCGGGATATCTATGGAAAGTGTCTTGGGGAGTTTTGTGCTTTTGCCCAGGCAAAGGATGATGCCGAACTGCTGGAATCGTTGATTCCAAATATTATACGTGGCTATGAAGTCAGTCTTCTGGAAAGAAATCTGAAATCGAGGACTGTGAATCTGCATATTTCAGTTCTGAGCGGCTTCTGCAGGTTTCTGGTGACAGAGGGGATGCTTAAATCGAATCCTGTGAAGCTTGTCAAGCGTCCTAAGACCGAGAAAAGGCTGCCTGAATTTTTCAGGGAGGAAGATATGAGGAATTATTTTGCCCGGACGGACGCTTATGTCTCAGAGACTGCAGGACAGTCGTCGCAGGAATATGAGCAGAGGCTCCGCAGGGCTGTGGTCTCCACTCTTTACAATACAGGAATCCGGCGTTCTGAGCTGGTGAATCTCCGTCGCCAGGATATTGATTTCAGCAGGCGTGTGATGCGGGTCACGGGAAAAGGCGATAAAATGCGAGAAATTCCTCTTTTGCCTTCATATTGTCAGGAAATTTTATTATATTTACAAGCAGTTGATACGATGGCCGGCGGTGTGTATAATCTGTCTTCTCCGCTTTTCGTCACAGCGAAAGGACGGCCCGTATATCCAGAACTTGTGGACCGGATAGTGAAGCAGGAGCTGGGCAGGGCAGGCGGATTTTCCGGCAGGAAGTCACCTCACGTTCTCAGGCATACAGTGGCGACAGAGCTGCTGGACGACGGGGCGGACTTGAATTCTATAAAAGAGTTCCTGGGGCATGCTTCCCTGGCCGCGACGCAGGTTTACACGCATAACTCCATCGAGAAACTGAAACATGTTTATGAATCCGCCCATCCACGGGCTAAAAATGGAGGTAAAAATGGAGATTAGAGTACAATCCATCAAGTTCAATGCTGATCAGAAATTGCTGGACTTTGTCGAGAAGAAGCTTTCTAAGCTTTCCAAGTTCTACGATGAGATCATAGGAGTGGATGTCACGATGTCATTGCTTCCTGAGCATGAGAACAAGAATGTGAAGGTGCAGGTGCAGGTTCCCGGCAACGATGTCGTGGTAGAGAGGAATGCGAGAACATTCGAGGACGCTGTGGTGGACTGCCTGGATGTCCTGAAGGAAAAACTGGTGCGCGTGAAGGAGAAAAAAGCTAATTGATCTATTAAAACAGATATCTACACTTTTATTGGCTGGATTTGTTATCCAGCCAATATTTTTTTATTTTTGCGCCGCAAAAAGTTATTATGATATGGGAGGCTTTTTCGGTACTATTTCCAAAGAGAAATGCATAAATGACCTGTATTACGGCACTGACTACAACTCTCACATGGGGACAAAGCGCGGAGGAATGGTCACGTACAGCAGGGAGCATGGTTTCAAACGTTCTATCCACAATCTCGAAAATTCATATTTCCGCAGCAAGTTCGAGGACAGCCTGGACAAGTTTGTCGGGAATGCAGGCATAGGAGTGATCAGCGATACAGATCCTCAGCCGATAGTGCTGAATTCACACTTGGGAAAGTTTGCTATCGTCACCGTGGCGAGGCTTGTGAATATGGAAGAGCTGGAAAAAGAGCTGCTTGACAGCAATATGCACTTTGCTGAGCTCAGCTCGGGAAAGACTAACCAGACAGAGCTTATAGCCCTGCTCATCATTCAGGGCAAGAGCTTCAAAGAAGGCATTGAGAATGTATATGCAAAAGTAAAGGGTTCATGTTCAATGCTGATCCTGACGGAGGACGGTATCATAGCCGCCAGAGACAGGCTAGGCCGCACTCCGATAGCCATCGGCAAAAAGGACGGCGCATATGCAGTCACCAGCGAATCGTGCAGCTTCCCTAATCTCGGATACGAGATAGAAAGTTTTGTAGGGCCGGGAGAAATAGTCAAGCTCAGCCATGACCATGTGGAGCAGATAAAGGCTCCGGAAAAGGAGATGCAGATATGTTCTTTCCTGTGGGTTTACTATGGTTTCCCGACATCCACCTACGAGGGACGGAATGTCGAACAGGTCCGTTTCAAGAGCGGATACGAGATGGGAAAGAAAGATGACTCTGATGCGGATTTTGTATGCGGCATACCTGATTCAGGCGTAGGCCAGGGCTTGGGATATGCAGAAGGGAAGGGGATTCCTTATCATCGTGCCATCACCAAGTATACACCGACATGGCCGAGAAGCTTCACCCCCAGCAATCAGGAGCGCAGGGATCTTGTGGCCAAGATGAAGCTCATCCCTAACAGGGCGATGCTGCAGGACAAAAAGATAATATTCTGTGATGATTCCATCGTGAGGGGCACGCAGTTGAAAGACAATGTGAAAATCCTCTTTGACTACGGGGCCAAGGAGGTGCATATGCGTATCGGCTGTCCTCCTCTCGTGTATGGATGCCCTTTCATCGGCTTTTCTGCCAGCAAGACAGACATGGAGCTGATCACCAGGCGCATCATAAAGGAGCTTGAAGGCGAGGCCGACAAGAATCTGGAGAAATATTCAGATCCTTCCACTCCGGAGTACAGCCGCATGGTCAGCAAAATAGCAGAAAGATTCGGATTGACTTCCTTGAAGTTCAATACTATAGAGACGCTTATAAATGCTATAGGGCTGCCGAAGTGCCAGGTCTGCACACATTGTTTCGACGGTTCCAGCAAGTTTTAGATTTTCATCTTGTGCATACAATGAGCAGATTTTCCTGACCGCACGGGAAATCGCAGCTCAGCCCGAATATATGGACATTGCCTCCTGAGGAAACTCCGAGTTTCTTTCTCAGTGTGTCAGTGTCCATTTTTATATTCCGTGCAGTTACTTCAGCCTGGGGATATTTTGCCCCGGTTTCTTTTATGGTTCTCTTGTTCATCGGCAATGCCTCCGTGACGGTGAAGAACTTTCCGAAATCAGCAAGCTTCTCTGCGGCATCGCCGGCAGATGGCGCAGATGTATCCAATATATAATAATGAGTGAATTTTCCCAGTTTCTTCAGCGGGAACATGTCGCACAGCGCCTGGAAGACTCCGGCTTTCATCAGAGCCTTCCCTGGTTCGAAAAGAATGTCTCCAGGCGACACTGATTCTGCACGGGAGGCGCCTCTGTTCTGTTGCTTCAGGTCGTTTCTTCCGAATTCCATTCTGGCCCATCCTGCAGATGTGAAGTTTGCTGCAGCGAGCCTGCATTCGCCGTGAAATTCCCTGTCCATCAGCAGCAGGATTTCCTTGCACTCTCCATCGGCGGCCAGTATGTGTATTTCGCAGACATTGTCTCCCAGCCTGTCCAGAAGCATTTCTATGTCTGCCATGGGTGAAAGCTTCAGCAGGATGAACCTGCATATGCTGAGCAGTTCTTCTTTCAGTTCCAGCACATCGGGACTGCAATGCTCCAGAAGGAATACTTTTGCCCCGTCCGCGCTTCGCCTGGCAGGGTCCAGGAATATGATGTCCGGCTTGAAGCCGTCCAATAATTCTGATGGAGTTTTAGCGTCTGTGCCAGAAAGCCCGCCCGGCCCCTCCTGCGGCATGCCGTCGCCGCCCCGGCCATGCCGTGCAGTTATCATGAATGATTTCACAGAGATGTTGTCCCTCCCGAGAGCCTGGAAATTCGCGGCGGCCGCATTGGCCAGGACAGGGTTCATCTCATTGTAAAGCACCATGCCGGCTATGCCGGAAAAGGCCCATGAGTCGACTCCGAGACCGCCTGTAATGTCAGCGATATTCGGTTTCCGGTTTTTGTCATCGCTTTTCCCGCAAGATGTGCAGAATCTGGAAAAGACGCTTTCCGCCAAGGAGGCCTTGTACATGGCCGCGGCTTCTGAACTGCATTGCTCCCCGCTGAGCTTCAGCGGATAAACGAGCTCAGGATGGACGTGCCAGGACGGGACTTTTTTCTTCAGTTTCCTGCGGACTTCTATGGTGCTGGCCGCCAGCGCCGGATCGATATTGTCCGGAAATTTTCCGGACAGAAGAAGTCTTGCAGTGTCGTCATTTTCATGCTTGACGATGAATTCGGAAAAACTTTCCATTGGAGAGGCTTTTTTCTGGTGCAAAATTATCATTTATCGCGGATATTTAATAAATTTGTATGATTTATCATGAATGAATCTGGAAAATGATAAAATTTTAACGCTATAAAACTAAAATCAATTATGGAGAGAAATTTCAGAGAAGTAGCCCAGAGCTGGCTGGATGGAAACTATGACCAGGAGACCAAGGATGAGGTCAAAAGACTTATGGATACCGACCCTGCAGGTCTGGAGGATGCTTTCTACAGGAATCTTGAATTCGGTACAGGCGGGCTCCGCGGCGTGATGGGAGTCGGTACGAACAGAATGAACAAATATGTCGTGGCTATGGCCACACAGGGACTGGCGAACTATATTCTCAAGAATGTCCCTGGGGACAATCATAGCGTATGTGTGTCATATGACAGCAGGAACAACAGCGATGCATTTGCCCATATCACTGCAGAAGTGCTTTCTGCAAACGGCATCCACGTATACATTTACGACTGCCTGCATCCTGTTCCGCTTCTGAGCTATGCAGTGAGAAAGAAGCACGCTACTGCGGGAGTCATGGTCACTGCTTCCCACAATCCTAAGGAATACAACGGCTACAAGGTCTACTGGTCAGACGGGGCCCAGATCATCGCCCCTGTCGACAAGGAGATCGTGGCAGAGGTGAATGCTATCTCAGATCCGTCCATGGTGAAGTACAAGGCAGACGGAAAAGAAGGCGGCATAGAGATTATGGGCGATGAGATGAACAACGCCTATATGGATGATGTGCTCACTCTCATGCTGTCGCCTGAAGCCAGGGCCAAGCACAAGGATTTGAAGATAGTGTACACTCCGCTTCATGGCTCTGGAGTGAAGATCGTCCCTGCTATTTTGAAGAGGCTCGGCTTCGAGAATATTTACCATGTGCCGGAGCAGGATATCAATGACGGAAATTTCCCTACGGTCAAGTCTCCGAATCCTGAAGAGTCCTCGGCTCTCGAGATGGCTGTGAAGGTTGCGGACAAGGAGGGCGCAGACCTGGTTCTCGCTACAGACCCTGATGCTGACCGCCTGGGTATCGCTGTCCGCGACAATGACGGCAAGATGGTTCTTTTCAATGGAAACCAGACAGGCTCGATGCTTACATATTATATCCTCAGGCGCTGGTCTGAACTCGGAAAGCTCGACAGCTCGAAGTATGTCGTGAAGACCATTGTGACTACCGAGCTTATCCGCGCCATCGCCGAGAAATACGGCGTGAAGGTATACAATGTGCTTACAGGTTTCAAATATATCGCCGACATCGTGCGCAAGAACGAAGGCAAGGGTGAATTCATCTGCGGTGGAGAGGAAAGCTACGGTTTCAACATCGGCGAGTTCGTCCGCGACAAGGATGCCCCGATTTCTTGCGCCATGGTGGCTGAATGCGCCGCCTGGGCAGCCGAGCAGGGCAAAACTCTGTATCAGCTTCTCCAGGATATTTACAAGGAGTTCGGTTATTACAAGGAGTCCCTCACATCGCTCGTGCGCAAGGGAAAAGCCGGCGTAGAAGAAATCGCCGCCATCATGACTGACATGAGAAACAATCCTCCTAAGGAGCTTGCCGGCGTGCCGGTGACCAAGGTCATCGATTATAACAAGCCTGAGGAGACAGGGCTTCCGAAGTCAAATGTGCTCCAGTTCTTCAATGAGGAGGGCGATGTCGTGTCAGTAAGGCCGTCAGGCACTGAGCCTAAGATCAAATTCTATTTCGGTGCCAAAGGCAATGATGCTGACGCGAAGATTGAAAAGCTCAGGGCTCAGTTTATCAAATAATGCCCTTGGGCGGGTTTCATTGAACTGAAATGGAAGGCTCATCTTTCCTTCATCCTCAGTTCGAGGCTCTTTCGAGAGCGGAGATAGAAGCACTGCAGCTGGAGCGTCTTCACAAGACCCTGCTGCAGTGCATGAAGTCTCCGTTCTACCGAAAGCGTTTCGAAGAGTGCGGGATAACCCCGCAGGATATCAGGACGCTGGACGATATCGTGAAGATCCCGTTTACCACAAAACAGGATTTACGGGACAATTATCCGTTCGGGCTATGCACCGTAGGCCTTGACCATGTGGTGCGTCTTCACTCTTCAAGCGGTACCACGGGCAAGCCTACTGTGATACTGCATACCCAGAGAGATCTTGACCAATGGGCCGACGCAGTCGCCAGATGTCTGCATATGGTGGGTCTGAGGCCGGGCGACATATTCCAGAACACATCAGGCTATGGAATGTTTACAGGAGGCCTGGGCTTCCAGTATGGCGCTGAGCGTCTGGGGCTTCTTACAGTTCCTGCGGCCGCGGGGAATACGAAAAGGCAGATCAAGTTCATCTCTGATTTCGGCACTACTGCCATCCATGCCATACCGAGCTATGCCGGACGGCTGTATGAGGTGATGGAGGAAATGGGAATAGATCCGAAGAAAGATACACACCTGAAGACACTTGTCATAGGGGCGGAGCCGCACTCGGAAGAGCAGCGCAGGCGCATAGAGCAGATGCTCGGGGTGAAGGCCTACAACTCTTTCGGAATGTCTGAGATGTGCGGCCCTGGAGTTGCGTTCGAGTGCATGGAGCAGAACGGCATGCATATCTGGGAAGATTATTATATAGTCGAGATTGTGGACCCGGTCACGCTGGAGCCTGTTCCTGAGGGTGAGACAGGGGAGCTGGTGCTGACCACTATAAACAGGGAAGCCATGCCTTTGCTCCGCTACAGGACGCGTGACCTTACCAGAATCCTGCCTGGCGAATGTCCGTGCGGCAGGCATCACAAGCGTCTCGACCGCATGAAGGGCCGCAGCGACGATATGATGATTTTGAAAGGCGTCAACATCTTCCCTATCCAGATAGAGACAGTCCTGATGCAGTTCCCTGAACTCGGAAATGAATATCTTATCACATTGACCAACGAGGATGCGAACGACAGCATGACTGTGGAGGTGGAGCTGAAAGAGTTCCATGATGATTATCCTCGCCTCCAGGCATTGACCAGGGAGATACGGCGGCAGCTGAAAGACGAGATTCTTGTCACGCCTGAAGTCAGGCTGGTGCCGAAAGGATCGATACCTGTATCTGAAGGGAAGGCTGTGAGAGTGAGGGATTTGAGAAAAACACTGATTTGATATGACAGTACATCAGATATCAGTATTTGTAGAGAACAAGTCCGGGACATTGGTTAAAGTTCTGGACCTGTTCAAGGAGGCAGGCGTTCAGCTCATTGCCACTACTATATCGGATACGGCCGATTATGGTATATTCAGAATCATATGTTCCGAACCGCTCAAGGCCAAGTCGGTGCTGGATGCGGCCGGGGTCTCATCCAGTCTGGCCGATGTTTTTGCGGTCACTCTGGAAAATTACCCGGGGACAGCCGCTGACGCTATCAGTTTTTTAAGCCAGGCTGGCATCGGCATATCGTATCTTTACTCTTTCATGCTTTCTGGGAAAGGAATCCTGATTTTCAGGACAGATGATCCTGAGAAGACTGCCGAAGTCATCACATCTCACGGCATGTCCACCCTGGATGACGCATCTCTTCTTTCTCTGGTATAGCATTGTCATTCCGGGCCGTCCGGCGCGGCAGGCAGTCAGACCTTCCATTATGAAAATCATAGTAGAAAATGCAGTGGCAAGGTTTCCTGAATTCAGGTTCAGGAAGCCTGTGTCATGGACCATGAATCATGGTGAAAACTGGGCAGTCATAGGCCCTAACGGTGCAGGCAAAACTCTTTTTACTGACTTGATACAGAACAGCATCGCTCTGAAAGAGGGGAGTGTAAGGCATCTGGATGAACAGGACAATGAAATTGCCGGAGGCATCAAGACTCTTGTATTCAGGGATATATATTCAGTGTCGGGAGTGCAGTCAATGTATTATCAGCAGAGATGGAACTCTCAGGATGCTTCAGAGTCTCCCATGGCCTCGGCGCTTCTGGAAGGATTCCCTGAAGACAGGAAAAGAGAATATACTTCCCTTTTCGGCATAGACGAGCTTCTGGAGAAAAGAGTCATCGCACTTTCAAGCGGCGAGCTCAGAAAATTCCTGATCACCAGGGCGCTTATGAGCGAGCCGTCTGTCATCATACTTGACAATCCGTTTATAGGCCTGGACGAGGTTTCCCGCTCCTCCCTTGATTCTATGCTCTCTGTACTGAAAGAGCGTAAAGGTCTGCAGACTATCCTGGTTCTCAGCCAGACCCGTGACCTGCCTCGGTGGATAGACATGGTTCTGCCAGTTCAGGACCTGAGCCTGCTTCCTCCGGTGACGCGTGACGAATTCTTGAAAGATCCGTTGTCAGTTTCCAGCCTTTTCCCGTCATTGCAGGAAGATGCCTCGCTGGTCCTTCCCGGCTCTTGTCCCGGCCAGGAAGTCTCCGCAGATTACGAATATGTGCTTCAGCTCAAATCTGTCAGCGTGAAGTATGGCGGACGGAAAATCATTTCAGATGTTGACTGGGAGGTCAAGAGGGGAGAGTGCTGGGCTTTGCTGGGCGAAAACGGTGCCGGAAAATCCACCCTGCTCAGCCTTGTCTGCGGAGACAATCCGCAGGCTTATGCAAATGACATCACTCTTTTCGGACGCAGGCGAGGCTCCGGAGAGAGCATCTGGGACATTAAAAAACGCATAGGCTATCTGAGCCCTGACATCCATACATACTATATGGAGGACATTCCTTGCATCAAAGTGGCGGCCAGCGGCTTTTTCGATTCGATAGGGCTGTCCAGAGAGTGCTCCGAAAGCCAATACAGCACCGCTATGCAGTGGATGAAGCTTTTCCAAGCCGGCCATCTTGCAGACAAGTCTTTTCTGAGGATATCGTATGGCGAGCAGCGTCTTGTCCTGCTGGTGCGCGCATTTGTGAAATCTCCGGAACTTATGATTCTGGACGAACCGCTTCATGGCCTCGATGCTGGAAAGAAAAAGCTGGCTTCGCGCATCATTCAGGAGTATTGTTCCCGCCCTGAAGTTTCACTCATTTACGTCACCCACTACAGGGATGAGATTCCTGCCTGTGTGACAGAGTTCAAGTTCATTAAGCGCTTTCCACATCAGATATGATCAGGAGCCTGTCTCCTGATTTCAGCTCTATTGTCCCGTTCGGGACAATGAACTTGTCATTTCTTTTAATCATCATCACCAGCATTCCTTCCGGGAGTTTAAGCTCCTTGAGAGTGTTGCCGTGCAGCAGAGACTCTTCAGTGAGAGTGATTTCCACCAGCTTCCCTGCTTCCTCGGGCACCTCTATGCCGAAAGTGTTTTCTTCTTCAGGCATTTCTTCATTCAGCTTGAACATCCTGGCTGATGCCGGAATGGAGCTTCCCTGTATGATGAGAGACAGCAGAGTGATGAAGAACACCACATTGAATATCAGGTCTGCGCCCTGGACTTCCGAGACTACAGGATAAGTGGCGAACAGAATCGGGGCCGCGCCTCTGAGTCCGACCCAGGATATGAACAGCTTGGATGCAGTGGAAATTTTTCTGAACGGGGCCAGCGAGATGAATACGCTCAAAGGCCTTCCTGCCAGTATCATGAATATACCTATAAGCAGGGCTACAGGAGCTGTCCTCATCATTTCATGTGGATTCACCAGCAATCCCAGGATGAGGAACATGACTATCTGCACCAGCCATGTGATTCCGTCGAAAAATGACGATATGTCCTTTCTGTAAGGGATTTTATGGTTTCCTATGATGATGCCTGCTATGTATACGGCGAGGTATCCGTTGCCAGACAGATAGGTCGTCGCGGTATAGGAGAAGAACATAACGCTCAGCAGCATGATGGCATACAGCGGGGCGTTGTTCAGCCCGACTCTGCGCAGAAACCACACGGTGGCGAATCCGAAAACGACTCCGCCCAAGCATCCTGCCCCGAACTGAAGAGCCAGCGTCTTCAGCGCATCTCCTGCCACCGCCCATGCGTCGAGGTTTCCTGCGGCATCTCCTGTCAGGCTGTTTGCCAGCTGTATCAGTATGATGGTCAGGATATATGCCATCGGGTCGTTGCTTCCGCTTTCCAGCTCCAGCATTGGCTGCAAATTGTTTTTCAGCCTCATCTTAGAGTTCCTGAGAATGTTGAATACGGAAGCAGAGTCTGTAGATGACATTGTGGCCGCCAGCAGAAGACAGGTCACCAGCGGCAGGCTTATCGGGCAGCTTTCCCAGACAGAGAGTGCATATATGAAAAGCCCTGTGAACAGAGTGGTCAGAATCACTCCGGCTGTCGACAGCATCAGGCCAGGGCCCAGCACCGGGCGTATTTCTTTTATCTTGGTCTCCATGCCGCCGGAGAACAGAATGATGCACAGCGAGCACATGCCGATAAACTGCGCCTGCTTTACGTCATTGAACTGAAGCCCCAGCCCGTCTACACCGAAAAGCATTCCGGCCACCAGAAAAAGGAGGAGGGAAGGCAGTCCGAAGCGATATCCTGCCTTGCTTATAAGTATGCTGCTGAAAATCAGGACGGATAATATCAGCAATATGTTTTCAGAAGTGAAAGTCATTTTTTTGTCTTTATTTGCTATGCTTTGGAACAGTCTGTCCCGGTTTCATAAGATTTGCACCATCTGCTGATTTCGCACCCTTCGCATGAAGGCTTCCTGGCTGTGCATACATATCTGCCATGCAGAATCAGCCAGTGATGGGCCTTGGGCCTCATTTCCGGAGCTATAGAGCCTGTCAGGTCTTTTTCCACTGCTTCCACTGTCTTGCCTTCTGACAGCCCCAAGCGCCGAGCCACCCTGAACACATGTGTGTCTACAGCTATTACAGGGCGGTTGTAGACGACAGACGCTATGACATTGGCCGTCTTGCGGCCAACTCCTGGAAGCTTGACCAGTTCTGACGGGTCGGAAGGCACTTCTCCGGAGAATTTGTCTATGAGCATCCTGGCCATCCCCACCAGATGACGGGCTTTGCTGTTCGGGAAAGTGATGGATTTTATGTTTTCAGCTACGTCTTCGATGTCTGCCGAGGCGAGGCTCTCAGGAGAAGGGTACTTTTTGAAAATCTCGGGCGTATGCATATTCACCCTCTTGTCAGTGCACTGTGCGGAAAGGATGACCGCTATCAGGAGATGGAAGACAGAATCGTAGTGAAGCTCTGTCTGCGCGTCCTGCATGTTCCGGGAGAACCAGTCCAGTATCCCTGTATATCTTTCTTCTGCAGTCATTGTATTTCATCTGTTTTTTCGTCCGCCTCCGGCGCAATATCCGTGTTCGTCTCGTCGTCCGTCATGTTTTCGTCCGCCTTCGGCGCAATATCCATGTCCGCCTCGTCCGCCGCCGTGTTTTCATTCGCCTCCGGCGCAATGATTTCGCGGCATTTTTCGTCCCGGCATTCGAATATGCGGCCTGGATATCTGTCAAAAATGGTGCGGTTGTGCGTGACCATCATCACGGCAGTGCCGCGCTCGCGGTTTATCCAAGTCAGGAGCTCCATGATTCCTTCAGCTGTTTCGCTGTCCAGATTTCCAGTAGGTTCATCTGCCAATATCACTTCAGGCTTGTTCAGCAGAGCCCTGGCTATGGCAACCCTCTGCTGCTCTCCACCTGATAGCTGGTGAGGCATCCTGTGCGATTTATGCGCCATGCCCACCGCTTTCAGCACTTCTGCGATTCTCTTTTCCATGTCCGCACTGTTTTTCCATCCTGTGGCCTTCAGCACGAACAGAAGATTCTCCTCTACGCTGCGGTCCATCAGCAGCTGGAAGTCCTGGAACACCACTCCCAATCTCCGTCTCAGAAAAGGTATCTCTTTCTCTTTTATATGCCTGAGGTCGAAGCCGCAAGCCTCGCCTTCTCCCTTTTTCAGCGGATTTTCAGCTATGACAGTCCTGATTATGGACGTTTTGCCTGTTCCTACCTTGCCTACTATATAAAGGAAATCCCCAGGGTATACGTCCATGTCCAGTCCGTACAGGACGGTGTTTTCGCCTCCGCAGATGTCTGCGCCCCTGAAAGATATCACTGGTTTCCTGTCCTTCATGTGATTTACGAAATTAATTCCGGTACAATGAATTCCGCTGAAATTGATTCTCCCGGATTCATGCCAATTATTTTGAGTACATTTTCGCAAATATAGGGAAAAAAAGCCTATTTTTGTGCGAAAATATCATAAAGTGAGTCAGATGAAAATAAAGATTGCCACGGCCGTCTGTCTGGTGTTCGCCGGGATATGTGCGTCGGCGCAGATACTTCCTTACGGGAATCCGCAGGGTGACAGCGGCAGAGCATGGACACGTGAATACAGGCAGGCCCTGAAGCTGTTTGAGAACGGCATGTATGACAGGTCGATGCTTCTTTTCCAGGATATCGCCATGAGGACTGGTGATATGGATGCTTACGGATATTATGTGCTGAATGCCGTCAGCCTGCGTGTCCCTGGATATGAGAAGCTGATAGAGGAATTCATCGGGAGGTCCCAGTCTTCAGCGCTGATTCCGCAGATACGGTACAGGTATGCATTGAATTTATTCGATGACAAGGATTTCAAGGCGGCTTCAGAGCAGTTCGAACAGCTGTCACGCCATCAGCTGTACAGAAAGCAGGTTCCCGAATTCCAGTTCAAGCGTGCTTACTGTGATTTCGAGCTTCGCTACTTCGACAGGGCGCTGCTCAGATTTACGGACCTGACCATGAGGGCGCATTCTGACTACACTGCTCCTGCACAGTATGCCGCAGGATATATCTGCTATGAGCAAGAAAAATTCGCTGACGCCGCCGGCTGGCTGGAAAAGGCTTCCAAGGACAGCCGTTTTACAGAGATTGCCTCATTTTATCTCGTGGAATGCCGTTTCATGCTGAAAGAATATGAGGCTGTAAGGAAGCACGGCCCGGAAATTCTCGAGAAAGTGTCGGATGACAAGAAGCCGTATATAGCAAGGTTCATTTCGGAGTCATGCCTTGTGCTGGGGGATACGCAGAACGCTAAAAAATATTTCGATTTGAGCCGCCAGTCCCTTTCTGCGCAGTCCCGTTCTGATTTTTTCTATGCAGGCTCTGTCCTGTATGCGGTGAAAGACTGGCAGGGAGCAGTCGACAATTTCCTGATGATGACGGACCGCTCGGATTCTCTGGGCCAGATAGCGAACTATCAGATGGGGTACAGCTATATCAAGACAGGGAACAAGGTCGCCGCGATGGGAGCATTCAAGGACGCATCGGGACCAGATTATGATCCGCATATAAAAGAAGATGCTTTTTTCAATTATGCGAAACTCGCTTTCGACCTGAATACAGATACATCGGTCTTCTATGATTATTTGAATAAATATTCAGACACAGGGAAACGTGAACTGATATACAGCTATATAGCCATAGCCGCTCTTTACGGCAGGGATTATGCCGCCGCCATAGATGCCTATGACGAGATAGATGAGCTGGATCCGGGCATGAAGTCAAATTATATGAAAGCGAACTATCTCCGTGCAAACCAGCTGATCAAGGCCGGTTCATGGCGGGCTGCTGTCGACTGTCTCCGCGCCGCCGGATATTATTCGGACAGGCGGACGTATTTCAACCAGATGTCCCGTTACTGGCTGGCAGAAGCTTATTACAGGTCCGGGCAGTTTGACAAATCTCTGGATGTGCTGATGGATTTGTACAACACTTCAGCCCTGTACGGGAAGGAAGAGTCATCGTTGGTGCCGTTCAATATAGCCTGGTGCTATATGAAAAAGAATGACTATAATTACGCCGCTAATTGGTTCAGTACATATCTGTCCGAGGCGCAGGTGTCTTTCAGAAAGGAAGCTTTGCTCCGTTATGGCGACTGCATGTTCATGCAGCAGAGGTATGCCGATGCTGTGAAAGCTTATGACGAGGTGCTCAAGGGCTGGTTCGATGTTGACGATATCTATCCTTACTACCAGGCTGCGGTTTCATATGGCCTGGCAGGGGACAATTCCAAAAAGCTCAAGCTCCTGTCCAATGTCGAAAAGGCGGCTCCTGCATCCGCTTTTTATCCGGAGGCGATGTATGAGTTTGGACGCACTCTCGTTGCCGCCGGAAACACGGCCAAGGCCATTTCCTGTTTCAATGCCCTGTCGGGCAATGTCCGTGACAGCACTTTCATTGCCAGAGCCTATCTCGAGCTGGGCATGATTTATAGAAACCGGTCTGAAAATGACAAGGCGTTAGGGTATTACAAGAAAGTCGTGGAAGATATGCCGCCTTCTGAGTATGCAGACGCGGCTCTCCTTGCCATAGAGTCCATTTACAAGACTTTGAATGCTCCGGAGGACTACCTTGCATATATCGAGAGCATCGGCAAATCTTCCCTCAAGACAGAGGATGAGAGAGAGATGATGATATACAATGCCGCTGAACAGATTTTCCTCTCAGAAAACTATTCCAAGGCTATAGCGTCCCTCACTTCTTATCTGGAAAAGTATCCGTCGGGAAAAATGGTCACCAATGCCGAGTATTATCTCGGCGAATCATGCAGGCTGACATCTCAGCCTGAGGCTGCCTGTGACCATTATGAGAAGGTCATGTCTGCCGGAAAGGGACCGTTCCTGGAGCAGGCAGTCAAAAATTACGCTGACTTGTCATATTCCATGCAGAAATATCAGGAAGCTTTCGATGCATATGGAGAATTGTATTCTTCCACTGTCGATGCCGGATACAGGACAGCTTCTCTCGTGGGACTGATGCGTTCCGCTTACCGCGCCAGGCTGTATGACGAGGCTGTGAAGTATTCTGAAATTGTGGCCAGGCAGGACTTTGCTGATGAAGCTCTGGTCCGCGAAGCCCGGTATGTGGATGCCAAATCGCTGCTGGCAACTTCGCACAGGGATGAAGCTTTCGCGGTCTTGGCTGAACTGGCAGAGGATCCAGCTTCAGATGAGGGGGCAGAAGCATCCTTCCTCATGATTCAGGACAGCTATGACAGGGGTGTGTTTTCGGAAGTGGAAAACAGGGTTTACAGTTTCTCTGAATCCGGCACCGGCCAGAATTACTGGCTGGCCAAGTCTTTCATAGTCCTCGGCGATGCTTTCGTGGAAATGGACGACCTGGAGCAGGCCAAGGCAACATTTGAAAGCGTTGCCCAGGGATATACTCCGGAGTCGGAGGATGATGATGTCCTGCCAGGAGTCCAGATGAGGCTGGAAAAACTCCAGGAACTCATGCAGACGGGAAGCATAAAGTGACAGCATCGGCTCGTGCCATGAAATCAGAAAGAGAATCAAAACAGACAAGAAAATTACATGAAAGTATCCAGAATATATTTTACAGTTTCGCTGCTTCTCCTGTGCATTTCTGCGGCAGGGCAGGATTTGAATCCTACTGTTGAGGTGTCCAGACAATACCGGGGCACCATGATGGACCTGGACAAGCCGTCCGTGGAGATGGCTGTCCCGGACAGTGTCACCAAGTTCAATCTACAGTTCGACTATTCTGTATTTGACAGCCCGTTCAAAGGAGCATATGAATTCAGGCCGTTCCTGATGGACATGGACATAGCTCCGTCGTTGCCGGGGGAGAGGTCCCTGTATTTGCGCGCCGGAGCGGGATATACCCTGCATCCGACATTGGATTTCGTCTGGTCGCCTGTGAGGAAAGAAAAATTCCGGCTTTCCCTTTATGGAGTGCACCGTTCGTATATCGGAAGCTACAGGTCTCTTGGAGTGGACGGGCAGATGCCTCGGGCATCTATTGTTCCGGACGGAACACGTTTCTCCGGCCATGATTTGCTTACAGAGGCCGGTGTGGATGGCTCGTTCGACTGGAAGACCGGAGTATTGTCTTTCAGAGCCGGCTATTATGGAACGGCACTGAAGGACACAGTGGTTTCCAAGGCGTATGACGGGCTGGATGTAAAGTTCGGCATTGCTTCCAAGCAGAGGCTGGAATCCCACCTGGTATATTCGTTGAACGTGGCTTACCGTTTTGCTGAAGAGAAGTCAGAATGCCTGTGGGTGTCTGGCAGAAGCTATCTTTCAGAGCACAATCTCGATGTGGATGCATCTCTCGGCGGGACTTTCAGGTCCGGACATTCTGTCCTGGCCGATTTTTCAGTGGATTATGCCTCATATGGAGGGCATGTTTTCGGCTCTGATGCAGGGAGTGTTTCAGTGACTCCGCATTATGTTTTTTCGAACAGCCGATGGAATCTGGATTTGGGAGTGAAGCTGGCTTTTCTGTTCAGGAACAACCGTGCTGATGCTGTCATTCCGATGAATATGTCCAAGGGACAGGCAGTTTATCCGGATGTCAGGATCAGCTGGTCGGCAATAAGGAAATACATGGATGTCTATTTGACTGCAGGAGGCGGGCCTGACATCAACCGTTATTCTTCGCTGGCAGATGCTGACAGACATATTTTCATGTTCTATAATCATGCCGGCGAAGGCCCGCTGCTGGACAATACAGTGGAGCGTGTCTCGGCTTCGTTAGGTCTTAAAGGAAATATCGCATCGCGCCTGAGTTATGACCTGAGTGCTGGTTACAGGAATTTCAGCAACGCTCCTGCGCATTCCGTATCCGCTGTTGATGGCGGAGGCGATATGCCGCATCTGGCTCCAGGGCTGATATATATTCCATATCAGATGTTTTATGCCAGGCTGGATATGGCATGGAAGTCTCAGGATTTCCGTCTGGGAGGCTGGGTGCAGTACCAGGCTTCTGATGTGGCGAAGAGAAGCGCTTTTGCATTCACTCCTTCAGCATTTACAGGATATGCAAGTGCGCAGTACAATTGGAAAGAGCGTATTTTCGTGGGGGTCGACTGCGGCTTCGCCACTTCCAGGCAAGGAGATCTCAGGACATCTTCCGGCATTTCTGCGGGTACGAGGCTTGAAGTTCCCGGATATGCAGATCTCGGAGCTTCATTTGAATATGCGTTCACACGCAAGTTCTCCCTGTGGCTCCGTGGCGGGAATCTCCTGAACTCTGTCATCCAGTATACACCTCTTTATTCGCAGAGCGGGATATATTTTACAGCGGGAATTTGCTTGAATTTGTGATAAAATTGTTAAATTTGTCCGTTTATATTCAGAGCCGGAATTGTACCGGGCTGAAACTAATTTGTTCTGAGAAATGAGTGAAAACGAAGTGAAGAATAGTGCGGAAGAACAGTATTCCGCCAGCAGTATCCAGGTTCTGGAAGGTCTGGAAGCCGTGAGGAAAAGGCCGTCCATGTATATTGGAGACATTGGGGAGAGAGGTCTGCATCATCTGGTTTACGAGGTGGTGGACAACAGTATCGATGAAGCTCTGGCAGGTTTCTGCACGGATATCGAAGTGACTATCAATGAGGACAATTCCATCACAGTCAAGGATAATGGACGAGGCATCCCGACTGGCATGCATGAGAAGGAGCACAAGTCTGCTCTGGAAGTCGTGCTGACTGTCCTTCATGCAGGAGGAAAGTTCAGCAAGGACAGCTACAAGGTGTCAGGAGGTCTCCACGGAGTCGGTGTTTCCTGTGTAAATGCCTTGTCTGACTATTTGAGGGCGGAAATCCACAGGGAAGGGCAAATCTTCGTCCAGGAATATTCCAAAGGCAAGCCTTTGTCTGATGTGAAAGTGACGGGAGAGGCGTCCGATACGGGGACTACCATTTCCTTTCATCCGGATCCGGAAATATTCACTGTCACTACCGTGTACAAGTATGACACTCTTGCCGCCAGGCTCAGGGAGCTGGCCTATCTGAACAAGGGTATAAAGCTGATACTGACTGACAAAAGAGAAAGGCTGACAGACGAGAACGGAAATCCTTCGGATGAGTACAGACATGATGTATTCTATTCGAAAGAGGGACTGAAAGAGTTCGTGAACTATCTCGACGGCGGTACAGAAAAGCTCATCGAAGAGCCTATCTATCTGGAGACCGACAAGGTCATCCCTATCGAAATCGCCATGCAGTACAATACCGGATTTTCCGAAAAAATCTACTCTTACGTAAACAATATCAACACTATAGAGGGCGGCACCCATCTGCAGGGTTTCAAGATGGGGCTTACCAGGACTCTGAAAAACTATGCGGACAAGAACAATCTGCTCGCCAAGCTCAAATTCGATCTCGCCGCTGATGATTTCAGGGAGGGCCTGACTGCTGTCATTTCAGTGAAGGTGTCAGAGCCTCAGTTTGAAGGGCAGACGAAGACCAAGCTCGGAAACAGCGAGGTGGTTTCTGCCGTTTCCCAGGCTACTGCCACAGCACTGGAGGCTTATCTGGAAGAAAATCCGAAGGATGCCAGAGCCATAGTAGACAAGGTGATTCTGGCCGCTACGGCCAGACATGCGGCCAGGAAAGCCCGTGAAATGGTGCAGAGGAAGACGGTGATGTCAGGAGCTGGCATGCCAGGCAAGCTGGCTGACTGCTCTCTGCGCGACCCTGAGAAATGCGAGCTCTTCCTGGTGGAGGGAGATTCCGCAGGCGGTACTGCAAAGCAGGGAAGAGACAGGATGACGCAGGCTATTCTGCCCCTCAGGGGAAAGATTCTGAATGTGGAGAAGGCTATGGAGCACAGGGTGTTCGAGAGCGAGGAGATAAGGAACATTTATACTGCTCTCGGCGTGACTGTGGGCACTGAAGATGACCATAAGGCACTGAATCTATCCAAGCTGCGCTATCACAAGGTCATCATCATGACCGATGCCGATGTGGATGGAAGCCATATTGCCACTCTGATTCTTACATTTTTCTTCAGATATATGCTGGACCTGATAAGAAACGGCTATGTTTATCTCGCCACTCCTCCTTTGTATCTCGTGAAGAAAGGAAAGGAAGAGATATATTGCTGGACTGATTCCGAGCGCAAGGCCGCGACTGAAAAACTCGGCAAGGGTTCAGACAAAGGCGTGACTGTCCAGCGTTACAAAGGTCTCGGCGAGATGAGCGATGTCCAGCTCTGGGAAACTACAATGGACCCTTCACGCAGGCTGCTCCGCCAGGTGACGATCGACAATGCGGCCGAGGCTGAGCGCACTTTTTCAATGCTGATGGGAGACGATGTTCCGCCTCGCAGAGAGTTCATTGAACAGAATGCCCACTATGCAAATGTGGATGCATAGCCAGTCTGGAACAAGTTCCGCTGCAGGAGAAAATATTTAACCGGAAATTTGAACAGTATTAAAATCTAAATTATTGGAAATTATGGATATATTTGACAGAATCGCCAGAGACTCAGGTGGTCCTCTCGGCCAGTACAGACAGAAGGCTTTTGGATATTATATGTATCCGAAACTAGAAGGAGAGCTCGGCCCTCACATGAAATTCCGTGGAAAGGATGTACTCTGCTGGAGCCTGAACAACTATCTGGGGCTGGCAAACCATCCTGAAGTGAGGAAGACTGATGCCGAGGCCGCCGCTAAATGGGGCCTTGCATATCCGATGGGAAGCCGCATGATGTCAGGACATACTTCGCTTCATGAGCAGTTCGAGAGGGAGCTTGCTGAATTCGAGAAGAAAGAAGATGCCTTCCTTTTCAATTTCGGCTACCAGGGAATTATTTCCACTATTGACGCCCTTATGGACAGGCACGATATCATCGTTTACGACTCTGAAGCGCATGCATGCCTTATTGACGGCGCCCGCCTGCACATGGGCAAGAGGATGACTTACCGTCACAACGATATAGAGAGCTGCGAAGCTACGCTGAAGAGAGCTTCAAAACTCTGCGAAGAGACAGGCGGCGGAATACTCCTTATTACAGAAGGTGTGTACGGAATGACCGGCGCGCTTGGCAACCTCGACCAGATAGTGGCTCTCAAGAAGAAATACAATTTCAGGATTCTAATCGACGATGCCCATGGCTTCGGCGTGATGGGAGAGCATGGCCGCGGTACATCCGAGCATTTCGGTGTCATGGATGAAGTGGACCTCTATATCGGAGCATATGCCAAATCCATGGCAAGTATCGGAGGCTTCGTGGCAGGGCCTAAGGTCATCATTGACTACCTCAGGTACAACCTCCGTTCTCAGATTTATGCGAAGTCGCTTCCTATGGCTTTCGTGGAAGGCGGTCTCAAGAGGCTGTCCATCATCCGCAGCGAGGAAGGCGATGAACTGAGAAAGAAACTTTTCAAGGTGACTCGCAAACTTCAGAACGGATTCCGCGAGCTCGGGTTCGATATAGGGCCGGCAGAGGCTTGCGTCACCCCTGTCGCTATCAAAGGCGGTGTAGGCCAGGCTACAAAGATGGCCGTGGATCTCAGGGAAAATTATGGAATATTCTGCTCTATCGTAGTATATCCTGTCATCCCTAAAGGAATGATTATTTTCAGGGTCATCCCTACGGCGGCGCATTCTATGGAAGATGTGGACTACACACTCAAGACTTTTGCCGAGATCAGGGCGAAGCTCGAGAGGGGAGAGTATGATGGAGACGAAATTGTCGACATGGCTATTCATTAATGTTTTTCCGCTTTTCACAGATTTTCGGAATGAACAGAAAATTTTTTAAAGACAAAGTCATGATTATCACAGGAGCCAGCTCAGGAATTGGGTTGGCTTCTGCCAAATTATTCGCCTCCTGCGGGGCGAAGCTGGCATTGGCCGCCAGGTCGGCCGGCAAACTGGAAGAAATAGCTGCAGAATTGTCGAAAGAGACTGAAGTGCTGTGCGTGAAGACTGATGTGTCAGTCGAAGAGGATTGCCGCTCTCTGGTGGAGAAGACGGTGGAGAAGTTCGGAAGGATAGACATTCTGGTGAACAATGCTGGCCTGTCCATGCGGGCCATGTTCCGCGACCTGGATTTGTCCGTGCTCAAGACGCTGATGGATGTGAATTACTGGGGCACTGTATATTGCACGAAGTACGCTCTGCCTTATCTTCTTGAGACTAAAGGCTCTGTGGTAGGAGTGATTTCCATAGCAGGGTATTCAGGACTTCCGGGCCGGACTGGCTATTCTTCATCCAAGTATGCCATAAGGGGCTTTCTTGACACCTTGAGAATAGAGCATCTGTACGACGGGCTTCATGTCATGGTTTTCGCTCCAGGGTTCACTGCATCCAATGTCAGGAACGCCGCCCTCACTGCGGACGGGACAGCCCAGGGAAAGACGCCTCGTGACGAAGGCAAGATGATGAGTGCCGAAAAGGTGGCTGAATACTTGGCTAAAGGCCTGATCCGCAGAAAGTCTCACATGATACTGACTGCTATCGGAAAACTTACTGTATTTATGCATAACCTATGGCCATCCCTCACAGACCGGCTGGAGTTCAGCTATATGGCCAAGGAACCGGACAGCCCGTTCCACAAATGACGCCTTGAAATGAGCAATGCAGGATATCAAGCCCCGGACTTGCTGGGGAGCACTTATCTTTATTCGGATTCTTCTGTTTCGAATACATCTTTCTGTTATGTCGTGGGACTGACTATGGCTGTCGATCCGGAAATTCTGGAAGAGGCATTGAACGGGCTTATGCCGCGTTTCCCTCATATCGACCTGAAAGTCGTCAGGGAGGATGAGTCGCTGGCCTATGTGAAAAGGAATTCTCCGGTCAAGGTCCTGCCGTTGGAGCAGAGAAAAACTTTCTCTGAGTCAGGAGAATTCGGCAAGAGCTGTCTTTTCGCTGTTTTTGTGAATCACAAAACCATATATTTTGATTTCCACAGAGCATTGACAGATGAGAAAGGTATAGTTCCGTTCATTCGTGCAGTCATATGCAGATATCTGCAGCTGGACGGATACGATGTCGAGAACGACGGCAGCGTCATCACTCCGGACAGCGATTTTCATGAGATAGAGGCTGATGATGCGTTCGTAAGGCTGGATGATATTCCGGCTTCACGGCCTGTGTGGTATATGGATGCGAAGGCGGTGAACTTGCCTGCAAGACATGAAGGTTCATCTTTCAGAGTCACGCAGATCCATATTCCGCTTTCTAAAATGAAAGGAGAGGCCAGGCTGCACAGCGGGATGCCGTCGACTATCATTTCACCTTTCTTTTCTCAGGCTCTGCTTGAGGAATTTCCTGAATCGGATGTGCCGGGAGAGTATATGATAGCGTACATTCAGGTGAATTTGAGGCAGTATTTTCCTACCACTACTTTGCGTCCGTTTTTCGTGAACCTCCCTCTGGCATACAACAGAAGGCTTCCGGAATATCCGCTTGCCACAGTGCTGATGTCCCAGAAGAAATTCCTTGAAGCCCAGCTGAGGACAGATGCCCTTGCGTACAATGCTCAGAGAAAGATCTCCCTGCTGGAAGACATCCTGGACAAGAAAACCATCGGGGAGAAGGCCGCTGCCATGCAGGCTATGATAAGCCGCAAATCCGGAGAGTCTACATATTCGCTGTGCAATGTGGGAAATGTAATCATGCCTGAAACCATGCAGCAGTATATCATGGAATTTTATCCGCTCGTGCCTCCGTCGCTTTTCCCGTTCAGCATTTCTACAATCAATCTGCGGGGCGATCTTATCGTCACGATATCATCCTCCGAGGCTTCTGGAAATGTACCGCGCAGATTCGTTTCGCTTCTCAAAAGGCATGATATCCATGCATATATTTCTGACAGCTACCAGTACAGTCCATTGAAATATAAACCGGAATTGTGATGAAAAAGACGAAGATAAATTACTCCTGGAAGGTTTACTTGCCTCTGGCGATACTTTTTGTCACCCTGGTCCTGATTTTCCCGAGGATGGGCAAGTTCAATTATGACTACAAAAGAGGTTCGCCATGGATGTACGACCCCCTTGTGGCTCAGTTCGACTTCCCTATACTGAAGACAGACGCGCAGATTCAGGCGGAGCGCAGCCTGCTTGGTTCAAGCATCATTCCGTACTTCCGCTATTCCGACACCGTGGTCCATACACAGATAGCGCAGGTGGAGAAGCTGGACATGGGAGACTGCAATCAGTACAAGCCAGAGATACTCAATGCTTTTGCACGTTTATACGGCAGCGGGGTAGTGGATGGGGCCGGATCGGAATATTTGCCGGAGGGCAAGACTTTCGACAGCAATGTAATCTTCGTCCAGAAAGACAGGCGTGCGAAGAAAGTGCCGTCTTCTGAAGTTTATACAGTCCAGGAAGCCAAGGATTTCCTTCTTCTTTTCCTCACCGAAGCCGAGCTTCGGTGCAATGTCGACTCTCTCTGCCATGCTGAAGGCATATATGACTTGGTCAAGCCCAACCTGCTTTTCGACAGGCAGACGACTGACCTGGTGCATGAAGAATCCGTAGACTATGTTTCACCTGCTTCAGGAGTCGTGAATGCAGGGCAGCTGATAGTCTCTACAGGGGAAATCATTACAGCAGAAATAGAGCAGCTCCTGGATTCCTACAAGGCAGAGTATGAGAGCAGCCTCGGCTACAACGGCCCGAGAATATGGCTGTGGATAGGCAATATATTGCTGGCGCTGACTCTGGTTACAGTCCTGTTTTTCACTATATTTTATACGAATTACTGGGTTTTCGACGAGATGAACAGGTATCTCTATCTTCTGGTGATTTTCCTGTTCTCCACTCTGCTCGCCATAGTGGTGGAAAAGGTGGACCCGCTGCTTCTGTATATGACTCCTTTCACCCTGGTGGCTCTTTATCTGGTGGCATTCTTCAAGAAGAGGGTGGTGCTTCCGGTCTATATCCTGTCCTTGCTCCCGCTGCTGATATTCTCGCACAACGGAGTGGAGCTTTTCGTGATGTATCTGGCGGCAGGCGCCATCACGATTTTCTTTGCCGAGATTTTCAACAGGGGCTGGAAGCAGTTTATCACTGCATTGATAGTCTTCTGTGTGCTCGTCCTGATATATTTCGGCTTCAGGCTTATAGAAGGCATCAGCGGCTTTCATGACTACAGAACCATACTCTATCTGTTCATCGGTTCATTCCTGTCAGTCGCTGGATATCCTCTGATATACCTTTTTGAAAGAATATTCCAGCTGGTTTCAAACAACAGGCTGGCAGAGCTTACAGACCCCAACAACAAGCTTCTCAGAGATCTGGCCCATAAAGCTCCGGGTACATTCCAGCACTCCCTGCAGGTTATGAACCTGGCCGATGCGGCGGCCCGCTCCATCGATGCCAATGTGTTGCTGGTCCGTGCAGGGGCCCTGTACCACGATATAGGAAAAATCATGAATCCGCAGTGCTTTATAGAAAACGAGAATCTCGGAGTGCACTACCATGACGGCCTGACACCGCGGGAAAGCGCCATAGAGATTATTAAGCATGTCCCGGACGGCATGGCTCTCGCAGAAAAGTTCAAGCTTCCAGGAGTCGTGAAGGAATTTATTGTCACCCATCACGGCACCACATGCACTGCCTATTTCTACAACAAATATATTAATGGTGGCGGCGACCCCGCCAATGCCGAGGACTTTTTCTATAAAGGGAAGAAGCCTTATACCAAGGAGCAGATTATCATCATGCTCAGCGATACGCTGGAAGCGGCTTCAAGGACATTGAAGGACTACTCCGCAGAAACGGTGTCAGCCTTGGTGGAAAATATAGTCAAGTCGAAGATGTCGGACGGCCAGTTCGAGGATGCTGACATTTCCCTGAAGGAACTGAACATCGTGAAAAATGTTCTGAAGTCATATCTTCAGCAGGTCTACCATGCCCGCATAGCCTATCCGAAGAAGATGCCTCGCCACCGCAAGCCATGATGTCCGCGTGCCGAAAGCCGTTGCGTTGTCTTAATTTTGATATTATTTTCGGATTGACTATATTTGCGCTCTTGCACTTGCGGCAGGAGCATGGCCATTGCGGACAGAGTCCTGCATAAAAGAGAAAAATATTTAAAAATTTATATTATGAAAATTGCACAGAATAAAGTCGATGACCTCAATATCGAGCTTACGCTTTCGATAGCGAAGGATGATTATTCCGAGAAGAGGAGGAAAAGGCTGAACGAACATAAGAGGACAGCCGAACTCAAAGGTTTCAGGAAAGGTATGGCTCCTATGAGCTTTATCGAGAAAATTTACGGCCAGTCATGCCTCGTAGATGCTGTAAATGACTTGATTTCAGAATCATTGAACGGCTTCATCAAGGATAATGACCTGAAAGTGATCGGTGAACCGCTTCCAGCTGAGGGCCAGGAGAATGTAGAGTGGAAGAACGGGAATGATTTCGAATTCAAGTTCGATGTGGCTCTTGCACCTAAGGTGGAATTCGAGCTTTCAAAGGATGACAAGATACCTTATTATAATATAGAGGCTTCAGATCTGGCCAAGAGCGAGATGAAGGAGAACCTTCTGAAACAGTATGGCTCGCTGGAAGATGGAGAGTCTGCGAAAGCTGAAGACTTCATCATCGTGGATTTTGAACAGGGCGAGACCAAGATCGAAGGCACATATGTGGCTCTTCGCAACGTGTCTGAAGCTGTCAGGCCATCGTTTGTGGGCCTCAAGCCAGGTGACACCATCGACGTGAATGTGAACGAGGCCTTCACTAACGAAGCTGACAGGGCCTCTATGCTGAAAGTAAGCAAGGAAGAGCTGGCGAATATTGACCCTGCTTACAAGATGACAGTGAAGAATGTGAAGACGTTCGTGCCGGCTCCTATGACTCAGGAGACTTTTGACAAGATATTCGGCGAGGGCAATGTGAAGTCTGAGGCAGAATTCGATGCCAAGGTGGCTGAAAGGCTTGCGGCAGAATATGGCCAGGAGTCTGAGTTCAGATTTTCAAAGGATGCGAAGGACTATCTCGTGAAGAAAGCGTCTATTGCCCTTCCTGAGAAATTCCTCAAGAGGTGGATTTATGTGGCCAATGACGGGAAGTTCACCATGGAGGACATAGAGAAGGAGTTTGACCTCTTCCTTGAAGACTACCGCTGGCAGATGGTAAGGAACTATCTGATGGACAAATATTCCGTGAAGGTGGAGGAAGCTGACTTGATGGCCAGTGCGAAGGCATTCGCCGCATATCAGTTCGCCATGTATGGAATCAACAATGTACCTGACGACCAGCTGGAATCATATGCCAAGACTATTCTTTCTCAGGAAAAAGAGGGCCGTCGCGTGCTGGAGCAGGTGGAAGATACCAAGACTCTGGCCGCAGTGAAAGGCATAGTCACTCTGGACGAAAAGAAAGTGTCTGTAGAGGAATTCCGCGAGCTTAAGTAACACGGGGTTTCCGCAGTTCGGTTTAATAGTCACAAATATAGAATGCATTATGGAAAAGGAGTTTGACAGATATGCAAGGCTTCATCATGGAATCTCGTCTATGGCTCTGCACAGGTACGAGTCCATGTTTGATTCCTACATTAACCCTACCATCATCGAAGAACGCAAGCTGAACGTGGCTTCTATGGATGTGTTCAGCCGTTTGCTGATGGACAGGATTATCTTCCTGGGAGTGCCGATAGATGATGATGTGGCCAATATTATCCAGGCCCAGCTTCTTTTCCTGGCTTCTACAGACAGCCAGGCAGATGTATCCATCTACCTTAACACTCCTGGCGGCTCAGTATCTGCCGGCCTCGGCATTTACGACACCATGCAGCTGATAGAGCCGGATGTGGCCACTATATGTACAGGAATGGCCGCTTCCATGGGCGCTGTCCTGCTCTGTGCAGGAGTGAAAGGCAAAAGGTCTGCCCTTCCTCATTCCCGGATTATGATACATCAGCCTCTGGGAGGCGCTCAGGGACAGGCCTCAGACATTGCGATAGCGGCGAAAGAGATATTGAAAGTGAAAAAGGAGCTGTATACGATATTGTCTGAGCATACCGGGAAGCCTTACGAGGTTATCGAGGCTGACGGGGACAGAGATTTCTGGATGACATCGTCCGAGGCGCTCGAATACGGCATGATAGACGAGATTCTGTCTGGCAAAAAGAAATAGGATGGCTAAAAAGAGTACAAGGGAAGAAAGACATTGCGTGTTCTGTGGCAGGAGCGAGAGTGAAGTCCCGCTTCTGCTTCAGGGCCTGGACTCAGCTATATGCAGCGACTGCGTAAAAATCTGCAGCGACTATATCACGAATCTGGAGAAATCTTCGCAGCCTGCTCCTGACAAGATAGGCAAGCTTCTGAAGCCAAAGGAAATAAAAGAGTATCTTGACCAGTATGTTATCGGCCAGGACAGGGCGAAGAAGCTTCTTTCGGTAGCTGTTTACAATCATTACAAGAGGATAAACAACAATCTCTCATCCACAGGGACAGATGATCTCGAACTGGAAAAGTCGAATATCCTGATGGTGGGGCCGACAGGAACGGGAAAAACTCTGCTGGCCAAGACTATAGCCAAGCTTCTGGAAGTGCCGTTCACTATAGTGGATGCGACAGTGCTGACAGAGGCCGGGTATGTGGGCGAGGATGTGGAGAGCATTCTCACCAGGCTTCTTCAGGAGGCTGACTACAATGTAAAGCTGGCTGAGAGAGGAATAGTCTTTATCGACGAGATAGACAAGATAGCCCGCAAAAGCGACAATCCTTCCATCACACGCGATGTTTCCGGAGAGGGTGTGCAGCAGGCGATGCTGAAGCTTCTGGAGGGGAATGTCGTGAATGTTCCGCCAAAAGGCGGCCGCAAGCATCCGGAGCAGGAGTTCGTGCAGGTGAATACGCAGAATATCCTGTTTATTTGCGGAGGGGCATTCGAAGGCATCGAGCGCAGGATAGCGCAGAGGCTGAACACTCAGGTGATAGGCTATGGCTCTGTGCAGAAGCGCCAGGTGGACAAGAACAATCTTCTCCAGTATGTTTCAGCGCAGGATCTCAGGGCCTATGGCTTGATACCGGAAATTATAGGCCGTCTTCCTGTGATAACATATCTTGACCAGCTGGACAGGGCCGCGCTTCTGAGGATTCTGACTGAGCCGAAGAATGCGATTATCCGCCAGTATGAGAAAATGTTCGAGCTTGACGGTCTGAAACTGCAGATTGAACCCGAGGTGCTGGACTTGATAGTGGATACTTCCATAGAGAACAAGCTGGGCGCGCGCGGGCTGCGTTCTATCTGCGAGCAGATCATGACGGATGCCATGTACGAGGCTCCAAGCTCGAAAAAGAAGACATTCGATCTGACTCTTGACTATGCGAAGGCGCATCTGGATCCGACCAGTGTTTCATAATGTCCTGAGCGCTTGCTGAAAAGAAAATATCACCAATTATAAACAAAAAGTGCAATGAAAAGATTTTTAACCTTTATCATGGCAGTTTCAGCCATCGTTGCTTTCTCTTCATGTGAAAAAGACAACGGAAATGGAACTACATCTGCTGACGCTCCGGTTATAGAGTGGCCAGGAAATGAAGATTTTGCAGCAATGGACATTACCGCCGACATGAGTGCGAAGCTGGTGGTAAAAGCTCCTGCTGGAATCAAGACTTTTGTTGTGAATGTTGATTCAGACGTTTTGGAAGGAATACTTAAAAAAAATGAACTGGATTTGATAAACGATGCTGCAGTTATCGCAATGCTTGAATTAGCATCAAAAGGCGCTCTTCCTACAGGCGATGACTTGGCTGGAAAAACAGAAGTGAATTTCGATTTGGGAGCTTTGCTTCAGATGATCACTCAGCTTCCTGCTGTCACTGATGGCTCGTTGCATATTTTTACGGTCAAACTCACTGACAACAATGACGTGGCTGTTACTTCCAAGCCTTGTACATTCAAGGCAGTGAAGCCAGAGACTGCAGAAGAGTAGTATAAAGATTTTCCTATTAATGGTTTTATATATTGCGGTCCGGATTCCGGGCCGCTTTTTTTGTATTCAGATTCTGCCTCTCGGCACTGAAAATGCCTGGTCCGCAGCGGGGATTCCCTTCTGCAATCGGTCACTTCGCGGCTTTTATATACGAGTCATTTGACCGTGCCAAGACTCCCTGGCTGACCAGCTGGGCTATCGCACGCGACAAAGACGGTCTCGCTACACCCAGAATGAAAGCTGTCTCCTGCAGATTCTCTATCGGCCCGTTCCTTTCTATGTATCCCACGATCCGTGATGAAAGGCTCTGCAGCGCGAATTCATGCAGCCTTTGGCTGAGGAACATGCTGTGGTCAGATACTATCCTCAGATAATTCTCCAGCACAGCCTTGTCCTCGGAAATCAGTCTGTACAGAGCGTCGCGCCCGATGCTCCATATCCCGCAGTCCCCTGAAGCAATGATGGTGACAGGGAATGTCCTGTCTGTGCTGAAAACGAAAGCGGAAGCCAGTGCCTCCGGCGCAGAAAGTGTGTCCAGAGTGAATTCACGGCCTTCTTCGCTGACCATTTTCGCATACACGCTGCCCTCGCACAGCAGATAAAGAGCTCTGCAGGGATAGCCCTGCATCGCAATGATGTCGCCTTTGGCATAAGAAGAATATCTTCCCGGATGTTCTCCGAGAATTCGTTCGTCAGTCTCCATGTTGCCCCCGCGAAAAAGCGGAGAATCGAAAATGCTTTCCATCCGCCTGTGTAACAATTGTTACCAAAAAAGTTTTTCCGGAAAAATACCTTTGCCTCCGGCAATTAAAACAAAGGTAGAAAAAATATGGATATGAAATTGAAAAACATTTTGATGGCTTTGCCAGTATGCTGGCTTCTTTCATCCTGTGCGATGGAAGAGCCAGTGCTTCCTGGCCAGGCTGCAGCCGGGGAGGGGTTTGCAGTGAATCTCTGCTATGAAGCCTATGACCTCGGAGCTGGGGGCATCTCATCTTCATCCTCCAAGGACAGCAAGGAATCTGGACATTTCCCAGAGCCTCTTTCAGGCCGCAAGACGGCAGACTATGACAGGGTGGAATTTGCCGTCCTGAATGAAGACGGCAGCCGGAACAGAAACTTGAAAGGGTATTACGACAGAGATCTGTCTTCTATACGCATCGAAGGACTGGATGAAGGCAGTTACCGTCTTCTGATTCTGGGGATTAAAGGCGACTATGTCTCTGACAAAGCAGAGATATCCGATATAAACAGCATTTCGGACATCTGGCTTTCATTTCCACAGGATATGGCGGCTCCATTGGCGGCAGAATACTTTTACTCTTCGACTCCGTTTGAAATTGTCCGCCGGCATGGCTCTTCTGGATATGACTTGGTGGCTGAAATCCCTGTTTCGGTGAAGCAGAAGAGGGTGGTCAGCCGCGTGGACTTCACATTCAGATTCAGAAATGCTTTCACAGAGGCCGCTGTCGTTTCGAATACAGTGACACTTTCTGTCCCTGAATATGCCTCGGCAATGACTGCAGGCGGAGACTTTTCCGGAAAAATTTCAGGCAGAGAATGGACTCTGGACATGTCCGGGAACAGGCCCTGCCATTTCCTTCCCTCATCTTCTGAAATGACAGGAGAAGCGGAAATCCTGACGAAAAGCTATACAGGAGATATTGTAAAAGGCCTTTATCGTTTTGCTGTTCCGGCATCAACTCCCAATTTCCTATATGAAGCAGTGGTGGATGCAGTGCACCCTGACGATGAGTCCGGCACTCTCTACGTCAGCGAGAAACTGTATGAGGCAGGAAACCATGGGAAAATCCTCCAGGATGACGAGCCTCATGAAATCTATACTGACAAGATGGAGAGAAATTTCAACACTTCTGCCCCTCTGCAGGTATCGGTGGATGATTCAGGGCGTCTGAAAGTCCGCTTTTATTCACCGCGAGGCTTGAGCGATGTCCTGATACGGGCCAGAATCCCGTCTGAAGGAGACTTCTTTATGGACCTGGCATATTTTGACAATATCCCGCCGTTTGCAGATTTTATCAGCGGAATGCCTCTGACAGAAAGGTCTGGTTTCTATCGCACCGACACAGGGAGGATAGTTGAAATCGGAAAGAAAGATTCCCATGAACTGCAGGGCATCGAATTCCGTATCGAGTCGGAAGATCCTTTCTGGTCAAAGCTGCGGAAAATCGAACATGGCTGGAATATCAGGTTTGACCTTTTCGGCGGAGACCCGTTGCAGCCTGACGGCGGTCCTCAAGGAAACTGGATGGGGATAAGGCCTGTCCATTGCCGTGAAGCAGTGGCTTTTTTCCTGAATTTCACATATATGATTGACATGCCCGAGCATGAACAGATTCTGAGGGAAAACCAGGATCGTCTATACGGCAACGGAGGGGTGGATGACAAGGTCACTCCCGAGACTGTCCTCGCCCAGATGAGGCAGGCCAGAACTATCAATGTCGGTCTGGTGTACCCGGGCAACGGCGTGGTCGGGCTGGGCGGCGGAAGCACTTTCGGAGCATACCAGCCGGGATGGATAAGCCATTATGACTCTCTTTATTCATGCGAAATCATGTTTCATGAGCTTGGCCACGTCATGGGATACAGTCACAGCAGCTCATTTACATATGGCCCATGGGCGCAGGAGCTGATGAACCATTTCTACGTTGAGCATATTTCCAAAATGCCTGTGGACTCGCCGCATTATCTTGACAGCGCCTCGAACCAGAACCTGTATCGCTGACCATATGCCGGTGCACCAGACATGATATATGGAAATTTTACAAACCGAACTGATTAAAAATGTTAGAATTATGAAAACCGATATAATAAGTGCCGCCCTGCTCCTGCAGGCAGTCGCAATGTCTCTGTCAGGATGTTCCGAAAAGCATAGTCCGGAATCGCAAATTCATGACCATGGCAGAGTGACGGTGACAATGTCTGCCGCGGGCGATTTTTACAGCCCGTCTGAAAACGGCATAAATGAAGTCAGAGGTTATCGTTTTTCCGATGGCGTGCTGAAAGAAATTATGGAGCCGGAATCCTCGGTGACGCGGGGAAAGTATATTTTCAAGGCTGGAGAAAGGGCAGGGCAGATTCATTTTGCCGCCAATCTTTCTTCTGCACCGTCTTTCAGCGGGCTCGAGGCCGGAAAGACATCTCAGGAAAAATTCCTGGCCATGACAGCTTCTTCAGCTCAGATGACGGAGAACGGGATAGGCATGACAGGCATTCTCGACTTGGAATCCGTCACGGGAAATGCCGTAGAAGTGAAGCTGGGAAGGACAGTCGCCCGTCTGGATATTTCATCTTATGAAAATGGAGTGAGCATTCTGAAAGTTGAAGCGAGCGGCTTCAGTGATGAAGGAAGGATATTTCCATTGGCCGGAAACGGCCATACGGAAGATTCCGGAGAATGGGGCGATGCCGCCGTTATGATGGACTTTTCAGAAAATCCGCTGGCTGGTTCCCGCAGGACTCTTTCTTATCTGCCTGAACAGGATGCTGTCCTGAAAATCAAGGCAAGCGTATTATATAAGGGCGGCACAGTGCTCCTGTCAAAGGAAGTTCCTTTGGAAGTCAGGAGGAACCGGATATATACAGTTTCTGTCGGCGCCAAAGGTTCAGGCCTGTCCCTGTCTGTGAATCAGGACAGCTGGGATGACGGCGGAGTTTCGGAGTCTGCACCGTCGCTTAAGGGAATGGTGGACATGGAAAATTCGGACTTGCCTGCAACTGTGAAAGTGAGCGACTCACGTGATACCGTATATGTTCCTTACCAGGGTGCAGAGTTTTCTCTGTCATTGCTGGCAGAGCCTTCTGCAGAAGTAGTCATAGACGGCGATGTGGACGGGGTGGAGATAGAGCTTCTCCCTGTCGCGAAGTCAGGTCTGGAAAAAACAGCTGAGGCGGCCGTGTCATCAAGGCTCAGAATGCCTGGAAGAAAAACAGAAAGAATGCATCTGGATGTTTATCATGGAGATATGCTTGCGGGACGCATAGTGCTGGTTTTCCGTGAAAATCCTGCAAGGCTGGAAGGCATGCTGGTCTTGGACGATGATGGCGTCTGTGATTTTGGAAGGTATGCTGATGGTGAATTCGGCACGGTTGCATTGCCGGCAGGCAAGATTCTGGCTTTGGAATTTCCCGCCGGTGAGGATGAATGGATGAAGGCAGTGCCAGTGACGGCCGGAGAAAATGAAAATGTTTACCGTGTATTGGGCGGCTGGCGTCCGAATGATCCGGCGGCTGACGGCAGAGTTCAGGAAGGTTTTCTGGTCATATCCGATGCTGACGGCTCGTCGAGGGAATCATATCAGGTGAAGAGAAGAAACTGGGGGCTTCCTGTAGTGAAGATGGGCAATGCCTGGTGGACATTGTACAATCTTCGCGGCGATGCCAGGCGTTTTGAGGATCAAGTGGTCTGTGGCAGTGAACCTGCGGGATCTGATGCCATATATGATTATCTGCAGGCAGCTTCCGATGCTGAGCTTCTGGAATTGATGGGAGACCAGTACCAGGCAGGCAATACCAGCGGCCTTCCTTTGTCGTATGACGGCTCGGCCTTCCTTTATGACGGGATGAAAGCTTCTGCCCAGGATTTCGGAGCATTGGATGCTTCATTGTCAACTCCTGACGGTTATGAAATCCCGTCTTACGAAGACTATGCTTTTTTCGCCGCAAGCGACGATTTCAATATCGGGGGCATCGGGTCCAGGACATTTGTGAACAGGGCAGGCGAGTCTGTGCAAGTGAATATCGCAGAGCGGGAGGTGAGTTTCCTGGGGCATGTATACGGCACTGTGGCATTTTATGAATTCATCCATGACGGGAAAAGCTGGGTGCTTTACGGGCTCGGGCATCAGTGGAATACTATACCTGGAAATATAGCGAAGATGCATCTGCTTATGGCGACTCATGGCGTGCCTGGAAAGTCCTGGGCCATGGAAGGATATGCTTCGTCTGACAGGCAGGGGCAGAACTGGATGAAATTCGTGGCGAACAACAATGCCAAGACAAGGATGATTCGCTGCGTGAAAACTCCTGTGGAATATATTTATTGAATTGGCCTGAGACTGTCTTCAAATTATGTAATCAATGAAACAATTTAAAGAAACATAGTATGAAAAAGATATTTAAATGGATTTTTGCCAAGCCGGCAGGCTGTTTTGCAAGGCTGGTCATGGTCAGGACAGGCCTGATGGCTTCGCTGGCGGCCGGTATCATGATCGTCCCGTCATGCACTAAAGAACCTGAAATCGAAATAGAGACTGATGATTCTGTGCAGGCCGGCGTGTCTGATGACGCATGGGGTTCTGGCGCAGACATCGGCCTGTCTCCTGACAGAGAAGGCCGGGTCAGGGTGAATGCCCTCCTGTCCCGGCTGCCTGCTGGGGCAGAAGTTTCCGCTGACAGGACTCAGGTAGTACTTCCGCATTCTGGAGTGGATATGGTGCTCGTTGTAGAGAGCGATGATGAACTGGAGCTGGTTTCTTCTGCCGAGGCTTATCTTTTCAAGGCTGAGCAGCTGTCTCAGGATGCCGCATCGTTCCAGAATGGAGGCGGCCAGGGATATGAAGGGCTGAATTATTTCAGAATATCGAAGGGACTGTATGCACCTGGCGTGCCGGAGGCCTGCGTGTCGCTGCAGTTCCGCAGGAAAACCCTTGACTATGTTTATCCTGAGGACAATGTGACGGTGTCGCTGTCTGCAAATCCTGTGAAAATGGATGGCGAGATGGATTTTGACAGTCCGGATTACAGTTACGATTTCGGACGATATGTCGACAATGAATTGGGAGTCTTCATTGTCCCGTCAGGGACATCAATATCGGTGGAATTTGCCGGAGATGAAGACAGCTGGGCAAAGCTGGAGCCTGTTTCTGGACAGAGCGGGGCGTGGAGGCTGCTCGGAGGCTGGAGACCGAATGATCCGACAGCTGACGGACGCCGCCAGGATGCTGTCATAGTCATCGAAAATGAAGTGACAGGGCGGGAGGAATACATGGTTTCGAGAAGGAATTTCGGCTTGCCGGTGACTTGGCTGCATGGAGTATGGTGGTGCAAATACAATTCGATGGGTGATTCCCGGGATTTCGGCGACCAGATACTGTCTTCAGAAGATCCTGCGGCTCTGGCTGGGATGACGGTCTTCCGCTATCTGGAGTCAGCGTCTGCAGAAGAGTACCGGGATCTATGGCAATGGGCTTATATCGGCGGCAGCGGGCATGGAATGAAAGTAACTGAAAAAGATGGCGTGGCTGTCATGGATGGTTATGCGCCTGCTCAAGTGAATATAAACAGCCTGCCTGCAGACGCTCTGTCTCCGGACGGATATGAACTGCCTTCGATGGAAGACTTCAACCGCGTTTTCGATGGAGAAGGGACCATGTGGATGGCTTGGGACGGATCATACCGGCTCAAATCTCCTTGGAACGGGCATTCGGTTATAAATCGTGTGCAGGGACGCAAGAACGGGGTGCAGGTGGGCTCTCTCATTCTCTCGGACCTGCTGTATGTCGGCCTTTCCTCTCCTGATTTTCCAGAGCATGAGCCTCTGGTTTGGTATGGCCCTTCCGCACAGTGGAATGAGCAGGGAATAGAGCATTCTGGACATTATAACAACATTCTGTTCAGTGTCTGTTCACCATCGGGAGAGGGCTGGTATTTCGGAGGAAACATGGGAAACCTGTTCGCCTATAAGAACGGTGCAGGCCCGAAAGACACTCGTATTCTCCGATTCAAGAAATCGCCTGTAGAGTATATCTATTAATCGAAGAATTTTCAGTAATTTTGGAAAATATTCAAGACAATACAAGTTTCTCCGGGCATGGCGGATACGATGACGAAAGAGCAGAGGCACAGATGCATGTCGCACATACGCAGCCGGGACACTAGTCCCGAACTGCTTGTGCGCAAGGCTCTGTTTGCGGAAGGATTCCGTTTCAGGGTGAATGTGCGTTCTCTTCCAGGCACACCTGATATCGTTTTGAAAAAGTACAACACAGTGATTTTTGTGAATGGATGCTTCTGGCACGGACACAGAGGGTGCCGGCTGTATTCCGAGCCGGGAAGCAATTCTGCGTACTGGCATGAAAAAGTGGAGCGGAACCGCAGACGGGACGTGGCGGCGGCTTTCAGGCTGGAAGCCAGGGGGTGGAATGTCATCACGGTGTGGGAGTGCCAGCTGGACCGTAAGCACAGGGAAGAGACCATCGCCGAACTGGCCGGAATGATACGCAGGAACGGCGAGCTTTTCGCTAAGCTGTCAGAGGACAGCAGAGAACAGCGTGCTCTGTCCAGGAATGAACGGGCCATAAAAAAAGCGCGGACGGAGGAACTGGAAACCGAGATTGGCCGGATTTATCCTGTCCCGCTGTCAGTGAAAAAGAAATCGGAGTCGGATGACGATGATTATTAGCCGGCCTGTTTCATATATTTGTGGCTTGGCTAAACAAAATTCCCCGATTTCACCTGGAATTATTATCTTTGCAAAGATATGGCTAAAGGATTTGCAGAGACGCACTCATTGTGCCGTGATATAGTGGAAGATGTCAAAAAGGGTATCTTCAGGCCTGTGTACCTGCTCATGGGAGAAGAGCCTTATTATCCGGAGCAGGCTTATGAGGCTATAGTGAAATATGTCCTGGATGACAGCGAAAGAGACTTTAACCAGACTGTTTGCTATGGCACCGATACAGACGCAGACAAAGTCATCACTGCGGCTATGAGATATCCGGTCTTTGCCTCGCGACAGCTGGTGGCAGTGAAGGAGGCCCAGGCTATGAAAAATCTGGACAGCCTGGCTAAATACTGCCAGAACCCCCAGCCTGCCACAGTCCTGGTCATTTACATGCATGGAGCCTCGCTTGACAAGCGGAAGGAGCTGTACAAAGCCATAAAGAAAAACGGGGTGGTGCTGGAGTCTAATCCGGTCCGCGATTATGAAATGGGGCGCTGGATCTCTTCTTTTTTCAGCGGGAAAGGCCTGTCCATCACTCCGGACGCCGCGGCGTTGCTGGCGGAATTCGCCGGCACGGATTTGAACAAGATTGCCATCGAGACTGACAAGATGCGCAAGAATCTCCCTGAAGCCAAGACGGAAATCACGGCTGAAGATATAGAGAACAACGTCGGTATCAGCCGCCAGTACAGTGTATTTGAACTTACCAGGGAGCTGTCTTCGAAAAATTCCGCAAAAGCATTGAAGATAGCGGCTTACATAGGCAATGCCCCGAAGTTTGTCCTCCTTCTGGCCACGGCCCCGCTGTTCAATCATTTTTACAGGATTCTGCGCTATGAGGCGTTGATAATGAAAAATCCTGGAGCGAGCGGCGCTGACAAAGCCGCGGCTTTGGGGGTAAATCCGTATTTCCTGCGGGAATATGATACTGCAGTCGCCAATTATCCTCCGCGCAAATGCCTGGCTATTATATCGTTGATTAAAGAATATGATTTCAAGGGCAAGGGCGGCAATGCCGGTGAGGCTTCACAGCCGGAACTGCTGATGGAGCTGGTGGCGAAGATATTGAATTGCTGACATTGCCGGAACATGCATGTACGTTGGTGCAAAAGTAAGATATTGGCGGAAGCCGGAAAAGCATTGGCGGAAGCCATAACAGATAAAACATTGGCGCAAGCCTGAAAAGAAAAATGGAAGATTTTAAAATAAGATGCGAAGACGTTTGCAAGAGCTTCGGAGAGAAAACGGCTCTCGACCATGTGTCCGTGGATATTCCGGAAGGGAAGATTTTCGGGCTTTTGGGGCCTAACGGGGCAGGAAAGACTACCCTGATCAGAATCATAAACCGGATCACTATACCTAACAGCGGCGTGATACTTTTCGACGGCAGGCCCATAACTCAGAAGGATGTGCAGAAAATAGGGTATCTTCCGGAAGAGAGAGGTCTGTACAGGAAGATGAAGGTCGGAGAACAGGCGATGTATTTCGCGAAGCTCAAAGGTATGACTTCCAGAGACGCTGCGTCGGAACTGAAAATGTGGTTCGAGAAATTCGGCATACAGAGCTGGTGGGGGAAAAAGGTGGAGGAGCTGTCGAAAGGCATGGCTCAGAAAGTCCAGTTCATCACCACTGTCGTTCACAAGCCGTCGCTGCTGATTCTTGACGAGCCTTTTTCGGGATTTGACCCTGTGAATGCCCAGGTCATAAGGAACGAGATTCTCAGGCTGAAAGAGGAAGGCGCCACGATAGTGCTGTCGACTCACAATATGGAGTCAGTTGAAGAGCTGTGTGACAATATCGCCCTGATAAACAAATCGCACGTAGTGATTGCAGGCGGAGTCGGCGAGATCCGCCGCAAATACGGCAATAATCATATCGAACTGGTCTATACTTCCGGCAGACAGGTCTCTTCTGTACCCGGGATTTTCAGAGTCCTGTCGGACAATGACGAATCCGGACGCCATACTGCTGTCCTCGCGGCGGATGATGCTTCGGACAAGACGGCGGTGCTTAAAAATCTGGTAGAGCAGCCTGTGGTCATCAATTCGTACAGGGAGCTGGTGCCGAGGATGAACGACATATTCATAAAATTAGTCACAGAGGAGGAACAAGCATGAATATACGCACGGTAAATGTCATCATAGCCAGGGAGTATCTCACAAAAGTGAAGAAGAAATCTTTCCTGCTGACTACATTTCTCGGCCCTGTTTTCTTCGCCGCCTTGTGCATCCTGCCGAGCCTGATCATGTTCATGGCAGAAGACAGCGGCAAGCGTGTCGGCGTAGTCGACAAGTCCGGGATAGTAATGCCGTATATGACTGACAGCGAGCAGATATCATATACAGACTGCTCAGATGTGCCGGTAGACACTCTGAAAAGCCGTTATTTTGACATGGACCTGGACGCCCTGGTGCTCATATCGGAGCTGGACACTGCCGCCAGGACTGTATCGGTTTCTGCCTATTCCCAGAAGCCTCTCAGCGTGGACATGAAAGAGACGCTCAGCCGGAATGTGAACAATGCCGTGGAAGAGTACCGGCTCGCCACGTATGATATCAAGGGGCTTAAGCAGATTCTGGAGGATGTGCGTGTGGACATACCTGTTGCGACATACACAATGGATGACAGCGGGCAGGAAAAAATCACTTCATCCGAAGTGTATATGATAGTCTCGCTGGTCCTTTCTGTGATCATCTATATGTTCATAGCCATGTTTTCAGCTATGGTGATGCAGAGTGTGATTGAGGAGAAGTCCACCAGGGTCGTGGAGGTTCTGATTTCTTCAGTGAATTCTCTCGAACTCATGTTCGGCAAAATTATTGGCGTGGCGGCTGTGGCTCTCACACAGTTCTTCCTGTGGATAGTCTTGACAGCAGTAATAGTCCTCGGGGTTAGCCCGTTCATAGGCATGGACGCTATCACGGCGTCAGCCTCCATGCAGGGAGACCAGATGGTCCAGATAGCAGAAGGCCTGGGCGTGGATTCTTCCATGATGGAGTCAGCTGGCATGGCTGCATCCGCAGATATGCTGCCGGCATCGTCAGACAGTGAGCTCTCCGCCATCGTGTCTACTCTGGCAGGGCTGAATTACGGGGAGATACTCTTGAGTTTCGTGATATATTTTGTGCTGGGCTATTTGCTGTATGCATCGCTTTTCGCCGCAATAGGCTCCGCCGTGGAGAATGAAGCTGATACTCAGCAGCTGCAGATGCCTGTGACGATACCTCTGCTGCTGGCATTTTTCATAGCTTTCTATGCATTCAAGGCCCCTGACAGCCAGGTGGTTTTCTGGGGGTCGATTATTCCGTTCACTTCTCCTATCGTGATGCTGGCGCGCATTCCGTTCGGCGTGCCGTTCTGGGAACTGGCTCTGTCTGTTGGCTTGCTTCTGGTTACATTTGCGGCTATGGCTTATATATCGGCGAAGATATACAAGGTCGGCATTCTGATGTACGGGAAGAAGACCACGTTCAAGGATTTGTATAAATGGCTGAAGCAAAAGTAAATGCTTCGTTTCAGGATAATGGATTGAAATCTTCAGAAGGATGAAACTGACAACAAGATTTATAATTGCGGCCTTTCTGGCCGCAATGCAGGTGACCCCGCTGATGGCCGATGACGACGGCCTCCGCTTCAGCTGGTCGCGGACACGTATGGATGGATCACGCACTGGCTGCATCACGCCCTCAGCTGATGATGTCCCTGAAGCAGTGGGGAAGGTGAAAGGGAGAACATATTACGCCCCTTGCGGGAAGGTCTACAAGGGCGGCACGGCTTCGGCAGTCGCTTCCGTGGTTCTGGACGCACAGCCGGAAATGAAGAAAGTGAAGAAGGTTATAGGGCATTCTCCGGAGGCTATGCTGCTGGCTGAGCCTGAGTGCGCCCTGTCCAACCTGTTTATCGACTGTATCATGGCCGCCGTTGAAAAAAAGTCCGGACGCCATGTCGATGCAGGAATCGGAAATTTTGGAGGCATCCGTGTGGATATGCCGCAGGGAGATATATTGCTGGATGACATGCTTTCAATGTTCCCGTTCAAGAACAGCATAGTGTATGTCGCGCTGAAAGGAAAGGATCTCAGGAATATCCTGGAGCAGATGGTCGCTACGCGTGTCCAGGTTCTCGGCGGAGTCCGCATAGCAGTCTCTGGCGGAAAACTGGTGTCAGCGACGGTTGATGGCTGTCCCATAGATGACGAGAAGGTTTATGGTGTCGCCACTATCTCGTTTCTCCTCGATGGCGGCGACAATCTTCATGTCGGGCGGAATGCCGTCGAGATTCTGAACTATGATGACATTGATATCATAGATATCATGCTTGATTATGTAAATTCAGAGACTGCCGCCGGCCGCGACATTGTCTATCATACAGACGGCAGGGTGAAAATTCTTGACTGAACAGTTTCCAGTTTCAGACTGCGGGATGCGCCGCAGACGGATTAGAAGAATATCATTATATGAAAAAAACGATAGTAATATTGCAAATTGTTTTCTGCATGCTGTTTTCCGGCATGGAGACCATGGCGCAGGACCTGGTGATTTTGCATACGAATGATACGCACAGCCATATCGACCCTGTCAGGTCAGGCGAGTATGCAGGAATGGGGGGCGTCATAGAGCGTGCGGTCTTTATAGACAGTGTACGCAATGCCATGGGGAAAGGAAATGTCTTGCTTCTGGATGCAGGCGATTTCAGCCAGGGGTCCTCTTATTTTACCCTGATGAATGGAGATGTGGAGGTGGAGTGCCTGAATGCAATGCGTTATGATGCCGCCTGCCTGGGAAACCATGAATTTGACAACGGGCTGGAAGAACTGGCCAGAAGGATAGAGATGTGCCGCTTCCCGGTGGTCTGCGCCAATTATGATTTCAGCCATCCGGCCCTGAAGAAACTGGTCAAGCCATATTGCATATTGCATCGCGGCGGCTTTAAAATAGGCATTGTCGGGCTGCTGACAGATCTGTCTGTGGTGGTGGACAAGCCTATTGCTGACAAAATCACGTATCTGGATCCTCTGGAGTGCGCTAACAGATATGCAGAAATCTTAAAGGAGAAGAAGCATTGCGACCTGGTCATATGTCTTACACACCTGGGCTATGAAGGCGAGTCTTTTACAGATCAGGAACTGGTCAAGGGGCTGAAAAATGTCGATTTAGTAATAGGAGGGCATTCGCATACTTTTCTGGAAAAGGCTGAGATGGCGAAGGATGCAGACGGAGACGATGTGCCGATAGTCACAGACGGGTGCTGGGGCCTGTATGTAGGACAGGCAGGAATATGGCGATAATTGATAACCAATTAATACCATTATGAACCACACATTTTTATTCAGAGGCTTATGCTCTGTGCTCTCTGCCCTGGTTCTGTCACTTTTCGTGGCTGAGGAAGCGGGAGCATATGACGAAAGGAATTTCATTTCAGAGGCTTATGCCTCGGCGGTGTCTGAAAACGGAGGGGAAAGCCTGGTCAAGACAGGAGGCGGCTGGTTTCCTTATCCGGCTTATGAGGACAGGGACGGCTGGGCACAGCTTTTCGGAGCTGACGCCGCACGTATCATCAAGCAGGGAGAGAAACTTCTCGGCTATGAATGGAAAATAATTCCTGCCACGGCGTATCTCGAGTATGAGAGAAGCGGCGACAGAAAAATTATGGAAAATCCTCTGGAGGATAACAGAAAAGCTCTAAACACCCTTGTCTTGGCGGAATTGGCCGAAGGCCGGGGGCGATTTGTCGACCAGATAGCAAACGGGATGTGGATGAGCTGCCAGATGACATCATGGGTGCTGTCAGCACACAATCCCAGGCAGTCCAGCCGCAGGTCTTTGCCTGATCCGCGGGAATATATCATTGACCTGGTCTCAGGTCAGTACGGGGCGACATTGGCGATAGCCTGGCATTTTTTCAAGGATGAGATTGCAGCTTTGGACCCTTCCATAAATTATTGTGTGGAGACGGCGCTGAAAGAGAGAATTCTGGATCCTTTTTTCGACGAGTCTGTCAGGAAGGCGAACTGGTGGATGGCTGAGGACTGGAAGCCAGGCCAGATTATAAACAACTGGAATCCATGGTGCAATTCAAATGTCCTGCTCTGTTTCCTGCTGATGGAACAGGATCAGGAACGTCTGGATGCCGCGCTGAAGCTTTCTGTCGAATCGACTGACAGGTTTGTGAATTTCGTGAAAAGCGACGGAGCCTGCGAGGAAGGTCCGTCATATTGGGGGCATGCCGCCGGAAAGCTTTTTGACTATCTGGAGATGCTTTATGATGCTACTGAAGGAAAAGTCTCTCTTTTCACCAATCCTCAGATACGGAATATGGGAGAGTATATATCACGGTCATATATCGGCAGCTCGCGGGTGGTGAACTTTGCTGATGCTACAGCGTCCATGACGCCTGACATATACCTGACCTATCGCTACGGAAAGGCTATGAACAGTCAGGAAATGATGGACTTCGCTATTTATCTGCTCTATTCAAAAGACCGCTTCAGGACACCTGCCGTACCTCTGGGCAATGACACTTACCGCTCTCTGGAGACCGCAAGAGTGCTTTCTGAAATGACTGCCAGAGTGGATGCGTTGCGCTCACAGGATGTGGCTCCTCACGAACTTCTGGCCAGCCTGCGCGCTTCAGTTCCGCCGGCTACCTGGTATCCTGAGACCGAGTTCTGCTATCTGCGCGACGGAGACGGAGCGTTTTTTGCCGCGAAGGGCGGTTTCAATGATGAAAGCCACAACCACAACGATGTAGGTACGTTCATATATTATCAAAACGACATTCCTCTGTTCATAGATGCCGGCGTAGGCACTTACACGAAGAAGACATTCAGCGCAGAGCGTTATACGATATGGTCCATGCAGAGTGAATGGCACAGCTTGCCTGTGATTAACGGTGTGCCGCAGCAGTATGGCAGGGAGTTCCGTTCTGCAGATGTCTCTTGCAATCTGAAGAAAAAGGAATTCAGCCTGGACATTTCCGGAGCATATCCTGAAACAGCGTCATGCAATGTATGGAAACGCTTTTACAAAATAAGCGGCGGCCGCCTGTCGATAAGGGACAGTTTCTCTCTTGCTGAGCGCAAAGCAGCTGATGTGGAGAATTTCATGGTTCTGGGTGAGGTCTATCTTCCGGGAGAGTCATATGTGCTTGACGGAAAGGAGAGAACAGTTCCTGCCGGGCGCGTGGCAGTGATAGGCGACGGGGCGGCCGCAGAGCTTTCTTTCCCTGTGTCGCTGACGCCGTCTGTGACAGTCAAGACTCTCGATGATCCACGGCTGACCAATGTTTGGGGCGATACGCTCAGACGCATTTCTTTCACATCATCTCAGGATGCCCCTCTGTCGGGGCAATACATTTTCAGTATCAGGATACTGAAATGATTATACGTCAAAGTAAAAAGAAAACGGAGCCGTCTGGACTCCGTTTTCTTTTACAATATATTCAAGCTCTGCTCTTTGATTTTTTCCAGTTCGTCTTTCATGCGGACCACAATTTTCTGAATCTCGCTGTGGTTGGCCTTTGACCCGGTGGTGTTGATTTCCCTTCCCATCTCCTGGGCGATGAACCCCAGCTTTTTCCCTGGATATGGGTCGTTGTCTATCGTTTCCATGAAATACTTGCAATGCTGGCGCAGACGGACTTTTTCTTCATTGATGTCAAGCTTCTCGATATAGTATATCATTTCCTGCTCGAGCCTGTTCTGGTCAGCGGAGACATTCAGTTCTGCAAGTCTGGATGTGAGCTTTTCCTTGACAGATGCTGTCCTTTCCTGTTCGTATGCTTCTATCTGAGGAATGAAGTCCATGATATTCTTCACTTTCGCTGTCACATCAGCATACAGCGACCTGCCTTCATCCTCACGGTAGCCGCATATTCTGTCCAGGGCTTCGTTTATGCATGAAAGAACCTGCTCCCAGTTCCCTTCATTGATGACGTCCTGTTTTTTCTGCTCTATGACATCTGGAAATCTTATTATAGAACCCAGCAGGTGTGCGGCATCTGCATTGTCGGTGAAAGGATACTCCTGGCCGATGCGCGTGTTTATGGCCATTATCTGTCTGTAGTACTCCATGACGAGGTCTGCATTGATTTCCTTTGCATTTTCAGCGGCATTGGCCTCGAATGTGATGAAGAAATCTATGTTTCCCCTCTGGAGTCTCTGGACTATCAATTGGCGCACTGCCAGCTCCTTGTCTTTCGGAAGAAGCGCTGTCTTGATGCTGATGTCGGCATTCTTTCCATTCAGTGACTTGATTTCTATCGTGAGTTTCCCTGTTTCCAGGGTGGTTTCGGCCTTGCCGTATCCTGTCATTGACTGTATCATAGCAATTTTTCTTTTTATGCAGGCAAAAATAGCAAATTTATCCTTATCTTCGCAGATTAATCGGCTTTTTGGGATTGGGACGAAGTCCTGGTCCCGGCCTCATCAGCGAGTGAAATTTTTATGGAAATGGAAGAAAAGAATATTGAGACTCCAGAGTCCCGGAACCTGAACTTTCTGGAGGAAATCATCGAATCTGACCTGGCGTCGGGCAAGTGTGAATCCATCATGACCAGATTTCCGCCAGAACCTAACGGTTATCTGCATATTGGCCATGCGAAGAGCATCTGCCTGAATTTCGGTCTTGCAAAGAAATACGGCGGCAAGACAAATCTTCGCTTTGATGACACTAACCCGGTGAAAGAAGATACAGAGTATGTGGATTCTATCAAGGAGGATATCAAGTGGCTCGGCTTTGACTGGGAAAATGAGAGATATGCTTCAGATTATTTCGACCAGCTGTACGAGTGGGCCGAGGAGCTCATAAAGAAAGGTCTTGCATATGTCGACGACCAGACGCAGGACGAGATCAGGGCGAACCGAGGCACAGTGCAGACTCCTGGAGTGGAAAGCCCGTGGCGAAACCGCTCAGTGGAAGAGAACCTGAAGCTTTTCAGGGAGATGCGCGACGGAAAATATTCTGACGGGGAGAAAGTCCTGAGGGCCAAGATAGACATGGCGCATCCTAATATGCTGTTCCGCGACCCTCTGATGTACAGAATCATACATGCGCACCACCATCGTACAGGGGACAAATGGTGCATATATCCGATGTATGACTTCGCCCATGGCCAGTGTGACAGCATTGAGCATATCACACATTCCATCTGTACGCTCGAGTTTGATGTGCATAGGCCTCTGTATGACTGGTTCATAGAAAAACTGGGCATCTTCCCATCGCATCAGTATGAGTTTGCACGCCTGAATCTGACATATACGGTGATGAGCAAGCGCAAGCTGCTGGAACTTGTGAAAAACCACTTTGTAAGTGGCTGGGATGACCCTCGCATGCCTACTATCTGCGGCATCAGAAGGCGCGGCTACACTCCCGAATCTGTCAGGATGTTCGCAGAGAAGGTGGGTGTGGCCAAGCGCGAGCAGCTTATAGACCTTCAGCTGATGGAATGGTGCGTAAGGCAAGACCTGAACGAGCGCTCAAACAGATATATGGTGGTGCAGGATCCGGTGAAACTCGTGATTACGAACTGGGAGCCAGGAAAAGTGGAGTGGTTCGACGCCCCTCTGAACCCTGCCAGTCCTGAAGGACCGTTCCGCAAAGTGCCGTTTACCGGTGAAATTCTGATAGAAAAGACGGATTTCATGGAGGAGCCGCCTAAGAAATATTTCCGTCTGAAGCCTGACGGCGAAGTACGGTTGAAATACTCTTACATAGTCAAATGCCAGGAAGTGGTCAAGGATGCTGATGGGAACATCACGGAAATCAGGTGTACTTATGACCCTTCATCAAAACCTGGAGCAGGGGAGTGGCGTTCTGTGAAAGGCACCATCCACTGGGTGTCTGCGGCGCATGCGAAGGAGGTAGAGCTCAGAATTTATGACAAACTCTTCACTGAGGCGCAGATGGGTTCTATCCCTGAGGGCGAGGACTACAAGAACTATCTGAATCCTGATTCGCTGATAGTAGCTGGCGGATTCGCAGAGCCGGCATTGCTGGAGGACAATTCAGGCATAGCAGTGCAGTTTGAGCGTACAGGCTATTTCTTCAAAGATCCTGATTCGACTCCAGAGCATTTTGTCTTCAACAAGACTGCTTCATTGAAGGATTCTTTTAAATTCTGATTTTGTTCACTCAGTGGATTATGCCGCTGTCAAAGATTTTCCAGCACTGTCTCCATCCTGGTTCCGCGTGAACCTTTGATGAGGATGGTGCTGTTTTTTATTTCATGTTTTGACAGATATTCCGACAATTCTTTAGATGTGGAAAAATACTCGATTTCCGGCTTTTGCCCTTTATTGTCTTCTGATTCTTCCTTGCCATCAGAAATTACGGATGCTTTCCTGAATTCATCTCCCACAAAATAAGCGGCATCAGCATTCTGTGATTTTACCTTGTCGAGAACTTTTGCATGCTCTTCCGCAGAGTCACGTCCAAGTTCAAGCATGTCGCCAAGCATGAATACCTTATGTTCGGCTTCCATCGTTCCGAAATTGTTGATGGCGGCCTCCATGCTGCTTGGATTTGCATTGTAGGCATCTATGATCAGCGTGTTCCTGCCGCTTCTGACCATTTGCGAGCGGCTGTTTGCAGGGATGTATGCCTCTATCGCAGATACTGCTTCCTGGAGGCTTATCCCGAAATATTGGCCGACAGCGATGGCGGCCATCACATTATCGGCATTGTAGCTTCCTATCAGATGCGTGTTTATGACTGCCCCTTCTTTTTTGAGTGCAATGCGCAGGTACGGGTGCAGTCCGTCAGCTGTCATGATTTCTGCTCCCTGGAAGTTCAGCCCGTAAGGAATCAGCTGAAGGTCAGGGCGTTCTTCCGCCATCTTGCAGAGAATCTGATTGTCTGCATTGATGAAGGCTTTGTCTGCAGTCCGCTGGATGTAGTCATAAAGTTCTCCCTTTGCTTTTTTCACACCTTCGAAACTGCCGAATCCTAGAAGGTGAGCCTTGCCTACATTGGTGATGATTCCATAGTTCGGCAAACAGATCGAGACCAGTTCTCTTATGTCGCCTGGATGGCTTGCCCCCATCTCGATGACAGCTATTTCAGTCTCTTCATTTATTTTCAGAAGCGAGAGCGGCACACCTATGCTGTTGTTCAGATTTCCTTCAGTCGCCGTGACTTTGTACTTGGCTGACAGCACTGTTTTGATAAGCTCTTTGGTGGTGGTCTTCCCGTTTGTGCCTGTAAGTCCTATTACAGGGAGAGGCTTGCCGTTCACAAAAGTCATCGACCTGTGCCATCTGGCCAGATCCTGAAGTGTTTTCAGTGTGTCCTCGACAGGTATCAGCCTGGCCGCAATTTCTTGTGTGCATTTCTGCATTTCTTTCGCCGTGTCTGAATTCCGGTCGATGACGGCATAGCTTGCTCCCTCCTCAAGAGCTTTTACAGCATATGCATTTCCGTCGAAGTTTTCACCTTTCAGCGCGAAGAAAATCTCTCCCTCATGGATTTTCCTGCTGTCAGTAGTGACTCCTGCGCTGTTTTTGAATATTTTGTATAGTTCAGGTATAGTCATTTCAGTCTTTTTTCACGATGCAGTTTCCTGCGTCATTCTTATTCAGTCATCCTTGTCACTGGAGTCCAGTGCTGCCGAATCCGCCTTCGCCGCGTCCGGTTTCATCGAGGATTTCCACTTCCTCCCATTCTATCTGCTCGTGCCTCGCAATGACCATTTGCGCTATCCTTTCTCCTGGATTTATAGTGAAAGGCGTGTCGGAAAGATTCACGAGGATCACTTTGATTTCACCTCTATAGTCAGCGTCTATCGTCCCGGGGGTGTTCAGCACTGTGATGCCGTGCTTGGCCGCCAGTCCGCTGCGTGGCCTTACCTGGGCTTCAAAGCCTCTTGGCAATGCAATGGAGAGTCCTGTCGGTATCATGGCCCTTTGCAGCGGGCCGAGTACAGCAGGTTCTTGTATATTGGCTTTGAGGTCCATCCCTGCTGACATTTCAGTGGCATATGCCGGCGCAGGATATGCAGACTTGTTCACTATTTTCACTTTCATATCGTTTCTCCGAAATAAATTTTCTTTATTCCCCGGGACTTGCCTATGGGTTTTCCCCGGGAAAAATCACACAAAAATACGAAAAAAACTTGCACATTGAAAGAAAATTCCTACCTTTGCAATCCGTTCTTCTCTGGGCAAGCGAGGATGAAGGGAGTTTACTTCCGTAAATGACCGACTGACGATGCGCAGCCCAACGCCGAAGACGCTCAAAAGTTTTTTTGAATTTTTGAAG
>CASEOO010000037.1 GCA_949289565.1 uncultured Bacteroidales bacterium
AACAATGATGCTGTCCTACGGGAAAAAGGAATATTGCAGGCTTGCGGCAAGAGGATATCGCCTATTGGCAGACGCACTGTCCATGAAACACGACATCCCTGCCTGTCCCGTGCTGCTCATAAGCGGGAAGAAAGACAGGCAGATTACCAATATATACAACAGAAGATGGGCGACAGGAGCAGGAAAATCGGTCCACTGGATCGAAGGTGCCGGACATAACTCGAACGCCGACAGGCCGGAGGAAATCAACAGGCTTATCGAAACTTTTCTGAAAGAAATCACGTCTCCGGACGGGATACAAGAAAACTTCGGCCAGGAATACAGGATAAGGAGACTTGCGGAAAACGACATCCCGCAGATGCGGGAGCTGTTCCGCAGCACTGTCCTGTGCGTAAATTCCAGAGACTACACCGATGAGGAATGTAAAGACTGGGCATCATGCGGGGACAGCACGGAGCACTGGAAAGACCTTTTGTCAGAAAATGACTATTTCGCGGCTCTCGACGGTGTCGGGAATATCATCGGCTTCTCGTCCATGAACGCTGGAGGACACCTGCATTCGCTTTTCGTACACAGGGACTGGCAGGGAAAAGGCGTGGGTACAATGCTGCTTTCGGAAGCGGAGAGACTGGCCATGGAATACGGCGCGGGAAAAATAACTTCCGAGGTCAGCATCACTGCACGACCTTTCTTTGAGAAGCATGGCTACAAGGTGGTGAAAGAACAGAAAGCGAAAGCAAATCGGCTCTATTTGACTAATTACGTGATGGAAAAGCCCTGCGGAACAAGGATATTGCCCGTAAGGACTGACAAAAAACGGTATCTGGAACTCCTGCTTGTCGGTGACGAACAGGAATCCATGATTGACAGGTATCTGGAACGGGGTGAAATGTATGTGATGCAGGATATGTCGGAGACGGCGGTCGCAGTTGCCGTAGTAACGGATGAAGGTGACGGAGTGCTGGAACTGAAAAACCTGGCCGTAGACCCGCGTTTCCACAGGAAAGGATACGGACGGAAAATGATAGAATACCTGTGCAGGCATTACAGCGGCCGTTTCCGGGCCATGACAGTCGGGACGGGAGACAGCGTGAAGACCATGTCATTCTACAGGAACTGCGGATTCAGCCGGTCGCATACCCTAGAGGATTTCTTCGTGAAGAACTATGACCATCCCATAATCGAGGAAGGAAAGGCATTGAAGGATATGGTTTATTTCAAACGCAACATACAGGACCGATGAACGCAAAGGACAATTCCAGAACATCTTTCGACCGTCAGGCGGCGACATACGACTTCGACAGGAACGGAAGCCACGCACGGACCGTGTACAGGCCGGTACTCGAAAAACTTCTTGCGCTCAATTGGTCCGGCCTGCTCGACGTCGGAGACGGGACTGGTGAAATGCTCAGAATGCTTGCTGCCGCCAGACCGGAAGCCCGCTACTCCGGCATCGATATTTCCCCGAAAATGGTGGAAACTGCCGGGAAAAAACTCGGCGGTGCAGCCGATTTGAAGCAAGGGGATGCCGAGAACCTGCCTTTCGGGGACAATTCTTTCGATATCGTAATCTGCAACGACTCTTTCCATCATTATCCGGGAAAGGCCCTGTCGGAATTCATGCGGGTGCTCAGACCGGGAGGGACGCTGCTTGTAAGCGACTATTGCATCGTTTTTCCTCTCCGGCAGTTGATGAACCTGTTCATAAGGCACGGCCATGACGGAGACGTACATATCTATTCAAAGGGAGAACTGTCGGCACTGACAGCCGGTGCAGGGTTTTCCGGTATCCAATATGAAAAAGCAGGTAGCAGAGCCTTCATCATGACTGCCCGGAGACCTGATCCGGGACAGGCTGAAATGCCCGACAGCAAGGAATTGTCAGACTGGTTCAAGGGATTTCTCGTATGGGTATGTTTCATACCAGCCGCGATTCTCAACGGAGGATTGCGGGAACATGTGCTGGCCAGGGCATTGGGCGAAAAATGGGCGCTGCCTTTAAGCGGGATAATCCTGAGCGCCTGCATATTTCTGATAACCTGGCTTCTGCTGCCCAGGACAGTGAAAGCACTCTCGGCAAAAGACTCCCTGCGGATAGGAATATGTTGGGTTTTCCTGACAATAGCCTTTGAGTTCGTGTCGGGACTGGCTGGCGGCAGTACAATGACGGAGCTTCTTGCCGCCTATAATCCGCTGACAGGCAATCTGTGGCTGCTTGTCCTGGCAGCCACGCTTCTCTCCCCCGCCGCCGTATGGAAAATCACCCGCAGGAGGCATCAGTAAAATTTTGATAAAAAAGAACAACATGATGAAAGAAGTAAATCCAGAAGAAACGACCCGTGCCTACGCATTCGAGATGTGGATGAATGCACCTATGCCCATGGTTACCTTTTTCAAGACGCTGGATGTGACTCCCCTGGTGCGGGCAAGCCGAAGGAAAGGGCTGAAATTCAACATGCTGATGTGTTGGTGCATCGGACGTGCAGCAAGTAGCATCAAGGAGTTCCATATGCTTCCTGTCGGGCGGAAACTCATACAGTACGACAACATCGCCGTCAACACGATTGTAGCCAATCGGGAGGGTGAAGTCAGTTCCTGCGATGTCCCTTTCTCCGATAATTTGCAGCAGTTCAATGCCGATTATTTAAGATTGACGAAGCAAGTGGCCGAAAGCTGCCGGAATCATGACCTGACGGACAGTATGGTGATAGGCACTTCTGCCCTTGCA
>CASEOO010000038.1 GCA_949289565.1 uncultured Bacteroidales bacterium
AACAATGATGCTGTCCTACGGGAAAAAGGAATATTGCAGGCTTGCGGCAAGAGGATATCGCCTATTGGCAGACGCACTGTCCATGAAACACGACATCCCTGCCTGTCCCGTGCTGCTCATAAGCGGGAAGAAAGACAGGCAAATCACCAATATATACAACAGAAGATGGGCGGCAGGAGCAGGAAAATCGGTCCACTGGATCGAAGGTGCCGGACATAACTCGAACGCCGACAGGCCGGAGGAAATCAACAGGCTGATCGAAACTTTTATGAAAGAGATCACATCTCCGGACAGGATACAAGAAAACGGCGGCCAGGAATACAGGATAAGGAGACTTGCGGAAAGCGACATCCCGCAGATGCGGGAGCTGTTCCGCTCCACCGTCCTGTGTGTAAATTCCAGGGACTATAGCGATGATGAGTGTGAAGACTGGGCCTCCTGCGGGGACAGCGCGGAGCACTGGAAAGACCTTCTGTCAGAAAATGACTTTTTCGCGGCTCTCGACGGCGGCGGGAATATCATCGGGTTTTCGTCGATGAACGCCGGAGGGCACCTGCATTCGCTTTTCGTACACAAGGACCGGCAGGGCAAAGGCGTGGGTACGCGGCTGCTTGCGGAAGCAGAGAGACTGGCCATGGAATACGGCGCGGAAAAAATAACTTCCGAGGTCAGCATCACTGCCAGGCCGTTCTTCGAGAGGCACGGCTACAGGACAGTAAAGGAGCAGAAAGCGAAGGCAAACAGGCTGTATCTGACGAATTTCGTGATGGAAAAGCTTTGCGGAACAAGGATATTGCCCGTAAGGGCTGAAAAAAAGAGGTATCTGGAACTCCTGCTTGTCGGTGACGAACAGGAATCCATGATTGACAGATATCTGGAGCGGGGCGAAATGTATGTGATGCAGGATATGTCGGAGACGGCGGTCGCAGTTGCCGTAGTAACGGATGAAGGTGATGGAGTCCTGGAACTGAAAAACATAGCCGTAGACCCGCGTTTCCAGGGGAGAGGATACGGACGGGAAATGATCGAATATCTGTGCAGGCATTACAGGGGACGGTTCAGGGGCCTGACCGCTGGGACAGGCGACAGCCGGAAGACCATGTCATTCTACAGGAACTGCGGATTCAGCCGGTCGCATACCGTGGAGGATTTCTTCGTGAAGAACTATGACCACCCCATAATCGAGGAGGGAAAGACATTGAAGGATATGATTTATTTCAAACGGGACATACAATGAGAATGAACGCGAAGGACAATTCCAGAACATCTTTCGACCGTCAGGCGGCGACATACGACTTCGACAGGAACGGAAGCCACGCACGGATCATGTGCAGGCCGGTACTCGAAAAACTTCTTGCGCTCAATTGGTCCAGCCTGCTCGACGTCGGAGCCGGGATAAAATATGCAGAGTGATTCTATGAAGATACTGAAATCTCTACTCGTATGGGTATGTTTCATACCTGTCGCGATTCTCAACGGAGGACTGCGGGAACATGTGCTGGCCAGGGCATTGGGCGAAAAATGGGCGCTGCCTTTAAGCGGGATAATCCTGAGCGCCTGCATATTTCTGATAACCTGGCTTCTGCTGCCGCGGACAGTGAAAGCGCTCTCGTCCAAAGACTCCCTGCGGATAGGAATATGTTGGGTTTTCCTGACAATAGCCTTTGAATTTGTGTCGGGGCTGGCTGGCGGCAGTACAATAACGGAGCTTCTTGCCGCCTATAATCCGCTGACAGGCAATCTGTGGCTGCTTGTCCTGGCAGCCACTCTTCTCTCCCCAGCTGCCGTACGGAAAATCACCCGCAGGAGACATCAGTGAATGTCCCTTTTATTTACCATAATTTGATTACAGGCTTATCTTTACTTAAAATGAACGGCAGGATGAAAGAAGTAAATCCGAAAGAGACGACCCGTGCATACGCATTCGAGATGTGGATGGACGCGCCCATGCCCATGGTCACGCTCTTCAAGACACTCGATGTCACCCGGCTCACCAGGCTAAGCAGACGCAGCGGCCTGAAGTTCAACATGCTGATGTGCAGGTGCATCGGACGTGCGGCAAGCGGCATCAAGGAGTTCCATATGCTTCCTGTCGGGCGGAAACTCATACAGTACGACAGCATTGCCGTCAACACGATTGTAGCCAATCGGGAGGGTGAGGTCAGTTCCTGCGATGTCCCTTTCTCCGATAATTTGCAGCAGTTCAATGCCGATTATTTAAGATTGACGAAGCAAGTGGCCGAAAGCTGCCGGAATCATGACCTGACGGACAGTATGGTGATAGGCACTTCTGCCCTTGCA
>CASEOO010000039.1 GCA_949289565.1 uncultured Bacteroidales bacterium
GCTGAAAAGAAGCAAGAGATTTTCGCGAAGTACGGAAAGTCTAATAAGGACACCGGCTCTCCTGAGAGTCAAGTTGCTCTGTTTTCCTACCGTATCGCTCACCTTACCGAACACCTGAAGAACAACAAGAAAGACCATGTAACCCGTCTTTCCCTGCTGAAGCTGGTCGGCAAGAGACGTCGTGTTCTTGACTACCTCAAGGAAACCGATATCGAGAGATACAGAAATATCGTCAAGGAACTCGGTCTCCGTCGATAATAGGAAAAGAATGCATGAGGGGTGGCTATGCATGGCCTCCCCTCATTTTTTAGGATGCAATCCACCCTGTACCGGTGAAATAGATCGGTCTGCAGCCGGCTCAGGTCACGATATGAAAGAAAAGACAATAATATGAATCAACTCCCATAGGGGGAGGCGGACTGAACTGAATTACATGAATATCATCAACAAAAAAATCGAATTGTCCGACGGAAGGATAATCGAAATCGAGACAGGCAAGCTTGCAAAACAGGCTGACGGTTCTGTCGTAGTAAAAATGGGGGGCACGATGCTCCTCGCATGTGTCACCTGCGCAAAAGACGCCAAGCCTGATGTGGATTTCATGCCGCTTCAGGTGGACTACAAGGAGAAGTTCGCTTCTGCAGGAAGATTCCCTGGCGGATTCATGAAACGCGAAGGAAAGGCTTCCGATGCCGAAATTCTCACCGCAAGGCTCGTGGACAGGGCTCTGAGACCTCTGTTCCCGGAAGATTTTCATGCAGAAGTTTTCGTAACCATAAACCTGATCTCTGCAGAAAAAGACATCCAGCCGGATGCCCTTGCAGGTCTGGCGGCGTCATCCGCACTGGCAGTAAGTGACATTCCGTTCGGAGGTCCGATTTCAGAAGTGAGGGTAGCCAGAATCAACGGCGAGTTCAAAATCAACCCGAACTTCAGCGAGATGGAAAACTGCGACCTGGATATCATGGTGGCGGCTACATACGACAACATAATGATGGTCGAAGGCGAGATGAACGAGGTTAGCGAGGCAGTGATGCTCGACGCCATCAAGTTCGCCCATGCCGAAATCAAGAAGCATTGCAAGGTGCAGATGGAGCTTATGGAGGAGACTGGCAAGACTGTCAAGAGAACTTACTGCCACGAAGAGAACGACGAGGAACTTCGCAAGGCAGTAGAGGCATTCTGCTATGACAGGTGCTATGCCATAGCCAAGTCAGGTCTGCCGAAACATGAAAGAAGCGATGCTTTCGATGCACTGAAAGAGGAATTCTACCAGACTATTCCGGAAGAGGAGAGAGAGGCGAAGCAGATGATGGTGGAAAGGTATTACCACGCAGTGGAAAAGAATGCCATGAGAAACATGATTCTCGACGAGGGACTCCGTCTGGACGGCCGCAAGAGCACAGAAATACGTCCTATATGGTGCGAGACCGACTATCTGCCATGTGCACATGGTTCAGCCATCTTCACCAGAGGCGAGACACAGTCACTTTCCACTGTGACCCTCGGCACAAAACTCGACATGAAAGAACTTGATGAAGTGCTGGTGCAGAAGACCGAGCAGTTCGTCCTCCACTACAATTTCCCTCCTTTCGCCACCGGTGAAGCCAAGGCGCAGAGGGGTGTGGGACGCCGTGAAATCGGCCACGGAAACCTGGCATGGAGGGCCCTCAAGCCTATGGTTCCGCTCGCTCCGGAGAATCCTTATGCTGTACGCGTAGTATCAGATATTCTCGAATCTAACGGCTCGTCATCCATGGCTACGGTATGCGCTGGCTGCCTGGCCCTCATGGATGCAGGTGTGAAGATCAAGAAACCTGTGGCCGGCATAGCCATGGGGCTCATCACTGACGAAAAAGACCCTAACAACAGATATGCTATCCTGAGCGACATCCTCGGCGATGAGGACCACCTCGGGGACATGGACTTCAAGGTGACCGGCACTAAAGACGGTATCACAGCCACCCAGATGGATATCAAGGTGGACGGCCTTTCATACGAAGTTCTCGAAAAGGCCCTCGAACAGGCCCGCCAGGGCAGGATGCACATCATGGGCGAGATGATGAAATGCATCAGCGAGCCTCGTGCAGACTACAAGCCGTTCGTGCCTCGTATCGTCCAGATCAGGATACCTGGAGACTTCATCGGAGCCGTCATCGGCAAAGGCGGAGAAGTCATCCAGAAGATCCAGAAAGAGACCGGCACGACCATCACTATCACTGAAGAGAACAGCGAGGGCATCGTGGACATCTTCGGCGAGAGCAAGGAAGCCATGGACAAGGCTCTGGAATGGATCAACGGTATCTGCGCCATGCCTGAGGTAGGTGAAGTATACCACGGAAAAGTCGTATCCATCCTCGAATTCGGAGCATTTGTAGAGATACTTCCAGGGAAAGAAGGACTCCTGCACATCTCAGAACTCGACTGGGGCAAGACCGACAAGGTAGAGGATGTTCTCAACATCGGTGACGAAGTGGATGTCAAGCTGCTCGAAATCGACGAGAAGACAGGAAAGATGAGGCTTTCCCGCAGGGCTCTTCTCCCGAAGCCTGAAGGCTATGTAGAGCCTGAGCGCAAGCCAAGGCCGCAGGGTGACAGAGGTCCTCGCCGCGACGCCGGCAAAGGCCCGAGACGCAACGGCGGGAATGACCGCAGGAAATAGGCTTGAAGATCGTTCTGGCTGAAATAAAAAAACGGCAGATTTCAGATCTGCCGTTTTTTTATTTCATGCGGATGTAAATCCGTCAGAAAAGCAGGATAAGAAAACTATTTCCCCGCAAGATGACACTCCCACTTCCAGGCGGCGGCCAGAGTCTCTTCCACAGACCTCTGCGCTTTCCAGCCGAGCTCCTTGTTTGCAAGAGAGGTGTCAGCCCAGATGGCAGTGATGTCGCCGGCACGGCGAGGCGCGAACTTGTAGTTCAGTTTCAGATTGTTCACCTGCTCGAACTTGGTCACCAGCTCAAGCACTGAAACAGGACGTCCGGTACCGATATTGAAAATCTCGTAATCCTTCTTCATCTTGCCGTCAAGCATCCTGGCGACAGCGGCCACATGAGCCTTTGCCAGATCCACGACATCGATATAGTCTCTGAGGCATGTGCCGTCAGGAGTAGGATAGTCATTTCCGAAAATGCTCAGGCACTCCCTCTTGCCGATGGCAGTCTGCGTAATGTATGGCACAAGGTTGTTTGGAACACCTCTTGGAAGCTCGCCGATCAGAGCTGAAGGATGTGCACCGATAGGGTTGAAATACCTCAAGGCTATGCCTTTCACAGGGCCAAGTTCCTTTACTCCCGAATGGATTTCCTTTCCATATGCACCTGTGGCGCGCACTACATCCACGAGAATGTCTTCGCATATCTGCTTGGTGGCGCCATATGAACTCTGGGCCGGCTGGCGCGGAGATTCCTCCGTCACAGGAAGCTTGTCAGTCTCGCCGTAAACCGTAGCTGAAGACGAGAACAGCACGTTGCATCCGCCATGATTTCTGGCGGCATCCAGAATATTGAGGAAAGACTGGAGATTATTTTTGTAATACTTGATAGGCTCAGCCACAGACTCTCCTACAGCCTTGAAAGCGGCGAAATGAATGACAGCATCTATCCTGTATTTCTCGAAGACCATGTCTACAGCCTTCTGGTCGCAACAGTCGATCTGCTCGAAAGGGATGTCATCCTTTCCGGTGATTTTCTTCACGCCATTGTAGCAGGTGAGATCGCAGTTTGAAAGATTGTCGGCCACCACTACATCATAGCCGGCTTCGATAAGTTCCACGGTGACATGGCTTCCGATATAGCCTGCGCCACCTGATACCAGAACACATTTTTTGTCCATAATTCAAGTGCTATTAGTTATAGTTTTTTCAGAAAATTTCTCTGTATCTTACAAATGTACTAAATTTGACGCTAAGTACAAACGGCTTACGAGAATGTTTTCTTTTTCTTATAAAATTTTATCTATTTTATCTATTCTGGCACTTTCCGCATCACTGCCGCCCGCCGCAGCCAGGACAGCCAACGATGCTGACACAGCATCTCGCCACAGAAGCCATTATGCACAAGACTATATAGACAATATCGCCCGCAATGAACTAGGCACAGCCGTCACGGGCATACTGGCCATTTCCGCAGAAGGCGACACTATAGCCTCGTGGAATCCTTCCACCCTTCTCATGCCGGCTTCGAACATGAAACTGTTGACCACGGGACTGGCATTGGACGCTCTCGGGAGCGGCTTTGAATACAGGACCAGAATCGGATATTCCGGGGAAATATGCGACAGCACATTGGCCGGAGACTTGTATATCATAGGAGGCGGAGACCCGACACTCGCATCGGATGACAGCATTGCGACAGCACTTGGAGAAGTCTTCAGACATTGGACCGGCTTTCTGGAAAAAGCCGGGATCAAAAAAATAAACGGGCACATCATCGGCGACGGCAGGTATTTCGGACTTCCGATGCCGGAAGAGCAGACATGGCAGCGGGACGACTGCGGGACATACTACGGGGCAGGTGTGAACGGACTGACATTTTTCGAAAATATGCAGACTTTCAGCGTGGCGCCCGGAGCTGGAATCGGGGATCCCGTCAGCATCCAGGAGAAATTTCCTGAATGCCCGTGGATGGAATATCGTTTCAGCTGCACGACAGGTGAGCCAGGAACAGGGGACAAACTGTATTTCTACACCACAGACATGTTCCCGGCCGGAGAAATGCGCGGGACTTTCGCTGTAGACAGAGGCCCGAAAACTCTGGAATGCAGCAACAAATTCCCTGCTTACACCTGCGCCGCATATTTCACCGAATGGCTCTCCGAAAGAGGAATCATATGCACGGAAGGGCCTGCAGACACAGGATTTTTCGCCCCTGCCGGCGGATGCGCGCCTCAGGACAGCCTCACCATGCTCGGCAGGACTGTTTCACCTTCCCTGGACAGAATAGCATTCATGACGAATCACGACAGCAACAACGTCTATGCAGAAACCCTGTACCACACTCTCGGGAAAGAACTGTGGGGACAGAGCTGCTATTTGTCTTCCCGGCAGGTCATGCGCAAGCTGCTGCAGGAAAAGGGGCTGAATCCCCGCACCATCGTGATTCAGGACGGAAGCGGGCTGTCGAGACACAACTTGCTCTCGCCATCGTTTATCTGCGGATTTCTGCGTGCCATGGAAAGGAGTCCTGAATTCGGGGCATTCATCCGCAGCCTGCCTTCACCGGGGGACGGAGGGACGATGGAGACAGTCATGACAGGATATGACCAGAAGCTGAAATCCGGAATCAGGCTTAAAAGCGGCTCGATGTCAGGGGTAAAATGCTTCAGCGGCTATATTTTCCCAGAACCTGACGCGGCGAAACTGACGGATACAGACGGAAACATAGGAAAGGCATCAGGGCCCGCTGTTTTCTCCATCATGATAAACAATTCGCTGATGTCTCAATACCGTATGCAGAAAATCATAGACCGCATCATCTTTCTCATCAAGGCAGATATCGGCGGCGCCGGAAAGTGAGTGCTTCGTCAGGAATCCCTGCCATCCTGTTTCCCGCCGCGGAACAGTGTACGGCACAGTGCCGGCACATCTGGAACTTTCACCACGCGGATATTCTCCGGAAGATGATTCAGAGCGCCATAGGATGACACAGAGATGGTGCTGAATCCTAATCTGGCGGCCTCGGCGACACGGCGTTCCGTCTGCGAAACCGGGCGTATCTCGCCGCTCAGGCCCACTTCTCCGGCAAAACATACATCAGACGGGATGGCGAAGTCAAAATTCGAAGACAATACAGCGCAAATCACGGCCAGATCGCAGGCAGTATCAGATACGCGCAGGCCGCCGGCCATATTCAGAAAGACATCTTTCACACCGAGCCTGAAACCGGCACGTTTCTCCAGGACAGCAAGCAGCATGTTCAGCCTCCGGACATCGAACCCGGTAGCCGAACGCTGAGGAGTTCCATATGCAGCAGAGCTGACCAGGGACTGGACTTCGATGAGAAAAGACCTGGTCCCGTCCAGTATAGCCCCTACAGCGATGCCGCTCAGCCCCTGCCCATGCATGGGAATAAGCATTTCAGAGGGATTCAGCACCTCTCTCAGCCCTGAGCCCGTCATCTCGAATACCGCCATCTCGGAAGTGGAGCCGAAGCGGTTCTTTATGCTCCTGAGCAGACGGTAAGCGCCTGTATTGTCACCCTCGAACTGCAGGACTACATCCACTATGTGCTCCAACACCTTAGGCCCGGCGATGCTGCCTTCTTTCGTGATATGCCCTATCAGAATGACCGGAATCCCGGTTTCCTTCGCCAGACGCAGAAGCATCGATGCACATTCCTTGATCTGCGAAACCGATCCCGGAGAAGACTCCATAGTCTGAGTATACATAGTCTGTATCGAATCCACTATCATCAGCTCCGGCTCTGTCTTTTTGGCTTCCGCCAATATATTCTCCATCAATGTCTCGCTGTAAATAAGACAGTCAGCGCCATCGCCTCCGAGCCTCGCCGCCCTGAGCTTAACCTGCCGTGCGCTCTCCTCCCCCGTCACATACAATGTCTTCAGCCCTCGGCAATGAAGCGGTATCTGCAGGGAAAGAGTGGATTTCCCGATGCCGGGCTCCCCGGCAATGAGCACGAGCGATCCCTTCACTATTCCTCCGCCCAAGAGCCTGTCCATCTCCGAACTCTGCAGAGTGGTCCTGCTCTCTTCCGTAGAATCTATTTCTGACAATGACAGCGGCCGCGACGATGTTCCCACCCCTGTCTCTTCCCGCCTGCGCGAAGCGGCTCCGCCAGTCACCACTTTCTCCTCCACCATCGTATTCCATTCCCCGCACGCTGGACAACGCCCCATCCACTTGGGGCTCTCGTTCCCGCATGCAGAGCAGAACCAAACAGATTTTGTCTTCTGTACCGCCATATCTTCAACTTTTCTGTTTCCAAAATTACAAATTAACTGAAAAGCTGTCTATATTTTTCTAAAAATCTCTTATAAAATTTGCTTATAAAATATAGGTCACCCTCAGAAAAGCTGAATATCTGTCATAAAAATGCGTATCTTTGTATGAATTAACGAACTTATACTGGCCCATGATCATAACCCTGCTTATCCTGGCTGTCTCAGCGGCATTTTTCGTCTCAGGGAAATTCCGCTCCGACATAGTAGCCCTGTGCGCGCTGCTCGCCCTGCTCATATTCCAGATACTCACTCCTGAAGAAGCTCTGTCAGGCTTTTCCAACCAGGTCGTCATCATGATGATCGGGCTTTTCGTGGTCGGGGGCGCCATTTTCCAGACAGGACTGGCCAAGATGATAAGTTCCAGGATTTTGAAGCTGGCAGGGAAAAACGAAACGGTGCTTTTCCTGCTGGTAATGCTGGTGACAGGAGGCATAGGAGCTTTCGTCAGCAACACAGGCACAGTAGCGCTGATGCTGCCTATAGTTGTCAGCCTGGCATACAACGCCGGAATGAGCCCGTCGAGGCTGCTCATGCCCCTGGCATTCGCCAGCAGCATGGGAGGAATGATGACTCTCATCGGTACGCCGCCCAACCTCATCATCCAGGACACTTTGACCAGCGCAGGCTATGAGCCGCTGTCTTTTTTCTCGTTTCTGCCTGTCGGACTGATATGCCTGGCCGCAGGAATCATAGTGCTGATGCCTCTCTCCAAAATTTTTCTTTCTAAAAAAACCGGGAAAGGCGACAAAAAAGCTTCTGGAAAGACACTGAATCAGCTGGTAAGCGAATACAGCCTTTCAGACAATCTATACAGGCTGCGCATCAGGGAGAAATCCCCTGCCGCAGGAAAAACCGTGGTCGACCTGGACCTTCGCCGGGAATATCGTGTTAACGTCCTGGAAATAAGGCGGAAGGAAACGGCCCAGCAAAGATTTCTGAAAACAGTGAACCAGGAACTGGCATCTCCGAAAACAGTGATGCATTCCGGGGATGTGCTGTATGTAAGGGGAGATGCTGAATCGATAAACAGGCTGTCGAAAGATTTCAATATGGAAATACTCGACGACCACACTTCAGAGATAGCCTCGTCTCCGGGGAGAACGCTTGCATTCTATGACATCGGCATAGCAGAGATAGTGCTGATGCCTTCATCGAACATGGTAAACCAGAGCATCAAGGATGCTGGATTCAGAGAAAAGTTCAATGTCAACATACTCGGCATCAGGCGCAAACAAGAATACATCCTTCACGACCTGGGAGAAGTCAAGGTTCACAGCGGAGATGTGCTTCTGGTGCAGGGAACCTGGCAGGACATAGCCAGGCTCAGCAAAGAAGATTCCGAATGGGTCGTGCTCGGCCAGCCGCTGGCTGAAGCCGCGAAAGTCACTCTCGACTACAAAGCTCCTATAGCCGCCGTCATCATGATACTCATGGTGGTCATGATGGTGTTTGACTTCATACCCGTAGCCCCTGTCACTGCAGTGATGATAGCAGGCATCCTGATGGTGCTGACAGGCTGCTTCCGGAATGTCGAGGCGGCCTACAAGACTATAAACTGGGAAACCATAGTGCTTTTTGCCGCCATGCTGCCTATGTCGCTCGCCCTGGAAAAGACAGGGGTGTCCGGGCTCATTTCTGGCGCATTGGCCAGCGGCCTTGGAGATTTCGGCCCTATGGCTCTGCTGGCAGGAATATATTTCACGTCATCCCTGATGACCATGTTTATCAGCAACACCGTGACAGCTGTCCTAATGGCTCCAATAGCGATGCAAAGCGCCTTGCAAATAGGAGCCAGCCCTGTGCCTTTCCTTTTCGCAGTGACAGTGGGGGCCAGCATGTGCTTCGCATCTCCATTCTCCACACCGCCTAACGCCCTGGTGATGCCTGCCGGTCAATACACATTCATGGATTATGTAAAGGTCGGCCTTCCTCTGCAGATCATTATGGGCATAGTAATGGTCGTGGTGCTTCCTTTGCTCTTCCCGTTTTAGCAGGAGCACGCGTTCAGACCTTCCTGTCCAGCTCGAAAACTTCCAGTTCACGGATGTCGGCATCCTCTATCTTGAAGCGCAGGGCTGTACGGACGATATGGAATCCCTGTATCCCGGCCGCCCCTGGGTTCATTACCAGCATATTCCTCGGGACATCATTCACTACTTTCAAAATATGGGAATGCCCGCATACGAAAAGGTCAGGCCGGTACTTTTCTATAAGGGCCAGAGCCCTGTGGTCATACCTTCCAGGATAGCCTCCGATATGAGTCATCAGGACATTCATGCCCTCGCATGAGAAAGCCTGGCACAGCGGATAGTCCAGACGCACATCATAGCCGTCACAGTTCCCGTACACACCTTTCAGCGGCTTGAACGCCGCAATAGCCTCGGCAGTCTGAATGCCGCCGAAGTCTCCTGCATGCCATATCTCGTCGACCGGGTCCAGAAATTTTCTGAACGGTTCGTCAAAGACGCCATGCGTATCCGAAATCAATCCTATAAACATAACATCGCGAATTTAAGTATTTTTATATACATGCAGAAAAATCCGGAGTATTTACAGTAAATTTGCCTTGCAGAAGGAAAACGGTGATATATGGAAATATTTTATGCATCAGACATTGCCGCAGGCATCCTGAAGCTGGGGGAGGAGGAATCCCAGCATTGCATAAAGGTGCTCAGACACAGGAGCGGCGATGAAATTTCGGTGATTGACGGAACCGGGACACTTTTCAGATGCCGGCTGACATCGGATTCTCCCAAAGGCGCGGAGGCTGAAATCTTGGAAGAAACTCCGCAATGGGGAGGACATCCGTACCGGCTGGAGATGGCTGTCTGCCCGACGAAAAATATAGACAGGTACGAATGGTTCGCTGAAAAAGCCTGCGAAACCGGGCTGGACTGTATAGTGCCTGTGATCGGGGAGCATTCCGAAAGAAAAATTCTCAAGACTCAGAGACTCGAAAAAATTCTTCTTTCAGCCACGAAGCAGTCTTTGAAAGGGAAAATTCCACGGATAGAAGAGATGATGACCGTGAAAGATTATATCCTGAGCAGAAAAAACGACACCGAAACCCTCAAGCTGATAGCATACTGCTTCGAAGACGAAAGCCATCCCAGAATTTCAATCATGCAGGCACTGGACCATATGGCCGGAAACTGCACCAGTGTTTCGGTGCTTATCGGCCCGGAAGGAGACTTCTCGGAGGAAGAAGCCGCCCTGGCCATGGAATGCGGTTTCACGCCTGTACATCTGGGGCCTTCACGCCTCAGGACTGAAACAGCGGCCCTGACGGCCGTTTTCGCCATTTACTCTCATTTCATGCTTTGAGAACTGACGGCCGTTTTCGGCACGAAGCCACACGCACTTGCGCTTCCAGCCAGGCAGGCATCACTTCCGGATGATTTCTATCGATGCATCCAGTCCGACCTTGATAATAGAGGAAGACTTGCCGGTAGAAGTCTTTTCCAGTTCAGGATCTACGATATAGTCCACCCCGTCCTTTATCGACAGTGATATCTCGCCGAAGTTCTTCGGAGTCGGCTCGCCCGAAATATTGGCCGAAGTAGACACTATAGGACGGCCGAAACGCTTCACGAGGCTGACACAGAAGTCCATCATAGGTATCCTGATGCCCACAGTGCCATCCGCAGCCACGGTGTTGTATGCGAGCAGATGCTTGCTTTTCAGCGGTTTCTGTCCTTCCTCAGGACGTGAGGATGCTATTGCTCCGGGATATATGACAGTCATCGGCTGGTTATTCACCTCCACAAGCTGCACCGCCATTTCAGGTATTTCTTTCACATACCTGGCCACCATGTCCAAGTCACTGGCCAGAAGCACCAGAGACTTGCTGTCTTCACGCTTCTTGAGAGCAAAAATTTTCGCCACAGCTTCAGGGTCGGAGGCATCGCATCCAAGCCCCCAGACCGTATCGGTAGGATAAAGGAGCAGGCCTCCAGCATTCAGCACCTTCAGTGCTTCATCGATAATTTTCTTTGTATCCATAATAATATATCAACTTATATGCAGCTGCGCCGGACAAACGCATCCGGCAAGCCAGTCTCCGCCCGTCTATTCCTGATGCACAGGACTGACAGTGAATTCTGACACCACAGGATAATGGTCAGAAAACGGAATTCTCGGTGTGCAATGAGCCAGGGCCGTAAAATCATCGGGGATAAAGATATAGTCTATCCTCAGTGCAGGCCAAAGGACTCCGTATGTAGCTCCGAACCCCTTCCCGGACTCACGGAAAGTGTCCTGATGCCCGCGTATCAGCCTCTGGTAAGTGTAAGACATCGGACTGTCATTGAAATCTCCGCACAATATAGTCTGGACACCGCAGCCAGATATATGTTCCAGCACCTGCTCCACCTGGCGAGGCCTCAGGGACAGAGAGTGCTTCATTTTTTCTTCGGTCTCTTTCCAAATGCCATTCTTCCTGTTTATCAAGGCCTTGACTATGCCAGGAACTGAAATGTTGTAGCTTTCGAAGTGGCAGTTGTACAGACGGAACTTACGTCCGTAAGCTTCAATGTCGGTGAAGAGCGCGAGATTTGTGCTGCGGTCAAATTTCAGCACCCCCTGGTCCAGAATAGGGAAACGGCTGAGAGTCACATTTCCGAAACATCCATACCGCCCGGTGAATACATAAAAATCATAGTCATAGTCCGGGAACTTGGCAGCCAATTCCTCCCGCAGGGTTTCAGTGTCACGCACATAATATTCCTGAAGGCAGATGATGTCGGCATCAGTGCCTGCCAGAAAAGAGAAGACCGAATCTTCGCACTCGCTCCTCAGCATTTTACCAGCCCTGTCGCGCAAATTTGAGAAACGGCCTGCATTGTACGAAACCATCTTCACCGCCGGCAGGTCTTCCTGCAGATTTTCTTGCGAATCCCCTGTCCTGAAACTGCGTTCGAGGAAAAACAACGTCGGGAGAAGAGCGACCAACGGAATCACAAAAGCCTTTGACCTCCGGACTATAGCCCATAGCAGCAGAAAACCGTTCAGAAGAGCCAGAGGGAAAAAGAACAGCCCTGGAAGCATCATATACCAAGCCTTCGCCGGATTCACGAATGCCGACACATACGACAATACCAGAAGCGCCGCCGCGGCCAGCATCAGCACTCTGTTTGTTATCCCCCCTATAAGACTTTTGCTCATTTTATTCATGATGGCCTGTCCGGCCAATGTTTATGAGAGGGTGGCTCAAAAGGGACTTTTGCCCCGCCCTCTCTCAATACATCATTTTTCTTTTCTTCCAGTACAATATCAACAGCCAGCCGAAAAGCATTCCGCCCAGATGGGCGAAATGTGCGATGCCTCCGCCGACGCTTCTGATGCTGGAAATCCCTGTCAGAAGCTCAATGGCCGCAAATATCAGCACAAACCATTTGGCTTTAAGCGACACAGGAGGGAAAATCAGAGTCAGGACAGAATCAGGGAACAGCATGGCATATCCTATCAGCACACCGTAAATAGCTCCTGATGCACCTACTGTCGGCGTATATTTCAGAGCCTGATATGCCGCGGCGGCCTGCTGCGAGCCATCCGCTATCTGCGAAATATAAACCTGCGCCTCGATGAACTGCACGCCAGTGTGAAGCAGGGCCGCTCCCAGTCCGGTCACAAAATAAAAAATCAGGAACTTCTTCGCCCCCCATATACGCTCCAGCACACACCCGAATATAAAGAGGGTGTACATATTGAAGAATATGTGCCAGAAACCGCCGTGCATGAACATATGGGTAATGATCTGCCATGGCTTGAAAAACGGCGAAGAAGGATAGAACAGGGCGAAATGTGAAATCATATATTGCTCGTTAAGAGCAGTCATTATCATCACCAGCACATTGATGATGATGATGTTCTTGACGGCAGGCGGTATCGAGCTCAGGAATCCGCCTCCCCCGCGGTATGAATAATAACTCATCTGATTTTCTATTGATTCAATTGTATAATTCAGTTAAACATTTTCGCAATATCATCTTCCGGGAGAACGGTCATGATCCGATGTCCGGAATTTGTGAATTCTGTGTTTTCGCAGCTGAAGAGGTCGTCTATCAGCCTCTGCGCCTCTGCCTGGCCGCGCACAGGGAGCGAGTTCATAGCCCCCAGCCTGGCAAATCTGTCTGCCATGGATGAAATCATGTTCTGCTGGGCCGACACATGGTCATCCGACAGGGCGAGAATAAGGTCCGGCAGCATTTTCTCTATGCCGGCTTCGTCGGTGGCATAGCCCTCCGGCACTCCGTTCACCACTACTGTGTCTGCGGTTTCAGGCACTATGTCGAAGCCGAATTTCTCAAGGATGTCACGATAGTCTGAAAAGAGGCACATATTCTCCACTCCGATCCTGGCATGCACGGGGAAAAGAGAGGGCTGCACAGCTTTCCTGTTCATGGCCACCGTCTTCATATACGATTCATATAGAACGCGTTCCATGGCTCTTTTAATATGCACTATCATCACTCCGGATTTCACCGGTGTCAATATGTAGCGGCCTCTCAGGACCAGAATCTGGGCAGACGGAAGGATTTTATCCTCGAAAAGCTTTCCGTAGTCATCCCTTTTGTCCACCGGGGACATTCCCGCATTCATGAAACTGCTCCGCTCTGCCGCAAACTCATCGGCATCTGAGACCCTGGCAGGCTGAGGATACCGAGGCATCTCCCCGTATCCGACAATATTTGAATATGGAGAAGCTCCTGAAGGGAATCCGTCGTCCTGGAATGGATTGTAATCAGGATCATAAGATATGCCAGGCTCTGTCACAGGGCCCGTCTCCCTCCCGGCACGGCTCAGCAGAGGAATCTCGGGCGCGCCTTCCCTGTCGAAATCTATGGCGTCACCGAAAGAATTTTTTCCCAAGGCCTCTTTGATGCATGCATACAGGGTCTGGAAAATGACATTGTCCTCTTCAAACTTGACTTCGGTTTTGGTAGGGCTGATGTTCACATCCATAGCATGCGGGTCGACTTCCAGATATATGAAATAGGCAGGAGTAGTCCCTTCATTTATGATTTTGCCATAAGCGTTCATCACGGCCTTGTGCAGATAAGGGCTGCGGAAATATCTGCCGTTTACGAAAAAATATTGATTGCCCTGGCTTTTACGGGCAGAATCAGGGCTGCCGACAAAGCCTTTTATCTTTACGACAGATGTCTCTGTCAGGATGTCCACCAGAGTATTTGCCACAGAGCCTCCCAGCAAGTCCTGTATCCTGAACTTCATGGAATTGGCCTTTTTCAGCACATAGATTTCGCGCCCATTGGCGGTCAGAGTGAAATTGAGTTCCGGCCGGGTAAGAGCGATTCTCAGGAATTCGCTGACTATGTGCTTCAGCTCCACATTGTCGGATTTCAGAAATTTCCTGCGCGCCGGCACATTGTAGAAAAGATTCCTCACGGCGAAATTCGCACCTCTCGGGGCAGACACCTCCTGCGTGGAAATATGCTTCGAATCAGCGAATAAAACCTCGCATCCGACTTCGTCCTCTTCTCTTCTGGTTTTGAGCGTGACTTCTGAAACAGCCGCTATCGATGCCAGGGCCTCTCCCCGGAATCCGAAGGTCTGTATGGCGGACAGGTCCTCCGCTGTAGATATCTTCGATGTTGCGTGGCGCTCGAAACAGATGACAGCTTCATCAGGCGACATCCCGCAGCCATTGTCCATTACCTGGATGAGCGTGCGTCCTGCATCCTGGACGGCCACCGTGACAGTGTCAGCCCCTGCATCCACTGCATTCTCCATCAGCTCCTTCACCACTGACGCCGGCCGCTGGACAACCTCTCCGGCGGCTATCATGTTCGCTATGTTGCTCGGCAGAATCCTTATATCCATCTCTCCTCCCCTGCTAAAGAAATATGCCGCACATTTCTACCAGAGCATGGTGAAATATTTGGCAAAAAGCACCAGAGCCACGAAAAACAAGGCCAGGCCGATCATGCCCACTATGGCCATCGCCTTGCCTGACTGCTTGGTCCGCTGGTAGTTTCCGTTTCTGAAACTGCCCTGGATATATGTCCCCGGGACATATTTATCCTTGCTCATGCTTCCGTCCACATGGCCGAACTTCTGCTTCAAAGCTTCTTTCTCAGGGTCGTAATACCTGGGCTTGTAGTTGAAGACCCTGTGTTCTTGTGCACCGAAAAAACTGAAATTCATAAAAATGCTGTTTTATCATTGCCCGTTCCGGGCAATTATCATACAAAGATAGCGATTTTCTCTCCTGTTCGAGATTTTAATGCTAACTTTATGAAAATTTTCGGAGTTATGGATATCAGGATAGGAAACGGATATGACGTACATGCATTGGCCGAAGGCCTTCCTTTATGGCTCGGAGGCGTGCAGATTGAGAGCGAACTCGGGTGTATAGCGCATTCTGACGGGGATGTGGCGATACATGCATTGTGCGATGCACTTCTCGGCGCACTGGCTCTCGGGGATATAGGGAAGCATTTCCCGGACACTTCGGATGAATTCAAGGGGATAGACAGCAAAATTCTGCTGCACAGGACTATGGAACTGGTGGAAAAGCATGGCTGGAGACTTGGCAACGCAGATATCACGATAGCTATGCAGCGCCCGAAACTGGCTTCATATATCATCAGAATGCGTGAAACTCTGGCGGAAGTGATGGGCGTTCCTGTGTCTGCCGTATCTGTCAAGGCCACCACGACGGAAAAGCTTGGCTTCGTCGGGAGGTCAGAGGGATGCGAGGTGTTCGCCACTGTGCTGCTTTTCAGCCGGGAGTGATACTTTTTTCTTAAAATTCAGGCAAAAAGTATTGCATTTTCAAAAATCATTCGTACATTTGCAGTCCCAATTCAAAAGGGGCTGATTCATTGAGATATGGTGTAATGGTAGCACTACAGATTCTGGCTCTGTCAGTGAGGGTTCGAATCCTTCTATCTCAACCATCCAGACAGCACCGTCACTGGACGGGAAAGTCAAAAAGACATACGTCATGGCGGGTTAGCTCAGCTGGTTAGAGCGCATGATTCATAATCATGAGGTCCGCAGTTCAATCCTGCGACCCGCTACTCTTAAAACTCACGAAAAATCAAGCACTTGCAGAGAAATCGCAGGTGCTTTTTTCGTATGTAGCGGTGTGTGTTGGGGTGGTGACGGTATGGCTTTGGCAGGGTTGCAGTCGCATTCATGTTAGCAGATATGTTAGCAAAATTCTTATGTTAACTACTTTTGTTGAAGCGATTTGCTTAAATTATCGTCCAAAAAAGGACAACACCTATCCTTTAATGCTCCGTTTAACGAAGTCTGGCAAACGCAAATATGTTTCGTTAGGCTTGTCTGTCGAAGAACGATTCTGGGACTTCAAGAAGAACACACCGAAACGGAACTGTCCCGACCGTGATGCCATTCTCTCCGTAATTGAACGGAGATCCAAACAGTATCGGGAGCAGATAACCCAGTTCAAGGTAGAGGGAAAGGACTACACCCTCGAAACCCTTGTACAGAGAGTGGAGAATCCTGTAAGACAGATGAACTTCGGGGAATACCTCGATTATTTCATTCAGCAGTTAAAGGAAGAAAACAGGCTCGGCTATGCGGAAAGAAAGAGAACACTATCGGCATAAGATTCCGTTCTCTCCGTGTTATCAAGAGACGAGACAGGAAGAAACGGGATTAGACTGCCAATATATAATTAGGATGGATTCCAGATAAGTGAAATTTAGTTGGAGCCCTCATTAACTATACCTATTCCAAATTCAGATAAATGTGTTATATTTGACTTCGTCACATATACTGTTGCGCCTCGGTACAGCAAATAAATTTGCTATACTCTCGGCTTCGGCGTATATTTGCTGAAAGATGAAACTGATAGACAATCATATCAAGAACATAGTTTCCTTGTGCAAACGTTACAAGGTAAACAGGCTTTTCGTGTTCGGGTCTGTGCTGACTGACAGATTCAATGATGATAGCGACATTGATTTGGTCGTTGATTTCAAGAAAGACGAGGTGGAGGACTATTTCGACAATTACTTCGATTTCAAGTATTCATTACAGGACTTGTTCGGGAGAAAGGTTGATTTGGTTGAGGAGCAGTCCATAAAAAATCCTTATTTCCGGAAAAGTGTTGATTCTACAAAGCAGTTGATATATGGATGAGAATATAAACAAGCACTTGCACGACATACTGGATGCAGTCAATGAGATAGAATCATTCTTCGGAGACAAGCCAAAGTATTTCAATGAGTTCTGCAATGACCTGTGTTTGAGACGGGCAGTTGAGAGGGATATTGAGATAATCGGGGAGGCAATGAACAAGGATTTTGAAAGAGGACAGGAACATATCTATTACCAATTCCCGAAAGATAGTGGATGCAAGGAACTATATCATACATGGTTATGACAGTCTTATACAGATTCTCATTCCATTTAAATGGGCAAATCCAAGTGGAAATCCTTATAGTGTAAAGAAACGACTTAAAACTGGCGGGACGAAAAGGTCATGCACACAGGCATAGTATCTATCAGAAAAACACTAAACTGTCAGATAAAACACTAAATTTGCGATGAATTCGAAAAAAACTGCAGAAATGGATTTTCAGGAACTGATATTGAAAAGACAGAGCACCAGAAAATATCTGGTGAAAGATGTAGACAAGGCTCTGGTGGCCAAATGTCTGGAAGCAGCCAGGCTGGCTCCCTCTGCATGCAATTCCCAGCCATGGCATTTCATAGTCGTGGATGACAAGGACAAAATCAGGGAAATGGGAGAAGCTGCAACAGGTCTCGGCATGAACAAGTTCGCCGCCGGTGTTCCGGTCATGATAGCTGTCGTGCTCGAAAAGATGAACTTCACGGCGAAAGTAGGCAGCATGCTGAAAAACAAGGACTACTGCATGCTGGACCTGGGTATTGCAGTCGAACATTTCTGCCTGCAGGCGGCAGAAGAAGGACTCGGCACCTGCATCCTGGGCTGGTTCGATGAAAAGAAAACCGCCAGACTGCTCGGAGTACCTAAAGGCAAAAGAATCCCTCTTCTGATCACCCTCGGCTACCCTGACTGCGAAATCAGGAACAAAATAAGAAAACCCCTCGAGGAAATCTCCTCCTGGAACAGCTACTGATGCATTTCGAAGCGCCTGGCGGCCAGGTCCCCGTATTTCGTCCCGGGCCGTCCGTAGTTGGCGAACGGATGAATCGAAATGCCACCACGAGGGGTGAACAGCCCGGTGACTTCGATATATTTCGGGTCCATGAGCCTGATCAGATCTTTCATGATGATATTGACGCA
>CASEOO010000040.1 GCA_949289565.1 uncultured Bacteroidales bacterium
GCCAATCTGAAGCAAACCCTTCAAAGATATTTCCCCAGTCTGCTCAAACCTGCGGTAAGTGGCGAACTTGAGACCGGCCCGTGCCGCCATGCCTTCCTGAGTCAGGTCCAGTTCCAGTCTGCGAGCCTTTACCCTCGTTGCGATCTGTAAGGCCACCTCGCCGGGATTCAAAATTCCAAAAGCTAATATATTATTCATAGACCAGTATTAACCAAGCAAACAAACAAAATAATATTCATTGTAAAGGTAGTAAATATTTTTATTTTAACATCAATGTTTAAGGCCTATTTTCTCACAAAAAGAAAAATCGATTTTACTTTATTCCCGTATTCATATAGTAAAGTCAATATGAGGGAAGAAAAGAGATGGCTGCGCCATAATAAATGACTCCGGCCATTTTCCTATTGGCAGCAAAACTTATAAGCCACCCGAGGCAAAGGTCGGTCCCCATCGGCCACTCCAATCAAGCACAAAATACCTTACTTGGAACCCCGAAAATATCCGTGAATTCATCCCCAATTTTACAGCCCTATTTGGCGAAATAAACCCCGACATACCCTATCTTTGCAGACGAGGTCAGTTGGGGCCCGAAAGGGCTGTTTTTGCCTCTTTTCCCTCTGTTCGGAGAGAGTCGATGAAAAAAAGTTAAATCTTCGATTTTCCGTAAAATACAAGTAAATTTCCGAGATTCCTGTTATAAAAAGTAGTCTCACGACATTTCGGCTGACATGACATTCTCGCCACATTCCTCTAATCAGCGCACTTCATAGAAATTTCCCCTTGCTGTTCCCTTTCCAATGAACCTCCAGACGCTCACAGTAAAGGATAGAAAACATTCCATTTTATCCGTATATTTGCCGCTGACGCGCCATTTATACTGTTGCGCCTCGGCATAACAAATAAATTTGTTCTTCACTCGGCTTCTGCGTATATTGGTGGCGTTCATCCGATACCTGGACCCGAGTCCGTTTTCACACCTGCCCGCAGACAGCTTATGATAGACATCACGCACATCATCAGGCATGATTTCATGGAAGTTCATGACCTCGGCGCTTCCATGGAATTCATCAAGGAAACCATCAGGCTTCTGAAAGAAAGACTATTTATCCAGGTTCCAGACGATGCTTTCCCGATATGGCATGACAATGAGGACAACGAAACTAATTTCAGCGTCCCGGTGTATGATGTGGAATTTGTCTTGCACAATGGTTTTTGGCAGATAGAATCCTACTACCATTACAGGCAATTAGTGATGCACACAGGCGACTATTTTCATTTGCGCCGTATGACTTTTGACATTGCCAGAGCCCTGGGACGGGATGAAGCATGGTATGCTGCAGAATATTACACATGGAACGGCGGAGCATGCGAGAAAGCGGAATCGACTTTCGGGCAGTGGTATGAACAGGCGGAAAAAGACTACGGCAAACCCATTCCGGAATTCAACCAGCAGGCAATCATGGCCCTACGCGACGAGCCCGTCACCGACTACGAGGATATTTACCACGATTCGTTCGAAGATTGCAGAATTTATTTCGACAGACTGCAATCCAAGATTCCCGATTACACATTATTAGGCCTGTACCGGACACCGGATAATCGCTTGAGGTGCAAAAAAGACAATTGCCTGTATTTAATCGACGAGCATACGCTTGCGGCGGATCCCGCGCTCCCATGAAAACTTCCGGAACCCCGGTTGCCCGGGATTCCGGAACGTCAAGTTGAAAATGCTTCAGCCCTTCCTGTTTGCCGATGCGGCAGCCTTCACCTTGGCCAGCACCGGCGTCCAGTCGTAGTTGCGCCACAGGCCTACCGCCGTCATATAGATCATGAGCAGGCAGGACACCACGCATATCAAAACGAAGGCGCCGCCATAGAGAATAATCTTCATCAGTATCACCGGGGCGTTTTCTCCGGCATCCTGTTCTCTGGCCGTATGGCCGTTGCTATATGTAACGATTTTCTCGACCCAGGGTATCGCGCTGGCGCTGCCATACATCATGGCGCCCAGGGCGAAGGCAAGCTTGCTGATGCCGCTCAGAGTCTCGGACTCGGCTCTGGTGCGGGTTATCGTATAGCCGTAGGGGCGCTCCGCAAAAATGTACAAAGGTATCAGGATGATGAAGAATATGGTCCAGCCTCTGACCGCACGCCTGCCCCTGTCGGCACTCTTGACCCAGACTCCGTATTCGTGCAGGGCCATTTCCTGTATCTCCTTGAAATCCATCCCGTTGATTCTGTCGAACTCCTCCCTGTACTCCCTCGCATTGGCACGCGACTCTTCAGCAAGCTTTTCGAGGTTCTTCCTGGACTCCGCGGTGCTGGCGGTGTCCGCTCTGGCGGCATAGCCTTCAGCGTACTCCATCGAAGAGACATAATTGTGCTTCTGCATATAGAGATTGTACAGCTTATATGAAATCGGGCTCAGGTGTCCGTCCCTGCTCATCGCTGCACTGATGGGGTCATAATCGTAAACAGGGGTTTCATCCCAGTTCAGGGTAGTGTCGGCCGGCGCCCAGGCTTCCACGGCTGTTACCAGCTCCTGGTTCATGTCGACATCCTTCTGTTTCCGGTCCGCCCTCCACGAAAGGAAGAGCAGTGTAAGCACTACGCCAAGAATCACCTGCCACTGGAAATTCCAGTGACGGCGCGAAGACCAGTCCAGAACCGACTCCAGGTCCGCGATGCAGAAGTCGAAATAACTGTCACCCTTGTCCGCGCGCGCATCCTTCGCCTTCTGCAGCAGCGCCTGCATCTGGGCGGTCTCCTGTGCCGTCTGGGGATACGCATCATCGATGCCTTTCGGGGTGCCGGGCTTGGTAGTCACCGCCTGATAGAGGTAGCCGTAGGCTTCAGCGTTGGGGCTGTCGCTCTCCGAGAGGCGCTTCACCTCGCCGATATCGAACGAAAGATATCCTCTGCGCCTCGCCTTGCTCCTGCTCTTGGGTGGATGGGGGAGGTGTTGATTTTGTACCATGGCATATTAGTTTTAGGGTTAATCTTCACAATCATAATGCTTTTCAATATACAAAGAATTTCCGACATCCGAAAATCCCAAAGCTTTTTCCCGCCATTTTCCGGCGGCCCATGCTGATGTCTTAAAATATAATCCTAAATTTGTATGTTTTGCCGCATGCGCAAAGCGCAAAAGATTCATTCGGATTATGGGTAAACTCTACGACGAACTGACCAAGGACTACAGGGTCAAGGAAGGGCTGAAGACCTGCATCAACTGCGGGACCTGCACCGCCATCTGCCCTGCGGCCGAGTTCTACCGCTACGACCCGCGCAAGATAGTGGACACCGTCCAGAGCAAGAACGAGGCTGAAATAGAGAAACTGCTGAA
>CASEOO010000041.1 GCA_949289565.1 uncultured Bacteroidales bacterium
GCCACCTCCAACTAATATAGCGCCCCTGTTAGCGGACTGCGAGATGACGCCGTAGTTCGCGGCGGTCAATCCGCCTATTCTCACCTGGTCACTTGCCGGAGCTCCGTCCAGAGCCGTTGCATCTATCTTCACGAACGACACCACATTCTCCAGAGTGCCGTTGTTGTTTCCGACCACGCCGGCATTCTGACCGGCGCCGGTCAGAGAGATGGAGCTCTGGCCATCGTAAGTCTCGCCGTCAGAAGAACCGAAAACGACATTCTTGAGAGTCCCGGTTACCTGGGTGATGAAATTCGCAGTTGTGGAAGATGTCGCGCTGATATTGTAGATCTTATGTCCCTGTCCATCAAGGGTGCAGCCGAGCACGAACGGTGTCCATGTCTTCCCGCTCATGTCGATGTCGGCTGTCAAAACCACAACATCGTCTGCACTGTATTCCCCTGCACCAGCCGCGAAGGCCAGAAGTTCTTCGGCATCGGAAATCTTGTACGGATTCCCTGCCGTCCCCTCAGGCGCATTGGCAACTACTGCCGGAAGCTGATGGTTCTCCCCTGCAGATACTGTCACCGACTGGCTCGTCAACACCTCCGACTTGCCGGACTCGCCATAGTCGAATGTAAACTTCAGGCCATTCGTGAACTCGGCCGGAAGAATTGTGAAGACATACATCCCTGTGCCCAAGACAGAATTCTCCGCAGAATGCACCGTCACTCTTGTCCCGGCTGTCTCTGCAGCGGTCGCCGTCAGATCCGGTACTGCTATGTTCACATCTCCCGCTATCTTCTCCCCGTTCCGGCCCTCTATGCTGACGGACTGGAGAGAGTAACCCTCTGGAACTTCAGTTATTTCCAGTGATACAAGCCCGCACACATTCTGGAAGCTCAAGGCATTCTCTGCCGTAGAAACCGCAGCCGAAAGATTCACGTCTGTCCCGAATGTCCCGGACACTGCCTCCTGCTCCGCCGGAAGGACGGTGCTGATGACTCCACCCGCCATCTTCGCTCCTTCACGGTACGGATATATCGCATAATAGGTCTCTGCTGGCACTGCCGACCCCGTGAATACCGCTTTCGATGCATCTTCAGCATCTATTTCCTGCAATGAAAATCTTTCAGCTGCATCCGACCCGCCGAAGATTCCTATGGCGTCGCCTTCTGTCCATATCACTTTGCCGCCGTCCTCCAGCTGGGTCCTGGTCGAGGCCGCCTCGCTCGTGAAGGCCATCTCCACCTTCTCCTGAGCTGTCTGGGCCTGCCCCTCGATCTCATCCTTCGCGCAGCTCACTGACACGGCCGCTATCGCCGCCGCTGTCAATACCTTGTAGACTGTTTTCATAAGCTTAGTCCTCCCAGAAATTGTCTCCGTAATCGTTCTTGATGCTGAAACCGGCATGGCCGGTCTGGCTGCTGACCCCGCTCTCGCAGAATCCTTTCTCGCAGTTGACGTAATCTTTTGTCATTTCCGGACTTGCATAGTCCGGTTTGGTCTGTTTTTCCATAATTTCACTGTTTTTATTGGTTATTTGTTATATTTAAGCTGGATGTGGTCCAATCTGATTCGCGGGTCAGTCTCATCGGAGGTTATTCTCAAACGAATAGAAAGATTGTCCTGATTCAGACATCCGTCAGGCAGTCTGAAATCATAGAATTTGTAACCTGGAACATTCTGAGGAGTCTTTTTTTCTTCAGCATTCCTGTCAAGCTGAGCCAGAACTTTGAACCTTGCCACTTCAGTCCATGGCCCGGACAATGATGACGCATATTCCACAGCGAATTCAGGAAATCCTCCGCCAGAATTCATGGATACCTGCAGAGACAGTGTGCCGGAATAGCCCTGTGTGGAAATACCGTCTATGTAAAAATAGTCCGTATGGAGTTCTCCCTTGTTCCATGGCTGTGAATTGAAAGCGCCGCCATGTACCCTTCCATAGTCTCCGTTCGAAAGGGTTCCATACCATCCGTCGTCCGCATCGCTTTGATTCACATCGCCCCGGAACGAGTCCTGATAACCGAGAACATTGGCGGTATACCATCTGGCAAAGCCCGTATTTCCATTCTTGTTCAGCACTGTCCCGGAGGCACCTGCAAGCAAGCCTTCGTCTGGATTGTATGTATTGTTTTCAGGAAGGGTATAAGACTCCTTGTCATTAGGATCCGACAGTTTCAGGTTACAGTTCCATCCTGCTATCACTTCCGACACATCGTTACCAGATTCGCTTATTCCAAGATCAGACTGCGCTACCGGAACTATGCAGAGCAATGTCTCATCTATGTCAAAATTCGGCAGATTTACTTTAACAAGCATCCCTGTCAGAGAACCTGAACCAGCAGGAAGGGTGTTATGCGCCCAGCTTGCATCCAGGCTGTTCAGCATATAAATGTGGTTTCCTTCCCTGTCACGGACAGGTACAGGGTAGTAGCGATAATAGTCAGGGTACTGCTCTACATAATAAGTTGGAGATTTCTTATCTTCAGTTTGATCTGGGTTGCAGGTCTTGAAGTTCGTATATGCTCCGGCTGTCAAGGCCATCTCTACATCGGTCAATGTCACTGTACGGAAAACCATATCATCAGTCAGCTGGCCGATAGTCATCGAAGGCACAGCAAAGGCTGATTCCTCGATCTTGAGCAGATGCGACACGGTGACATCCTTGAAAACTTTATAGCTGAAGTTACCTTCGCTCTCTGTCACTGCCTCAGTGTCCATCAAGGCTATCCTGACTGTATTGAACCGAGTGAAGGCTATCAGGTTCGATGACTCCAGAACAACAGTCTTTCCGTCATCCGGGTCTTGTATGAAATACCTGTTTGCCGGCAGATTGCCCGAAGTTCCCACAGAGGTGATGACGCCTTCAACATAGATATTCTCGGTCACCTTTCCGTCAGGTTTCTGCAAAGCATCTGCAATGGAAATCTCAGAAGCTGAATTGTATATGCTTGGAGCGGCCTGCCTCACCTTCACTATCGCCTCGGCAGTCCTGCCGTTTTCGTCATCATATTTGAGTTCCATATAAGCCTCGCGAGAAGTTTCGGTTGTGTTGTCTGCCGCAGTGAATTTCAGATATCCGCCGTCTGTGACTGCCGGATTCTTTATCCAGTCTTGCGATGCTTTCACGGTGATTTCATCCTCAGGGATATTGGCCGTGAAGGCCAGCGAATATGAGGCCTCAGCGGCCATAAGCTCCATCACTGAAGTCGATTCGAAAAGAATCGAAGGATACGAAGAAAGCTGGATAATGGTGATTTCCTTTTCCACACTATGGTCTATCGGAAAAATCCTGATGACTTCAGAACGCAGAGACTCGCCATTGTTCACTGTACCTTTTACAGTAAAGCTTTTGGTGGAAGCCTTGCCTCCCATCAGGTCTGTGGACATCCAGCCGTTGTTCGTGTCATATTCGAGCCTCCACTCGATATTTGCATCCAGTGCCACCTCCACAGGAGTGCCGGCATCCGAAATCAAAATTCTGTCGGACGCCAGCTCCAAAGTTCCTGTCACCTGCTCTTTCTGGGCACAGGATACTGCCGCCGACACCATAATGACGGCAGCCGCAAGCCTTATAATATTTTCAAGTTTTTTCATTTCTGTCATTTTGATTGAAGAATAGCCGTTTTGTAAATGATGTTGTACTCAGTATTGGAGTCATTGAGCACGAATACTTGCCAAGTATCCCCTCCCTCATAGACTCGGATCATGATATGGCCTGCAGGCTTGATCTTCTCGCCGTTCTCGCCAAGCCGCACCCTGTTGTTCTCTACAAGCCCTGCGGCGAACACCATGCGCTCCCCGGAATAAAGGTCCTCGGACAGCATCCATCTGAGAGGCTCGGCTTCCGGATGGTAGTAATCCCAGACAGGAATGATGTATGCTTTGGCCTGCATTTGTCTGACAAAACTGTTGGACATGGCATCTTTGTAAGCGTGGTGGTTGCAGACCACAGCATCAGTAGGACCGCATGCCTTTGCCACCGCATTCTCTGTCGTTGAAGACTTGATATCACCTCCGGTATACCAGCTGAAGTCCCCGTATGAGATACGGATAGCGCAGCTGAATTCGTTCTCGTCAGTCGTTGAGAAAGACATATGGCTGACCGCTGTCCCGGAGCCTGTCCACACATCCAGATTTCCGGCTACGTTCCTGACGGAGAATTCCGGATAAGAAGCCGCTTCATGTTTCAGAGGGAACTGCGTATCACTGCCGACTTCGAAATTTTCGTTCGTCTTTCCGCTCTCCGATCTGAGGGACATGAACGACCTGTAGTTCCCGAGTCCTCCGTTCGAAGACGATACCTGTTCGGCTGTAGGATAATTATAGTCCGGCCAGCCTCTGTCCACGATCTTGTCTATATCCACCAGCTGCGCAAGGTGGGTGATTCCATGCAGCTTGTATGGCACGTCACGGCTGGATTTGGCGGTATTGTCAAACGATCCGATATGGTCGCCATGGAAATGAGTGATGAAAGCATAGTCTATCTTCGTGCCGTTCTCGAGCGGTTCGGAGAAATGCTCTATATACTGTGCCACCCACTCAGCCGGGGATTTGGACGCAGATGGCTTGGGCTCCATAATCTCCTGCGAATAGTTGTCTGCTCCGAGATCTCCCATATCCACCAGCATGGTAGTGCCGTCAGGCAGAATCAGCCAAGCTACATTTCCCCTGCCGGTGCTTATCTGGTGGATATCCATGTATCCTTCCTGCCACTGCTCCACATATTCATAGCGGGAATCCACCCCTGCATCGTCAGGGAAAGGCTCTGTTCCCTTGCATCCAGACAATGCCGCGGCGGCCATCAGTATTATCAATGAATTCATTCTGTTCATATATTTCATTCCTGTTATTTTCGTCAGAAAAAGTTTTTATCCATATAGCGACGCTATTCCGCATCCGGGACATTGAACAGCCCCGCATCTGCGGCAGACATTTCATTGCCGCCATATCCAGGATTCTGCTTCAGTTCCACATTGCTTGCAGAAATACTGCGCTGAGGAATCGGGAAAAGTTCGCGATAATGCTCTGACGGCTGATGATCCCACCACTCCTCTGTAGTGAAGGCATTCCAGCGGCGCAGGTCAGTTCTTCTGCGTCCCTCTCCAAGGAATTCTGTCATCCATTCCTCCAGGATGCGATACTTGTTCAAGTTGGCTGCAGAACAAGGATCAGGATCGGCATTGCCGTCGAAATTGCGCTTGCGCACCTCATTGAACAATGCGGCCGCGCCGTCTTTGTCGCCTGATCGGTATTCACACTCGGCAAGCATATAATAGACCTCAGCAAGGCGTATTATGACATAGTCAGGGTTGTATCTGAGGTCTAGCCCTGTATTGTTCGGCACAGGACGCTTAACCATACGCACCCCTGAATTTTCCTCTGCATTGATGACTGTCGAAGGCAGTTCGGCCACAGAAGAATACTCTGCGCCTACTTTTTTGAACGGAGCCACCTTGTCCACCAAGGTGATGACTTCACCCTTGTACTCACGCTCTCCCAAGCACTGCAGCACCCTTCCGCCAGAAGCCGTACGCTCCTGCTTCCCGTAAAGGAACATGCCTTCAGACTTCTTGTTTCCGAGGTACAGATAGGTTTTCTTTCTCAAATCCTTGTCATTGAACCTGGCGAAAGGAGTCCCCACCTTGAAGTCGTACGGTGTATCGTCCGGGGCAAGCGAAGGCTGAAGATGGGCGCCGTTCGTAGACCCCATTCCGTCAATGTCGTAATAAGACTTGGCATTGTAGTGGTTGAACCTTTCATAGTCCCAGCTGATCTGGTTCATGGAGTACTGCGACGAGGCGCTCCAGATCACTTCTGTCGAATAGTCGTTGTCGAATCCGAAAGGAGCATTCCAAGTATCTTCCAATTCGTACTGGCCGTATTTCCCGTCGATGATGTCCTGGCAGACCTTGGCGCATTCATCGAATCTTTCTTCGCCGATATAAACCTGGGCATTGAAATAAAGCCTGGCCAGGCAGGCTGCCACTATACCCTGGTTCACCCAGCCTTCTTCCTTTTCTCCAAGAGACTTCTTTTTCAGAGATGACTCGGGAGCTATGCCTTCCAGGAAGAGCTCTTCCACATAGTCAAACGTCTCACGTGCAGTAGAACGAGGAACTTCATCCAGTGTGTATTCCTTGTAGAGGGGCATGCCTCCGAAGAAGTCGAGAGCTCTCATGTAGGAATATCCCACCAGCATCTTCAGCTGCAGGATATGGTCTGCCTTGTCATGCTCAGTAAGGCCGAATGAAGGATAGTCGAGATCCGAAAGTTCGTCTATCATGGCCAAGGCATAGGAAATGCCTTCACCCATCTGAAAATAAGTGTTGTAAATCGCAGAATTGTCCGGTGTCCAAGTGTGCCACTGCAGCTGGCGATAGCGTTCATCTGCATAGTCAGCCCCTTTCTGAGACACACAGAATTCGTCTGCGGCACATTCCTGAAGCATCCACGGTTCAAACTCGTGTGTACCTCTCCACTTCGTATATGGCCTGGCAAGGGCGGCGTAGATATTGTCCTTGGTGGAGAAGTACGTATTCTGCGCTATCTCCGAATAATATATCTCGTCGAGATTCGTACATCCTGCCATGAAGACAGCCGCGCCGATCAAATATAGCTTTATGATATTTTTCATCATATTGTCACTGTTTTAGAAAGTCAGTTTTATTCCCAATGTATAGCGTCGGGTCTCCGGATAGAGGTCGAACCACTCATAACCCGGATCGAGACCGTTAATGTCCACTTCAGGGTTCAGTCCGGAATAGCCAGTCAAGCAAGCCACGTTGCGTATGGTCAGATAGAAATCGATATTGTCGATGAATTTCTGCCATTTTTTCATATTCAGGGTGTAGCCCAGACTGATGGCGTCTATCTTCAGGAATGATCCGTCCTCAAGCCAGTAGTCGCACAGGACCTTTTCCTGCTTGATATCCTTATTTTTTATAAAGGCGCTGCGAAGTACATTCTGCCCGGAGACGGTAGAAAGCCCGTAGTACATATCTATGGTATTGAATACATCATAGTCTAGCCAGCTGCGGAGGTTGATGCCGAGAGACAGGTTCTTGTAGCGGAACATATTGTCCCAGGAAATGATGAGTTCGGGGATGGCGTTGCCGACGTATCTCTTGTCGTCAATAGTCTTGTTGTCAGCGAGAATGACGTTGTTGTCCTTGTCATAGACAAGCCACTTGCCTTCTTCGTTGAGCCCGGCATACTCCCACAGATAATAGCTTCCAATGATAGTCCCTTCCTCAAGCCTGCCGCTCGTGCCAGGGCTTCCAGGGGCAGGGAAGCTTACCCTGTCCTGATAGGAGTGGTTGCCCCACAGGGATGTAATCTTGGACTTGTTCTGTGAAAATCTCATAGATGATGTCCATTCGAAATCCTTTGTCCGCACGGGTATTCCGCCTATTTCGAATTCCCATCCCCAGTTTTCGAGGTTTCCGTAGTTCATCACAGTGGAGTCGTACATGGCAGGAGGCGTGGTCACTGTGATATCGTATATCATACCGTTCACCCAACGGCGGTACCAGTCGAATTTTCCATAGAGCCTGTTGCCAAGAAAAGCATAGTCGATACCGAGGTTCAGCTCGGATTTTTCTTCCCAGTGCAGGTCGCTGTTTACATTGTTCGCTGGCCCATAGGACATGATCCAGTCCCCGTTCATAGGCCAGTATGAACCTGAAGCATAGCGGAATGCCGTCTGGCCTGCCCCGAAGCCGCAGTTCCCCGTAACACCATAGCCGGCACGGATTTTCAAATCATCCAGCCAGCCTATGCCGTCCATCCACGGCTCGCTGGAAATGCGCCAGCCTCCTGACACCGCCCAGAAATTTCCCCAGCGATGATCCTTTCCGAATTTGGAAGAACCTTCACGACGGAGACTCGCCGTCACCATATAGCGGCTCTTCCAGCTGTAGTTCACACGTCCAAAGAAAGCGATAAGGCGAGTCCGTGGATATTTGTAGGAATCCATTGAGGCCCTTCCGTCCTTCAGCCAGTCACCAGCGCTCATATCCCAGGCGCCGGTACCGTCTACAGGGAAATTGTAGTTCGTCATGTTGAAACTCTCGCTGTTCTCCTCATAGAAACTGTAGCCGAGAACAGCATTCACCGTATGGTCGTTCGCGAAGACACGGTCGAAATTTATGGTAGGCTCGACAGATACATTGATGGTCTTGTTGAATTCATGGTAGCCTTCACCATTTCTGCCGTTCTCTATGGAAGATCTGTGCTGCGAAGAAGTGTAATATGTAGCCTGCATCTGCCGGTCCTGCCAGCTGACAGTAGCCTGGGCTGAAAAGCCAAGAGGAAGATTCAGTTTGACATTGGCGTCAGCCAGCATCCATTTGTCGATCTTGTCGCGCTGCTTGAGCATCACGTCTGCGACAGGGTTGAAATAGTAGTCGCCTCCGATGATGACATTGTAGCCGGACGGATTGCTTTCGTCATATATCGGCTCGGTAGGATTCATCTTCATCGCGGCGGCGAAGTTGCTGTTCGAAGCTCTTTGGTCGCGGTGAGCTTCGCGGTATTCGGTATGTACATTGATTTCAAGGAGGTCATCCAGCAGGCTGAAGCTTCCGTTTATCCTTCCAGAGTAGTCTTTCCTGTTGTCTCCCAATGCTATACCTTTCTGGTCAGAAGCCACGAAAGTGGCATAGACTCGTGCTGCGCGTCCGCCTCCGGAGAGATTCACGACATGCCTGTGCGATAATGCGCCCTCGTTCAGCAGTGCGCCATACCAGTCATTGTCAGAGCCCAGATCGCCGCCAAGCCCGAAATGCAGAAATTCATCCTTGTTAAGCAGTTCAGGACGGTCCGACACCTGCTCTGTGGACAGCTCTGCCGTATATGACAGGCGCATAGGGCCTTCGTTCGGTTTCTTCGTGGTGATGAGGATGACGCCCGCGGCCGCCCTGGTTCCGTAGATGGCTCCTGCAGATGCATCCTTCAGCACATCGATGGAGAGCACATCCTCGAAGTTGATGGACCTGATGTCCGCTCCCGGCACACCGTCCACCACTACCAGCGGAGATGCAGCGGCATTGATGGATGCCACACCTCTGAGCTGCATGGATGAAGACGTGTTCGGGCTGGATGTCTCGGTGATGGTCATACCCGAAATCTTGCCTTTCAGGGCAGTAGCGATAGTGGAGCCGCCCTGTCCTGCCAGCAGGTCTTTAGACGAGATGGAAGTGATGGAACTGGTCACAGCCCTCTTCTCCATAGTGCCGTAGCCGACGACCACTATCTCGTCCAGCATATTCATGTCTTCCTGAAGGGTGACGGTCACAGGAGAGCCGGAATCTATCCTGACTTCTTTCGTCACATATCCCAGATAGGAAACGGACACCTTGGCTGGAAGATTTGCCTCCAGAGACCAGAACCCGTCCAGATCGGTCAGGGCATATGTATTTCCGCTGCCGACCAGAAGCACTGTGGCTCCCGCCAATGGTTCACCGTTTTCATCAATGACCTTTCCCGACAATTCCTTCCTGCCGGCAGAGCCTCTGCCGGACAATCCGGTTTCTGTGCCACCCCCCCCACGGCAAAAGTAATGGTATTGTCGACCCTGCTGTACTGCAGGTTTGTGATGGATGCTATCCTGTCGAGGATCTCTGACAGTGATGCATCCCGCATGTTCAGAGTGATTTTCGGGACACTGTCCACGAGACTCTGGTCGTAAAGAAAATTGCAGCCCGAAAGCTGATGAAGAAGTGCCAATGCATCCTGAAGCGACTCTTCCCTGATGTCTATCGAGATATCTGTCTCGCGGACGGGACGATCGCCAGGCACGTCCTGGCCGATGGCCGGGGTCACCGCCAGCAATAGGGGCAGGACCCACAAGAAAAGCCTGAGAAATCTGTAATCCATGTCGTCAGATTAGATGGTTAGTAAATAAATAATAGTATATTCCGGTTGTTATCAGTCTTCATGTGTCAACGTCAGTCCGACATGTCATCGAATTTGCACGTTTATAAATGATACACCCGATGCCGGCTTTTCTGGGGGTCGGGAATGTTAAATTTTTGTTATTTCCCGAATTTTACCATGATGGGACGGAAAGGATTTGTTTTTGAAAAACATTTCCATATCTTTGTACGAGATTCTTGTACGAACCATATTCCGGTGGTTTCAGACCATTAATCAATAACCGCTATTGCGTCATGAAGAAAATGTTTCTTTCATTGCTGCTGGCGTGCTGTTCCGTGCTGTGGACGGGATGGGCCAGCGAGCATAAAGCCGCCTGCAGACCGGCGGCGACACCGGAATCTGAAGTCGTTTTCGGGAATGCCCGTTTCACTGTCCTGACTCCGCGTCTGGTGCGGATGGAATGGTCTGCAGACGGAAAATTTGAGGACAAGGCGACCTTGGGCATAGTGAACCGGCAACTCGACGTTCCTGATTTCGAGGTCAGGAAAACGAAGAATGCCGTGACTCTGAAAACTGATTTCCTGACTTTGAAATACCGCGGCCAGGAAAAATTCTGCGGCGAAAATCTCAGCATCAGCTTCCTGATATCGAAAGACGGAAAGGAGAAAGGTGAATGGCATCCTGGCATGGATGATTCAGGAAACCTGCTCGGCACCGCCAGGACTCTTGACAGATTCGATGGCGACAGCCTCATAGATCCTTACGATCCTGGAATCATCTCCCGCGACGGCTGGGCTGTGATAGACGAGAGTTCACGCCATCTTTTCGTGCCGGTCGACAGTGACTGGGAATACTGGGTGGCGGAACGCGACAGCATTGTCCGTCAGGACCTGTATTTCTTCGGCTACGGCCATGACTATACGGCGGCCTTAAGCGACTTCACGAAGATTGCGGGACGGATACCGCTCCCGCCAAAATATGCATTCGGCTACTGGTGGTGCAGATACTGGCAGTATTCCGATTTCGAACTCATCGACCTGGCGAAGCATTTCAAGGATTTCAGCATTCCGATAGATGTGATGATCATCGATATGGACTGGCACGAAACCTGGTCGGAACTCAAGGCGGCCACACCTCCTCGCGAGCCGGGAGGGAAACCGGGGCTGGATGAGTTCGGCGAGAATATCGGCTGGACAGGATATACCTGGAAAAAGGAATTTTTCCCTGATCCGGCCAATTTCCTGGAAGAACTTCACCGTATGGGGATAAAGAATTCCCTGAACCTGCATTTCTGCAACGGCATACAGCCTTATGAAGAGCCTTATGAGAGATTCGTGAAGGACTATCTGTCCAGAACAGACGACTATGACGGGCCTGAAGGCTATATCCGCGAAGACGGCACGAAGGCGCCTGTCCCGTTCAGGGTGGACCAGATAGAGTGGACCGACGCTTATTTCAATTCCGTCATACATCCTTTAGAGAGAGACGGGGTGGATTTCTGGTGGCAGGACTGGCAGCAGTGGAAGGACAGCCATTATACACCTGGACTGAGCAACACTTTCTGGCTGAACTATGTATTTTTCCAGGACAAGGTGCGCCAGACCGCGTCCATGGGCATCCACGCTCCGCGGCCGATGATATATCACAGATGGGGCGGAATCGGGAGCCACCGCTATCAGGTGGGCTTCTCCGGGGACACTTTCGCCACATGGAAAGTGCTGGGCTACCTGCCTTATTTCACAGCCACGGCCTCGAACGTGTGCTACGGCTACTGGGGGCATGACATAGGCGGGCATCAGCAGCCTTCAGGAGTGCGCAGCACAGATCCGGAGCTGTACACGCGCTGGCTGCAGTCCGGGGTCTTCACGCCTATATACAAGACGCACTCTACGAAAGACAGCACGATGGAGAAACGTTTCTGGGTGTTCCCGGATCATTTCGACGCCATGCGCGAGGCTATCAGGCTGCGCTATGACCTGTCTCCGTACATCTACACGGCCGCACGCCAGGCATATGACACAGGCATATCCATCTGCAGGCCTCTGTACTACAGTCATCCGGAGGCGGAGGAAGCCTATACATGGACGGAGGAGTTCATGTTCGGCGACGACATCCTGGCTACTGTCATCTGCGAGCCTGTGGACAGCGTCACCGGCCTGGCATCACGCAGGATGTGGTTCCCTGAGGGGAATGACTGGTATGACGTGTCGACAGGAATCATGTATGAGGGCGGCACCGAGCACGAGCTTCTGTACACGATAAACGAAAATCCATACTATGTGAGGGCCGGCGCGGTCATTCCGATGGCAGGTCCTGATATACAGAATCTGCAGGAGCCGGATCCGGAACTGCGTCTCCTGGTGATTCCTGGCGACGGGGAGAGCCGCACAAGAGTATATGAGGATGACGGCACTACTCAAGCATATGAAACTGAATATGCTTTCACCGAAATTCTCAGGAAGATGAACGGGGACACACTTACAGTGGAAGTTCTCCCGAGGGAAGGCTCTTACAAAGGCATGCTGCCGGACAGGAAGGTGACCCTGATGCTGGACGGGTTTGCCGTACCTGAGAGAGTGTCGGTGAATGGAGAAGAAATTCCATATTCAAGGTTTGCAGAGTCCGAAGCGAAAGACGGACAGGCTGTATGGGGATACGACGGAAACTCATTGACCGTCCAGGTCTATACTGAAGAGGGCCCGGCAGACTCCGGTTTGGTCGTGGAATGCATATTCGGCGATAACGGGCAGCTGTTCTGCTCAGGAAAGAAAGGCCTGGTCAAGAGGATGATGGCTCTGACTCCTGAGGCCAAGCTGATGGTAGAACATCATGTGATGTCTGGCATGCAGCTCCCTGCAGAATTCCTGAACATAGCGCAGTGCGGAAGCTATATCACTGAAGCGCCTGAAAACGCTGCCCTGCTTTTAGAAAACATCGGCATCCCTGCCATGACCGGATGGTTTGACAGCCAGGAAAAGCTCCCTGAAGCATTCAGGATGAAAGTGTCCGCGCAGACGATGTTCGAAAGATAGACAGGATTTTCTAAACACTGGGGAAAATGGCAGACAGAAAAATAGCGGATTCCATCTTGGTGCAGCGTCTCTCTGCTGGAGACGAAGAGGCTTTCTGCGCTCTGTACGCACGGTACTGGAAGAAACTCTGCAATTTCTGCTGGCGTTTTGTGGGCTCGTATGACCTGGCAGAAAACTACACCCAGGACATTTTCCTGAAAGTATGGGAAAACAGGGAGCTTCTCGATCCTGACAAGTCGTTTTCGTCATTTCTATACACGATCGCGAAGAACAAGGCGCTGAACTACCTCAGGCATGTAAGCCGGTCAGAATCCCTGCAGCGAGATTTCGTGCAGGGCTACTTCGGAAAAGAAGGCTATGAACCCGAGTGCAGCGTAAAACTGCAGGAGAAAGACTACCTCAGTCTCCTGCAGAATGCACTGCTCAGGCTGTCCCCAAGACAGCGCCAGGTATTCATGATGAGCAGGAGCAAGAACCTTTCCCACAATGAAATAGCAGAACAGCTGGGTCTGTCCGTCTATACCGTACAGGAGTATATGTCCGACTCACTGAAGTCCATAAAGGACTATCTTTCAAAGCATTCGGACATAGTATTCCCGATGCTGTTCATTATAATGAATATTTTTTAACTATGACTGATGCGGAATCTACACGGGAACTGATAGTAAAATATCTGAATCATTCCTGCACTGAAGAGGAACTGAGAAAATTCCTCGAAATGATGAAGAACAGCACGGCATCCATGCCGGGGCTGGACTCTGCCGCCAGAGAATGCTGGGACAGCGAACCTGAAGAGGCGCTGACTGACGAGATATATGAGCGGTACAGAAAAGATGCACTCAAGCTCATCAGGAAACATTCATTCGCCAGACAGATGAAAGGCAGACGGCTGATGCCTCGGAGGATAGCCGCGGCCGCCGCTTCGATAGCGCTGGCCGCAGGTGCAGGATACCTCATCATATCCAACGTCCTGGAAGAAAGAACGGCCAGACAGCTGGCATCATACCAGACCATGGAGACGCAGCCCGGACAGCGCCGCATGGTAGAACTTCCTGACGGCACACAGGTGACTCTGAACGTGGCCAGTTCCATCAGGTACAACGCCCGATACGGAAAAGACACACGTGATGTCTGGCTTTCAGGAGAAGCCTTCTTCGATGTGGAGAGCGATCCTGAATGCCCGTTCCTAATACATGCCGGAGATATGGATGTCAAGGTCACAGGCACATCATTCAATGTCAGTGCATACCCTGAAGACAGGCAGGCTTCGGTGACAGTGAAGTCCGGCAAAGTAGCTGTCTCTTATGGAGAAGACGATGTCAGGATGAACCTCGACCCTGATGAACAGCTCGTCATCGACACAGAGAACCAGAGCATATTCAGAGGGAACACGTCGACAAGCGATGCGACATCATGGATGCAAGGAAAACTGACATTCAGACGCCAGTCCCTGCCAGAGATAATGAAAATGCTGCGCAGATACTATTCCTGCGACATAGAGCTGCGCGACACAACCTCGAAAGCAAGACTCACAGGAACTCACGACAACAAATCGCTGGAATCGGTGCTGCAGTCAATATGCTTCTCATCCGGACTCAAATACAAGAAAGAAGGGAACAAGTACATAATTTACTAACACATCATCACATGAAAAAAATTCTGTCATTAATTTTAATGGCTGGCTGTCTGGTGACAGCCAATGCAAAAGTCACCATGCCGTCGGTATTCGCTGACAACATGGTGCTCCAGCAGAACACTGACGCCGCCTTCTGGGGCACAGCCGACCCGGGAGAAAAAATCACCGTGTCACAGACATGGTCTTCAGAAAAAGCTGTCACTACAGCAGGAGAGGACGGGAAATGGTCCGTGACTGTTCCTACAATATCTGCCGGAGGTCCGTATGAAGTCATCGTTTCCAGCAAAGACGGGAAAATTGTCCTGAAAAATGTCCTTCTCGGCGAAGTCTGGATATGCTCCGGACAGTCAAACATGGAGATGCAGATGAAGGGATTCCAGGGACAGCCGGTAAAGGACGCCGCATACTATATAAGCGGTGCACGTCCTGAGGTGCCGATCCGGTCATGCAACCTTCAGAGAGTAAAATCCCTGAAAGAGGAGTCAGACTGCCCTGCCAAATGGTATGTCCATGACTCGGAAGGCGTTTCCGAAGCCAGCGCCACCGCCTATTTCTTCGCCCTCAGGCTGTACGAGACCCTGAGGATACCGGTAGGAATAATCAATGTGTCATGGGGAGGGACGCCGATTGAAGCATGGATGGACAAGGAGCTGCTGGACAAGGAGTTCGCTGGAGAATTCGACATGAGCAGCTATGAGACTGGAGAATATCGCAAAGACCGCCCTTACAGGACAGCGGCATGCCTGTACAACGGAATGCTCCATACTGTCATCCCGTTCACTGCAAAAGGCTTTATCTGGTATCAGGGATGTGACAACAAAGACCGTTTCGAACAGTACAAGAGGCTTCAGCCAGCATTCGTGAAAATGCTCCGCGAGCAGTGGGGAAATGAAGACATGCCTTTCTATTTCACTCAGATAGCTCCTTATTCTTACGGAAGGCCTCAGGACAGGGCTGCCGGCTACATGATGTGGGCGCAGGCGCAGACTCTGGCTCTGATACCTGACTCCGGAATGGCTGCAACTCACGATGCAGGCGAACTTGAATGCATCCATCCTGCGAACAAGAAGACTGTAGGGGACAGGCTCGCTTTCCTCGCCCTGGCCAACGACTACGGCGTCAAGGGATTTGACCCGAATCCTCCGATTTATCAGGCCGCCGAGTTCAAGGACGGAAAGGCTTATGTAAAATTCAAAGTCGACAATATGGGTCTGAGCCCTATCAACCTCAGCCTTCCTGGCTTCGAGCTGGCTGGAGAAGACCAGGTGTTTTATCCTGCCACCGCACGCATATGCCACGACAAAAGCATGATTGAAGTGTCCTGCCCGGAAGTCAAAACTCCTGCCGCCGTCCGCTATGGCATGAGAAACTGGTCTGAAGCCACATTGTTCAACTGCTGGGGAATCCCTGCCAGCCCGTTCAGATCCGACAACTGGAAATAAATTAAAGCCGAAAATAATGAAGAATATATTGACAACAATGCTGTCGATAGCGATAGCTGTACCTGCAATTGCAGGGAACTGGTCTCCTGTCGGAGACAATATCATGTCCCCTTGGGCTGAAGATGTAAATCCTGAATGCCCCCTGCCTGAATATCCAAGACCTCAGATGGTCCGCGAACAATGGATGAACCTGAACGGGCTTTGGAAATATGGCATCACTGAAGCCGATGCCGAGAATTTCAGCGTCGAAGGCGAGATTCTGGTCCCGTTTGCGGCAGAGTCATCATTGTCCGGAGTCGGCAGACGTATGGACAAAGAAGACGCCCTGTGGTATGAAAGGACATTCTCTGTCCCGAAGGACTGGAAAGGGAAACAGATTCTCCTGCATTTCGGAGCAGTGGACTGGGAGACAACCGTATATGTGAACGGCATCGAGGCCGGAACACACAGGGGCGGATATGACCCGTTTTCGTTCGACATCACTCCATATCTGAAAAAATCCGGGACACAGACGCTTCGCGTAAAAGTGCTGGATGCCACTGATGACAGCTTTCAGCCGCGCGGGAAGCAATGCCATATAAACGGAGGCATCTGGTACACTCCTGTATCAGGAATTTGGCAGACTGTATGGATGGAGCCTGTACCGCTGTGCAGCATCAGCGGATATTATGTAGAAAGTGACATCGAGAACAGCTCGCTGGCTGTATATGTAGATGCCAGGACATCTGGCAGGGACGAAGTGAAAGTCTCGCTTATCGAAGGCCGCGAGGGCTACTCTGCAGAAAATCCCGGGAATGAAATAGTCTGCGAAGCCATTGCCCGGAACGGGAAAGCTGTGCTCCAGATTCCGGACATGAAGACATGGTCTCCTTCTTCTCCATATCTTTACGGGCTGCGCATAGAATTATGCCGTGACGGCCGCATTGTCGACAGCGTGGAAGGATACACCGCCATGAGAGAGATTTCGGTGATGCGCGAGGAGGGGCTGTACGAATACCGCAGAATGACCCTGAACGGCGAACCTCTGTTCCATTTCGGGCCGCTTGACCAGGGATGGTGGCCTGACGGCTTGTATACCGCACCTACAGACGAGGCCTTGAAATTCGACATAGAGAAGACCAAAGAAATGGGATTCAATATGATACGAAAGCATATCAAGGTAGAACCCGCGCGCTGGTACTGGTGGTGCGATGTCATGGGGATGATGGTATGGCAGGACATGCCTTGCATAGGAGACTACATGGAAGTCCAGGCCCCCGCCCGCAGTGAAGAAGTGGTCGAGGCAAACAGAAACACATGGTCTTCCGGCAGCATACTCGGAGGTACAGACTGCAATGTGCCGGCAGAATGGAAAGCGAATTTCTACCATGAGTGGGGAGCAGTCATGGATGCTTTGAAAGTGTTCCAGTGCATCGTGATGTGGGTTCCTTTCAACGAAGCGTGGGGGCAGTTCGACACTCCTGAGGTGGTCGCTTTCACCAGATCTAAAGATTCCACAAGGCTCATCAATGAAGCGTCTGGCGGAAACTACAGCCTGTGCGGAGATGTCATCGATGTGCACAACTACCCTGCTCCTGTGCTCAAGTTTTTCGAACGGAAATTCGTTAACGTTCTGGGAGAATACGGCGGCATCGGCTACGTTGTCCCGGGGCATACTTGGAATATTGCAGAAAAATGGGGTTATGAAGGTGTGAAGGACTCTTCTGAGGAACTTCTGGACCAATATATAAAATATTTGGAAGACCTGAAAGCCTTGATAAGGACAGGCTGTGCGGCTGCCGTCTATACGCAGACTACCGATGTGGAAGGCGAGGTGAACGGGCTGATGACTTACGACCGCAAAGTCATCAAAGTGGACATCCCGAAGATTTCTGAAGCCAATAAGGCTCTGATACAGTCTATGAATGACTAAAGACAAAACGGACGGCCGGGTTTCCGGTCGTCCGTTTTTGATATTGTATGCCGGCAGAATTATTCTGCCTTCTTCTCTTCTGCAGGGGTTTCCACAGCAGGAGTCTCCTCAACTGCCGGAGCAGCTTCAACTGGAGTCTCGGCCTTAGCCTCTTCAGCTTTAGGAGCTTCAGCTGCAGGAGCAGCCTCAGCGGACTTCTTGGAACGGCTGCGGCGGGTAGAAGACTTCTTGGCCTCTTTCTTAGGAGAAGATGCAAGAGCAGCCTCGTTGAAGTCAACGAACTCTATAAGAGCCATCTCTGCGGCATCTCCATGACGGAAGCCTACTTTAAGAATCCTGGTATAACCGCCTGGGCGTGACGCTATCTTAGGTGAGATCGTGCCGAAAAGCTCTTTCACAGCCTCTTTGTTCTTCAGATAGCTGAACACGATACGGCGGGAGTGTGTAGTGTCCTCTTTTGACTTGGTCACGAGAGGTTCAACATACATCTTGAGAGCCTTGGCCTTGGCAAGAGTAGTAGTGATCCTCTTATGCTCGATAAGAGAAACCGCCATGTTTGCAAGGAGAGCCTTGCGGTGCCCGCTCTTGCGGCTAAGGTGATTGATTGATTTATTATGCCTCATTTTTAAACGGTCTTTTTCTTGGGTTCAATATTATACTTGGATACATCCATGCCGAATGACAGCTTCATTTTCTCCACCAGGAGATCGATCTCATTGAGAGACTTCCGGCCAAAATTCCTGAACTTCATAAGTTCGGACCTTGAATATGAAACCAGATCGGCAAATGTATCGATGTCAGCTGCCTTCAGGCAATTGTATGCCCTCACTGAAAGCCCCATATCAGAAAGCTTGGTGAGAAGCAGGTGCCTCATTCTGAGTGACTCTTCATCCAGCTCCTTTGAATCTGCCTCTACTGCACTCTCGAGCGAAAGCTTCTTCTCGTCAGTGAACAGCTTGAAGTGATAAATCAGGATGTTCGCCGCCTCCTGGAGAGCAAGCTTGGGAGTGATGGAGCCGTCAGTGATGATTTCGAGAGTAAGTTTCTCGTAGTCAGTTTTCTGCTCCACACGCCAGTTGTCCACTATCCAGTTGACATTCTTGATAGGTGTATAAATAGCATCTACAGGAATGGTCCCGATAGGAGTATCTGAATCAATATTGTCATCAGCAGGGACAAAACCGCGCCCCTTGCTGATATTGAGAGAAATCTCCAGCTTGACAGACGGTTCGAGAGAACAGATGTGCAGTTCTGGATTCAACACCTTGAAAGAAGACAATCCCTTGGAGATATCCTCCGCGGTAAACTCCTGTTTGCCGCTGATGACGATGTTTGCCACCTCGGAATCTACAGTCTCTACCATTCTCTTGAACCTCACCTGCTTGAGGTTAAGAATAATATCCTGCATCCCCTCGATCACGCCAGGGATTGTAGCGAACTCCTGGTCCACCCCTGTGATTTTGACCGAATTGATAGCAAACCCTTCCAGAGAAGACAACAATATCCGGCGGAGAGCATTGCCGATGGTCTGTCCGTATCCAGGCTCAAGAGGCCTGAACTCGAACCGGCCGACGGTATCAGTTCCTTCGAGCATTATTACCTTATCCGGTTTCTGAAATGCTAAGATTGCCATATTTGAATTTCTTTATTGGTGTTAATTACTATTTAGAGTACAACTCGACGATCAGCTGTTCGTTGATGTTCTCAGGTATCTCTTCCCTGACAGGGACGTTGAGATATTTGCCAGTGAGAGCCTTTGAATCGAACTCAATCCATGAATATTTCGGTGCTGAAGCAACGCAGTTCTGGATAACCTCGAGGCTCTTAGATCTCTCCCTGACAGCTACGACATCACCTGGTTTCACCTGCGCTGAAGGGATGTTGCATACAATGCCGTTCAGCATGATATGGCAGTGTGAAACGAGCTGACGTGCGGCGGCTCTTGTAGGAGCTATGCCCATACGGTATACAATATTGTCGAGACGCGACTCAAGAAGGATAAGAAGGTTTTCACCTTTCTGCCCTTTCATATGTGAGGCTTTCTCGTAAGTGTTGCGGAACTGTCTCTCCAGAAGGCCGTATGTATATTTTACTTTCTGCTTCTCCCTGAGCTGGGTGCCATACTCGGAAGTTTTCTTGCGCTTTCTGGCCAGGCCATGCTGTCCTGGAGGGAAATTTCTCTTCTCGAAATCCTTGTCAGTCCCGAAAATCGGCTCGCCGAATCTACGCGCAATTTTAGTAGTTGGTCCAGTATATCTTGCCATGATAATTTTCCTTTATCTCTAAAAATTAAACTTTACGACGGCCTTTTGGTCGACATCCGTTATGCGGCATAGGAGTAACGTCGATAATCTCTGTTATCTCGATGCCAGCACCATGGATAGTTCTGATGGCTGACTCACGTCCGGCACCAGGACCTTTCACATAAGCTTTCACCTTGCGGAGACCGAGGTCGTAAGCTGTTTTAGCGGCATCAGCGGCGGCTACCTGGGCGGCATATGGAGTGTTCTTCTTTGAACCTCTGAAACCGCTCTTGCCAGCTGATGACCAGCTGATAACCTGTCCCACACTGTTGGTAAGAGTGACGATGACGTTGTTGAAGGTCGATGAAATATGAGCCTCGCCATAAGCGTCAACCTTGACAACTCTCTTCTTGTTTGTTGATGTTGTTTTCTTTGCCATAATTCATCTCTCGTTATTTGGTTGCCTTCTTCTTGTTTGCAACTGTTTTCTTCTTGCCCTTTCTGGTACGGGCGTTGTTCTTGGTGCTCTGGCCGCGCACCGGAAGCCCGATACGGTGACGGATGCCCCTGTAGCAGCCGATATCCATCAGACGCTTGATGTTCATCTGGATAGTGGAACGAAGCTCGCCCTCGATTTTGTACTCGGTCGCAATCACGTTACGGATACCTGCGATCTGCTCGTCATTCCATTCGCCTACCTTGGTGTCGAAATCGATACCGAGACCTGACAGGATTTTTCTTGCTGAGCTGCGGCCAATCCCGAAGATATAGGTCAGACCTATCTCTCCCCTTTTGTTGTTTGGTAAATCAACTCCGGCTATTCTTGCCATAATTATCTTATTTTATTTATTATACAACTAAATAAAAATTATCCCTGACGCATCTTGAATTTAGGATTCTTCTTGCAGATCACGTAAAGACGGCCTTTACGCTTTACGATCTTGCAGTCCTCGCTGCGCTTCTTTATGGATGCTTTGACTTTCATTTTCGAAATTTTTTAAACTCGCGTTTATTTTATTTGTACCTGAATGAAATTCTTCCTTTAGTCAAATCGTACGGTGACATTTCGACTCGGACTCTGTCTCCCGGAAGAATCTTGATATAGTGCATTCTCATCTTGCCTGAGATATGAGCCAGAATCACATGGCCGTTTTCCAGCTCGACCTTAAACATTGCATTCGGCAGTGTCTCGACTATGACACCTTCCTGTTCTATTGCTGACTGTTTCGGCATTAAATATCACTTTAAAATTCAACATCGGACTTTTCAATATAATCAAAGGTTGACAGTACTTCAGGAACGCCTTTTCTGACAACAACCGTAAGCTCGAAGTGCGCTGAATTCTTGTGGTCCGCCGTGTGCACTTCCCAACCATTTTTTGCAAGATACACACCGCGCGTCCCGGCATTAATCATCGGTTCGATACAAATCGTCATCCCGCTCACGAGCTTCGGCCCGCTCCCGGGCCTGCCGTAATTCGGAACTCCCGGATTCTCATGCATATGCCTGCCGATACCATGACCTTCAAGCTCACGCACCACTGAGAAGCCGGCTGACTCTGCATACGATTGCACCGCGTGCCCGATATCGCCGATCCTGTTCCCGTCTACCGCTTTCTCTATTCCTTTGAACAAAGACGCCTTGGTGGTTTCCAGAAGTTTTCTGGTTTCCGCATCCACCTCCCCTACTGGGAAAGTGTATGCGGAGTCACCGTTGTAGCCTTTATACAATGTACCGCAGTCTACTGAGACTATGTCTCCTTCCTTCAGGACATAATCTGAAGGGAAGCCGTGGACCACAGTGTCATTTACTGAAATGCAGAGAGCGGCCGGAAAGCCTTCATAACCTAAGAAGCTGGGGATAGCTCCGTGATCACGGATGTAAGTCTCTGCCAGCCTATTCAACTCAAGAGTTGTCACACCTGGGGCGACAGCTTTACCGACTACAGCCAATGTCTTTGATACGAGAATGGCATTCTCGCGCATCAGCGCTATTTCTTCTTCTGTTTTGGGCCTTACCATATATCAATGATCTACTGAAATTACATTCCAGAACGCCCTTTCAGACGGCCGGTCTTCATCAGACCGTCATAATGGCGCATAAGCAAATGGCTCTCGATCTGCTGGAGAGTATCCAGAATCACACCTACAAGAATCAGCAGCGAAGTACCGCCGTAGAAACTTGCGAACTGGTTGTTCACTCCCAGAAGCATGGCAAATGCAGGGAGTATGGCTATCAAAGCGAGGAAAATAGAACCTGGCAGAGTGACTCTCGACATGATGGTGTCAAGATACTCGACAGTCCTCTTTCCCGGTTTGACGCCAGGAATGAACCCGTTGTTCTGCTTCAGCTGCTCTGCCATCATAGTAGGATTTACAGTGACAGCTGTGTAGAAATATGTGAAAATCACAACGAGAAGTCCAAATATAAGGTTATACCAGAAACCGGTATAATTGCTCAAAGTAGCAGCGAGACCTCTGGTGGCATCGAACTGAGAGAAAATCAAAGGGAAAAGCATAAGTGCCTGCGCAAAGATAATAGGCATGACACCTGCCGCGTTGATTTTCATAGGGATATACTGGCGTGCCCCGCCATACTGCTTGTTGCCTATCACCCTCTTCGCATACTGTACAGGAACTTTCCTGACACCCTGCACAAGGGCTATGGCGGCTACAAACACGAAGAACAGGATCACCAGCTCAACAATAAGCAGAAGAACGCCTCCGGCAGTATTGTTGACCTTCTCTCCGATTTCTGCAGTGAGAGCATATGGAAGACGGGCGATAATACCCACCATAATTATAAGTGAGATACCGTTCCCGATACCCCTGTCGGTAATCCTTTCACCAAGCCACATCACGAACATCGTTCCTCCAAGCAAGATAATGGTGGAAACGAAGTTGAACATGAAGTTGCTCCATCCGAGATTGTGTACAGCCAGGAATGCGCTTTCAGGAATCTGATTGTGGAGAGCGGCCATATAGGCAGGGCCCTGGATCAGGAGGATGATGATGGTGAGATATCTGGTCATCTGGTTCATCTTCCTTCTTCCGCTTTCGCCTTCCATCTGGAGTTTCCTGAAATAAGGCACAAACACACCGAGAAGCTGGATGACAATGGATGCCGAGATATAAGGCATCACACCCAGCGCGAAGATTGAAGCATTGCCGAAAGCTCCGCCCGAGAACATGTTCAGCAGGCCGACAAGGCCTTCCTGAGTATTGTCCTGAAGGTTGGCAAGCTGGGCTGAGTCTATGCCCGGGAGCACTATGAATGACCCCAGACGATAAACCAGCAGCAAAAGAATCGTATACACGATTCTCTTGCGCAGTTCCTCAATCTTGAAGATGTTTCTGATAGTCTGAATAAACTTCTTCATTATTTCCCAATTGTTGTTGCAGTTCCACCCTGGGCCTCAATCTTGGCGATAGCGCTCTTTGAGAATGCATCAGCTGAAACCTCAAGCTTGGCAGTAAGCTCCCCGTTTCCGAGAATTTTCACCAGATCGGTCTTCGCTACAATGCCGCTTGCTTTCAGAAGTTCAACATCGATGGCTGTAACGCCGAGCTTTTCAGATATTTTCTGTAAATCAGCCACATTTATAGCTACGTACTCCACCCTGTTAGGGTTAGTGAAGCCGAACTTAGGAAGACGCCTCTGAATAGGCATCTGTCCACCTTCAAAGCCTATCTTGCGAGAATAGCCTGAACGCGCCTGGGCACCCTTGTGGCCACGGGTTGATGTACCTCCATGACCTGAACCCTCGCCACGGCCGATTCTCTTCTTTCTGCCTCTGGAACCTTCTGCAGGTTTTAATTCATGCAATTTCATTTCTCGTTCCTCCGAATTTAAATTTCCTCAACCTTGACAAGGTGAAGCACCTTTTCTACCATACCTTTGGTCACCGGTGTAAGCTCTACCTCGACAGTCTGGTGCAGCCTGTGGATTCCGAGGCACTGAAGATTTGCAATCTGCCTCTTGGTAGCTCCGTTTTTGCTCTTGACCTGAGTTATCTTGATTTTTGCCATTTCGTAGTTCCTCCTTAACCTTTAAACACCCTGCTCATAGGAATACCGCGAAGTCCAGCAATAGTGTAAGCATCTCTCATTTCAGCCAAAGCGGCTATAGTGGCCTTGACCAGATTGTGAGGGTTTGAAGAGCCTTTTGACTTAGCCAGCACATTCTGAATGCCTACAGACTCGAACACTGCACGCATAGCACCTCCGGCCTTCACTCCGGTACCAGGAGCTGCAGGCTTCATGAATACCTTTGCACCGCCGAATTTGGCTTCCTGCTCGTGAGGGATAGTTTTATTGAGGACAGGAACCTTCACGAGATTCTTCTTAGCATCCTCAATACCTTTTGATATTGCAGTTGTGACCTCGTTAGCTTTTCCAAGACCATAGCCTACAACGCCGTTCTCGTCGCCGACAACCACGATGGCTGCAAAGCTGAAGTGGCGGCCGCCCTTGGTCACTTTCGTCACCCTTTTGACTGCTACCAGCCTGTCTTTAAGCTCAAGATCAGTAGTCTTTACTCTTTTAACATTTGTATTTGCCATAGTCTTAGAATATTAGGCCACCTTCACGGGCAGCATCAGCCAAACTTTTAACTCTTCCATGATAAAGGTAGCCTCCACGGTCAAATGCGATAGTGGTGATACCCTTTGCTATGCTGCGCTCAGCAATGGCTTTGCCTACCAGAGCGGCAGCCTCTTTACCGGATTTGCCTTTGCATTCTGCTGCAAGTGCCTTGTCGTTGGATGCAGCGGCCACAAGAGTCACGCCCTTTGTGTCATCGATAACCTGCACATAAATCTGCTTGTTGCTCCTGAACACTACCATTCTAGGCCTTTCAGCAGTTCCATTGACAATTTTACGTATACGGTAATGAATTCTTTTTCTTCTTTCTGTCTTATTCAATGCCATAACTCAATCTCCTATTATTTAGCACCTGCAGACTTGCCTGCCTTGCGGCGGATCTGCTCGCCGACGAATCTGATACCCTTGCCCTTGTATGGTTCAGGCTTGCGCAGAGAACGTATCTTGGCAGCCACCTGTCCGACGAGCTGCTTGTCGATACTCTTGAGTACGAGTATAGGGTTAGCTCCCTTCTTCACAGGTTCAGCCTCAGCTTTCACCTCGGCAGGAAGCATGAAATGTACATCGTGTGAGAAACCGAGCGAGAATTCAAGGATCTGGCCTTTGACATCCACACGATAACCGACACCGATAAGTTCCTGCTTGATAGTATATCCTTCTGAAACTCCGACTACCATATTGTGAATCAGCGCACGGTAGAGACCGTGAAGCGAGCGGTGTCTAGGAAGATCGGTAGGACGAGTCAACTTTACTTCATTTCCCTCTACGGTCACTGTGATGTCAGCGTCAACTTTCTGGCTGAGCTCGCCGAGAGGTCCTTTAACCTTGACAACGTTGCCAGGAAGCACCTCAACGGTGACCTTGGCAGGAAGGTGTACAGGCAATTTACCAATTCTTGACATTATTCGTTTCTTTTAGATTAATATACATAACACAATACCTCGCCGCCGACATTCAGGTCTTTAGCCTCTTTGTCAGTGATGACGCCCTTCGAAGTCGAAAGGATGGCGATTCCGAGACCATTGAGGACTCTAGGCATCTCTTCTACATTGGTGTATTTCCTGAGACCTGGCTTTGACACGCGCTCTATCTTCTTGATAGCGGCTGTCTTTGTCTGAGGATGATACTTCAGAGCCATCTTGATAGTGTTTGCAGGCTGTCCCTCCACTACCTTGTAGCTGAGGATGTAGCCTTTTTCACAAAGGATCTTGGTGATGGCCAGCTTCATCTTTGAGGAAGGTACTTCCACGATTTTCTTCCCGGCCAGATACGCATTGCGGACCCTTGTAAGATAATCTGCTATTGGATCAGTCATTTCTTTTTTGTTTTAAGAACCGGCACAGAACTGCTGTGCCCGATATCCATTGTTAAATATAATTGTAATTAAATTTCCCGATATTACCAGCTTGCCTTCTTCACGCCTGGAATGAGGCCGTTGCTTGCCATCTCACGGAACTGGATACGGCTGATGCCGAACAGGCGCATATAGCCCTTTGGCCTTCCAGTGAGAGAGCAGCGGTTGTGCATCCTGCAAGGGCTGGAGTTCTTAGGGAGCTTGTCAAGCGCAGCCCAGTCTCCGGCCTCTTTGAGAGCCTTCCTCTTTTCAGCATATTTGGCAACTAATTTTGCACGCTTAACTTCGCGGGCTTTCATTGATTCCTTTGCCATACCGTTCTCTTTTAGTTGTTATGTTTTTTGAAAGGCAGACCGAACTCACGCAGAAGAGCGTGTGCTTCCTCATCCGTCTTTGCAGTAGTCACAAATGTGATCTCCATTCCGAGAATCTTGGAAATCTTGTCGATATCGATTTCAGGGAAGATAATCTGCTCCTTGATGCCAAGAGTGTAGTTACCCCTGCCGTCCATCTTCTCTGAGATTCCGTTGAAATCCCTGATACGAGGAAGAGAGATGCGGATAAGCCTCTCAAGGAACTCATACATCTTGGTGGCACGGAGAGTCACCTTCACGCCGATAGCGTTGCCTTTACGGAGCTTGAAGTTTGAAATATCTTTCCTGGAAAGAGTAGCCACAGCTTTCTGTCCTGCAATGGCTGTCAGCTCCTGCTGAGCATTCTCCACAAGCTTCTTGTCACCGGTAGCGTCGCCCACACCCTGGTTTATAGTGATTTTCACGAGCTTAGGAACCTGCATTACAGTAGTGTATGAAAATTCCTTCATAAGCTTCGGAACGATCTCGTCTTTGTACAGCTTCTTCAGTGTAGGGACATATCCTGCAGGCACTGCAGCTACTGCCGCAGCCTCTGTTGTCTTCTTAGTCTTTGCCATTATTTAATCTCCTCTCCAGATTTTTTAGCATAGCGGATTTTCTTTCCATCTACAAACTTGTATCCTATCCTGGTCGGACCTCCCTTTGCAGGGTCAACGAGCTGGAGATTGGAAATATGGATTCCTGCCTCTTGTTTAACAATACCTCCTTGAGGATTCTTCGGATTCGGCTTAGTATGCTTGCTTACCATGTTGATACCTTCCACGATAACACGGTCCTTGGAACGAATCACCTCAAGCACCTTGCCGGTCTTTCCCTTGTCATTTCCGGCATTGACATAGACTGTATCGCCTTTCTTGATATATACTTTCTTCATAACGATCTCGATTAAAGGACCTCAGGTGCCAGTGAAACGATTTTCATGTAATTCTCACGGAGCTCCCTTGCCACAGGGCCGAAAATACGTGTACCGCGGACTTCTCCCTGGTTGTTCAGAAGGACGCAGGCGTTGTCATCGAAACGGATATACGAGCCGTCCGGCCTGCGTATCTCTTTCTTTGTACGTACTACTACAGCCTTGGATACTGAACCTTTTTTGGCATCCCCTCCAGGGATTGCGCTCTTCACGGCAACGACAATCTTGTCGCCTACCCTAGCATAACGGCGGCGCGTACCACCCAGTACACGGATGCAGAGAACTTCCTTTGCTCCACTGTTGTCTGCCACCTGTAAACGTGTTTCCTGCTGTATCATTGTTACTTAACTTTTTCTACAATTTCTACTAATCTCCAGTTCTTGGTCTTGCTCAACGGACGAGTCTCCATGATGCGCACTGTGTCGCCTTCGCTGCACTCGTTCTTCTCGTCATGAGCTACGAACTTGGTGGTCTTCTTTACGAACTTGCCGTAAATAGGATGTTTCTCTTTAGTTGCTACTGCAACAACGATAGACTTGTCCATCTTGTTGCTGACCACTATTCCTATCCTTTCCTTACGAAGATTTCTTTCCATCACACTGAAATTTTAGTTCTGTTTTTCCTTTTCAGCCAGGATAGTCATCATTCTGGCTATATCCTTCCTGGCCTTGGCTATCTTTGACGTATCCTCTAAAGGAGAAATAGCGTGATTAATCTTCATAGTGTCAAGAGCCGCCTTCTCTGCCTCGATGCGCTCGCGCAGTTCGCTGATTGACATTTCGCGTACTTCAGATGCTTTCATTTTTTCTCCTCAATAATTATTCAACATAGTCTCTACGTACCACAAACTTGGTGGTCACAGGGAGTTTCTGGGCGCCAAGGCGCAGAGCCTCTTTAGCTATCTCCATAGGAACACCTTCTGCCTCAATGAGGATACGGCCCGGAGTAACAGGGCATACAAAGCCTTCCGGATTACCCTTACCTTTACCCATTCGCACTTCAGCAGGCTTCTTGGTGTAAGGCTTGTCAGGGAATATCCTGATCCAGATCTTACCCTCACGCTTCATATAACGCACGACGGCCTGACGCGCAGCCTCGATCTGGCGGCCAGTAAGCCAGCAATTTTCCAGTGTCTTGATGCCGAAAGAACCGAACACAAGCTGATTGCCTCTCTGGGCAAGGCCTTTCATACGGCCTTTTTGCTGCCTTCTAAATTTTGTTTTCTTCGGTTGTAACATTGTCTATTACTTTAAAAATTTACTTTCACTTCCTTAAATAATTGAGTATCAGCTGGTTGGGCGGACTTCTCCTCAATTAAGGGACTGCAAAGATAGTCATTTTTTCTGAATTGCAAATATTTTTTCATAAAAAATCAGATATTTTCGACCATAATATCTGCAACTTAAATATGAGAAAATCACCTACTTACAAACACTGTTCAAAATTTTTTCGCATCGTTTTCGACCGGCACAGCAAAGCCGTCAGGAAACATGCCTGACACCCGACGGATGAGGACATGGAACGGATTTGCCGGGCCGGACATCTCCAGTTTGTACAAAGAAAACGGCTTTCTTACAGATTGGCATACATAATATATTGATTATATTTGCCGTCCCGAACAACGGAAGCATTGAATGACAGGCAGAACAAAATATATATTGGCCGCCATGACGGCGGCAGTCATCATGATTGCCGGAGGCACCGGACTGAAAGCGCAGACGCCGGACTCTCCAGACAGCATGTTCATGCATTTCATGGTGGAAGGCCGCGACACCGTGTTCACCGACGAACTGCCGCCTGCACGCATATATTCCAGGATGCCCAGGCAGAAAGGACGCGAATGGAGAAAATACTACCGCCTGGTCCATAATTTCAGCAAAGCCTACCCTTATGCACTCGCGGCCAGGCATCTCGTGCACGAAGTGGACAGCACTATCGAAGCCGACAATCTTAAACGGGCGAAACGCGACAGGTATATAAACAGCATGCAGAAACAGCTGTTCGAAGATTTCGAGTCATCCATGCGCGGCCTCACCGTGTCGCAGGGAGCGCTTCTGATGAAACTCATTGACCGTGAGGTCGGGAAATCCTCCTATATGATTATAAAGGACTATAAAAACGGAATGGCCGCAGGCTTCTGGCAGGGAATAGCGAAAATTTTCGGGACTGACCTGAAAAAACCTTACGACCCGGACGGGGAAGACAGGCCGATAGAAGAGCTGGTGCAGCTGTGGGAGGCAGGACAATTCGAAGGGCTGTACTATTCGCTTTTCTGGAAGTATCCTCCAGAGATAGAAATACCGTCGAAATACAGATAAGGCGAACCGTTTATCCAGTCTTTCAGCACATAGAGGTCAGCCCCCTGCGGAGTGCGGATTTTCACATCTGCATGATAATGCCCGAATATGAAATAGTCCACCGGGCGGCTTTTTTCATACTCGGCCGCGAACTTGTACAGAGGCTCGTCTTTCCCCCTGAAAAAATATTCCGAATGCCTGGCCAGGCGGTTGTGCTTCGACCACCCTGTCCCGAAGCGGAAAGCCAGCCATGGATGAAGCATGCTGAACAGGGACTGCAGCAGCCTGCTGTGGAAAATCCGGCGAAGAATCCTGTAGCCGGCAGGCACAGGGCCAAGGCCATCGCCATGCCCCAGGCAGAAATGCGTTCCGGCAATGTTCACATAAGCTGGCTGCTCAAGCCTGACCATGCCCAGCTCTTCGAAATAATGATAAGCCCAGACATCATGGTTTCCTGTGAAAAAGTACACTTTCACTCCGGCGTCCATCAGGCTCAGGAGGGCAGAAAAAACCCTGACGTAGCCCTTGGGCACGACATCATGATATTCATACCAGAAATCCCAGATGTCTCCCAGCAGGTAGAGGGCCTCTGTCTGCTCCGGAGGAATCGAACGCAGGAACGAGACAAAACGCGCCTCACGCCCAGCCGGGTCGTTCACATTCAGACCGAGGTGGACATCAGCGACGAAATATGTCAGGCTGCGGCTGCTCTCCATTATTATTTAGAATGGCTTAACTGAACAGGAAGATGCAGAGTGCGACTATAGCGCAATACAGGGCAAACCAAGTCAGTCTCGCTTTCTTCACCAGAGCTATCATCACCTTGCAGGCAAAAAGCCCTGAAAGAAAAGCCGAAACAAAGCCGAGCAGTATCGGAAGCGCACCTATGGACGAACCTGAAATCTCGCCGCCCACCACCTGGAGGAACGCCTCGCCGAGAATCGGCACGAGAACCATCAGGAAAGAGAACTGCGCCATGACATCACGCCTGACACCGCAGATAAGGCCGACAGAAATCGTGGTCCCCGAGCGCGACAGGCCCGGTATCACTGCGAAAGCCTGGCCTATGCCCACTGCCAATGCCTGCCAGTATGAAATGCCGTTCCTGTACGTATTCACCTGAGCCTGCATCTGCCGGCGCGGATTGGAGGCCATGTCTGAAAGAAACAGCAGAAGAGCTGTCATCACCAGGGCGATCCCCACGATCAAAATAGACTCAAACAGCCCCTCGACGAACGACTTGAAGAAAACCCCGATGATGAATACCGGTATCATCGAAACGCAAATCTTCAGGATATAATCAGTCTCGTCGTTGTATTTGAACTTGAACAGGCCTTTCAGAAGATTCCATATCTGATGCCTGAAAACCACGATAGTGCTCAATACCGTAGCGGCATGCACCGCCACCTCGAAAACCAAGTCTCCTGACTCTTCCACGCCCAGAATCTGGCGGCCTATCACCAGATGACCGCTGCTGCTCACGGGAAGGAACTCTGTCAGGCCCTGGACCAGGCCGAGAATTATAGCTTCAAACCACTCCATATGATTATCCTTATTTCACATTTTCACCTTCATCGCTCCTGTTCATAATGCCTGCGGCAATGACAACCACACCGCACAGAATCACCAGAGGGGCAGCCACCAGACGCCGGAAATCGAACATTGCATAATTGAACACTTCAGGGTCTTTCACCCCGCCGCCAGCCAGCAGGATATACCCTGCCACCATCACGATGACTCCGGCCAGCACAAATTTCAGCCCCTTTCGGGTAATAGGAAAATTCTCCATAAAATATATCTGTTTCTACAGGGTGACTCAAAAGGGGCTTTTGGTCACCCGCATTCAATAAATAATCAATAGTATAGTTCATCCTTGTTCAAGGATACAAGCTTGTTCACGACAAAGCAGGTGCTCAGCACGCAGATCAGCACTCCGGAGGCCAGGACAATGCCAATGACAGCGAGCAGAAGGTTCAGGCTGAAAATTTCAAAAAGCTGCGCGACTTCACTCCTTATGAGATAAAGGAGGGCTATCAGCCCCAGAATTGCAATCATCGCGGCAAACACCCCCTGGAAAAATGCCTGCACCATAAAAGGCCCTCTGATGAAAGCACGTGTGGCGCCGACCAGCTTCATAGTGTGTATAGTAAAGCGCCTGGCATAGACACTTAGGCGTATAGTATTGTTTATCAATACGAATGACACGAAAAGGAGCAAGGCTATGAACACGCCCAGAACCAGGGAGATCCGGCTGAGGTTCGCATTCAGCGCCTCGACAAGGGAAGGCTGATACACCACTTCATCCACAAGAGGCGATCTGGAAATCTCCTTTTTCACGACCTCAAGGCTGTCCGCCGACACATAGTCTGCCTTCAGGGTGACATCGATGGAGACAGGAATGGGGCTGGACTCAAAAACATCCAGAAAATCTTCGCCCAGCATGGAGGCCATCTCTTTTTCTCCTTGCTCGACAGAAATGAACTCAGTGGACTTGATATATCTTTCCGAGCCGAGTTCCAGAAGAAACTCCTTCGCCCTCTTTTCCGTCACGTCCTGCTTCATCATCACGGATATCTGCATGTTTTCCTTGAAATAGTCCGAGACGCTTCTGGCATTCACCAGAAGAAGGCTGGCCATGCCGACCAGCAAGAGTACCAGGCTGATACTTATCACCGTCGACATGTACGCGTTTCTGAGACGCCTGTTGATTATGCCCTTTTCTTCGCTTCCCATATAACCTGGAGACCATGATCCGGGGTCAAAGATAATGAAATATCAAAAATAATTATTATATTTGTTGAGTTTTTGTCTTTAAAACCTTGAATATGGGAGATGCTGCTAAAAAAATTCTGTTTGTCAACTCGGAGATTTTCCCGTATCTCCCCGAGAGCGACATATCCAAGATAGGGCGTTTTCTTCCACAGGGAATCCAGGAAAGGAAAAAAGAAATCCGCTCGTTCATGCCGCGTTACGGATGCATAAACGAGAGGAAAAACCAGCTCCACGAAGTGATCCGCCTGTCGGGAATGAACATCATAATAAACGATGTCGACAGGCCTCTTGTCATCAAGGTGGCATCCATATCCGCGGCGAGGATGCAGGTATATTTCATCGACAACGAGGACTATTTCCACCGCAAGCACATCTACCATGATGCAGATGGAAAATTCTTCGAAGACAACGGCGAACGTGCGGTATTCTTCGCGAGAGGCGTGCTGGAAACCGTCAAGAAACTCAGATGGGCACCGGACATCGTGCACTGCCACGGATGGATTTCGCAGGTTCTTCCGCTCTATCTGAAAAAAATCTACAGAGACGACCCCATATTCTCAGACTGCAAAGTCATCCTGTCCCTGTACGACGACATCGCAACGGACGAGAAGTTCTCCGCTGACTTCAAGGAGAAGATAAAGTTCGGGGATATCTCCGGGGAAGATTTGGCCGACATGGAGAGCCCTGATGGCATAAATCTTGCGAAACTCGCTGTCCGCTATTCAGATGGCATCATAATGGGGTCAGGAAATATAGCTCCAGAACTGGAAGAACATTGCTCCAAATCAGGGCTTCCTGTCCTTCCATTCGATGCCGGGGCTCTGGAATCAGGAGCATACATCGATATTTACAACGATTTTTACGACAAATTTTAGAAATGCATTCAAGATTCATCTACCTTGCGGCAGGTATTCTGGCAGGCGCGTCATGCGCGGTTTCATGCGTGGAGATAAACGAAGAGCTGGGGAAAGAATACATTCCGACGAGGCATCAATATGATGTCTACACAGACACAATATATCTTCACAACATACGGCTGGAGCAGACTGACAAGCTCTCAGGCTACAGTTCAGCCAGAATCACTGTAGGCGCTGTGATGGACAACGTCTTCGGGCTCACATCCAGGAGCTGCGCCTTTCCTCTGATACCTGTGGACCCGGACATGGATTTCGGGGAAAACACCCAGTGCACGCAGTTTCACTTCACCGCAGTCAGAGACACAGTCTCATACCCTGACAAAAGCCAGGAGCACATCATACAGAACATCCGCGTATATTCTCTTGACGAAGAAATCGGGGAAGACGCCAGCTACATCAATGAAAAGAATGCAGACGGGACACCCAAGCTCAAATACAGCGAGCAAGTGGCTTCATGCACATATTTCGGAGGAGACTCCCTGTCATTCGACCTCAAGACCAGCTTCGGGCAGAAATACATAGATGAAATCAAGAATATGCAGAAAGATCCAGACAAGAAGGGACTGGACTCTGTAGTGAATTTCGTCAACAAACTTCCCGGGATATTCATAAAGGCCGACGCTCCGATATCGGCAGGAGGAAGGATAAATATGTTTGACCTGAAGATGGAGATCTCTGAATCATACTATGTATCAGGAAACTACGCCGAGCTCAAGTTCCGTGCAGACTACGGGGACAGAAAAGGAGTCGACTCGTCGTTCCTGTTCTTCTTCGGGGCACAAGCCATGCAGGTATATGAAGACGCCGAAAGCGAATACGTCACCCCTGCCAGGACAGCCCAGTACGCCCTGAACTTGACAGACACCAGATACAGCGGTGAAGTGCTTCCATCAGAAGGAGGCTGTTCAGTCACTGACAAGATATACGTGGAAGGAGGAGGTGGGCTGAAGCCCGTGATATCGTCTCAGGAAATAAAGGAAAGCCTCGGGGAACTGTTTGCCAACGAAGGCATCGACCCTGCAGATGTAATCATACACAAGGCTTCAATCGTGCTTCCTTACGATTTCCAGAGCGAGAACTATGACCAGATGTACCTGTATCCGTACCGGCTCAGCCCTACCTGCAGAATCACGCTGGAAGACGATGAGACCGGGGAGGAGCAGGTAACATATGCCGGGCTGACCGATGCAAGCGTCGAGACAGAAAACCAGGGGGACATAAACCGCTCGCTGAACTGCTATGCACCGGATATCAGCCACCATGTCCAGGAAATACTCCGCAGGGCTGACGACACGAACTACAGCGACTACGACATCTGGATGCTGACGATGGCTGAAGAGACTATAGAGACGGAGAATTCCGGAAACAGCGCCATGAGCGACTACTACAGGAATCTGGCATACTACGACTACTACAACAGCATGTACAACCCTTACGGCTACGGAGGATATTACGGAGGGTACTACGGATACGGATACAACAGCTATTACGGCATGAGCAACTACTATAATTACATGCTTGCAGCGCAGTACGCCAGCCAGTCATCCACCACCACGTCCGTTTCCGTGCAGCTGGACAAGGACAGATACTACCGTGGAATTCTCCGCGGGCCAGGAGCCGACGGCGGATATTCAGATACAAACAAAAATCTGCCGCGGATGACTGTCACATACTCCGTTTCCAAGACATCGGGGAAATAACATAAAGAAAAGATTGCAAATAAAAACGGCCCGGAGTCCGGGCCGTTTTTATTTGCAATTCCGATAATTCTGAATTAAGCGTTGAGCTTCTTCTCGATATAGTCGATAGCGTCTTTCACAGTAGAGATCTTCTCACCTGCATCTTCATCAGGAATATTGATGTTGAAAGCTTTTTCAAACTCCATGATAAGTTCTACTGTATCAAGAGAATCTGCACCAAGATCATTTGTAAAGCTTGCAGTCTCTGTCACCTCAGATTCGTCAACGCCTAATTTGTCAACGATAATTGCTTTTACTTTGTTTGCAACTTCTGACATAATGTTAAGAATTTAATTAATAAATGAGTTTATGTTTAAATACACTTATAGTCACAATCTGGCGGCAAAGATATGAAAAAATTACGAAAAAAAGAATAAAACAGAGTGAATTGAAAAAATCAGCACTCAGGAATTCAATGCAACATGAATTCTTTCAGCGAGTTCCTTGCCCACCAGCCCTGCCAAGTCGTCCACAGAAGCGGCCGCTATCCTGGCTACACTCCCGTAATGAAGAATCAGCCTTTGCTCTGTCTTTTCACCGACACCCTTTATCTCCCTGAGCGCAGAATGAATCTGGGACTTGCTTCTGAGATTCCTGTGATGGGTGATGCCGAACCTGTGTGCCTCATCCCGAATATGCTGCATCACCTTCAAAGCCTGGGAATTCCTGTCCAGAAAAAGCGGGTGAGGATCGCCTATGCGGACAATCTCCTCAAAACGCTTCGCCAAGCCGACGACCGTAAGCTTGTCCGCGATGCCCAGCTCATACAAAGCTTCATATGCACAGCCAAGCTGGCCTTTCCCTCCGTCTATAACTATGAGCTGAGGCAGGTCATCAGGAGCTTCACGCAGCATTCTGGAGTAACGGCGGTTCACTATCTCCTTCATGGAAGCAAAGTCATTCGGGCCTGTGACAGTCTTGATATTGAAATGCCTGTAATCCTTCTTGGAAGGCACGCCGTCACGGAATACCACGCACGAAGCCACCGGATTTGTCCCTGATATGTTCGAGTTGTCAAAACACTCGATATGCACAGGAAGCTCCTTCATCCCCAAAGCCGTCTGCAGCTCTTCGAGAACCTTCCGCTTGAACTCGTCAGGATCAGTATGCTCTTTCTGCTTGAGCGAATTGAATCTCATCTCCTTCGCATTCTTCAGGCTCAGTTCGAGCAGGGCCAGCTTGTCGCCCTTGACCGGAATGCGGAATTCCACTCCTGGCATTTCTACATCCGGCCGGAAAGGAACAATCACCTCCCTGGAGAGTTCGCCGAACTTCGACTGTATCTCGGCCAGAAACATTCCCAGCACCTCTGGATGCTCTTCTTCTATATTCAGTTTGAACCCAAGGTTCAATGACTGTATCACCGCCCCGTCCCTAAGCCTCATAAAGTTTCCATATGCCTCATTCGAGTCGAAGACGAGAGAAAACACATCCACGCTTCCTATGACAGTATTTACAATCAGGGACTTGCTGTAATGCTTTTCAAGTGAAGACATCTTCTTTCTGAATTCTTCCGCGGCTTCGAAATCCAGACGCTCCGCCGCCTCTTCCATCTGCTCTTTCAGATGTTTTATCATTTCCCTTCCGCCGCCTTTCAGCAGCCTGACAATATCTTCGATGTTGTCGTTGTATTCTTTCACCGAAATGCCGCCCACACAGCACCCGCGGCATCTGCCTATATGAAAGTTCAGGCATGGCCTGAATTTTTTCTTCATGACAGCGTCTGAGGTGATCTTCAGACTGCATGAGCGGAGCGGGTACAGCTCCGAAAAAAGTTCCAGAAGATTCCTGGCATGCATCACAGAACTGTATGGGCCGAAATATCTGGAGCCGTCCTTCACCATTCTCCTGGTCAGATACACTTTCGGGAATTCATCTGCACTGACACATATCCACGGGTAAGTCTTGGAATCTTTCAGCAGTATATTGTACTTCGGCTTGTACTGCTTTATGAGATTGTTTTCCAGAAGCAGGGCATCTGCCTCTGTGTCCACGACGGAATACTGCGCATCTGCTATCTTGGAAACCATTATGGCTGTCTTGCGCGTCAGCCTGTCCGGAGAGACAAAATACTGCGCGACCCTCTTGTGAAGATCCTTTGCCTTGCCGACATAGATGACATTTCCCTCGGCGTCATAATATCTGTAGACGCCGGGGGAATGCGGAAAAAGAGAGATTTTTTCCTTGACAGTCATAGTTTACCGTTATTTATTCCTGTGCATGGACTCAATCTGCGGTCAAATACCGATTTCATCCAGAATCCAGTCCATGCCGGCATAGCAGTCCAGCACCCAGAGGACATACCGGATGTCCACGCAGACGCATTTTGTATACTCGTCCACGTAATAAACATCAGAAGCCAGCGATTCCTTGTTGCCGTCGAAAGCCAGGCCGATAAGCTCGCCCCTCGCATTCATTACCGGCGACCCGGAATTGCCTCCTGTGATATCATTGTCCGTCAGGAAATTCACATGCATGCTTCCATCCTTGTCTGCCCAGCGGCCCCAGTCCGCTTCTTCAAGAAGCCGTCTCTGGCGGTCCTCCAAATTGAACTCATAGCTGGAAGGGTCGTACTTTTCGAGGATGCCGGCGGCAGTCGACCTCCAAGACCAGGACACAGCATCATATGGCTGGATATCGCCCACTGTTCCATAGGTTATCCTCATAGTGGAGTTCGCATCCGGGTATTGAGTGACACCCTCCGACAGAGCTTTTTCGTACATAGCGGAAGTATACTCCTTGTCCAGAGACAGCAGTGAAGGCTTGCCTTCAACGGCGGCCACCCTTCTGTTAAGGGAGATGATTTTCAAATCCTGGAAAAACCGGTACATAGGGTCTGCCAGATATTCGTCGACAGTATGCTCCTCAGATATGAAATCCTCGAGCCTTGCCTTGTCTGTCAGAATACTTCCATTCCACAGATATTCTGCCAGAGCGTCATAATCGCATTGCCCGTCAGGGCCGGAAAAACGAGCATAGAGTTCTTTCTGCCAAGGTCCGATGACAGAATGGTCGATATGGTCATAGAACTCCTGCACTGAATAGCGGAACAAGTCTTTTTCCACATCCAGGACTATGCCGTCATATTCGCCGAGCAGATTCTTGCGCACTGCATCAAAATCGACTCCGCGGAATCTGACGCATCTGCAGAAATTCTGCTCGGTGGAATCCGGCGCTCCCTGGTCTATGGCTGTATGCATCCTTATGCGGTTCTTCTTAAGGACTTCCCGTTTAAGCAGATTCAGCCTCGTAGACATTCTGGAGAGTGTTGTGCCCCGGACGAGTGTCTCCCTGTAGAAGTTTATGTCTTTCTCTGCATCCTCGACTGCGGCATACTTCTCCCGCATCTGAGGAATCATGTCGCCCCATCTGGCCTGACGCTCCGGGTCTGCTGATATCCATGCCTGAAGTTCCTGCTCCTGGGCACGTTTGCTCTCCACCACGCCGAATCGTCTGATATTTTTCGCTTTTCCGCAGTTCATCTCCTGGACGTTGCTCAAACTGAAATAATAATCTGCATATTTCAACCTGATAGACGGATCGGCATTCATCCAGCGGTTCAATATCTCCATCTGGTCGCCGCGTATCCTGTTTGTAACAGGAAGCGACACTCTCTCCTCGAAATTCACCTCCGCTGATGAACTGTACCTGTTCGTGCGTCCAGGATAGCCTATGACCATGGCATAATCTCCCGGCTTGTACCCTGCAGCCGAGATGACGAGCTTCTTCTCAGGCTTCAGAGGCACATTCTCGGCAGAATACTCCGAAGGAGAGCCGTCAGGAGCCGTATAGATACGGTACATGGCGAAGTCGCACTTGTGCTGAGGCCATTCCCAGTTGTCTATGTCCCCTCCGAATGCCGCGAAGGACACAGGAGGTGCAGCCACCAGACGGATATCAGAATATACCTCGTAAAACATCATGTAATACTTCTCTCCACCCCACATCGAAGCCAGAGATACATCCAGGCCGCCGGACTCTGCCCTGTAGCGTTTCTCTATCTCGAAACTTATTTTCCTCATTCCGAAATGCTTTCCTTGGCGGCGAAAATCTTCCTGCATCGAATTGACCTCGTCAGTCACGTCCAGGACTTTCTTCAGAAAATACATGTTCTTTCCCGGAATAGGTATCTCCTCGTCGCGGGACATGGCCCAGAAGCCTTCTTCAAGGTAGTTTTTCTCGTCAGTGCTCAATGCATGTACATCGCTGTAGGCGCAGTGATGGTTCGTGATGACCAGGCCCAAGTCTGAAATCACGCTGCCAGTACACCCGAAATCCAGGGAAACAACGGCATCAGAAACCGTGGCTCCTTCAGCATCTGCATTGTAAATCTCATTAGCAGACAATTTCAGCCCGCGTTTTTTCATTTGTTTTTCAAGAGCCTTGTCGATGCCGTTTATCATCCACATGCCCTCATCAGCCCAGGAAACTGACATTCCCAGGCAGAAGACTGCCAATATTGATATAATTCTTTTCATAATAAAAAAAATCATTGCCGGGAAAAGGAAACCTCCTTTCCCGGCAATCAATACATTATTCTACCGGTTTTACAATGCCTTTTTTGTCAAAGCTGAGTTTGGCAGGAGTCTCGCGGACATCATCTTTCGCATATGTGATGGTCCATGTTTCCTGGGTCATCAGATTCCAAAGCTCGTCCTCAGTCATAGGGGAGGCGTAACGTATCCTGACTGCCGGCACCAGATCATCATTCAGGACTAGATAGATGCCGATGATGTTCTCATTGTGTGAGAGATGGTTGCTCAGGTAAGGCATATTCCTGAGGATAATCGGCTTTTCATAGTCAGGATCTGCGATTTCGTAAATATATTGCGGCTGGTCCGCAAATTTCTCGACACGGGCCTTGAACTCAGCCTTGAACGGATTGAAAAGCATCCTTATCAGGTTTTCAACCGGAATATAGCTGACGGTGTCTTCCATGTCCACGAACTCATAGTCTACCTCGGTGTCTTTCGTTCCTCCGCCATGGACAGGCATGGACAGCATTTTCATTTCAACGACATCCTTGAACCAGTCGCGGTCCAGATTCTCGGAAGGGTCCATGTACACATGGACAATGAGCGGGCAGGCGAATTCCGAAGTCAGTCCGTAAATCTTCTTTCCAGTCTGCCTCATCTGAAGGCCCAGATAGTTCAGGTCCAGCTTGTCGTACATCTTCTCAGTCCTGATGGTCACGACCTTCACGCTGTCCACAGCTGCCGGGTCAGGAGTGTTCACACGGAATTTCGAAGGCACATAAATGCTCTCCTGAATCTGTTCAGGGGTGATTTTCGACGGGTCGTAAGTGATAACTACATAATGATGGTTGACATATGTCTTCACGCCATGCACGCCAGGAATCTTTTCGAGCTTGGCCTTGAATGCCATGGAGCTTCCATAGCATTTCACTGAACGCAGACCGTCTATTCTGGTCTCCGCCAGAGTCTCAGGATCTATGAGCTGCGTCACAGTGCCGTCTTCCGCCACTGATTCGATGCCCCATGTCTCATCTATGGTAGGAAGCTCGAACTTGTTTCCTATCCACATGCCCAGGATGACAAGCAGCACTGCGATGATGGCAGGAAGATATTTCCCGAAGCCGGATTTATTTTTCTGGCACATCCCTATATGCAGGGCCTCCGTAGGACATGCGGCCACGCATTCGCCGCACAGGGTGCAGTCCACGGAATTAAGCCTGCCGCCACTGAGTGCATCCACATCGATGCCATAAGGACAGTTCTTGTTGCAGATGCCGCAGTGAGTGCATGAGCCGGCAGTCTTGATGACATTCAGTATCTGATACTTCGGCTTTCTGTTCAGGATTTCAAGCAGATATCCGGCTATGCAGAAGAGAGCCAGGAGCACCCACCAAGGGATATTCGCGCCCAGCAGGTCCAGCACCCACCAGAGTCCGAACAGGACTATAATCCATATCCAGAACTTGAGGGAATTCGAAACTGCCCCGAGCGGACAGAGATACTTGCACCAGAACATATTGATGAACAGGCCTCCGAGAATCAGCAGGCAGACAGTCACGATGGACATCCAGAGTGTGATTTCGCCCTGGAATCCGGTAGCCACGGCATAGTATGGGTCCAGATTCTTGCAGAAAAGCTCGCTGGCCGTGGCTGTCATATAGAAGATCCAGAATACAAGCCCGTATTTGACGATTCTCAGGACAGAGTCGGATGCAGAACCGTTTCTGACATTGATGCCCTTTATATTCAGTGTCTTGCGAAGTTTCATCAGCAGGTCCTGCACTGTCCCGAGCGGGCAGAGATAGCCGCAGAAAAGTTTGCTGAACAGCACCACGGCGGCCGCCAGCATTATCCCCATCATAATCTGCAGGGAACTCATGCTGCACGGCAGAGAGCCGTTCACAAAATAGGTAGTCAGTGCCTGGAGACCTCCCACCGGGCAGTATGCCTCAGGGTCAGCAGGTTCCTTGCTCGGAATAATCCCAGTCAGGAACAATACCAGAGCGGCCAGCACACCCCACTGCAGGAGGTATTTCGGCCAGTTCTTGATGATGGTAGATTTTTTTGCCATAGTCTGATATCTTTTAATTGTTGTTTTCCCTTTTCTCTGCCTGACGCGCCGCCTGAAAACTGCCAAGGCGTGCGGCAGGAATTATTCTTCCCTGTATATCGCAACGAGCCTGCCGCCTTTTGCCAGGCGGGCCGCGAATTTGCGTATATCGTCAGCGCCGATGTTTTCCATCACGGCATCGCAGTCATAGTCCGATACAACACCATACCTCACAAAATCGCTCACCTCCATATTTCTGGCTTTGAGTGAATTTGCATTCCGCTCCTGAATCTCCCCATGATGTTTGACCAGATATTTCTTCGCCTCGTCCAGTTCACGCTCCGATGGGCCTTCAGCCGCCATGTCGGCCATCACTTCCTCTACATCGGATACCAGGACATCCACCAGTTCAGGCCTGGTCTGGAACGAGACCACAGACTCGAAAATGCCGCCGTCCTGATACTCCAGTTCAGTGCTGAAACTCACATGGTACGTTCCTCCGCGGACTTCCCTTATCTGCTTCATATACCTGGCGGACATGATATAATCCATGATGTCTATGCATGCCAGATCCTCTGGCTTCATCCCGGTCTTTCCTTTGAAACTATAAGACACTTCGCTTTTAGGCACAGTTTCCACATCATAACTGCGGTCCAGCACTGTCTCGCCTTTGTATGCAGGCACGGCTGGAGAAATCCGGTGCTTCACTGAAACTGATGAAGAAGGAAGCGAGGCAATATATTTCTCCACCAAAGGAACAATTTCCTGCCTGTCCATGTCGCTGGCGATATACACGCTCAAACCGCCGCCAAAGCTTCTCCTGAATACATTCCTGACGAAATCCATGTCCACAGACTCTACTGCGGTGCTGTCGAAATCAGCCATCCACGGATGCCCTCCGTATCTCAATGCCTTCTCATCGTCTTTGAAAATATCGGCATTGGATGTTTTTCCCAGCGAACGCAAAGTCCCCTGCTTCATTTTCCTGAGAGAGGCATCGGCAGAAAAATACGGGTCTGTCAGCATCCCGTAAAGCATCTGGAAGCCCTTTTCTGCGCTTTTTCTGTCAGTATTCACTGACAATGTCGAAAATTTCTGTCCAGATGACACCGAAGTGCTTATTCCTGAACATTCAGGACTGTTTTTCAGAGCCATGCAGTCATGGCCTGAAAAACCTAAATAACGTGCAATATAACCGGCGGCAAACTTGGACGCTGGGATGCTGTCCTGAGGCAGGGCATTGAAACCTGTGTCGAAGTACAGCCGCATGTCCAGATGGACATTTGAATTGACCGGCTCTGCCGGTGTCCAGACGACTTTGACGCCATTGGACAAAGTCCAGATTTCGCTGGAAGTGCCTTTCAGCGGCGAAGTTTTCAATATTGCCCCCGGCACAGGGCTGAAACTGAAGTCTATCTTGTCGTACTCGAGATATTCAGGACGTATGTCGGAGGCTGCTGTCTCGGCTATGATTTCCTTCATTCTGCCTGGGCTCGGGATCAGCGAGGCATCGCTTTCGTTCATGCACCACGAATAGATTTGCTCGCTGTCAGAGAACATCTTCCGCTCATAGCCTTTCACATCGCCGTATGTCATGCCGGCGAGTATCATTTTCTGCGCCTGCTTCATGTCATATGGGTTCGCGGCGGAGAATCCCCTGAGGAAATTCTCCTTGCAGACATCCACTATCTGCCTGTCTGTCACTTCTGAAGGGAAATCTTCCATGTTCAGGCGGTACTTCTTCATCACCTGAAACTTCGCGGACTCGAATTCGTCTTCTGTGAAGCCATACCTGAGCATCCGCTCCACTTCTTCTACATAGAAGGCAAGGGCCTCTTCCAGATTTTCGACGCCTTTTACAGAAAGCGTGAAAAGCGAGATATAAAAATCGTCGCTGTACGGGCTGGTGACCAGAACTGCAGATGAAAGCGGAGTCCCTGGCCTGCGGCTATGCTCCCTCATTCTGTCGCCAAGGATATAAGTCACTATCTGCCTGGCATATAGATCTTCATAAAACGCCATGGTATTTCTGATCTCTTTCCGGGGGAACGGCTGCCGGTGTATGACTTTCAGAACATGATAGCTGACTTGCGGGTCGAGCATGTTTTCGAAAAGAGGCTCCTGGAGAGACGGGATTCCATATACCCCTTTAGGCTCGGGGTTTTCATGTGCAGGGATGTCAGAGAAGATTTTCCTGACCTTGGATTCCATCTGTTCCGCATCGAAGTCCCCTGCCACCACTATGGCCTGGAGGTCAGGCCGATACCATTTGTGATAGAAATCAAGTATCTCGTGCGGCTTAAATCCGTTTATGACCTCCAGCGTACCTATGACACTCCTGCGGGCATGCTTTGCTCCCTTATATATGAGTTCATTCTGTTTTGCGCTCATCCTCATGCGAGGCTCGTCCTTCCTTCTCCATTCTTCGCTGATCACCCCCCTCTCGGCATCGAGAGCCTCAGGCTCGCAAGATATGTCGCACGACCAGTCGTGCAATATCATCAGCACAGAATCCACAAAAGACTCACGCACCAGCGGCACTGAAGAAATGTTGTAGACTGTCTCCGTCCTGTTCGTATATGCGTTCACATTGTAGCCGAAACGGACACCGTCCTTCGCCAGGAAACTCAGAATCTCCTGGTCCGGATAGTGACGGGTCCCGTTGAAAGCCATATGCTCCAGAAAATGGGCGAGGCCGTTCTGGCTGTCCTCCTCCTGGAGAGAGCCGACATTGTGGATGATATAGAAATCAGCACATCCTGCCGGATTCTCATTGTGACGTATATAATAAGTCAGCCCGTTCTCCAGCCGCCCTTTTATCAGCTCCGGGTCATCGGGGATAACTGCCGCGGCCGTGTCCCGGACACCGTCAGCGGCACCCCGGCCGCATGGCATGCCATCCGCCGCCCCAAAGCCAAATGCCGACAATACCGACATCGGCGCCGCTATGGCTATCGCTATGACATCTGATTTTTTCATAACTGCTTCAAATTCTGTTTATTTCTATAACTATGACCACGTTTTTCACCGGTGTCGCAATATCAGAACGCACAGCCTAAAGTGACCATAAAAACGTTCAGCCATCCATTTGCCAGGAATTCCGGTCTTTTCAATGTGTGATTATAGGTATCGCTCACATCGATATATGCCGATATCTTGTCTCCGAAAAGTCTTGTGTATCTGAAAGACAGAGTCCCCGCCACCCTGGAGGCAGTATCGTACTCGAAGTCGCGGTCAAGATAAGAATCCATAGTTCTGTGGTTGTCAGATGAGCTTTCTGAATATGTGCCGTCCATATTCGACGTTCCGAAACCTGCATAACCATTCACAGACGCGCCAGCCGTGAAGATATTCTTTCCTGCAGTGAAATTTCTCTGCCCATACAGACAGATATTCATCGCGGTCAGCTCCTGATCTCGATAGAAAGGGTAATAAGTAGCTCTGAAAATACTGTATCTGCCATCAACGGATGCGCCATATTCCCATTTCGGACGGAACTGGCTGATACCGAGGTATCCTGTGTATGACAACGAGCCTGAGAGAGTATGCTTTTTCAGTATCTCATTCTGTCCGAAATATTCAACAATGGTACTGCCTCCTGGAATGGTAGTCCGCCTGTAGATATTTTCATAGTTGTTCAATCCGGCATATTCTGCAGACAAAGAAATCTTATGAAGAACATCCGGGGTATGAATATCCAGACGGCCGTCATACCTGGCGGAGTGGCCGTTGAATTCGCAATAGATGGCCGAACCTGGGGCATTTTCCCCATAGTGCCCGTCTCGGTACTTGTAGGTCAATTCATTAAAAAACAGCATATGCTCCCGGCCGCCAAATACAAGCTGGAATGCTCCCCCATAAAAACTGTTCACCATCGGCCGGCCGGGTGAAGTCGTCTTGATATAGCCAAAATCTCCGTCAAGCCCTTCCACCATGCCAAAATAGCCACCATAATCCACAAATGTATAATACTGCCTGTCGGTGGTGCCGAATGTTCTGCAGTCGAGATTTTCAGTGGTTCTTCTGTACAGGAAATTGAGTCCGGCAGAAAAATTCTCAGACGATGCCATGGTCACACCGGCAGAAATGCCGAGGTTCATCCATCGGCTTCGAGGCCTCGGGTCTTTACGCTTCGCGTAATCTCCTGTCTCATATGAAATCTCAGCACCCAATGTCCATTTTTCATCAATCCCGTAGGAAACACCCCCCAGAAGGGAGTACATTTCCTTGACTTTCTTTCCCGGATTCTCATCCGTGCTCTCCACGAAGTTTATCGGATTGTATGAAGGATCCATCAAATAGTGACCACTCATGTTTTGCCCCATAAAGTATGAATATGACAAAGCTCCATGAAACGCTATCCTGTCTGAAATCCGGACAAAAGATTCTGTACGTGCGCCTGCCTGCCAGCTGTCATCAGAGCCCTCCACAGGAATCAGCCCGCCATTTTCTTTATCTAAATAAACCTCGACAAAAGATGTCCTGTCTGTCTGCAGAGTTCTGAGGCCAGACGCATTGGAGCTTGTCAGCCAAGGATTGGACATCTTGATGAAATCAAAATCATACATGCCCCTCTGGCCGGACTGCCCCGCCGCCTGGACCACGAATGCAGCCAGGAGCATAATTGATGTATATATTTTTGTTCTGCTCATAATATTCTGAATTTTATCTGTCCGGTATCAGTTCTTCAATGACGACAATCTCCGTTGATGAAAATCGTTTGAAGAATCATTCGTCTCCATATAGATGATATGTGCGCCATTTGCTATTGACGCCTCTGCGTCTATACCGGAAGGGTCTGTCGTTCCATAGGCCTGGTCCACTCCGTCAGTGCCTCCGGTATATCCATACACCAGCTTTCCCGCATTTTCCGGAAGGGCCTCTGTAGCCTCCTTGTCGACATTGCGATATAAAGTATAGCCCCTGTCCGCAGTATGGTAAATATATCCTGCGTCAATATCAGAAGTGAGCCGTTTGCTGTTGCTGCTTTCATATCCTCCACGGAATATTTCTATACCGTCCACCACCCATATTCTGTTTATCTTGACCACAGGCAGGTTCGCGTTTTCTGTTCTGTCATAATTCTCGTCATTCTGGGTGAACGCCTCGATATCAGGATTTTCCAGGATATAGAAAGCTGGGCTGGTCTGAGATATTGGCCAGGCATAGCCCAGGCCATAAAGGTAAGTCTGGAGATAATGTGAAGGCTCTATATTGGCTGAAGGATTCGGATAGGTATCCTGACTATATTTGTCGCCATAAGCATGCGGATCGTACATTGCATAATATTCCGGACAGCTCAAATCTACAGAATGGCTGTAAGTCGCTGTATGATCTATAGCTCCGTTAATAGCTACCACAATTTGAGAATAAGGAGGAATGAGGACCTCTGTTTCGAACCACCAGACGTTCCATCCAGCCGGAATCCATCCCTCTGAATCATAAAGCAGCTGTCCATCACGCAGCCAGCGATTGCTTGCGTTGCTGTTTGCCGGCGTGGCAAATGCAAAACAAACGTCACTTGCATCCAGTTCATCGCCACTGTTGTTATACAGAACAACATATTTGTCATACTTGTATACCCCGCTTCCATCATCTGTCTGGCAACCTCCTATATAAAGTTCCTTTATAATCAGATCTTTCGGCTCAACTTTCGTAAGATTCAATTCTATACGGCCGCCAGCGCCTGCGCTTATAGTGATGGATGTGCTGAGATTATATATATAATCATCTGTCTTGAACGACGTACTGACATTATACAATCCAGGGACCAAAGAAAAAGTCGCCGTTCCTGCTGCAGTCTCTGACTTATATGTAACAGAATTAGAGGATGTTGAGACAAGGACAGTGATGCCGTCTTCATCATAGACTTCTCCATCGCACATGAGAACAAACTCCACCTGAGCCACAGATATGCTTGACGACAGGTCGCAAGAAAAGAAAGCACCTGAAAGCAGCAGTCCTAAAAACAAAACGTATTTTTTCATCTTCGTTTCCTGATTCAAATTCATATTTACAAAAACCTTCATTTTCAGAACTTAAGCCTCAATGTAAGTCCATAATAGAAATTAGTAATGTACACCGAGCCCTGCACATAATCCTCTGTTCTGCTCGAACGTATCTTGCTGAAATTATTGAAGAAGTTGTTAGCATAGAAAGAAATGGAAGCCAGGTCTCCTATTTCCTTGGTAACACTGAAGTTCATAGAAAAATACGGGGTCAGATACTCCTTGTTATAATAATAATCCAGATTGTTTACATACGCAAGCTTGGATAAATCGGAATACATCTGGGCATCATTATCTCTCGCCCACAGCAGGTCAGCATAATAATCCCTTTTAGTATCCGGATCGTCATATGTCATATAATACTCCGGGTACACTACAGCATAGCAGTTTCCATCATAAACCGACCCATCTGTGACTGAAAGAATATCATTTGTATCAGACAGAATGCGAGACCTGATTCCTGCACTTTGCTCGCTAAGTAAACGTGCATATCTCAAAAGAGTGGCTTCAACACGCAGAGACAGTATCATTCTGACTCTCGGGATATGAGTGGTGAATGTGAGATTTGTGCTCAGCTGCCGATTCTCTCGTCCATTGGAAAGAGAACGGCCGCCGGCAAAATAGCCGATATAACTGTATGGTTCTCCATCAGCCCCAGTTCCGCCAGGAGAATAAGCTTCAATATTATTATCCACTGAACGGTAGCCATAATATGAACCATCCAGGCGGATATTAGTATTTATCGGATTTATTCTCTTGAAATCCACAACCCACTCAATCCCATATCTTGATATTGGAGAAAAAGTATTGCTAGCAAACGTAGTCTCATTAAGCCGTTTGCGCGCAGAATAGGCAAGCACTTCGTCCGGCAGGACCCCATTCACGTCCAACACAGTCACTGCCCCTGTTTCCCTGTCTACTTTGAATTGTCTGTTTTCAGCAGGGATGGCACTGCTGGAAAGCGCAGCTATAGATGTGTAATTATACACGAACCTGTCATATCCATGACTAAGACGGAAAGCATCAATCGTCCTGTTGTAATACCCTGCCAAAGATATCTTGTTCCCAGCTATGTCTATGTCAAAGCCTATTTCTGCCTGCTGATTTTTCTGCCAGCGCAGCTGCGGATTATACTCTATAGTCTTAGGTATAATATAATATGCAGAATAAGCTTGTCCTGATGAAGTAGATGGAGAAGAAAAAGTATTCACATAAGTGTATTCCGGAACTGGATACAGAATAGAATATGAAGGCAGCTTGGCGGCCACGCCCCAGCTTGCGCGGAAAGACAGTTCTCTCACAGTCTTGTCCCAGCGGTTTTTCGGAGACAAAACAGTATATTTAAGATTGAACCTCGGAGAAAGGCTGGAAGTTGTGCCGTAGGCAGAATTTCTGATGATGGTATTGTCATTTCTAAGTCCTGCCACAATATTCAGCCTGGTATTGCCGATAGGTATAGTGATATTCTCCTCAATATAGGCCGCAATATTATTCATAAACGGTATGTCGCAGTAGCGGTATTCCCAGAAATCCGGTGCAGTGGACATATTCTCAGTATATTGACCTATACCGAAATTTCCGTCAACAGACCAGTCTACACCAACTTTCAGCTTGCTGTTTATCTCCCCGAATTTCCTTGCCCAGTTCGCTTTCAGCTTCAATCCGTAGTTTATCGGCCTGTCATCCACACACATCGTGCTGTACCAATACCCCCGCGGGCGCAGAATGACAGCTGCGTCAGGATTGTCTTCATAATATTGAGCCACAAAATAGCCTTCTTCTGTCCCATGCACTGCAGGAGAGTCCTGGGCCCAGTTCACATTTTCATGCTCCCGGCTGCGCTTGTCGCTGTATACCACAGAGCCGCTCAGTTCCACATTTGTAATCCACTTCTTGCTGAGCAGCCAGTCAAACGAGAAATTTCCCCGGTAAGAGTTGTCTCTGACAGTAGTCCTGTTCTCAGAAAAGGCATCAGGATCCGCCTTGGTATCCATGCCTCCCAAGTTTCCAGAGGCACTCACCGAGAATCTGAGCGGAGCCGTGCTGAATATACCGCGGTCAAACAGGTTGCTGTAAGTCAGCTGCACCTGCTTTCTGTCATACGATTCATATGGCGACCGCTGGTCACCGGTCGCCAATGTATATTCAAGACTGGCATTCAACACTCCTTTAGAAGCTCCTCTCTTAGTTTCACCGAGACCGAATCCCTTGCTGGCAGAGACCTGTTTCATATTAGGATTCGTGGACATTGTTATAGTATATGGAGTGCGGCCTTTCTTTGTATTTATTTTCACGACACCTGAGGTCATGTCACCATACTCTACAGACGGGACGCCAGTAATGACTTCTATAGACTCCACGTTCGTGGATGCAACATTATTCACAGAGGCTCCAGCCACTCCAGAAGTCGAAAACGTGGCAAAGCTTCCGTTGTTGGACAAGCGGACTCCATCAACTTCTACTGCAGTGCCGAAAGATACATTGCCGGTTTCACCCATATCTCCTGACCGTATATTGAAAACCTGGTTTTCAAGCAGATCCGGATTCCTGGTGGCTCCTCCTGGGAGGAGGCTCGAAACATCTGCAACATTCAGCATCTGGATATGGTCCAAGGCAGTTTTGTCTATGGTACGGCTCGTAGTGGCGCTGTTGCTGTTGTCCTGAGCTGTGACTACCACACTCTCCAGAGTAAGATTGTCTTCCGCCAGCGAAATCATGTAATGATCTATGTTTCTGCTGATGACTATCTCCCTGGTGTCTGTCACAAAGCCAAGGCAGGATATGCTGATGATATTCTTCCCAGGCTGGACTTTCTGTATAGAGAAGTTCCCGTTACCGTCTGCCACAGCCCACTGCTCTGAATTTTCAAGGACTATTGTAGCATATTCTATAGGCTCGCCTGTGGTTTTATTCAAGACTGTTCCGCTAATGGAAAATGTTTCCTGTGCATGAAGAAAGGACGTGGCAGGAAATAATATAGAAATAAACAAAGTCAATATTCGTTTCATATATTCTTTTTTAAGGGGATTATTCCGGCTGGCGGAGTATATCGCCGTGGTCACGGACGACGGCTTCTTTCCATTTGTCTGTATAGCCAGGGTTTGTGATGCCGTCAGGGATGCGGTCTGAATACCCGTTTGTGACGAAAAAGCCGTCAGGATTCTGGGCCTTTACATTTCCATCCATGAATTTAACCAGCAGGAAAGTTTCCAGGTCGACCCATTCATCGAATATGCCTTGAGCCGTGCCGACTGAATAGTCTGTCAGAAAGTCTTTCACTTCGGCAAGCGGATCTATGACCTTTTGAATTTCATCATTTCTCCGGATCTGCTTTCTCGGAGTGTCGAGAGCCTTCTGATACAGAGCCATGGCCTGAATATCTATTTCAGGGATAATATCCATCTGGCTGTTCTCGAAATCATCAGCCTTTTCCCTGACCACCGGAGCCATGACATTGTACATTCTGTAGCAGGCATTGGCCACGCGGTTGCATATCCAGAAAGCGGAAGCCGGGGAATATTCGAGGATATTGCCATTGCCCTCTGCGAAGCAGTCGGGCACCTTATTAATATTGGTATATATCGGGGTCAAATATGAGGTGGCCGCATCGTCTGTGCCGAACCAGAGCAGGCCGCCTATTACGTCAGGAAGCCATCCGCGTGACTGCCCCACAAACCAGAACCCGGTCTGCTGGGTGGCTATGGCGCGTTCATTCACGTAAACCTGTCCTTCATATTCGAAGTCCATCGGCCTCCAGCGGTATGGAAGTGCATTGCCTCCGGCACCTATATCTGCAGTCATATCCATCGGAGTGCCTTCGAAATGATCGCGCATGACGTCAGCGACATCTTTCATGGTGATTTTACGTGAGGGCTTCACGAAGAGCGGGAAACGCTTCGATGCGTCATACCCCATGGCATAATCGAGATATTCATATGAGTCACATGTCACTTCCTTGCCGTTTTCATCTTCGAATGTGAACTGCCCGTCGCAGAGGATGTTGAAAGCAGACCAGGCACGGGCTTCGCAGCCACGCATAGAGCCGAAATTCAGCGGATTGTATGCGTCGCAGAAGCTGAAGTCCTCGTCTTTTCCATCGAAATAGCCCATCTCGCGGGCAAAGGAGATGACATCAGGGGCATAGAGGCAGTTCTCCGGGTCGTCGAGGGGGAAGGTGCTGATCCTGGACTGGTTCGCATGGGCGCAGATATAGCCCTCAGGAAGCCTCCTGGCCACCCATACTATGCCTCTGTTCGCATTCTGTCCGTTTTCCTCCCTATAGCCTTTTCCGATGAGGTCCATAACCCAGACTTCATCCTTGTCTGCTATGGAAAAGGATTCGCCGCTGGAATAGTAGCCGTAAGTATTTGCCAGATCGACTATGACTTTTATGGCTTCACGTGCTGTCCTGGCCCTCTGCAGTGTGGTATAGATGAGCGAGCCGTAGTCCATGATCCCGGTAGAGTCAAAGAGTTCCATACGGCCGCCGAAAGTGGATTCTCCGATGATGAGCTGATGCTCGTTCATGTTCCCGACCGTCTGGTATGTATATGGCACCTGAGGGATATCTCCGAGATACTTTCCTGTGTCCCACTCGTATATTTTAAGCATTTCTCCTTTTTCATGATTAGCCGCAGGGCGGAAATACAATTCGCCGAAAAGGGTATGGGAGTCAGCCGCATATGAAACCATGCACGAGCCGTCTGCACTGGCTCCTTTTGAAATGAGGACATTTGTGCAGGCATCTGCATTATAAACCGCGGACATGCATAGCAAGGCGGATGCAAGACTGACAAGCACTGGGGAGATGAATGATGTTTTCTTGTCCATTTGCATTATGATTATATATTTGCATACAGGTAATCAAAACCTGCATACAGATTACAAATATAAAAATAATTATTTCGGTTTGGACAAACTGATAAATATTTTATAACTTTACAAAATCGTGGTTACAGCTACGTATATCCATGCTTATGTAGACACAAGGCTGGCACAAAGATGCGAAGCAACCATAAACAACAAACACAAATAGTTATGAAAAAAATTTTTTCTATCATGATGGCGGCAGCCATCGCATTCGCGCTTACGGGCTGCGACAAGACAAATTCTGAAAACGGGGGGGGCGAAGGAACGCCTGATACACTTACTTATGGCGGTGTTACTTACAAGACGGTAACACTTTCGAACGGCCAGACCTGGATGGCGGAACCTCTGAGGTATGTGCCGGAAGGGATGACCCCTTCTGGTGACCCTAAATCGGATGCGCACATTTGGTATTCTTATAAATTTGATGCAGATGGAAATCCTGTAGCGGATGAATCTTCTGTAGAAGAACGCGGCTATTTATATGACATGTACGCAGCATTAGGTGGAGTAGAAGTAACACCTGAAAACTGCAAGTCATTCGAGGGAGCTCAGGGGATCTGTCCTGACGGCTGGCATATACCGACCTGGGATGAATACTTTGCTTTATGCGGGAAATCCAATGAAATGGAGAATGGCAACGGGGCATCTTCCAACACAGAGGCATTGTTCTATGATACCGAATATGATGGAGGCAAAGTTGGAATTGCCAATGAGGCTGGCTGGAATGTTGTATTTTCAGGCGCCAGACAAAAAAATGAATTTTCAGCCACAACTATGCAATATGTGAAGACGCAGCTCTCTGAAACAAATTGCACAATAGAGGAATTCTACGGAGCTCCTGCAATGACATATTTCATGTCATCTACTTTTGACAAAACATATGCTCCTAAGGATAGCCCTGAAACAATAACCAAAATTTACTTCATGTCTATGATGACGACCTTTACCAAAACATATTCTGAAGGCCGTTTAAGCTTATCAAATGCGCATTGCGAGATGGGCCAGCAGCTCCGCTGCATCAAGGACGCTGAATAAGCTTCCGGCATTGGCCGGCAGGCCATCATAACAAGACAATGACACCTGACCCGAAAGGCCAGGTGCTTTTTTTTGCAATCATGGTCCGGCAGATTTGCAATCTGTTTGAACAAGATGAGCCAGAGACAAGAAGTCGGTGTAAACTGAACTGTGTCAAGTTCAAGAATCCATATTTACGCAGAATTACCCCTATCGCAAACATATCCCCCTCTACAGTTTAACTGGCTGGAAATATCTCTCCTCGCCAAAGAAGATACGCCTGTTCTGCTTAGCCTTCCGGAACATTACATCGGACGAAGTTCCACAGTCATTCCCATTGCCGCGGCTATTTTATAAAGTGTTGAAACTGTCGGAATTGTCAATCCTCGCTCTACTCTGGAAATATAACCTTTATCTGCCCCTATGCGCTGTGCAAGTTCCGCCTGCGTAAGTCCTGCATTTTTTCTGGCTTCAAGCAGAATCTGCGCATTATATTCCTCCCACGCATGGTTTATCGCTGCTTCCCTCTGCGGTGTACCTTTTGCTCCGAACTCCTTTTCAAGTTCTGCGCTTATATCGTAAATCTCATTTGTTTTCATAATACTCATTCTTTAATTTCACAGCCTTGTCTATCTCGCTTTTTGGGGTTTTCTGCGTCTTTTTCTTGAAACAGTTGAACAATATCACTATCGTATCCCCGTCATAAGTGAAGAACAGCCGGAACTCATTATTTCCATAGTTTACTCTGAACTCATAAATACCGTCCCGAATGAACTTTATGTAATGATGCGGTATCTTATCTTCCGTTTCAAACAGCAACAATGCTCTCAATATCTTCTTCCTCTCCTGTTCAGATAATTTTGCCATGAACTCTGCATAGTACCCCCTGTAAGCGATTATCTTTTTCATGCGACAAATATACAAAAGTTATACAAATATACAACTTCTGGCATACAATTTTCTCTCATTCTCCAGCCTACGCCATATTTTAGAGCAAAGCTCTACAATAAATGCCGCACCTCGGCATAGTCAGAACAAGTTCTGCTCTGCACTCGGTTTGCACTTTATTTTCCGGATTTTTCAATTTATATACCCCTCACGGAATTAGTGCGCCGATAATAATAAGTGCTGACTAATATCCGGAGTCCTTGAAGTATAGGTAGGGGTGCTTTGGATAGATACTATGGGCGTGTGCTTGACCTCCATATACAACAAACCCTCCTGCATTGCTGCAAGAGGGCGTGTCGTTAAACTATTTCTTGAATAAGTCGGAATGAGTACCTGTTCTGGCAAGTTCGAGTATCTGTAATTCGTTGTTATCTGTCTTTTTGTATATCAACAGCCAATCCGGTTTGATATGACATTCCCGATAA
>CASEOO010000042.1 GCA_949289565.1 uncultured Bacteroidales bacterium
CAAGAAAAAATACGCGTATAAGACAAAAACAGATGATTTTCCGAAATTCGGACTTGTTGAAAAAACAGAGAAGTATGTAAGATATCATGATGACAGGGAAACAAAACTTCCTCAAGAATTGTATTTGTCCAAAGAATATAAGGTGGAGTGGGATCCTTCGGATGGACAGAGTGACTGGTATTTCCTTGAAATTAAGATCCCGCAGAAATCTGAATGATTTTTTAGAGTGTCGTAATTTGGCACTGTCGTCAATTATTTTTGCATTGTAAAAATCGGGATATTCGTTTTTGATGCGGAACAGGTTTTCGATATGGATCTTGATTTTGTGCTGTCTGGTATATCCAGTTTGTTTTAAGTATTTTACGGCAAAAATTGATTTTATGGAACAGGTAAACAGAAATAAAAGGCAGACATTTGTGCCGACATTAGAAGATGAGTTTAGAAAATACCATGATCGACGAACAGGGATGATTATGCCAAAAGGAAGCCTTACTGTTTATGCTGAAGATTTTGGCGTCCCAAAGGAAGTCCTGAAACAAGAGGAAGATTGGTATAATGACGGACAACCCTCCCCGTTTGCGGATGATGAAGAATTCTATGAAGCGTTGACTAAAGAGTATGGATATGTACCGAATATTTATAGGATGGATGAACAGACATACTGTTTTTACGCAGAGGACAGACCACACAAAGTTTGTGAAAATGTCACTGTAAGAAGAACAATATCCATGACACTTTGGCGAGGATTGATGACAGTTGATTTTTATGATTATGCGGATTTGTCGCAATATGGAGATTATTCCGAACGGATAGAGGACATTCCTATAAATGAGTTGATAAAAGCATTGAAAGTCCGGACAGAAAATGGAGTATGGCGCAAAATGAAGAAGTTGTATAATGGCAGACCGGACGCATTCGAAAGTTTCTATAAATTTGTTAAAGAAAACGGACTGACGCATAAATATCAAGTTTGGTTGCCATAATAAACGATAATGAGATTATGTTAAGTGTCTATATGGGGGCTGTAAAATCTGGAAATTTCGATTATTACAAACCGTATTCCGGACAGGACAAAGATACTGCTTCCTATACTTATTGTCCTGACCGCATAATAAAGTCCGATATCGCTACTGGTGGAGATTTGGTCTGCCCATTATACTATGCAATATTGGACGACAAAGACTCTGTTCAGACAGATTGGGGTTGTTGGGTATTGAAAAAGACCAAACAGGACTTGATACAATTTGTACAAGATAATCATACTTGGGAGCCTCGTGTGCTTAAAGAAGTAATGAATGCTTTGAAAGACGGGGAAGAATACCTGCTTACAGCCTTTGATGATGGCTATGAGTTGAATGATTGATAAATATGACAATAGAAGAAACATTACAGATTGCGCTTGATGCGCACAAAGGGCAGAAAGACTTGGACGGGAAACCTGCTATCCTGCATCCTGTTGCAGTAGGACTTATGGGCAGCAATGACGCTGAAATCAAGGCAGGTTTCCTGCATGATGTGGTCGAGGACTCGGATCTGACGATTGATGATTTGCGCCGGAAAGGTGTGGATGAAGACGTGCTTGCTGCATTGGAACTGCTGACCCATGACAAGGAAACGGACTATTTCGAGTATGTGTACAGGATAGCCCATTCCGGCAACTATACTGCTATTCATACCAAAATCAATGATTTGAAACACAATTTTGACCGAGGCAGGAAGTCTTACAAGAGGGCAAAGGAACTTAACGACACGGAAAGGGCGGAACGCATTGCCAAAATCAATGAGAAGCATCGGAGAGCCTTGCAGATCTTCGGGTATATACCTCTTTATAACAGTCTGGAAAGCATTGATTTCTAAAAACCGAGGGGGTAGAGTAGAGTGCCGGCAATCGGCACAGGGTCAAATCTAATCAGTCTGTACCCTAATACCGCCTGATGTAACTCTTCACCCGTTCAACCTTGCCGAATCGTATGCGTTTGTACGCCTTGACTCTGACAAGCCTGATAATCTCCGCCCTAATGGAGATTATGACGAATTTGCAATTTGTTCTCTTTTTCATATTGGATTAAATAGACTATAGCTGTAGAACAATTGGCTCCTCGCATAATTACCTCCCCTCGGTAGAGTTCAAAAAAACAGACATCCATTTAGGGATAGATGCCTGCCTTATTTTGCTATAGTCACTCCAATATGACATCGCAAAGATAATGATAATTTTCAGAACGGCAATATTTTTGACTTTCCTTTGCGATTTTTCGCGGAATAGTACTCCTTTAGTACACCCTGCTAAAAATGAAAAGAGGGCGGGTCAAAAGTCACGAAGTGACCGCGACTGGAAGGAGCGAGCTCCCCCTAATAGGGGGTGCAGGGGGTTAGGATGGGGCCAGTCTTTCGCAGAAAGACGATAGATGGTGACTCAAAGCCCCTTTTGAGTCACCATCTATCGTCGTACCCGGAGCCGAGTTGTTTTCGAACCAATTTCTTGCTGATTTAGAGCGGATTTGGGCTTTGCGATATTACATACCTGACCCGAATAGACCGGATTATTCGGAGAATATATGAAGTGATTTCTATGCTCGAATCGAAATGATTTATATGGTAATTACATTGTGGTTTTTATCTGTTTTTCTCTTTCCCATGCCCGTATATAGAGGGGAGGAAGTGTTAAAAGTAACAACTGTTATCCACCTTATTTTTCTAGACGCGATAGGCAGGTATAATAGACAACATGCAGTCCGGTATGATGATTTTCTTTGAGGATTTTTGCTGGATTTGATGTTACTATACTTGACTTTTTTGCGGTGCTTACTATATATCACTATAAGGACAGGCAAATCGCGCCTGAAAAGTGACTATGAAAACATATAAACGACAGTACCGAGAACTGGACGACACGACCAAAGAGAAGATTTCGCAGGCAAATCGGAACAGACCTAAATCAGAAATTCATCGCCAGCGCATAAGCCAAGCCATGAAGGACTATTGGAAGACGATTCCTCACCGTCCGGCAAGTGGCATTTAACCAATTATCAAGGTTAAGTTTTCGGTTTTTTGAGGACAGACAATAATAACAAGGGAAATGAACAACAGGATTGATAACATTAGACCGTATAAAGATAATCGCACCATTGGAATGTGTTGCTATCATCAGACAAGAGGCATTCGAGGTCAAGACAAAGAATAATGCTATAATATCAATGTCATACACACAGACAAGCCCGTGCAAATTATATGTTGAGGTAGACTATAAGGAACAGGAAACGGTAATTGAGTTCACGGGCAAAATACTTATGGACGCTTACCCTGAACTCATCAACAAGGACAATATAACAAGGTGCTTTGACCATATCAATCGTATGGGATTCTGTCGTGTGGATGTAGATATGGTATTGGAGTATGGCAAGGTCTGTTCAATGGACGTCACCAAAGATGTGCCATGTACAGATGTTGCTGCCCTGTCAGAATGGCTGCGCACGCATATCGTCAACCACCGGAAATATCTCGCACGGAACATCGGCGGCAACTTGACCATAGAAAAGAATGTCCGGACGAAGGCGTACAGGAGACGGCTGACGGTATATGACAAGGAAAAGGAGTTGAGGCGTGCCGACAATCAGGGTTTCATGGCATCCTTGACAGACCATGAATGCCTGTTGTCTTATTTCAGGGGCAGAATCCGATTTGAGTATAACCTCAACACCAAACAATCCATAAGGCAGGTTTTGAATATCGGGGACACAACCATAAATTCTATATTGGGTTCGGATGCAAGACCAATCTATGATTTCGTAAACGATGTCATTTCCGAGGATAGGGAGGCGGATTCGGCTTGCCTGTCATGGACAGACAGAAAGAACCTTGCCCTGCTTCGGGATTGCGATATGGATTTGTCAAAGGTCGAGACGGAAATCCGGACTTATGCGTCAAAAGGCTCACACCTGTCGCAGATGATAAAGCCATATCGTGAGTTATGGTCAAGGATAAATGGCAAGAAGGCTGAATTCAAGACAAATCTGCTCGGATTATTGCTTGAGACGACAATCATGCTTCCTCTCCTGTTCGTATGGTAGTGTGTCAAAACCGGGAATGTATCAGTTTAATGCATGAAAAAAGGTGATATACCCCATGTCAGATGTATCACCTTATCATTTTGTATTAATTTGATATTCTCCTATCTTTTCTTCATCTCGTGATGCCAACCGTCTTCATCCCCGGCATCAGAATGCATGGTCATATCTGTATCTGTGATTAATATAACCTCATATTCATTCGGATAACCCTCAGCATCGGTAAATGAGATTATCTTTCCGTCAAAGGTGTATTGATATGTTTCAGGGCTTTCTCCGATAAAACAAAAAGACATTTTGGACTCATCAAATACCAAATATTCTTCTCCTTAGGCAGGTTTGTCTTCTGTCAGCATTTTCCCGGATGACATCAAATATTCCCGGACAACATCCAAAGTACCGATGAGAGGATTGTCCTCATTATCGGTTCCGCTATCCGGGTCATCAGTGACTTCGGGATATTACACCATAAACACGCCTATGCCTAACAGAAGCATAATTGCATATACCGTATTTTTCACAATCTTGTATAATTGCAGGTTGTTTTAATTTTATCTCATGGTAATTTGGACAGTGTGGCGACATACCTTATCTCATGCAGGTTCCCGTCATATCCAAGCCAATCTGTGATTGGGTCATAATTGAACATCTCTCTGAACTGATACCCGAGGACGGTGGCCGCATCAATCTCTATGTAGACATGCCCGTCCGATACGCTGCCCAATGAACCGGACTCGCCCGTTTCGGGATTTCGGATTTTCAGTTCTCCTCCTGAATACTCCCATTCGGCGACTTTTGTCCCCATTACATACAGACAGCCGTCATTGCTGAAGTTATAGGTAATCATGGCGCCTAAGCCTCCACTCATGGGGTCATAGAATTCTTTGGTCGAATTGTCTTCCATCAGGCATACTATGCCCAACTCCAACTTGTTGAACTCTATCAGGCTGCCGTCATAATAGAAATCGTTGCTGGATATTGACCAATTACCGGCAATATCTGCATTGTCGGTCTTGTCTTTGTCGCATGAGCCTGCCATGACACCCAAGCAGAGTACCATGACCGTATACAGTAATCGTTTCATAAGTTGATATTTTTGTGAAATTATTAAGGCTGCAATATATGTTTATTGTTTAGAGAACACGTAAACTTCCTTTAATTCGTGGACATTCCCGTCTCGTCCCGACCAAAAATCTATATCAGTTTCCGGGGAGTCAATTTCATGGTCGCTTATGTAATATCCCTTACATTTATACGTACCGTAGGTCATGCAAAGATTGTTGCCTGAAATTGTAAACAGGTATGACTCTTTGTCCGGGGCATCGGCGGCGACCATTAAAACCTGACCATTTTGAAAAGACCACCTCAAAGGAAAATCCTCGTCATGGATACCTTCTTCAGACCAAAATGTAGCAGTTCCGTCCTCTTTGAAAATAATGCCCAAATCAAAATAAAATTCAGGACCGTTCTCGCTGACATCATAAATATCCTGACCGTAGGAACTACTTCCGGATGTCAAGAAATAGCAGTATTTTTCGGCAACATTTACAGGGATTTTCTCATTGTCATAATAGTAATCTGTTGTTGATTGGTACCATGTTCCCACAATGTCCGATGCCTCTTTTATTGTTGTAGGCGGAGGTGTAGATGAGCTAGTACTTGAGTCTTTGTCGCATGAGAAGAAGATGCAGCCAAGCAGAAGGAGCATCAGTGTGTTAAGTTTTTTAAGCATAATAATGATGGGTTATACCTCCCGCCTCTCGGAGGTTGTCCTGTTATAAGAAAGTGTGAGGCTGATTCCGTTTATCTTATAGGAGGTTGTGGCTAACCCGAATGCGAATAAACGACCCAATACCTCACACCCGTATAGATTGAGGTATCAGGAGCTACAACGCCCCTTTGCCACATGGTCTACACAAGAATGAGTGCTGTCCGTTAATCCCCGCATTCAGAAAATTGCCACATTTCCTATAAGGACTTACGAAAACACTTCCGTATGTTATTCACCGGAATTCCGGCACGACAAAGGTAAGCATTTTCGCGATACGGACAACACCCATATTGAAGGTATTGACCTGCAAATTAAATGTTTTTTCAAGATAGCAGGTCTATGATTTGGATTGGGCTTGAACAGTGTTCCCCTTTTTTCAATTCTTCCGTTTCGTTTACATTTTCGCAGTCCCATGTTGCAGCGACAAACCGTATTCCTGCACTCTCAGCCATCTTCCTGTCCTCCAACGAATCCCCGATGTAAATGGCATCATCCTTCGGAATTCCGCCCAATTTATTGAGAGCCATGTCTATCAGTTTCGGGTCCGGTTTCCGGTGATACAGCTGCCACCCTACAATACCGTCGCAGTCAATGTTGAAGAAGCTGAATGCGGCTTTTATTATGTCAGTTTTGGCGGAACTGACGATACCGACTTTGATACCGCTGTCCTTCATCCATGAGAAGACACTTTTCCATCCGTCGTAAAGGGTGTACTGACGGACTATTTTGCTGCATATCAGGTCGAAATCCTTTGCTTTGCGAGCTTCCCTGTCAATCCTGGTGTCGAATATTGTACAGTCAAAGTCAATCAGGACAGCCTTCGGTCTGATTGTATGCCGTTGCCTTTCGGCAGCCTTACGCCCTCTCATGCCCTTTGCAGAAATGAGGACACCTTCTTTTATAGTCGCTTTGCCGTTGATGTACGGTTTGTCGGGGGTGATGCCATAATTCCGGAGCGACCCGTACGAGACCCCCAATTCCTCTTTGGTAAATTTTGAGTATATCGCAGCCACAGAGCCGAAGTAATAGTCGTTGCCGCCGAACCTAAGATGAATGATTTTCCTGTCAGCCATATTCTCGTTTTCCGCAAATATACGCATTTATGACAAATACTCAAAATATGTCATAAATATATTTGCATATATTAAATAAATGTCATATCTTTGTATCAAGATAATAAAGGAACAGCAATGAGAGCATACGACTTCAAGGCAGCGGTTGACGAGATAAGGAAAAGCGGTGGCAGCAGGCAGACCTTATATATAAGGGAAGCATGGAGAGACAGGTGCATGACAATCTTCGGGTATGTGGACGGGAGTGCAGAGGTGTTTGAGGAGACTCATCCATACATGGCTTTCAATTCCGTTGCGGAGGCAGTTTTAGCACTCAATAAGATACAGGGCGAGTATGACAAAGCCCTCGACGAGAGCAGAAAGGCATTCTCCAACAGGCAGGCAGAGGTAAAGGTCGAGTCATGCTCAATTGCAGAATGGTATGCCACAGCACCGAGAGGGACATATTTCGGAGACTGATGCAGGAACAAGTTTAACAATATCAAAAGAATAAAGCCATGAATAATACGATGATAGTAACGAGGGACAGCAGGACAGTCACGAGGATTGCGATTATAGGAGAAGCGGCATGATTGCAGGCGCAAAGTCGATGATGGTTGAGAATTTGAAACGGCAGATGAGGAACGGGGTGGCGCATTTCGCTTTTGTCAAGAAGAACGGTGAATTCCGGGAAGCATGGGGCACGACAAGTGCAGCCCTTGCGGCAAAGCATACCAACGGGAACGGAGAATGCAGGGAGCAATTTGCCACCACGGCATATTTTGACGTTGAGGCAGGTTCATGGCGTTCATTCAGGTGGGAGAACCTGATAGCAGTATATTGACGGAGACGGAGGATGGATTGCTCCCCGTCCTCTCCAATACATGACAAGAAAATGGACAAGGTAGTAATTTTTGCACGGGTCAGCACCGACAGGCAGGAGTATCAGAGGCAGCTTGTAGAGTTGCGGGAATATTGCGCCAAGGCAGGGTGGCAGGTAGTCAGAGAATTCGCCAGCAAGATTTCAGGGGCGAAGCGGAACGATGAGAGGCCGGAGATAATGGAAATGATAGACTACATAAAGGCCAATGCCATTGACCGGGTTGTAGTGCTGGAGATTTCGAGGCTCGGCAGGAATACCCTTGAAGCCTTGAAAGTCATTCAGAACCTCAATGACAACGGGGTTTCCCTGTATATCAAGAACTACAATCTAGAAACTCTCACTCCTTCAGGGCAGGTCAATCCTGTTGCCTCCCTCATCTGCACTATTCTTATTGAAATAGCCCAAATGGAACGGCTGACAATCAGGGAGCGCATGGCATCTGGACGCAACCAATATATAAGAAGGTGCAGGGAACAGGGCATCAAGATGGGGCGTCCCTCAACTTATCGGAAATCAGAGGCCATGTATAAGGAACAGTACGGCAGGGAAATATCTCTCCTGAAGAAAGGTATAAGTTTAAGGAACGTCGCATCAATTACGGGCGTGTCAGTCAATACCTTGCGCAAGATTCGGAACCTTTTGGGCGACCATGTATAAATGTGGTTTGGGAATTCAAAATCAAATCCATATATTTGCATCAGACGGTACAAATACCATGTGCTGTCCTCTGAAGTTGTTTCGGTTTCAGAGTTATAATAAGCCTTCAAGGCATCTCAAAACGTAATAAACATCATATAATAAATAGGTGCAGAAAATCCGGCTATGCAACCGGACGGGGCAAAGCCGTCCCGGGCGTACAAGAACCGTTGTCAATAGGTAATGGCAACGTGGTCGAAAGGGCGAATAAGGCGGTAATATGCTTATGGATGTTATCACTTGAAAAGTGTGTCACTATACTGAAACAATACGATTATAAGATTGACAATGATACACTTAAAGAACTGAGGGATTACCTGTATTCAATAGCCTCGATACAGGTAATGAATGATGATTCGGAAGCTGATATAAATAATTTTACTATTAACACTTCAGTTATATGATAAATGTCATATTATATACAAGGGTCAGCACCGATGAGCAGGCTGACGGAATGGGACGGGAGGCACAGGAGAGATATTTAAGGGCCTACTGCACAAACCATGACTATAACATAGTCGGGGATGAACAACCATATAAGGAGGACTACTCGGCAAAGAGCCATGAACTTGACCGACCTGAACTGATGAAGGTTTATAAATACTGCAAGAAACATAGAGGGCAGGTCAATAAAGTGCTGTTTCTCCGCTGGGACAGGTTTACCCGTAATGTGGAATTCGCATATACGTACAAACGTAAGTTTTATGATGAGTTAGGAATTGAAATCAATGCGATAGAGGCCCCGATAGATTTTACACGTCCCGACTGGGCCCTTATGTTGGCAATGTATTGCGGTGCAGCCCACGCGGAAGACAACAAGATTGCCGAAAGGACGAAAGACGGCAACCACGAGCACCTGATGAGAGGCGAATGGACAGGCAGAGCCCCAAGAGGGTACAAGAATGTCAGGGCAGGGAAGCATAATTGCTGGATAGAGATAGACAAGGAAAAGGCTCCGGCTATCCGGCAGGCTTTTGAGGAGGTTGCCAAGGGTTTGGAGGCTCCGACAAGAATAAGGAAGCGGCTGTGCCCGTATATTCCGGATTCGTCATTCTTCGATATGCTCCGCAATCCGTTCTATGCCGGGATTATCCGTGTCCCGGCGTATAAGGACGACCCTGAGCAGTATGTTGAGGGCAAGCACGAAGCCCTTATAGACAAACTGACATTTGACAAGGTACAGGCAGTCATAGACGGAAAGAAGAAATCAGTGCCGAAGCTGGCGCAGAAAAAGGTAAATCCGGATTTGTATCTCCGGAAGTTCCTTGTCTGTCCCGTCTGCGGCCATCCTCTGACAGGTGCGACAAGCACAGGTAACGGAGGCCAATATACCTATTATTTCTGCAATCATGACCACAGGCACCTCAACAGGAGAGCGGAAGAAGTCAATGATGGCTTTGTGAAGTACGTGTCGGCATTGAAGCCTAACAAGGCTGTGCTTGCGCTGTACAATGAGATATTGTTGGATATCCGGGGCGATAAGGTTAGAGAGAACAAGTTGCAAGCGGACAAACTTGAAGCAGAGTTGAATTCCATTCAGGAGAGAGCAGACAGAGTGAGGGATTTATTTTATGACGGGCAGATAACAAAGTTGGAGAAGGAGCAGACTATGGAGCGATACAACAGGCAGATATCAGATTTGAAGGAGCGGATAGGTGCGTTGAGGATGAGCAAGGATATGAAGGTGCAGGACAAGCTGGACTACTCAATCAATATCATCGGGAATCTCGGAGAATTTTTCAGGACTGCAAAGCCGGAAATCAAGGTTTTGCTACTCGGTTCGATATTTCCGCAAAAAATCGAATTCGACGGAAAAAATTATCGAACCAAGTCCTACAATCGGATGCTCGACCTTATTTATCATGAAACCAACAAATTACAAGGACAGAAAAATAAAAAATCCTCTGAAAAATCAGAGGATTTCAGTTGGGTACCCGGAGCCGGGGTCGAACCGGCACATCCTTTCGGACATTGGTGTTTGAGACCAACGCGTCTACCGATTCCGCCATCCGGGCATGCTGGCAGCAGGCGGCAGCCCTGCTGGAAATGAAGTGCAAAGGTATTATAAATTGTCTTAAAAAACAATAGCGGTTCAGAATTATCTTCATCCGGTTCATTCCACCGAAGACGGGTCGATGAGATTGTTAAGCAATGCATACACTGTCAGGCCCGCCACGGTCTTGATGCCGGTCTTGCGGGTGATATTTCTCCGGTGGGTGATGACGGTGTGGATGGAAATATTGTACATGTCAGCTATCTCCTTGTTTATCATTCCTTTTGCTACGCATATCAGAATGTCCTTCTCGCGAGAAGACAGGTCTGACCCATCTGTGGAGGCATTGTCATGCGGGACTGTGACAGCAGACCTGAGCTTATGAATAATATCGGCCGGACTGTCATACAGGCTGAGCACGGCATCGTACTGCCTGGCTGTCTCGTCATCCATGAAGACACTCGGGAAAGCCACGACAGAAGCATCGGTGAATTCTGCAATCTGCTGCCTCGCCATCCCCTGCATAGAATGTGCAAACACTGCGGGGTCAACGATAATGACATCTGCAGCCGTGTTCTTCAGGATAGTTTCCTCTCTTGAAGATATATCGGACACTATTCCTTCCACCTTGAATTCTCCGAGATCCTTGAACACCCCTTCTATGCCTCTGGCCATCACTTTTGACGGCATGATCAGAAACGCTTTCATCTATCCTCCTTTTTCACTTCAAGCCTGTTCACCATAGGCACCAGCACGTGGTTTTCCAGATTCGTGTGCCTTTCCAGATCCTCAGACAGCGAGAACAGGGCGAACAGGACATCGTTTGCCAGCTTTGGATTGCATTCCGCAGGCAGGTACTTCATTACGATGTTCTTCAGGTCGCTGAGCTTCTCTTCGATGTTGCTGTGGTTCTCTTCGAAAGTAGATGCCGAGTAGTCTCCTGCATCAGAACCGGCGGCCACGGACTCTACATAAGGGAAGAACACCGTCTCTTCATATTCAAAATGCTTCTCGACCTCCCGGCGGTATCCTTCCAGAAAATCCAGTATGACCCTCTGCTGGCTTTCTGCGCATGGAGCCACCAGCTTATCCATCAGCCTCTCCAGAGTACTGAACCCGTCGTCAATGTAAAAGGAATGGGATGTCTGAAGATATCTCAACACAGAAAGAGGGTCTCCAGCCTTCAGTGCCTCTTCTGTAGGCATATATCCCTGATATGAATATATGTTGCAAATCAGGATGAACGCCTCTGCATCTATGCCGCTCTCCTTGCATACCTGAGCCACAGTCTTTTCTCCGAAACCTGCATGCATTCCCAGCCGGGACAGCACTGTCAGCAGCCTGTAGTTGATTTCGACCAGGTCTGACATTTTCATTTCGGGAGAAAAAAACTTCATTTCCTTTTTCATCTTCATAAAAATTAAAATTGTCCAATCCTTTTCCTCCGGCTTCAGCCGTAAAATTGTTAAATTTAGCTGGATTTCTTTGAAATCCAATGCCAGGATGAATTTCTTCGAGGTTATGGACCTGTATTGATTCCCTGAAACCCCAATATAAAATTGTCCCGATATCACATCGGGACAATCAAAGTTTAAACAACAATTAAAAGGATCTGAATTTTCAGTGCCTGGCTGATTCTATGCAGCCGTAGGCAATACATTATCAGTTTATGGCTCGAAAAATTAATTTCTGTTGCAAAGGTACATCCTGTACGGAGCCAAGTCAATCCCTATTTGTAGGTATTTTACAGGATAGTCCGTCCGGACGCTTTCGCAGAAAGCCGGCAGTTTCCTTAGTTTCAGAACAGCAGGGCGGCTCTGTATACGATAAAGGCCATCACCCATGCCAGCACGATGGTGTAGACAGCAGAGAATATTGGCCATTTCCATCCTCCAGTCTCGGCTTGCATGGCTCCGAATGTCGCAATGCATGGGAAGTACAGGAGCACGAAAACCATGAATGCCAGGGCGGCGGCAGGAGTGATGCTGTTCTGCAGGGCCTGCTGGAGCTTTGTCTCTCCGGAACCAGACTCCACATCTTCGTCGATACTGTACATCACACCCATTGAACTGACTACCAGTTCCTTGGCTGCTACGCCGGAAAGCAGGCCCACTCCCATCTGCCAGTCGAATCCGAGAGGCTTCAGCACGGGTTCTATAGCTTTCCCGATATGGCCCAGATATGAATTTTCCTGCTGGACAGCCTTGTCAGTATAGTCGTTGTGATGAGGGAAGTACCCCAGAAACCATATGATGATGGAGCTTATGAGGATGATGCCTGTGATTTTATGAAGGTATTGTTTCCCTTTCTCCCAAGTATGGCGCAGAATGGACTTCGAAGTCGGCACGCGGTAAGGAGGGAGCTCCATTACGAAAGGCAGGTCGTCATCTTTGAAGAACCGGCTGAGTATCTTGGCTGAAAGCACTGCCATCAGGATGCCGAAAGCATACATCCCGAGAAGAACCAGGCTTCCGTATTTTGGGAAGAATGCCCCGGCGATCAGAAGATATACGGGAAGACGGCCTGAACATGACATGAAAGGCACTATGAGAGTGGTGATCAGCCTGCTCTTAGGGCTTTCAATGGTGCGTGTCGCCATGATCGCCGGCACATTGCACCCGAAGCCCATGATCATCGGAATGAAAGACTTCCCGTGCAGGCCCATCTTATGCATAAGCCTGTCCATGATAAAGGCCGCCCTGGCCATATAGCCGGAGTCTTCGAGCAGAGACAGGAAGAAATACAGCAGGACGATGTTCGGGAAAAAAACAAGAACGCTTCCTACGCCTCCGATGATTCCGTCCACGACCAGGTCCTTGGCCATGCCGTCAGTCATGATGGACGACACGAAATCCCCGAATTTGGCCACCAGCCAGTCAATCCATTCCATTGGATATTCTCCAAGCATGAAGGTGCCTGAAAATACAATGTACAGCATCAGGAAAAATATGGGGAACGCCAGCCAGCGGTTCGTCACGACGGCATCTATCCTGTCTGTCACAGATCTGTGTTTCTTCTGGATTTTCCCTGGCCTGTATGTCTCGGCCAAAGCTCCTTTTACGAATGCGTATTTCGCATCGATGACAGCTGACTCGGTGGATGTGCCCATCAGCTGTTCGAATCTCTTCTGCTCCTCAAACTTGATGGCGATGATTTCATCTTTGTTCGGCAAGGTGTCGATGATGCCTGCCACTTCCCTGTCGTTCTCCAGAAATCTGATAGCGAGGTATCGGGTGGAATACTTGTATCTGATGTCCTGGTTTTTCTGAATCGCGAGTTTCACCCGGTCTATTGACTGCTCAAGCTCGAGGCCATGATTGATATGTATGTGCCTGGCTATTTGTGGGTCAGGATTCTCATACAGCTCAATCACCTTGTCGAACAAGTCGTTTATCCCTTCCCCTGTTTTGCTGACCGTGGGCACCAGAGGCATGCCGAGCAGGTGGCCTAAAGTCTTGATGTCCAGTTCATCGCCCTTGGCTTTCAGTTCATCGTACATGTTCAGGGCCATGATCACGCGCAGATTCATGTCTATGATCTGTGTCGTCAGATATAAATTCCTCTCCAGATTCGATGAGTCCACTACATTGATGACGATGTCAGGAGTGTCTTCCACCAGATTCTTGCGGACGTAGAGTTCCTCAGGGCTGAAGCCTGAAATGGAATATGTGCCAGGCAGGTCCACAATTACGAATTTGTAGCCGCCGTATTCGAAATTTCCCTCTTTGGCGTCCACTGTCACTCCGCTGTAGTTCCCCACATGCTCGTGGCTGCCGGATGCTATGTTGAAAAGGGAGGTCTTGCCGCAGTTCGGGTTTCCGACCAGCGCCACCCTGATCACGTGCCTGCGTTGTTCAGCCAGGTCCTTCATCCTTTGAGCCAGGATTTCCGCCTCGTCGCAAGACTCGGCGATGGAAGGCGCCGGCGATGCAGGCTTGTCAAGGCTTTCTTTCGCTTCGGACTCGCTGATGACTTCTATCATGTCCGCCTCCTCGCGCCTGAGCGATATCTTGTATCCTATGATTTCATATTCGATAGGGTCTTTCATCGGGGCATTCAGAATCACTTTCACTACATTCCCCTTGATGAATCCCAGTTCCAGTATCCTTTTCCGGAAGCTGCCGTGGCCGCTCACCCTGACCACTACACCCCGCTCCCCGGTCTTCAGTTCAGATAGTTTCATGTTGGAAAATTTTGCGGTGCAAAGATACGCAAAAATACGTTTCCCGCTATCCCTATATATAGGTATATCCGCTGCTTGACAGGGCCTCGGGAAGAAAAAATACGGGGCGGCACTTTTTTGAAATTGGCTGTGCTGTCATAAGGTATATTTTTTGTAAATTTGCCCCGGCCAAATATTTATTGTACAATTATGAAAGGATCTGCATTTCTGAAAGACACTTACAGCAGTCTTGACAGCAAGTCTAAATATGTTGTATTCAAAATCAAGAAATCCAGCTGGAAATTCTGGGCGGTTATAGCGGCGGTGCTTGCCGCTCTCGTGGCGCTGATAGTCTGGCTCACCAGGCCGGAACCTCCCAAGGAAGACATACCTGTCGTCATGACAGAGACAGTTTCCACTCAGGATGTCGAGCTTTATGGGGAATATCCGGGCACAATACGCGCCCAGCAGTTTGTCGAAGTCCGTGCACGTGTCGAAGGGTATCTGGAGAACATGCTTTTCGAGGAGGGTACATATGTCGAGAAAAATCAGGTTCTCTTCATCATAGACCCTCGCCAGTATCAGGCCCAGGCTGACAGGGCGAAGGCTCTTCTGGAAAAAAGCAAGGCTCTGGCGCAGAAAGCGGAACGCGACCTGAACCGCATACGCCCGCTTTTTGAGCAGAATGCGGCCAGCCAGCTTGACCTTGACAACGCCATAGCCGCATATGAAAGCGCCAAGGCCGAAGTCCTTATGAGCGAAGCTGACTTGAAACAGGACGAACTGGCACTTAGCTATACTATTGTACGTTCACCTATAAGCGGTTACATAAGTGAAAGGCATGTCGATATCGGCACTCTTGTAGGGCCAGGCGGCCAGTCTCTGCTGGCCAATGTCGTCAAGAGCGACACTGTGGACGTCGAATTCAAGATGACCGACCTCGACTACCAGATCAGCAAGGACCGGAATGTAAATATCGGCCAGAAAGATTCCACGCGTAAATGGGACCCGTATGTCACTATAACCATGGCAGACAAGTCTGTCTATAAATACAAGGGACTGGTGGATTTCGCTGACCCGCAGGTGGACTCCCGTTCCGGTACATTCTCGGTACGTGCAGAGATGCCTAATCCTGACCATGACCTGCTGCCAGGCCAGTTTACAAATGTCACGCTCCTTCTCGATGTGAGGGAAGATGCGGTGGTCGTGCCGTCCAAAGCTATCATTACCGAGAAGAGCGGAGCATATATTTTCGTGCTTCGCAATGACGGCATTGCCGAGAAACGTTTCATCGAGCTTGGCCCGGAGACAGGAAACAAGACCGTTGTGGAGAGGGGGCTCCTCCCTGGGGAACAGATAGTCGTCGAAGGATATCACAAACTTTCGCACGGGCAGAAAGCCCGCACGGCAGATGCACCAGAGGCCTCTGCAGAAAATTAACATGGTATGAAATCAGATTTTTTTATAGACAGACCGGTCTTCTCGACTGTTATTTCCGTCATCATAGTGCTGGTGGGCATCATCGGACTTGCGCTTTTGCCTGTTGACCAGTATCCGAACATCGTTCCTCCGGTAGTCAGGGTCACTGCTTCATATCCTGGAGCCAGTGCACAGACTGTAGCCCAGGCCGTGGCTACCCCTATAGAGCAGGAACTCAACGGAACGCCTGGCATGCTGTACATGGAGTCCAAGAACACGAACTCCGGAAGCTTTACAGCCAATATTACATTTGATATATCCAGCAATCCGGACCTTGCCGCCGTAGAGGTGCAGAACAGGGTGAAGCAGGCCGAAGCCAGGCTTCCGGTGGAAGTGGTGCAGAACGGCATATCTGTGGAGAAGGTGGCTGCAAACAAGCTGGTGACAGTCACTCTTCTCACTGACGACCCGAAATTCGATGAAATATACTTGAGCAACTATGCGACGCTGAATGTCCTCGACATGCTCAGGCGAGTGCCAGGGGTAGGGCGTGTATCCAATGTCGGCAGCCGTTATTACGCTATGCAGATATGGGTGCAGCCAGACAAGCTGGCCAGCCTCGGGCTTACAGTGCAAGACTTGCAGAAAGCTCTTAAAGACCAGAACCGAGAATCTGCTGCAGGAGTTCTCGGGCAGCAGCCTATCGAAAATGTGGATGTCACCATTCCTATTACCGCCACCGGCAGGCTGTCGTCTGTGAGCCAGTTTGAGAATATAGTCATCAGGGCAGGGCAGGATGGTTCTATCATCAGGTTGAAAGATGTAGCCAGAGTCTCGCTGGAGGCCCAGTCCTACAATACCGAGAGCGGAATCAACGGCGGAAATGCCGCTGTGATGGATGTCTATATGCTTCCTGGCGCGAATGCCCTCGAAGTGGCGGAAAACGTGAAAAAGGAGATGGAGGAAATCTCCAAGTCATTCCCGGAAGGCATCACATATGATATACCTTTCGATATGACCACTTATATCTCGGAGTCTATACATCATGTTTACCGGACGTTGTTCGAGGCGCTTCTGCTGGTGATACTTGTGGTCTTCCTCTCCCTTCAGAGCTGGAGAGCCACACTTATTCCGGCTATTGCAGTGCCTATCTCCCTGATCGGAACTTTCGGCATCATGCTTATATTCGGGTTCTCTCTGAACATGATGACTCTGCTGGGGCTTATTCTGGCTATCGGTATTGTGGTGGATGACGCCATAGTGGTGGTGGAGAACGTGGACCGGATCATGAGGGAGGAACATCTCTCCCCTTACGAAGCCACCAAGAAAGCCATGCAGGGAATCGGGGGAGCGCTTATTGCGATGTCGCTTGTGCTCTGTGCCGTATTCGTGCCGGTGAGCTTCCTGTCAGGCATCACCGGGCTGCTTTTCAGGCAATTCACAGTCACTATAGCCGTTTCTGTCATCATCTCTACGATAGTGGCTCTGACACTGAGCCCTGTGATGTGCTCGCTTTTCCTCAAACCGCCTCGGCCAGATGAAAAGAAAAACATCGTTTTCAGAAAGATAAACGACGGGCTGGCGTCAGGAAATAAATTCTATGAGAAAATGATCCGTGCCTGCTTGCATCACAGAAGGAGGACTGTGGCATTCTTCGGCATAGCTGTCATAGCCATATGGGTGTTTTCCCGCCTCGTGCCGAGCAGCTTCATCCCGAAGGAGGACCAAGGTTACTTCACTGTGGAGCTGGAACTTCCTGTAGGCGCGACGCTTGAAAGGACGAGAATTATTACAGAAAGGGCCATGGACTTCCTGATGAGACAGCCAGATGTGCAGTATGTGCTGAATGTCACTGGCTCCAGCCCGCGTGTCGGAAGCAACCAGTCGAACAGCCAGCTTACTGTGATACTCAAGCCATGGAAAGAAAGGAAGGAGACAGACATAAACAAGACGATGGAGGCAGTGAGGGATTCCTTGTCAGTGTATCCTGAGAGCAAAGTCTACCTGAGCACGCCGGCAGTCATCCCTGGACTGGGTACGTCCGGAGGTTTTTCCATGGTGCTTGAAGCCAGGGGAGACGCGACATACGAGCAGCTTCAGGCGGCTGCCGACACCCTTATGTACTATGCTTCGCAACGCAAGGAGTTTACTGGTCTGTCGACCAATGTCACAAAGGACATCCCTCAGCTGTTTTTCGATGCAGACCGTGACAAGATTCAGATGATAGGAGTGCCTCTTGCTGACGTTTTCTCCACCCTGAAAGCTTTCACCGGGTCCATTTATGTGAATGACTTCAATATGTTCAACCGAGTCTACCGTGTCTATATACAGGCTGACGCACCATACAGGGCTCATAAAGACAATCTGAACCTCTTCTTCGTGAAAAGTTCGAACGGGACCATGGTCCCTGTCAATGCCCTCGGAAGCACTGAGTACACCACTGGCCCTGGCACCATAAACAGATTCAATATGTATTATGCCATAACTGTCAATGGCGAAGCCTCACATGGCTACAGTTCCGGCCAGGCGATGGATCTGCTGGAAAGCCTGGCCAGGGAGCATCTGCCGGACAATATAGGCATAGAGTGGAGCGGGCTTTCATATCAGGAGAAGAAGGAAGGAGGGCAGACTGGCGTAGTTCTCGGCCTGGCATTGCTTTTTGTATTCCTCTTCCTGGCCGCGCAGTATGAAAGCTGGTCTATTCCTGTTGCAGTGCTGCTGACCTTGCCTATTGCGATAGCCGGTGCATATATGGGAGTCTGGATTTTAGGATATGAGAGCAATGTATACTTCCTGATCGGCCTGGTTATGCTCGTAGGACTTGTAGCGAAGAATGCCATTCTTATTGTGGAGTTCGCAAAAGAGGAGGTCGAGAAGGGCAAGCCTCTCGAAGAGGCGGCCGTCACAGCCGCCCATCTGAGGTTCAGGCCTATCGTTATGACGTCGCTGGCCTTTATCCTCGGCATGCTGCCTCTTGTATTTGCCACCGGGCCAGGTTCTGCCAGCCGTCAGGACATCGGCACAGGCGTGTTCTTCGGAATGATAGTGGCGATTACTGTCGGTATAGTATATGTGCCGTTCTTCTTTGTCCAGATTTATAAATTGAAAAGGAAAATGTCGAGAAAGAAAAAACATTCCTCCGGCGCAGCATTGGCGATAGCCGCTCTGGTCATGGCTGGAGGCATGGGAGTTTCATGCTCTCCGGCAAAGCATTGCGCCTCTCCTCAGCTGGATCTTCCTGAGGAATTCATGGCTTCGGATGCTGCGGACACTTTGACATGGGCCGATGTGGAATGGTGGAAAATATATCCGGATACGACACTGCAGAGCCTTATAAAGGATGCTTTGGAATACAACAAGGACATGCTCGCGGCCGCCGAGCGCCTGAGGGAGATGGAATATCGCTACAAGATACAGCGTTCTGAACTGTGGCCGTCGATTTCGGCAAGGGTTTACGGGGAAAATGAATATACGAACTATTCAGGTCACGATCCGGCTGATGACCCTGTCGCGAGTGTTCTGGGCCGTTTCTCATGGGAGATAGATTTGTGGGGGCATCTCAGATGGGCCAGCAAGGAGAAACTTGCAGAATATTTTGCCAGCGTGGAAGCGCAGAGGGCCCTGAAGATATCGTTGATAGCAGAAGTTGCGAACGCTTATTTTGATTTGCAGGCTCTCGACAATGAACTGCTCATTGTGCGCAGGACTCTGCAGACCAGGGATGAAGGTGTCCAGAAGGCAAAGCTCAGGCTTGATGGCGGGTTGACTTCGGATATCCCGTATCAGCAGGCGCTGGTGGAGCGTGCGACCACTGCCGCCCTGGTCCCGGAACTGGAGAGAGAGGTCGCTGTCAAGGAGAGCGACCTGGCTTTCCTGACAGGATCCTATCCGAAGCATATTGAAAGGTCGCGCATTCCTCTGGAACTCTCGTACAGGAAAGAGATTCCGGTGGGTGTCCCGTCACAGCTGCTGACACGCAGGCCGGATTTGAGGCAGGCTGAGCAGAATCTGCGGGCGGCCGAAGCCGCTGTAGGGGTGGCCCAGGCTGAGCGTTTCCCTGTTTTTGAAATTTCATTCAATGGAGGCACTGAGACTAACACATTGGCGAATATTGTCAAAGCTCCGTATTATTATCTGCTGGGAAATTTGACGGCCCCGATTTTCGAGTTTGGAAAAAGACGTGCGAACTTCAAGGCGTCCATTGCCGCGTATAACCAGGCCCGGTATGATTATGAAAAAGATGTCCTCCAGGCTTTCAAGGAGGTGTATGATGCGATAGTCAGCTACAATACCGCAGTAGAGAACACCAGTTTGAAATTCGACCTGCAGGAGGCTTCCAAGCAGTATGTGGCCTTGGCAAATCTGCAATATATAAACGGAGCCATCAGCTATATGGATGTGCTGGATGCCCAGAGGGCATATTTCAGCTCGCAGGTGGAGCTGAGCAATGCCATTATGCAGGAATACAAAGTCCTGGTGGATTTGTACAAGGCTTTGGGCGGAGGCTGGAACCAGCCTGATCCGCAGGCTTTATCTGAAGCCAATGACGGCTCAGACGGTGCAGGAAATTAATTTCAACTGCATGGAACTGAAAAAATTGAGGGGGGGGGGAAACTATCTGACATTCCCGCCTCCCTCGGACAACACACATTTCATATGTTTATGTACAGTGCCGGCGCTGATCAATAAACATTCAAATTTAAGAAAATTTTGTGTGATTTAAGTAATTTTGCCTGTCAAATATTTGTTAATCTATGAAAATAGGACGCAACGGGAAAATGAACGGGTGGCTGGCATTAAGCCCGCTGCTGCTTTTTCTGTGCATATATCTTGTCTCTTCTATAGCCGCATCTGATTTTTACAAGGTTCCGATAGCCGCCGCATTCCTTCTGGCTTCAGCATATGCACTTATTATCACACCGGCATCTGGCACTGAGAAAAGAATAGAGATATTTTCTGAAGGTGCAGGAAACAGGAATGTCCTTCTGATGATATGGATATTCGTTCTTGCAGGAGCCTTTGCCGGCACAGCTGAAGATATGGGCGCAATAGATTCAGCTGTGAATTTCACCTTAAGCATACTGCCGGGAAAGTTCCTGTATGCAGGGCTTTTTATAGCTTCCTGCTTCATATCCATGGCTATAGGCACGAGCGTTGGGACGATTGTCGCCCTGGTTCCGGTGGCGGCAGGAATTGCATCGGAAGCAGGGGCTGATGTGGCATTTGTTACAGCCATTGTTTCCGGAGGCGCATTTTTCGGTGACAACCTCTCATTCATTTCGGATACGACTATTGCGGCGACGCGGACCCAGGGATGTTCCATGTCCGACAAGTTCAGGGTGAATGTCGGCATTGTCGCTCCGGCGGCGCTTATAGTCACTGCGATTTATGTTGTGGCCGGACTGTCTTCAGGAGTGGACGTGGCCGCCGGTGATGTGAACGGGGTGAAATTAGTGCCTTATCTTCTGGTTATCGGGCTGGCTCTGGCTGGAGTGAATGTGGTGACGGTGCTTATGCTCGGGATATTGGCGAATGCCGTCATAGGATTTGCGTATGGCTCGTTTACATGGGTAGGCTGGCTGGCGTCGATAGGTGACGGCATAGGGTCGATGGGTGAACTGATTATAGTGACGATGCTGGCTGGAGGTATGCTGGAGGTTATCAGACACAACGGAGGTTTGGATTTCATCATTTCAGGCCTGACCAAGCGTATTTCAGGAAAACGAGGTGCTGAATTCAGTGTCGCCGCATTGGTGAGCCTTGCAAATTTGTGTACAGCGAACAATACCATAGCCATTATCACGACGGGGCGGATAGCTAAGGACATTTCTGAACGCTTCGGGCTGGACTCGAGGAAGACAGCCAGCATATTGGATACTTTTTCGTGCCTGGTGCAGGGGCTTATTCCTTATGGCGCCCAGCTGTTGATGGCTTCCGGTTTGTCTGGAGTTTCAGGCATTTCCATTATCGGCTTTATGTATTATCCTCTCACAATGGGGCTCTGCGCCATTCTCTCCATTATTTTCCGCTATCCTCGCAAGTACAGCTAATATAATACGAATAATTGCTTTTAAAAGCGGCCTCAGTTTCAGATTATCGGGACAAATTAGTTATCTTTGTCTGGACTGGAATTTTTGTCGATGGAAGATATTTGCATTTATAATGGCGGGGAGGCGATCAGCCGGATAGTTTTCGGACAGAAGCTGTCCGGGGTGACGGGGGCGTTCGCTCATTGCACCGGAAGCGCACAGACGCTGCCGGTGTACATGATATATGACAGGAATGTGGAAGCGTTTGCATCAGAGGCGGAGGCTGTTCTTTCTGGTGAGCCTGGACTGAAATTCTGCGGAAAATACGGCGTGGAAGCGTCTGAGGAAAACAAGACGATGGCATCTGTGCTAGGCATGAACGGATGGCTTCTGGAAAACGGCGCTGACAGGAATGCCATGATTCTGGCCATAGGCGGCGGTATCACTACGGATATGGCAGGATTTGCTGCTTCAATATATAAAAGGGGGGTGCGTTTTGCATATATCCCGACTACCCTGCTGTCTCAAGTGGATGCGGCCATAGGAGGGAAGACGGGGGTGAATTACGACTCATACAAGAATATGATAGGAGTTATCCGCCAGCCGGAATTCACGTTTATCTGCCCGGAAGTGCTGGATACTCTGCCAGTCAGAGACTTCCTTTCAGGTGCTGCGGAACTGGTGAAGTCCTTCCTGATAGAAGACGGAGGGTGGTATCGCAGATCAGTGGATTTCTTGTCCAGGTTTCATGAAGCCGCTGACAAGCCGGCCTTTCTGAAAACTGGAAGGGCTGAACTTCTGGAGCTTATTCATGCCGCCGATTCTGTTAAGGCCGGCGTAGTTTCCCGCGACCAGTTCGAAACAGGGGAGCGGCGCAAACTGAATCTGGGCCACACATTCGCCCATGCTATAGAAAAAAATGCCAGAGAAGCCGGAGATGACATCACGCACGGCGAGGCAGTTTCGATGGGAATGGTGATGGCCGCCAGGCTTTCGACCAGAGCGGGACTTGCCGAAAAAGGCTTCCCAGAGGCGCTGGAGACTGATTTCCGCAATGCCGGGCTTCCTGTTGACTGCCCGTATCCGGTACAGGCGCTTGTCGATGCTATGTCAAAAGACAAGAAAGCTGAAAACGGGACTATACATTTCGTGCTGCTCTCGGCTCCGGGCTCGGTGGCGATATACGATATGACGGCATCTCATGCGGCGGAAATGCTTGCAATTTGATAACCATATCCGGGTACGAGAACATTGGCGGGCCCGGAAATATATAATGACATTATGATTTGCACTGTTATACAGAACAAGACGGCCTCGCAGATTGCTGAAATTCTGCAGAATGTGGAGATGGCTGAAATCCGCCTGGACAGATGCACTCTTTCTGCTGAGGAAATAGATGAATGCTTCGAGTCAGATGTGCCTCTCGTGGCTACCTGCCGCGTTTCTGAAATCATGGCGGCGGGCCAGAGCCTTTCTGAAGTCAGAGCGGCAAGCATATGCGAGGAACGTCTCTGCAGGGCCATACGTGCAGGTGCGCGATATGTGGATGTGGAGGTAGAGGCTCCGAAATATATGTCGAAACGAGTGCGGGCATGTGCAGGGGAGTATGGAAGCGTGTTCATCAAGTCGTATCACGATTTCAGCGGGACTGATTCATACGAGGGTCTCAAGGCGATGGTGGAAAAATGTCTGCACATAGGCGCTGACATAGTTAAAATAGTGACCACAGCGGCTTCATCAGATGAGGCGGACAGAGTGCTGAAGCTTTACGATGAATTCGAGCCGGGACGTCTCATAGCTTTTTCCATGGGCGAGTCCGGGCGGGAATCCAGGATGATGTGCCTTGCCAAAGGGGCTCCGTATACATATGCATCGCTGAATGAGGAAGATGCGGCCGCTCCCGGCCAATGGCCATATGCTTCAATGGTTTCTGCTTTGTACGGCGGCCGTCGCTTCATAAATGCCTCAGTCTCTATTCCTTCTTCGAAAAGTTTTGCCCAGAGGGCAATAGTCGCGGCCGCCCTGGCAGACGGTGTCTCGCATCTGTCCGGCTATTCGCCATGCGGCGACAATGAGTCTGCTCTGTCAGTGGCCAGAGCCCTTGGCGCCGAGGTCGAGGCCAATGGCGCCGAGCTCGTTGTGAAGGGTATCGCGGCTGCGCCAGGATGTATAGATATCAAGACTTTGCATACTGGCGAGTCCGGTCTTCTGACCCGCCTCATGATACCGCTTCTGCCGATGATCTCGAAGTCAGCGGTGAAAATTACGGGAGAAAAGACATTGCTGGACAGGCCTTTGAAAGGTGCGGAAGAGATGATGGAGGCTTTCGGGGTGAAACTGGAAAGCGAGTCAGGAGACTGCCGGATTCCTCTCTCAGTGGCTGGCCCGGAAAAAGGAGGGCAGGCTGAGATATCTGGAAAATACGGATCACAGCTTATATCCGGACTGCTGATGTCGCTTCCTCTGGCTGAAAAATATTCGAAAGTCACGGTCCGCGACCCGAAAAGCATTCCGTATATGTTCATTACACTGGACGTAATGAAGAAGTTCGGTGTCAAGGCGGCAAATGAGATGTCTGGTGGCCGTGAGTTCATGGAATCCGGAGGAGACTGGTCGCTTTGTTCCGAAATGCTGTTCAAGATTAAAGGCGGACAGCATTACCATGCGGCTGATTTCGCCATTGAGGGAGACTGGAGTTCAGCTGCGAATTTCCTGGTGGCTGGAGCCGTATTCGGGAAAATTGAAATTTCCGGCCTGGATACCAAATCTCTCCAGGCAGACCTGTCTATCATGGACATATTGATGGAAGCAGGCGCGAGCCTGTCGCAGACAGGGGATCATCTGGGCGCAGTGACAGTGCAGCGGGCTCCGCTGACGGCATTTGAAGTAGATGCTTCGAACTGTCCGGATCTTTTCCCGATAGTTTCTGTGCTGGCCGCTTTCTGCCAGGGAACAAGCCGTATTTCCGGTGTGGACAGGCTTGCTCACAAGGAAAGCGACAGAGGGAAAGCTATACTGGATATGCTTTTGAAAATGGGCGTCAGGGCTTCTGTGGAGGACAATGCCCTTGTCATAGAGGGACATTCCCTGTCTTCCCGTCTGCTGAATGGAAATCTTCTGAAAGGCGGACAGTACACATCCAGTCATGACCACAGGATGGCGATGGCCCTGAAAGTTGCTGAATTGGGGGCTGAGAGTCCTGTGCTCATAGACGACACTGCCTGCGTCGCCAAATCTTTCCCCGCATTTTTCGATCTGTTCGGAAAACTGCTCAGGCAATAATGCATATGTGGCTTCCCGGATGACATGCCGAGGTCCGGGTTTATAATTAAACGATACGGAAATGAACAGTTTTGGTCAGAAATTCAGAGTCTCATTGTTCGGAGAGTCCCATGGCCGGGCCATAGGGATAGTAATGGACGGCGTGCCTGCCGGAATCCCATTGTCCGAACAAGATTTCACGGAAGACATATTGCGCCGCAAGAGCGGAGCTAAAGGCACTACTCCCAGGATAGAAGATGACAAGCCTGAGATTCTCAGCGGAGTTTTTGGGGGAAAGACGACAGGTGCGCCTCTGACAGTGGTGTTCAGAAACAACAACACGAAATCTTCCGACTATGAAATATTCAAGGTTATGCCGCGTCCCGGGCATGCCGATTTTGCCGCCGGTGTGAAATGGGAGAATTTCAATGATCCCCGTGGAGGCGGGCATTTCTCCGGCCGTCTTACACTTCCTGTGGTGGCCGCAGGCGTGGTGGCGAAGAAAATCATCGGCGATGTGTGCGTAAATGCCAGACTCGTGGAGGTAGGCGGAGTTTCCGGCGGTGAAGAGCAGTGGCGAGATGTTCTGGACCAGGCTATAAAGGACGGGGATTCTTTGGGAGGAATAGTGGAATGCTCCATAGACGGAGTTCCGGCTGGTGTGGGCGAGCCTTTCTTCGATTCAGTCGAATCCCTTATTTCCCATGCTGTATTCTCTATCCCTGGAGTGCGGGGTGTGGAATTCGGCGACGGGTTTTATGCCGCGAGGATGAAAGGTTCTGAACACAATGATCCTATTATCTCGGATTCCGGGGAATGCGGGAAAAATGGTGCTGGCGGCGTGAACGGCGGACTGGCAAACGGAAATCCGATAGTGTTCCGCGTGGCTTTCAAGCCGACTTCCAGCATCAGAAAACCTCAGCAGACCTATGATTTTGCGACTGGAAGCATAGGTACGCTCGAAATCCCCGGGCGTCATGACGTATGCTTTGCCCTCAGAACTCCTGTCGTGGTGGAGGCAATGGCCGCGACAGTCATGGCTGATCTGATGTCGAGATAGCTGCGGATGCTTCATGCGGACCTGTAAGCCTGAGCCGGTATTTCAGGCTTCCGTTGTTCATGTACCACAGCATATTGCCGTAGTCCGGGATGCCGGATGCACTGCAGCTCTGGCCTGGCAGTTTTGCTGGCAGGCCAGTATGAATCGTCTTGAATGCTTTTCTGGACCAGTCTGACGGGTTTATCATGAAGAGAACAGGCTCTTTAGCTCCGTCTTCAATGAAGCCGAGCCTTCTGTATACATCTCCTCCTGACCATTCCAGGTCAGCGTAGCTCATGATGTCGTCTGGTTTTATGTCCATGATGAATTTCTTCAGGATTTTCCCCATGCCTCCAGGGATTCTGGTCCCGCTGGAGGATGCATACCTGATCCATTCGTAAGACCTGATTTCATGGCCGTCCTTAATCCATCTGCGGGCATTTGAAAATGTGGCCGCCGCCACAAGACTGCCAGTTTTTTTTTCAGTCAGCCCGTAACAATGCCGGCATGCTGAAGATCCATAAGTATGATTCGCATCCATGAATCTGTTTGCGGAGGCGCGGTCTATCCTTTCCACAGTGCAGTTCCTGGCGAATATGCTGTGGAATTCCCCAAGATGCGACAGCAGCCTGGCTCTGTACAGTCTGTTCTGCTTTCTCCATCGGTCCTCTGCGACAGTTATGGAGCTGATGATTCCCCCGTCGTGACGGCTGATGTCTGTATCTGAGCCGGCTCTGTCCATGCATTGTTCCTGAAGCACCTTTCTGGCGGCCGACCGTTTCCTGTATTCTTCTGCGGCTTCTTCAGGCGAGCGTGCGCTGATGGCTTCCGGAAGTATATACAGAGTTTCTCCAGACACATTCGCGGCCCTCAGGAACATCAGTCCATTCACGTCCGTTTCTTCACAGGTGAATCCCGCCTGTGTCACGAAGTGCAGTATTTCCTGATAAAATTCCATTATCAGCGCTTATTGCCCAGAATTTTCCGTTTGACGTAAATCGGGAGCAATGTTAGCAAAGTTTTTTCTCATTTTGCAGTTTTTTCTTTTTCATGAGAAAAATTTTTCTCTTTTGATAATAATTTTCTGAATTTTGTCATCTAAGAATGGGAAAATGACAGAAGAACAGATTAAAAATGGAAATTCCAGCCTTGCGCCCATGGCCGAGAGCGGAATACATGCAGGCTTCCCGTCCCCGGCTCAGGACTATATGAATCCATGCATAGATTTGAACAAGGAGCTGGTGAAGCACCCTGCCGCGACATTTTACGGCAGGGTAGTCGGGGATTCCATGCTGGATGCCGGGGTGGAAGAGGGGGACATACTGGTGATTGACAGGGCGTTGGAGGCGTCTGAAGGGAAAATGGCGGTCTGTTTTGTGGATGGTGAGTTCACTCTTAAATACATCTCCAGGCAGAATCCGCTCACGGGCGAGAAAGACGGCATATGGCTGGTGCCTGCAAATCCCAGGTATCCCCCTATGAAAGTGCAGGATTTTTCAGATTTTACTGTCTGGGGAGTCGTCACTTATATCATTAAGAAAGTCTGAGAGAAGAGCGATGTACGCACTGGTGGACTGCAACAATTTCTTCGTTTCCTGCGAGCGGGTTTTCAGGCCTCAGCTCGAAGGGCGGCCTGTCGTGGTCCTTTCAAACAACGACGGGTGCGTTGTGGCCAGGAGCAATGAAAGCAAGGCCATGGGCATCAAGATGGGGACACCGTTTTATCAGGTGAGCCATCTGGCAGACCAGGGCCGTCTTGAAGTCTGTTCATCGAATTATGTCCTGTACGGCGATATGTCAGCCCGTGTCATGTCCATCCTGGCAGATGCTGTACCTAAAATCGAGATCTATTCAATTGATGAAGCTTTCCTGGTGCTGGACGGAATAGCGCATGATAAAATCAAGCCTCTGTGCACCTCTCTGACGGCGCAAATCCGCAGGTGGACAGGCATACCTGTGAGCATAGGCGTGGCCCGCACCAAGACTCTGGCGAAGATAGCAAGCCATTTTGCAAAAAAATATCCAGGGTATAAGGGCGTGTGCATGATAGACAGCGAAGATAAAAGGCTCAAGGCGCTGTCCATGACCCCGGTTGAAGAGGTCTGGGGAGTGGGACGGCGTCTCGCTCCGAAGCTGAAAGAGGCTGGCGTGATGACGGCCCTTGATTATACGGAGCGGCCTGAAAGATGGATCAGAGAGCATTATATGCTGCACGGCGTCCGCACATGGATGGAGCTCCGCGGAACAGTGTGCGTGGAAGCTGAGGTTGAAGCGGCCAGAAAATCCATTTGCACATCCAGGTCTTTTGCAGATATGATAGAAGATGAAGAGGAGATTTCCATGAAGGTGGCCGACTTCGCGGCGCAATGCGCAAGGAAGTTAAGGGAAGAGGGAACGGCGGCGCTGGATGTCACAGTTTTCGTGTATACAAACAGATTCAGGGCTGATCTGGAACAGTATTTCCCATCGGCCACTGTCCGTCTGCCTGCCGCGGCCAGCAATACCCAGGAAATCGTTTCCGCGGCCTTGAAGGCTTTGCATGCCATATTCCGCCCAGGGTATAAATACAAGAAAGCCGGTGTGGTAGTGGGCGGCATCGTCCCTGCCGGCAGTGTCCAGGCATCGCTCTTCGATTTTGACCCTGGCCTCAGAGCTAAAAATGACCGTCTGTCGCACATTATGGACAGTGTGAACAGGAAAGGTGACTCTTCTTTGCTGAGGCTGGCGTCGCAGAAGCCAGGCCACTATGCGGAAGACATCAGAAGAGAGCACTGCTCCCGCCGCTATTCCACATCGCTGGATGAAATCATCGAGGTGAAATGACGGCATATGAAATTTTTTTTGCATAAATTCGCGAAGACATACATCGATATGAAGACGAAAACAAAAGCTATATTTCTCTCTGTCCTCTGCATGGCGGTATTTGCATGCTCGCCGCAAGACAGGTACATAGCCATTACCGGCTACGCTCAAGGCGGAACTTACTCTGTGAAACTGAACTTGAGAGGTCAGGACGGCATAATTGCCGCCAGGCCTGAGGCGGTAAAAGCCGGTATTGATTCGGTGCTGGAGGCCGTGAACAACTCTGTTTCAGGCTATAACAAGGGTTCTGTCCTGAGCCGGTTCAATGCCGGAGAACTCGTCACCCCGGACCGCATATTCAAGGACCTTTACGCGGCCTCATATAAATATTATATAGAGACAGACGGCAGTTTCGATGTTTCAAGCGCGCCTCTGTTTGATATTTGGGGTTTCGGTTTTACATCTGGCTCCATGCCTGACAGCGCGGAAGTCATGTCGACGCTGTCCCGAACAGGCATGGACAGGCTTGCCGACACATTGGTGACTGATGCCGGCGGATGCACTTCTGCATCTATGATTCTGAAAGACAGGAGTGCAGAACTGCTGCCTGAACTGAATTTCAATGCCATAGCCCAGGGCTATTCCTGCGACTTGGTAGCAGAATACCTTCATTCGCTGGGCGTGAACCAGATGCTGGTGGATGTGGGCGGCGAGATATATTGTGAAGGACTGAATCCTTCAGGCAAGCCGTGGAGCATAGGACTTGACAGGCCGGTGGACGGAAACAGTGTTCCAGGCCAGGATCTTCAGTGCATATTCAGCGCAGGCCCCGAGCCATGCGGCGTGGTTACTTCCGGGAATTACAGAAAATTCTATGTCCGCGACGGAAAGAAGTATGCACACACCATAGATCCTAAGACGGGCTATCCTGTGTCGCATTCACTGCTGTGCGCCACAGTTATCGCCGCCACAGCCGCAGAGGCAGACGCGCTGGCTACATATTGCATGGTCATAGGCTTTGAAAAAGCCCGTGATTTCATCATGTCGCGTCCCGATCTCGAGGGCTGTCTTGTATACGATGAAGACGGGCAGATGAAAACCTGGACCTCTCCTGACCTTCAAATTTCATTGACGCAATAGTCACGGCAGCTGGCATATAACCTCCAGATACCATACGACGAATTCGCAGCACCAGTTTATGCCGTCTGTCAGAAACTCCGGGCAGATGCCGAGCCTGTGCAGAAACACTGCGGCCAGGGCCGCAGGCATCAGGGCGGAAGTCAGCGGAACAGCTATCAGATTCGTGATGATGAAGTATACTGGAGCGGATTTGAACAGAATCCACGCCAGAGGCCCTGTGAAGGCTTGGCATGCAATCGACATCGCCGCGCTGTCCCACACTTTTTTGAGTACGGGCACCCTGCATGGGTAGAGGCCGCGGAGAGCCGGATACAGAAAATATATGCCGCACATCGCCAGATATGACAGCTGAAAGCTCGCCGAGGTGATAACTCCAGGATTAAGGGCGCATTGTATTGTAAGCGCGAAGCACAGTATGTTCACTGGACGGGCTGTCCGTCCGGCCAGCAATGCTGTCTCCCTCAGCAGGATGAACAGGAAGGCGCGTATGATAGAAGGCGATGCCCCTGTCATCACGGAATAGAACAGTGTCGAAGCAAGTATGGTCACAAATCTGGCTATATCCGCCTTCCTCGACTGCCCCAGCACCGACAGACACTTGCTGAGAATCAGATAGATGATGGCCAGATGCATTCCGGAAAGCGCCAGAATATGCGAAGCCCCGCTGTCCCTGAAAGCCTTTTTCACATCTGCCGTCACATCAGACTGGTCACCTGTGACCAATGCCTTTATGAGGGCGTTGCTGCCATAGTCGTCCATCGGCAGCGAATCTATTCCGGACTTGAGCCATGATGCGGCAGGGGCCGCGGCTTTCTCTATCAGTCCGCTGCCGCCGCGGCCAGCCGCGCCAATATTTATGACTTCATGATTCGACCAGCAGAAAACCCCGCAGCAGAAAACTGCCGCCATGCACAGCGCTGTCTTCACCCATGATTTCGCCGTATTTCTGAAAACTGCCGCCACGGCCAGCGTTGCGCCTGCGGCCATGGCCGCGGATGCGGCCGCGCCGGAAGACCATGAATAAAAAAGATGGTGGCCGCATAGAAAAATTCCGGTAACGTTACCGGCGCAGAATGGCAATGCATACAGCACAGACTCTCTCCCCTCTACCATTTTATTAGAATTTGGTTTGCAAATCCGTTTTCTTCTTTTGAATTTTTGCGAAAGTACTCATTATTTTTATAACTTTGCGTTGATATTCTGAAAATCGTTGCAGATTACAATTTATTTTTAATTATATGATTATCCTTGTATTGAATTGTGGAAGTTCATCACTGAAGTATCAGCTTCTCGATATGAAGGGTGATGAAGTTTTCGACCTGATGGCTAAGGGCCTTGTCGAAAGAATCGGTATGGATGCCGGATGCATAAAGCATCAGACAGCCGGAAAAGAGAAATATGTGAAGGAAATGCCTATTCCTGACCATACAGTAGGCATCAAGGTCGTGCTTGATGCTCTTCTGGATCCGGAGTACGGAGTCCTTTCCACATTGGAGGACATAGAAGCTGTCGGGCACCGTGTCGTGCACGGCGGCGAGGAATTCTTCTGCAGCAAGCTTATTGATGAAAATGTCATAGCTGAAATAGAGAAGTGCTCAGACCTTGCACCTCTTCATAATCCTGCCAATCTCTTGGGAATCAAGGCAGTGTCTGAAGTGCTCCCTACTGTGCCGCAGGTGGCCGTGTTCGATACCGCTTTCCATCAGACTATGCCGGCATATGCCTATATGTATGCCCTTCCTTATGAATATTATGAGAAATACCGTATCCGCAGGTACGGTTTCCACGGCACCAGCCATAAATATGTGTCTGCAAAAGGGGCCAAGTTCACCGGGCTGGATCTCGAGAACTCGAAGATCATTACATGCCACCTCGGGAACGGAAGCTCGATTACTGCCATTGCGAACGGCAAGTCTATAGACACCTCCATGGGCTTCACTCCGCTTGAAGGCATTATCATGGGGACAAGGTGCGGATGCATCGACCCTGAAATAGTGACTTACCTCCAGGAAAAGGAAAACCTTTCAGTGGATGAAGTGAACAAGGTTCTGAACAAGAAGAGCGGTTTCCTCGGCCTTTCATGCATATCATCAGACGCCCGTGACCTGAATGACGCGGCCAATGCCGGTGACAAGAAAGCCAAGCTCACTCTCAAGAAACTCGTGTATGACATCACAAAATACATAGGCGCTTATGCCGCAGTGATGAACGGTGTAGACCTGATAGTGTTCACAGGAGGCATCGGGGAAAACAACAGCCGTCTTCGCCGCAGGGTTTGCGAGAATCTTTCATATCTGGGGCTCAAGTTCGACTATGAAGCCAATGTGGCTACCGGGAAAGACACCCTCATATCGCTTCCGGATTCGAAGGTCAAGGTGGCTGTCATCACTACGAATGAAGAGCTTGTGATCGCTCAGGACACCATGCATATCGTCAATGAAAATAACCAATAAAACCACTATATCAATGTTTACTAAATTTGAAGACATCTTTGCCGAGCTTGCAGGCAGGGGTGCAAAAAAAAGAATGATTGCAGCATGGGGTGTGGATGGGCATACCATTGCCGCCGCCAGCAAGGCTATAGATCTCGGAATGATAGAGGCCACTCTTGTCGGTGACGAGGCCCTCATCAAAGAGCAGTGCGACAAGGATGGCATAGACATCACGAAATTCACCATTGTTCACAACCCTTCTGAGCTTCCTGCAGTGGCAGAGGCTGTGACTATGGTCCGTGAAGGCCAGGGTGACATACTCATGAAAGGCCTTTGCAGCACTGACAAGTTCATGCGCGCCATATTGAACAAGGAAACAGGCCTTCTCCCTCCTAAGGCAGTGCTCAGCCATGTGTCTGTGATAGAGAATCCGAATTACCACAAACTCATCTTCCTGGGCGACATGGCAGTGATCCCTCTTCCTGACCTCAGCCAGAAGAAGGCTATACTGACTTATCTCGTGAACACCGCACATTCCATGGGCATAGCATGCCCTAAGGTAGCCATCATTGCCGCTACTGAGCAGATGCTCGAAAAAATGCCTGCCTGCGTAGAAGCCGCTGTCCTGGCGAAGAAAGTGGACAGGGGAGAGATCAAGGGATGCGTAGCTGACGGACCTCTGGCCCTGGATGTGGCTATCGATCAGGAATCAGTGGAAATCAAGCATCTGGTAAGCCCTGTGGCTGGAGATGCAGACTGCCTTCTCTTCCCGAATATCGAGTCAGCCAATGTTTTCTACAAAACGAACTCAAAGCTTGCGGCAGGAGTTCACCAGGCTGGCATGGTAGTGGGAGCTAAGGTGCCTTGCGTTCTTTCAAGCCGGGCAGACAGCATCGATACTAAGTTGAATTCCATCGCTATTGCCGCCATGGCGGCCAAGTAGTCCGTGATGACTGGGAAGATTTTGGCCATCAACACCGGATCTACTACGACAAAGCTTGGATTTTATGACTCAGGCAGGAAGGTGTTCGAAGAGAACATCTTCCACAGCCTGGACAAACTTTCCAGATATAACTCTGTAATGGACCAGGGCCATATGAGGCTTGTCACCATTACAGAGTTTCTTTTGTCAAAGGGCATCCGCCTTGTTGATATAGACCTGGTCATGGCGAGGTCAGGCCTGGTGACTCCGATGGAGACAGGTGTATATGAGATAAACGAAGTCTTGGAAGACGCCTTGAGGCATTGCACGAACGGAGTCCATGCCTGCAACTTGAGCGGTCTTCTGGCATGTGATGTAGCGGAGCTTGTGAATGAAGCCAGGAAAGATGCCGGCATTTCAGGTGTATGCAGAGCATATATGGCAGACCCTCCTATGGCTGATGAAATGCTTCCTGAAGCGAAGATAGGCGGGCTGCCTGAATTCCCGCGCAGGGCGCTCTGCCATGCCCTTAATTCCAGGGCGGTAGTCAGGCATTATGCGAAAAAACAAGGCAAGAGGCCAGAAGAGGTTACCGCCATAGTTGCGCACATAGGCGGCGGCACTTCTGTCACCCTGCACAAGGGAGGACGCATTATTGATACAAATGATGCCTTGGGCGGCGACGGCCCTCTCAGCACTGAAAGAGCAGGGACTGTGCCTGCCTTCCCTTTGATAGAGATGTGCTTCAGCGGCCAGTATACGAAAGACGAAGTGAAGCGCAAACTCGTCGGAAACGGGGGAGCGGTGGCATTTTGCGGAACGAATGACTTCAAGTCGGTGGTGGCCAAAGCAGAGGCTGGAGATGAGTCTGTGAAACTTTTTCTTGAAGGGTTCTGCCTGAGCGTTGCAAAATATATTGCCGGCCTGGCAACTGATGTCTGCGGACAAGTTGATGTCATTATTTTGACCGGAGGCATTGCCTGGAATCAGGCACTTATGGAGAAAATCACCGGCAGAGTCTCATTCATCGCCCCTGTGGAGATATATCCTGGAGGAAACGAGATGGACTCTCTGGCAGAAAACGGTTATGGCGTGCTGTCAGGAGAGATGGAAGTGAAGCATTATCGTCCTTCCTCTTCTTGCTGGTGCGGGAAGCCAGTTTCCTCTTGCTGAAAGCTCTGTCCTAAGGCGAAATTTCCGGCCACGCTCGTGGAAAACAGATCGCGTGACGGCAGCATAGGGCTGTATAGCTCCCGGCATTTTCTGAACAGGGCCTCGGTGTATCTGGTGAACCCGGGGCCTTTCCATGTGCTGGTGTTTGTTATCATGATCCAGCATTCTCCGTCAGGGAAATATTTTACCAGTGCGCTTGTGCCTCCAAGCGTGCCCGTCCTGGTCCATTCTCCTGTCGGTTTTGTGTCGTTCCACCCCAGTGAATAAGTCTCAGGATTGAAATACTCTGTCATTTCAGCCACGCTTTCCTCTGAAATTATATCCGGAATCTCGGCCTTTCCGTCTATGGAGGCAACGAACCTGCTGAGCTCTGCAGGTGACCCGCACCATGCGCCCGCGCCTGACAGCCCGTGGATGTCATTCGCTCCGTAGCATCTTTCGACCATACGTCCGCTCAGATTGTATTCCTCCATCAGTTCAGACCCTGCGTGCATATAGTATCTGACCTCGTTAGGATATTTGTCTTCGTAGTAATTGCCTGCCAGATGCATGTCAAAACATCCTGCCGGACGGAGCACATTTTCCTGGATGAAAGTTTCGTAGTCCATGCCGCTGATTTTCTCTATGATCATGGACAGCAGGAGATAACCGAAGTTCGAATATCTCTGCCATGTGCCTGGCTTGTATCCCAGCGGACGTGAAAGCACGCATCTTACGAGGGTTTCGTGGTCCGGAGCATCGTCCAGCCTGAACTGTCTGATGATATCCTGTGTGGAGAACATCGGATCTCCCCGGCTGTTCGTGAATCCAGCCTGATGACGGAGCAGCTGCTCGACTGTGATGCCGAATTTTGCCTTTTCTCTGATGGCCGCAGTGAAAATAGAGTCATTCAAGATGCCCGTCTCTCCGAAAACAGTGTCTTGCAGCGAGATCTGCCCTTTTTCTTTCAGCACCATGATTCCGGCGGCTGTGATGAGCTTGGACACAGATGCCATCCTGAGTATGTGGCCCGGAGTCATTTTCTCGCCGTTGGCCTCATCGGCATATCCATATCCTTTCACGTACAGAAGAGAGTCATTCCGCATAACCGCAAGAGAAGCCCCTTTGATTTCCCACAATTTAAGGAACTTTTCTATTCTTTTGTCCATGTTTTCCAGTTCAGGACAAGCTGATGCGCTGTCTGGAAGCGCATGATTCAGGCTCATGGCCGCCGCGACTGAAATATGCGGTTTTTCTGACACGGAGGCGCCATTAAGCCCCCATGAAGCATTGTCTTTTTTCGTGGCTGATGAAAGCGGCAGGAATATAGCCAGCATGAGTACAGCTAAGGATGCCGGCGCCAGAACCATAAGCCTCTTTCTGCTCATTTCACCTCCTCGCGCAATATGCCTGCTCTGACGGCGAAGTCTATAATGTAGTCGGCTGTGCCTTCTATGCCCAGAATCGATGAGTCTATGCACAGGTCGTAGTTAGATGCCACGCCCCAGTTCCCGAATGTATAGTAGTTGTAGTATGTCTCCCTCTTGCGGTCAGTCTTTTCTATCAGGTCCTCAGCCTTGTCCCTGGAAAGGTTCAGCCTGTCCATTATCATCTGGATGCGGTTTTCTTCAGGTGCTGTTATGAACACGTCCACAGTGCAGTCCATGTCTCGCAGAATGTAGTCTGCGCAGCGTCCTACTATGACGGCCGATTCCTTTTCTGCGATGTCCCTGATGACTGTGCTCTGTATCTGGAAAAGGTTCTCTCCGTTGAGATAGTTTTTCGGAGAGCCGAATGTCTGCGTGGCGAAGAATGATGACACCGGGAAGAGATTTCTCTTCTCGTCCTTTTTCTTGAACACGTCAGGGCTGAAGCCGCTGGACTCTGCCGCTTTAGTGATGAGCTCATTGTCATAGACTTTGATACCCAGTTTCCTGCCAAGTTCCAGAGCGACCTGCTTTCCTCCGCTGCCGAATTGGCGCCCAAGATTGATTATTATTTTTCCGTTCATAAAATGCAGTATTGTTTATTGTCCCGTCAGGGACATCCTTTTTTTCTTATGTGGCCTACGGCCAATGCCGGAAGTTAGTCCCTGCTTCTCAGAGTTTGCTTCCGAGGATGGACGGGTCGTCGCCGTCGTTCAGTTTCCTGAGCTTTTTCATCAGCGCCATCAGCATGATGAAAGTGACTAAAAATGCCAGGAAGTCTGAAATAGGGAAGGACAGCCATATGCCCTTGGCATCGAAAAACATCGGCATGACATAGAGCAATGGCAGAAGGAACAGAAGCTGTCTGGACATGGACAATATGATGGACTTGTTTATCATGCCCAGGCACTGGAACAGATTGGACGTCACCATCTGGAATCCAACCAAAGGCAGCATCAGGTTGATCAGCACGAGCCCTTTGGCTGAAAGCTCTATCAGCTCCTGGTCAGATGTGAAGATGGATACTGCCGCGTGCGGGAAGGCTATGGACACTGCGAAGCCGACCATAGCCACCAATGTGGCATATTTTACGGTTTTCTTGTATACCTCCTTCACTCTGGAATATTTGCGTGCCCCGTAATTGTAGCCGGCGATAGGCTGCATGCCCTGGTTCAGTCCCATGTTGATCATTATGAACAGGAAAGATATCCTGTTTACGATGCCGTATGCTCCGATGGCCAGGTCTCCGCTGTAGCTTTTCAGCTGCTGATTTATGAAAAGTGTCACCAGGCAGGCCGCCGAATTCATCAGGAATGGCGCGAGTCCTATGGAAAGAGAGTCTTTCGCTATTCTGGTGTCAAGCTTGAGATTCTTCTTCTTGAAATGCAGAAGCCTGGATGAGTTGCTGAAGTAGCGCAATATTACCGCCAAGGCGACGAGCTGGGCTATCACCGTGGCAAGCGCCGCCCCTCTGATGCCCATGTTCATCATGAATATGAATATCGGGGCGAGAATCACATTCAATATTACGGTCATGATAGTCAGGTTCATAGCCATCCTCGGGTTTCCGGACGCCCTGAGCTGGTTGTTCAGCCCGAGATACAGATGCGTGATGACATTTCCCAGCAGGATGACCTGCATATATTCCCGGGCATAGACGATGGTCTGGTCGCTCGCTCCGAAGAAATAGAGGATAGGGTCCAGGAAAGTCAGTGCGACAGTCATGAAAACCAGTCCGATGATGATGTTCAGGGTCACGACATTGCTCAGGACTTTGTTCGCCATGTCATAGTTTTTCTGCCCGAGAAGCACAGACATGATTGTGCTTGCTCCGACACCTACCAGTGTGCCGAATGCCGCCGACAAGTTCATCAGAGGGAATGTGACAGCCAGTCCGGCGATGGCCAGAGGCCCTACGCCATGACCGATGAAAATGCTGTCTATCATGTTGTAGAGCGAGGATGCAGTCATGGCTATGATAGCCGGCCCTGCATACTTCATGAGGAGCTTTCCGATTTTCTCGGTGCCCAGTTCCAAAGGCACAGCCTGATTCACTGCCATCTTTATTCCTCCTCTTCTTCGTCCGGATCAGGGTCAGGCACCAGTTCTATCTCGAAAACAAGCGGTGCATATGCAGGAATGAGCGAGCCGCTTCCGGATGTGCCGTATCCGTATGTGGACCAGAATATTCCTGTGCCTTTTTCCATGGCCTTCATTTCCCACAATGTCTTGCCGAAGCCGGATATGATGCTGTTCCCGTCCAGCTTGATCTGGGTGGAGTCAGATGACATGGTCACCTCCATCGGCCCGTACGTCTTGTCTTCCGAGAAGATGTTGTGGTCCTTTGCTGTCTTTTCGACTGTAGTGTCGAATACCTGGCCGTCAAGACGCATGCCGGTGTAGTTGATATATACTGTAGTGTCCCTGTGCATGTCTTCCAGCTCGCCTTCTCCTGCGGTTTCAGTGATATAGTAGAATCCCTCAGGGCCGGCCTCCGGCAGAGTGATGGAATGTTCTGCGCAGTATTCTTCTATGGCTTCTGTCTGCCACTCGTAAATGTCTTCAGCTATGCCATCCACCCTTACCTTGTATATTCTGGAACTCTGGTCGGTCACATTGGCCATATATTCTTCTTCTGTATCATACCTGTTGTATGTCATGAACCATCCGGGAATAAGAGCTTCCCTTTCCCCTCCGACTTTCATTCCTGCCAGCAAGTCTTCCAGGCCTTTGTTTATCGCGCCTTCTCTGAAAGACCATACTTGAGGGCCGTAATAATACGTTTCGTTATAGCTGCCAGTCTGCTTTGCGCTTTCAGCATCTGATGATGTTGTGATATTTCCTTCCAAATCTCTGACCACATAGCTCACCAGCACATAGCATGGCATAGTGACATCCTCGCCGTCCCCGGTTTTCTCTGCGCCAAGCATGTAGATGCCCATCCCTGCCTTCTCGGCATCAGGGTGGTGCGTGTGAATCCATGCTTCGAGATACATTTTTTCATCTTCATTCGGCCTGGTCTCTTCTTTCACGGCGCATCCGCCTAAAACAGCTGTGCAGAGACCTGCAAAAGCCAGCAATCTAAATTTCATCTTCAATATTTTTCCTAAATTATCGTTTTTAATCAGTCATTGGTCAAACTCTCGACCCATATCTGGAAAATCAGTGCAGAGTTCGCCGGTATGTTTCCTATGATTTTATCGCCGAAGCCGTATTTCCCGGAAAATACTATATAGCAGACTTCTCCTCCGCGCACTCCGGCAAGCCCTTTCTTCAGGCCCTCTATCAGTTCCGTGTCTTCATCCAGCGTCAAAGTCAGTATGCTGCAGTCCGGGGATGTCAGATTCCATCCGCTTTCTGCCGCAGTCTCTTCCCGGTTCGTTGTGAACAGGCTGGAGGCTGACGGTGCGCTTCCTGAAAAAATATATCCGGCATAGTAGAATGACACTATCCCGCCTTCTTCCAGGGCATCTCCTGTCCCTTCGGTGAGCACGACCCTGTTTGAACCCCCGTTTCTCACAATCCGGGGCGCCGGCTCCTGGTTCATCAGCCCTTCGATGAAGCTGTCTATCCTGTCCTCCTGTGAAGAATATGTATTCTCCAGGCTCTGCTTTTTGCAGGAGGCCAGGCCCAGCAGAATGACTGCGGCCAGGGCCCATATGTATCCTGAACGATTCATCATTTCCAAAATACTTAATTTGTCTGGCCGGTTCCGGCCAATTCATTAGCGGCTGGCGCCGCCGGAGAAAAATTCTTTCAATTTTTCTTTTACATAATGCGAGGCTTCTTCTGCTGTGCCGCAAGGAAGGTCTTCTCCTTTCATCAGCCTGCCTCCGGCGGCCAGCTCGTGTCCTCCTCCATGAAAATACACGGCAGAGAATTTGTTCGCGGAAATGCCTTTCTTTGAACGGATCGACACCCTGAATCTGTCGTCCTCTTCTTTCAGCAGCAAGCTCATCCTTACACAACCTATGCCGAGGGGCATGTTCACAAAGCCTTCTGTTTCTCCTTCCTTGATGTCGTATTTCCGGGCAAGCGCCTTGTCTATAATCATATATGCCACCCCGTCTTCTGTAATGGCCATATTTTCAGAAAGCAGCTCTCCCATAAGGCGGAAGCGGTTTTCTCTGTAATTTGTGTACAGGGCAGCCACTACTGCATCCCTGTCGATGCCTGCCGCCAGGAGCTGCGACGCCATCATGAATGTGGACGGATACACTGAGTTCGAAAAATTGTTCGTGTCCGTAGTCATTCCTGCCAGAAGCGCTTCGGCGCATTTGCGAGGCAGTTTACTTGCATCGCCGGCGATGTCAGGCATATTCATTAAAATATGGTACAGCAATTCCGATGTGGACGACACTTCCACTTCTGAAAATATCAGGCTGAATTTTCCAGTGTCAGGGTTGAGGTGATGGTCTATGAGCACTTTCGGGCATTTGCATTCTTCCAGAATACGGCTCATTTTCTCTGCCCGGCTGAATGTGTTCATGTCCAGGCAGAAAAGCAGGTCTGCAGAGTTGACAGCCTCGGCCGCCGCTTCCGGATTCTCTTCATGGACAATGATGCTGTCCGTGTCGCCTTCTGCCAGAAAAGCAAGCGATTCAGGATAACGGTCGTGAAGGACTGTGACAGCCTGTTTCCCTGAAGCCTTCAGATATCTCATCAGCCCTGTGGAACTGCCGATGGCGTCTCCGTCCGGATGCATATGGGTGACGATGGCCGCCTTCTCTGCCTTTCCGGCCAGAATGTGCAGCGATGATATGAGCCCGGGGTCTATACTTGTCATAAATTCAATGTGTTGGATCATCTTGGCGTCCTGACGGACGGCGATAAATCAATGTGGGCGCAAATTTACAAATTATATTGCATTTCATAAATCAAATTTTTAACTTTGTCCGGAATTTGATTTTGAATATAATTAAATCACTAAAATAATTATGAAAATACTGAAAAAGGTACTTGTCTACCTCATTTTCCCTCTTGCCATCATAGGATTGGCGTACATGATTGTAGAAAGCGTCATGGAACCTGTGCGTTTCAACAATGAAAAGGCGGCCCGCGAGGCAGTCGCTATCCAGAGACTGAAGGATATCCGTACTCTGCAGAATGCTTTCAAGACTGAATACGGCAAGTTTACAGCGTCTTTCGACACTCTCAAGTCTTTCTACACTGATTCTTCCATGAAAGTGGTGATGCAGCTTGGTTCGGCTGACGACTCTGTGGCAGTGGCCAATACGGAGCAGCTCAAGAGGAGGAATCCTCGGATCAAGCCTGAGCAGATGCTTGAGCTCTACAAAAAAGGCGAGCGTCTGGTCTTCAGGATCGAGAATGAAATCCCTGTCAAGGATACCTTGTTCAATGACCGCGCAGACTTCAACCTTGATTCTCTGGCATTCGTGCCTTTCTCACAGGGCGATTCCATAAAGATGGATGCTGTTGTGAAGACTGTGTCCGGAGTGAAAGTGCCTCTTTTCGAAGCCAGCCTTACGTACAAGTCTCTGTTGAAAGGTTTGGACAACCAGCTGAGAATAAACCTCGACGCATCGGAGAAAGAGAGGAACGAAAAGAAATACGGCACTGCTGATTTCTCAGGACTTAAGGTGGGAAGTGTCACTGCTCCGAACAACAATGCAGGAAACTGGGAATAACAATACAGCTGAGAGCATATCTGTCCAGGTTTCCCTGTCCGGGTATGTTTCCAGAATTGAACATGACGGCGTCAGCGTATCATCCGGCTGGATGAGCGCTGACCGTTTTTTTACTGACCCGCAGTTCAGGAGACGGTATGCAGATGTGTCTATATCTGTCTTCACGCCTAAATTTACATTGGTCCCGGACCAGTTTTTTGATGCTGTATCAGCCAGAGCCCTGCTTTCTGATGTAGCGGACGTGGAAGAATCTGACTCCGTTTTCTGCGAGCCTCTGCCTCAAATGAAGTCCGTCCTGATATATTCCACTTCTATAGGCGAGACTTTGTCAAAGGCTGTGGCAGAGACAGTGCTGAGAGTTGACGGTGAAAAAGGGCGTGTCCTTCCGGAAGTCTGGTATATGCTTCAGGCATTGGATAATATTCCGGAGTATAACAAGGTCGTGGCATCCATAGCTGACGGATATCTGTACCTTGCAGTCGCACAAGGGCGCAGCCTGCTGCTGTGCAATTCTTTTCGTGCATTGGACTTCGTTACTGCTGAGTATTTCATATTTTTAGCGATGAAGAAGTTTCAGCTGAACATGGAGATGACAGTGGTGTATTTCCGCACTCCGCTTCGTGAAGAAGAGGAAATGTCTCTTTACAGATATTTCAAGTCGGTGGATTATATTTAATTGCGAGAGACAAAACGTGATGCCAGAGAGGTTTTGCATATGAGGATTATCGGAGGTAAATTCAGGGGGAAGTCTATCAATCCTCCTCAAGGTTATTCCGCCCGCCCGACGACGGATTTTGCAAAGGAGGGGCTGTTCAATATATTGGATAATGAATATGAGTTTGACGGCCTTTCTGTACTTGACCTTTTCGGAGGCACAGGTTCAATATCATATGAATTCGCTTCAAGAGGTGCGTCAGATATCGTTTGCGTGGAGATGAATCCTGCAAATGCCTCATTCATCAAGTCGCAGGCAGCCAAGCTCTGGGCAGGCTGCATTTCCGTAGTCCGCCACAATGTCTTCGACTTCCTTAAAATATGCGGGAAAACATTTGATATAGTTTTTGCAGATCCTCCCTATGCTATAGAAAGGCTGGAGACTATCCCTTCCCAGGTCTTTGCTTCCGGCGTCGTGAAGCCTGGCGGATACTTCATACTGGAGCATCCGGGAACATTCGATTTTCAGAAACATCCATTTTTCGTCAAGGAGAGGAAATATGGAAATGTCCATTTTTCTTTTTTCGAGGCGCCCGAAGCCTCGTCCGGCGATAATGAAGGCAGCGCTGATTGAAATTAATTTATACATTATATGAAAAAGATTCTAGCCATTTTGGCCGTTGCCCTGGCGGGCTGGCATAGCGCCCAGGCGCAGACTGCATCAAGCCTTTTCTGGAAAAAGGATGGCGTGCAGGTGACGGAAATTGTCTCAGAGGAGGCAGATCAGTATAAAAATGTAGGCCATCACGGGCCAGCCGTGGAGAATACTCATTTCGCTCTCAGAATTTATTTCAATGACAGCGGCGCGATAGATGTGTATTCGAAGACAGGACGCGGGCTTGAGCTCGAGAAATACAAATGGTATCCGACTGCCGAGCAGCAGGAGAGTTACGGTGCCGGATGCGATGAATACCGTGTCGGCAAGACTGTTGGCCTTGGCGGCATAGCCCTGTGGGATGGAAAACAGGAGGTGAAGCTGAAAGCCACTAAGGGCAGGACAGCCAGAGTCGGGGATACGAAGAACGGATCTTTTGCGGAAATGATAGCTTATGGAGTGCCTTATCAGGAGGATACTGTAGATATTTCCATAAGGATAGACATGAACAAGAAAACTCGCGAGGCTGTGATCTCTGCCACATCCTTGACTGGAAAGCCAGTGATGTTCCTGACAGGGGTGAATTATCATCCAGGAGAAATTGTCAAGTGCGGCGACGGCTTTATTTTCGCATGGGGAGTGCATCCTGCCGATGTGTCGGCCTCTCCTATACCAATAGGGGCAGGCATGTTTTACAGCCCGTCAGATTTCGGACCTATGGAAGTGACCGGGGATATGGTGAGGATAGTTTCCAAGCCGGCCAAGAGCATATCCACTACCGTAGTGGCCGCTTCGACAAAGGAGGCTGAGCTGAACACTGTGGCTCGCTTTGAAAATTACATGACTAAATAATGCCGAAAAATAAAAAACAGGAGAAGACCAATGCGGCTCGTCTGCTGGACAAGGCAGGCATAGAGTATGAACTAGTCCCGTATGAGGTGGACGAAAACGATTTGGCGGCCACGCATATTGCCGATCAGTTAGGGGAGCCGATAGAACAGGTGTTCAAGACTCTGGTCCTGTCAGGAGACAAGACCGGATACTTTGTATGTGTGGTTCCTGGAAATGCGGAGGTGGACCTGAAAGCCGCGGCCAAGGTGTCCGGGAACAAGAAATGCGACTTGATTCCCATGAAGGATCTTCTGGGGGTGACAGGATATATCAGAGGCGGATGCTCGCCTGTGGGCATGAAGAAGCCTTTCCCTGCATATTTTCATTCTTCAGCAATGGGTTTCGAGAAGATTTATGTCAGTGCCGGTGTCCGTGGCCTGCAGTTCAGGCTTAGTCCGCAAGATCTTGTTTCTTACGTTCACGGGGAGACTGCCGATATTGTTAAATGATGGCGGCCCGCGGCCGTCAAAGCGACAGAAGAGGGGTGACACGAAATGACTTTCGGCTCACCCCTCAAACGTCTTTCTTCGAAAGACTGGACTCATCTAATTATATGGATACGGCAGTGTAGTGAGGCCCGAAACGCTCGAAAGCGACCCTGTCCAGCGCTTCCCTGTCATCAGGATGAGCTATGCTGATGAGCATCTTGGCGCGTTCCTGCATCGATTTCCCGTAGAGATCCACTGCACCGTATTCTGTAACGACCCAGTGTGCATGCGCTCTTGTGGTCACGACGCCAGCCCCGGATGAAATTACAGGCGCTATTTTCGACACCCCTTTCTTTGTGCGTGACGGCATGGCTATGATGGCCTTCCCTCCATGTGACAGCGACGCTCCATATACGAAATCTATCTGGCCTCCTACTCCGGAATAGAATTTCGTGCCTATCGAGTCGGCGCAAATTTGTCCGGTCAGGTCTATCTGCACTGCTGAATTGATAGCCACCATTTTCGGATTCCTGGATATTACGTATGGGTCATTTGTGTAACCCACGTCCATCATGGCCACCATTGGGTTGTCATCTATGAAGTCATAGCATTCTTTAGAGCCGAGAAGGAATGTTGCCACGATTTTACCTTTGTCCGTGACTTTTTCCGTCCCGTCTATCACCCCTTTGTCCACCAGGCCAAGCACGCCGTCTGCAAACATTTCGGTGTGGATGCCCAGATGCTTGTGCCCTCCCAGCTGTGCGAGGACAGCGTTGGGTATGGCGCCGATACCCATCTGCAGGCAGGAGCCATCGTCTATCAGGTCTGCACAATGTTTCCCGATGGCAGTCTCCACTTCGTCAGGCTGGCTGAAATGACTCGGCACGAGAGGAGTGTCGTCTTCCACGAAAATATCTATCAGGTCCATGGGAATCATAGCCTGCCCCCATGCCCGCGGTACATTTCTGTTCACAACGGCTATGACAGTCTTTGCGCATTCTATGGCGGCCAAGGTGGCATCGACAGATGTCCCAAGCGATACATACCCGTGCTTGTCAGGCGGGCATACCTGTATCATTGCTACATCGCACGGAAGAGCTCCGCAACGGTAGAGTTTCTGCGTCTCGCCCAAGAATACCGGGATGTAGTCAGCATATCCTTCCTGGACACATTTGCGGACATTGGCTCCGATGAAAAATCCTTGGTGGAAAAAAATGCCTTCAAACTTAGGGTCTGCATAAGGGGCTGGGCCTTCGGTGTGAAGATGGTGCACTTTCACATTTCTAATTTCTCCGGCTTCCCCTCTGCGGCACATTGCATTGATCAGGATCTGCGGTGCGCTGGCCACGCTGCTCAGGTGCACGTGGTCGCCTGACTTGATGACTTTGACTGCTTCGTCTGCAGATACATAGTGGATTTCTTTTTTCATGTCTGTCTTGTTCGTGAATTGCAAAATTAATAAAAAATCATATTCGGTGAAAATGGCTGGCGGTACAGCTGAATTATTGAACATTCTTTTATAATTTTGCACCTGCATCATAATATTTTCGGACGATATGAAAACAAGAACAGAGAAACTCGAAGCATTCGGCAGAATACTCGACATACTGGATGAGCTCAGAGTGAAATGCCCGTGGGACAGGGCGCAGACTGCAGAGTCACTCAGGCCTCAGACTATAGAAGAGACATACGAACTTAGCGACGCCATCCTTAAAAAAGATGACGCAAACATATCTAAAGAGCTCGGCGATGTGCTTCTTCATGTCCTTTTTTATTCCAAAATAGGAGAAGAAAACGGTACATACGATATCGTGGATGTCATCAATCATCTGTGTGACAAACTCATATACCGCCATCCTCATGTCTTCTCCACTGCTCAGGTGGCCGATGCCGCAGAGGTGGTGAAGAACTGGGAACAGCTGAAGCTGAAGGAAAAGGACGGGAACAAGAGAGTCCTGTCAGGAGTTCCGGAGACCCTTCCTCCTCTCCTGAAAGCCTACAGGATGCAGGACAAGGCTCGTGGTGTGGGCTTCGACTGGGAGCAGAAAGAGCAGGTATGGGACAAGGTCAGCGAGGAACTCGGCGAATTCAAGGCAGAACTCCAGTCCATGGAGACCGTATCGTCCGACGAAGACAAGAAAGCCGCCAAAGACCGTGCAGAAGCCGAGCTCGGTGACTATCTCTTCGCGATAGTCAATGCCGCCAGGCTCTACGGACTGAATCCGGATACGGCTCTCGAGCGTACCTGCCGCAAGTTCAGGCAGAGATTCACATATCTGGAAGAGCACACCATCAGGCAGGGCAGAAGTCTGAAAGACATGACACTGGCCGAGATGGATGCTATCTGGGACGAGGCTAAGGCAAAGGGACTCTGATGGAGGCGGATATTGTGATGCCTGCAGGAGCTCAGTCATCTGGGATTCCTGCCTGGAAGGAGCGGACTGCTCTTCTCATCGGCCTGGGAGGAGTGGACAGGCTGGCCCGTGCTGCTGTGGCCGTAATAGGGGCCGGGGGTGTCGGAGGTTTTGCGGCAGAGATGATAGCGCGTGCAGGGGTGGGCAGGATGCTTGTCATGGACAGTGACGTGGTGTCGGTTACGAACAAGAACCGGCAGCTTCTGGCCTTGGATTCCACCGTTGGAAGGCTCAAATGCGAGGTGCTGGCCGAAAGGCTCAGGGATATAAACCCTGACATTGACCTGAAGGTCATGGAAAAGTATCTGGAGGCTGACGCTGTGGCTGCTGTTTTCGCGGACTGGAAGCCCGATGTGGTGATAGATGCAATAGATACCATCGCGCCGAAGCTTGCGTTGATCAAGTATTGCCTCGACAGAGGCATCCCTGTGGTTTCATCGATGGGGGCCGGAGCTAAAATGGATGCGACTAAAATCAGGATAGCTGACATTTCGAAGACTTTCAACTGCCCGCTGGCTTTTATCGTCAGGAAAAGGCTTCGCAGGATGGGGATCACAAAGGGTGTGACAGCAGTTTTTTCAGAGGAACTGCCTGACAAGGATGCTTTCATTGTCTGTGACGAGAAGAACAAGAAATCTAACGCCGGAACCATTTCCTATATTCCCGCCGTCTTCGGGTGCACCTGTGCCCAGGCGGCAATATCTTCGCTGCTTTCGGACCGGAAATCCGTTTGATCCGGATGTTGCCGAATGCACTTTTTTTATTTGCAGGCTTTATGCAAAAACGGAATTGAATTCCGAAATTACATAAAATTATTCTAAAAATTAAAGGATTCAGACAAAAATCCCGCTTGCTCGTTGACTCTGCCCAATGCAATTTGAACAAGTTCATTTGCATTGCTCTCGGCTTCTGCGTATATTTGGCCTGCGGCCACATATACTGTGGCACTTCGGGAATGGAAATTAAACAAGTTTATTTCCATTCCTCTCAGTTTCTGCGTATATTTGGCTTCGCCACATATACTGTTCACGCCTCGGCAATGCAATTTGAACAAGTTCATTTGCATTGCTCTCGGCTTCTGCGTA
>CASEOO010000043.1 GCA_949289565.1 uncultured Bacteroidales bacterium
CGTCGCCATGGTGGGCCGTTACCCCGCCATCAAGCTAATGCCACGCGAGCCAATCCGCCACCTGGTCGCCCATTTCAACAACTCCAGATGCCTGGTGTCGTCTCATGGGGGTTTAGTCGCCGTTTCCGCCGGTTATCCCCCTGTGGCGGGCATGTTGCTCACGCGTTACGCACCCTTCCGCCGGTCGCCGCCATGGTGTATTGCTACTCCACGCGCTGCCCCTCGACTTGCATGTGTTAAGCCTGCCGCTAGCGTTCATCCTGAGCCAGGATCAAACTCTTCTTTGTATATCTATTTATCTCTCTTAGTCTGTCCGGCCTTTAGGAATTAACTTTCTGCTTTGCTTGCTTGTACTTTCCAGTCTTTTCAAACAACTCTTTTCATCTGCCCCGAAGCCCTGTTTCCCGGACTCCCGGACACCCCTTTTTCGTTTGGGGATTGCAAAGGTACGCTTTTTTTATTTCCCTCCAAACTTTTTTTGATCTTTTTTTGAGCTTTTTTCAGGACGGGAATAACATACTGTTGACAGTAAACAATTTATGAGTTTGAACTTTTTTTTTCAAACTCCAGTGCCGACTCATATCCCCCACCCCCTTGTTTTTCCATTATCCTCACCTCGGTAATTCGTACAAGCACGATTACTCTCGGTTCATCAATGGTTTCGAAGAAAGACGTTGAGGGTGGCCCGAATCGGGCCACCCTCAAAAATCACTTGAAAATGTCAGCAGACTACATCATGCCGCCCATTCCGCCTGCCGGCATGGCAGGAGCCGGTTCCTTTTCAGGAATATCGGTGATAGCACACTCAGTGGTCAGGAACATGCCTGCTACAGAAGCCGCATTCTCCAAAGCGATACGTGACACTTTCGTAGGGTCGATGACACCGGCCTCGAACATGTTCACATACTCGTCAGTACGGGCATTGTAGCCGAAATCGCCTTTGCCTTCCCTGATCTTGTTGATGATGACACTGCCCTCCAGGCCTGCATTCTCGGCGATCTGGCGCAGAGGCTCCTCGATAGCGCGTGCTACGATATGGATACCTGTTGTCTCATCCTCATTGTCACCTTTCATGCCTTTCAAAGTCTCGGCCGCACGGATGTATGCTACGCCGCCGCCAGGCACGATACCTTCCTCGACTGCAGCACGGGTAGCATTCAGAGCGTCTTCCACCCTGTCTTTCTTCTCTTTCATCTCTACCTCTGTAGCGGCGCCTACATAGAGGACAGCCACACCGCCTGCGAGCTTGCCCAGACGCTCCTGAAGTTTCTCACGGTCATAATCAGAAGTAGTCGTGGCTATCTGCTTCCTGATCAGGTCAGCCCTTTCCTGAATAGCGGCCTTGTCACCTGCACCGTTGACTATAGTGGTATTCTCTTTTGTAATAACTACTTTCTCAGCCTTTCCGAGCATATCCGGAGTAGTATTCTCAAGAGTGAATCCCCTCTCCTCGGAAACTACCACTGCACCTGTCAGCGTAGCGATATCCTGAAGCATCTCCTTGCGGCGGTCGCCGAATCCAGGCGCTTTCACTGCGGCTATCTTCAATGTACCGCGCAGCCTGTTCACTACCAGAGTGGTCAGAGCCTCGCCGTCCACATCCTCGGCAATGATCAGCAGAGACTTGCCTTCACGTGCGATAGGCTCGAGGATAGGAAGCAGATCCTTCATGGTAGAAATCTTCTTGTCAGTGATGAGCACAAGAGGCTCCTCCAGAACAGCCTCCATCTTGTCGCCGTTGGTCATGAAATACGGAGAGATATAGCCTCTGTCGAACTGCATTCCTTCTACGACCTTCACCTCAGTTTCTGTACCCTTGGCCTCTTCCACTGTGATGACACCGTCTTTCTTCACTTTTGACATAGCGTCGGCAATAAGTTTTCCGATATAGCCGTCATTGTTTGCTGAAATAGTGCCGACCTGCTCAATCTTGGCGTAGTTGTCACCGACTTCCTGGCTCTGCTCTTTCAAGCTTTCTACCACCTTGGCCACAGCCTTGTCGATACCTCTTTTCAAATCCATTGGATTAGCGCCAGCTGTCACATTCTTCAGACCCACATTGATGATAGCCTGAGCCAGAACAGTGGCAGTAGTCGTACCGTCGCCAGCCTGGTCGTTGGTCTTTGAAGCCACTTCCTTCACCATCTGTGCACCCATATTGGCCACCCTGTCCTCAAGTTCTATTTCCTTGGCGACAGTCACGCCGTCCTTAGTCACCTGAGGCGCACCGAATTTCTTGTCTATTACTACATTGCGTCCTTTAGGACCGAGCGTTACCTTCACTGCGTTAGCCAGAGCATCAGCGCCCTCTTTCATCTGGGCACGAGCATCGACATTGAATTTTATTTCTTTTGCCATGATATTTCTCTCCTATTATTAAAGTGTAGCCAGAATATCTGACTGTTTCATGATAAGATAATTTTTACCGTCTACAGTGATTTCAGTTCCTGAATATTTGCCGTAAAGAACTACATCGCCGACTTTCACCTCCATAGGCTCGTCTTTTTTGCCCGGGCCTGCGGCCAATACCGTACCCTGCTGAGGTTTTTCTTTTGCTGTGTCAGGGATATACAATCCGCCCGCTGTCTTGGTCTCAGCCTCTTTAGGCTCTACCAGAACTCTGTCTGCTAATGGTTTGATCATAATTTCTATAGTTTTTAAATTTTATCACTTCTGATGCACCTGACGGTGCAATCGACTCCCCTTTCGACAAAATAAATGCCAATGCCCAGAACTGACATAATGTCACAAAACAGGCTGAACAATTGTCAGTGCCGTAATTTTTGCTAATTTTGCCTGCAGTCAATAAAGGTTTGATATATGGCAGATAAAAAGAAAAAATTATACCCTATGAGATTTATTCCCATTGGTCTTGACCATTCTTGGGGAAAAGAACAGATAGCGGCGGCAGACTTGGGCGTGGAAGACTCAATGGTGGCAGAAGGCTGGCTCGCAGACAATTCCATAGGAGACATCATGGAAACCTACATGGAACGTGTTGTCGGCGAGGGAGTGTACGGCTATTACGGCCGGCAGTTTCCTGTGACAGTCAAATTCCTCGATATACATGGCGAAATGCCTGTCCATGTGCATCCTGACGACGAGACGGCAGAGCAGAGATATGACGCACTCGGGGGGAAGGAATTCTGGTATATCATTGATGCAGAAGACGATGCTAAAATATACATAGGATTTGGCCATGACGTGTCAGCGCAGGAGCTCTACGACAGCTGCATGGAAGGCAATGTCAGAAACCTCATGAACGTCATCCGCCCGGAAAAGGGAGATACGCTGGTCATAGAGCCCGGGATGGTGCACTCAGCAGGAGGCCATCTGAAAATAGCCGTGGTAAAAGAAGCGTCAGAACTGCCTTTCTGCCTGTCTGGCGAAGGAAACAGCGATCTGGAAACTGTGGCTGAACACTTGGCAGAGTCTATGGATTTCATTGTATATCAGGCTTATGAGAAACATGGCAGTCACGATGTTCGAGCCAGGAATACAGATGGAAACGGACAGCCAGCCGATGCAGGAAGAGAAAGCGCCGGGAAGCTGCTTGAAAGTCCGGAATTCGATGTGGCGAAAATGATTCTCAATGTACCAGTCCACAGCAGCAGCGAGCAGGAAACCGGCTATATATTATATATAGGTATAGACGGCGAAGCGTCCTTCCAGATTCCTGCCGAAAGAGCAGACGGAAAGAAATGCATGGAGGAATACCGGCTGAAAAAAGGAGAGGCCATGCTGGTACCTGCAGAAGTCACGGACTTCTTCGTGGTGCCGGTAGACAGAGACACAGTACTGCTGGAGGTCACTGCCGGGAAACGTGATGAATTGGACGAATATATAGATCCTGACACAGAGCCATTCCTGGAAGGAGAAGATTATGAGGGGCTGGAAGATGAGGAAGAGGAGGTGTCCGTTCCGGACAATGTCCGTACAGCAGGGGCAGAGGGCATGGACGGCTCCGCCGGAACAGCCAAGCGCGACGGCGGCATTGACGGGCCCTCAGGCCGTCACAATATGAAATGGAATTGAGTGAGGCTCAACGTAGCGGCAGGAATCAGCTGCAAGTTCGACAGGAATCCACAGCAAAGCTGACAGGCGGCCGTGCATGATTGTCAGGACAGTCAGGGACAAAGCCTGGACAGAAAACAGAAACAGACACGCATAGAAACAGAACTGCAAATATGGATGAAGTCAGAATAGACAAATACCTGTGGTCAATCAGGGTTTTCAAGACCAGAAGCGATGCCACAGATGCATGCAAGGGAGGAAAAGTCAGGATAAACGGAAATGACATCAAGCCATCGCGCACTGTCAAGCCTGGAGATGTGATCACGGTCAGGAAAGGGGCCATCACATATCAGTACCGCGTCATTGCTTTGATAGACAAACGCCAGGGGGCGAAACTGGTGCCGCAATACGCCGAGAACATCACGCCTCAGGAAGAACTTGACAAGCTCAAGTCTCCGGTGGAAACATTCTTTCTTAAAAGGGACAGAGGAAGCGGAAGGCCTACGAAAAAGGAGCGCAGGCAGATGGATTCTCTATGGGACGCTCTCAGCTTCGAGGTTCCGGACGACGTAGCTGACAGATTTGCGGCTGAATTCGGCTTCGACGATGACGAAGATGACGAAAATGATGAGGACTGAGACTGCAGGCTGAAAGTTCCGCAAGCTGGGCAGTCTTCTAAAAAGCGGCGCAAATGTGTAAAGAACACTGCCACAGCGCAAGAGTGCCGCACCTGAAGCCGGCGAGCAACGAACTTTCAAAATATTTCACAAAACATGCAACATGACGATACATGTCTGCATCTTTAGTGCAGGTTTAGGTTTTAGTACACGTTTAGACGTCGGTTCTGTGAAAAGGCCGGCGTCTTTTCTTTCCCGGCATCCATCCTGCGCCTGCCTGGCGTTCATACGAAATGACATTAATGCAAAATACGTCAATACAGGAGGCACATGCTTTTCACGATGTTCCCAGAAGGCAATCAGTCCATCAGGATACGGACATTGTCCAGCCACAGGATATTCCCCACGCCGCCATAGAATGCTTTCTCCGAACTGGCCAGGAAAGTCAGAATCAAATAATTGGCCTCCTCATCGGCGGAAGCCCAGCCGTCTTCCTCCACCATCACTTTCTCCCCGTCGCTGTTCACTGCCCAGAATGCGGTCTCAGGATCGGTTTTCAGCCCCATATAGTCCTGATAGAAAGGCTCTTCAGTTATATCCCCATATGAAACATCCAGACGGAAGCCATTCACCCATTCGGAAACACTCTCGTCAAAACGATGGACAGCTGTGCCTACGCGAAGAGCATGCACAGACCCGTCAGCCTCTTCCCAACGTTTCTGCAGCATCATGAAAACCATAGGATAGTCAGGATAGCCCATCTCCTTCTTAGGGGAAAAGCCAGTGCCGCGGACAACTTCATGCCCCACATCAGCCTTGTAGTCAAAGACCAATGCGGCTGGCCGGCCATCGAAAGGGACTCCATACAGCACCTTCGTCATAGGTGATTTGGTATCCTTGATCGGTTCGGCAAGCTCGCCAATGAAAATCCCGCCCTGGCATGTCACATCCATATTGATCATACCCATAACCTTCACGGACTCAATATGAGTCTCCAGCCGAGCGCAATACCCGTCTCCCCTTTTCTCGGGATATACAGTATTGCTCGTCTTCGTCACGCCTGCCACCACTGCCAGGACATTGTTCGTCCGCCACAAATACCCTTCCGGCGACACATATGGCTCGCGGGTCTTCACCACTTCCTGGTTTCCGTAAAATTCGAAAAGCTGGGCCACCTTGCCTCCGATGATGCCCGACTCCTTCACTTCCCGCACCGACCATCTGTCAAAAGTGCCATATTCATTGATGGAATCCAGAATATCTTCAGATGCTGGCGCAATGCTCCGGCACGAATCTGTCTCCTGCGCAGACAAATAATAAGATGCAGACACAGTCTGCAATGTCAGAATGGTTAAGAAAAAAATAATTGTCCGTCTCATAAAAAATGACTAAATATGCAGATTATTGTCGGAGACAAAGGTAACACTTTTTATGAGAAATACGCAGTCAAAACATATAACGGCTTGCATAGCCTCGGCTGTCTGGCTGTTTTTATGCAGCGGAATCTGCCTGGCCGGGCCAGCCATCAGAGAAGATTTCATTCTGGTCCAGCCCGACGGCACAACATTCACCGCGAGGCTCAGAGGCGATGAATTCATGAAGATTCTGACCACTGCCGACGGATGCAGCATCATTCAGGGAGAAGACGGATGGTACTGCTACGCATATTATGAAAGTGACGGGACCAAAACCAGGACAGACTTCAAGGCAGGCAAAGAGGCTCCGTCAGATGTAAAAGCCCGAAGCAGGAATATTCCATATGCCCTGCTGCAGTCTTCTGCCGCCCGATACAGAAAAGAAGCCTCCGGGAGACAGCCAGGCAAAAGCTCGGTTCTGCGCAGAACTATGGAGGCCAGGGGTTTGGATACCAGGTCTGGCAATGCTCCTGAAGAAAAACACGGGATAGTGATTCTCGCCCAGTTCTCCGACCTGGCATTCAAGGCAGAGCACACCAGCGATGCATTCAGGAGGCTTTTGACTGAACCTGGATACAGTGTGAACGGGGCCGACGGTTCTGCCATAGACTATTTCAACGACCAGTTCCAAGGCATTTTCACATTCTCGTTCGATGTCAGCGAAATAGTCACACTGTCGAAGAATTATGCAGAATATGGAGCAAACGCCAGCGACGGCTCTGACATTGCGGCCGCGGACATGGTGGCAGAGGCATGCCGCCTGGCTGACAGCCAAGTGGATTTTTCAAAATACGATGACGACGGAGACGGAGAGGTGGACAATGTCTTCGTCTTCTTTGCCGGAGGAGATGAAGCCGAGGGAGCTGGAGACGATCATATATGGTCGCATGCGTGGTATCTGACAGAAGGCGCAGGAATCCCTAAAGATGAAGTTACATTCGACGGCGTCATTGTGAACCGGTATGCCTGCACCGCAGAGCTCAGCCGCGTTTCAGGCACAAAAAACCAGTACACAATGGCGCATATCGGCACATTCTGCCACGAATTCAGCCACACTCTCGGCCTGGCAGACCTGTACGACACTGATTATGAGAAGAGCGGGGGCGAATCAAAAGCACTATGGCAGATATTGTCGCTTATGGATGCAGGGAACTTCAACAACAACGGGCGGACTCCGCCGAATTTCACTGCAGTGGACAGAGACCAGACGGATGTTTTCGAAGCGATTCCGGTGACCACTGGGACGCACGTTCTCGAACCCATTGACCGGAACGGTCAATATTACAAGATGGAGACTGGAACGGAAGGTGAATACTATCTGTTTGAATGCAGGGCCGCAGAAGGATGGGATGAATATATAGGAGGAAGCGGACTGCTGATATATCACATCGACAAGTCGAGCAGGGATGCAGGCTATTCGGAATCATATAAAAAAAATGTGACTGCGGAAGAGCGCTGGCTGTATAACGAGGTCAATGCAAACCCTGTGCATGAATGCGCAGACCTCATAGAAGCCTATCAAGCGGCCAAAGATGTATCCCAGGTGTTCTTCCCATACCGCACTGGAAATACAGATGCCAGTTCATTCACGCCTGTGTCAGAGCCGGCATTCGTATTCTGGGACGGTACATCATCGCCCCTGGCCATCACAGGCATAGAAAGGGACGGGGAAAATATCAGGATGACTGTCAGCGAATTCACCGGGGAGCTGCCGAAACCGGAGGTCGTGTCTTCAGATGTATTCCAGGATGCGGCCATCATTTCATGGACTTCAGGCGCAGGATATACCGGCGATGCGGTATTCAGATGGAAAAAAAGCGATGATGCAGAATTCCAGAGCGTCACGGTGCAGCCTTACAGCATGAACCGCTACGCATGCAGCATAGACGGCCTGACTCCCGGCACACCATACAAATGCGAAATCCAGTTTGAAGGAGACGGGACGCAGAGCAAGGTGACGGAATGCAATTTCACCACCGGACGGGACCGAGGGCGGCAATGTCCGTTCATCGTTGTGCGCTATGTGGCGAAAAACAGCGACGGCACATATCCTGAGGGAAGCAAATTCCCGCTCAGGCTTCACAATGCGACAGATGCTGAAGCTGTAGAATGGTATATGGATGATGAACAGATTTTCGTAGACGAAAGTTGCTACTACACCCCGTCAGGCTCAGGAGAAATGAGGGCGGAAATACATTACAGCGACGGCAGCAAAAGCATAGTCACCAAAACCATAAACATCAAACCGGAGCAAGAAAAAGCATCATATTGACAAAAATGAAAATAAAAATTAGAAATATTCTGCCTGCGGCAATGCTGGCTTGCAGCCTGACGGCATTCCACGGATGTCTGGAAGGATATGGGTTTGAAAAACTGCAGGAGAACAGCGACATCGGGCTGATGATCAAGGGAAGCTATGCAGTGAGGTACGATGAATCGGACTTCCAGATGGGCTTCAATGAAAGCAGGAATGAATTCTGGGTGACTGACGACAATATGGCGGACTATTTCGTGCTCAAATGCGACAAAATGCCTGAGCCGGGAGGCATTGTGACAGCAGACATCACGTACACCACGAAAAATGACACGAAATCGAAATCCGGCATCAAATTCGAGGTAGAGGACTTCGACACAGACAGCGACGTGGTCAAATTATGGAACCAGCCTTCCAAAATGGGAGTGATAGTGAAAATTCTCAGGTACTAAGGTTGGCGGATATAGGACATTTTACTATTTTTGTGCGCCGTAATCCAATGGGAAACAAATTTTATTCAATAAACGTATTAAGGTAATCAATCATGAGAAAGAAAATTGTAGCAGGCAACTGGAAAATGAACACTACAGTCGCCGAAGGCGTGGAACTCGCAAAGGCTGTTGCGGCAAAATCATCAGAAGTGCCGGCATCCGTAAAACTCATCATCGCTCCCCCATTCACTCATCTGGTTCCTGTGGCAGAAGCCATCAAAGGTTCAGTCATCGGACTGTCTGCACAGAACTGCGCTGACAAGGAGAAAGGGGCATACACTGGCGAAGTGGCTGCTGACATGCTCGTGTCTGCAGGGTGCGAATATACTATTCTGGGACACTCAGAGAGAAGGCAGTACTATGGTGAAACTGATGCCAAGCTCGTGGAGAAAGTGAAGCTCGCCATTGCACATGGCCTTTCTCCAATTTTCTGCGTAGGCGAGAATCTGGACGAACGTGAGGCCGGACGCCATTTCGATGTTGTCACTGAGCAGATAAAGAATGTGCTTTACACTCTTTCTGCAGAAGAAATGGCAAAGGTGATCATCGCGTATGAACCTGTATGGGCTATCGGCACAGGCAAGACCGCCACTGCAGAGCAGGCTCAGGAGATTCACGCTTGCATCAGAAAGGTCGTGGCAGAGAAATTCGGAGACCTCGCAGAGGAAATCACCATTCTCTACGGCGGCAGCTGCAAGCCATCCAACGCAAAGGAGCTGTTCGCTTGCCCAGACATCGACGGCGGACTGATCGGCGGAGCGGCCCTGAAAGCTGACGACTTCATCGCCATCGCATTGTCATACTAAAAAGCGGATATTCCGTGAATATTCCCAGAGGCTGCGCCAAAATTCAGGTTTTGACCAGCCTCTGAATTTTTTTAACAAGAAAAGGAACCATGAAAAAAATCATTTTGACATTGGCAGGGGCGGCGGCGCTGGCCGCGTCCTGCCATACACAGGAGGATGCCGTCATGCAGGCAAAGGTCGATGAATACGCGACGTTCGAAGTGAAATCGGCGTTGATAGACGCATTGTCCGACAAGGACAGACAGGTGCTGAACCTGCTCCGGGAAGCCGGGAAAGTGATCGACGAGATGTTCTGGAAACAGACTTTCGGCGACAAGGGCGAGATGGATGTGATCGACAGGCAGGCGATGAAAGATTTCGCCATGATCAATTACGGGCCGTGGGACAGGCTGGAGGACAATGCTCCGTTCGTGCCGGGCTACGGCGAGAAGCCTCTCGGGGCGAACTACTACCCGGCAGACATGACAGCCGAGGAGTGGGAGGCTTTCGACGACCCTGACAAACTCAGCCCGTACACTGTCATCAGAAGGGATGAAAACGGAGCTCTGAAATGTGTATGGTACCGTGACGAATACCGTGAGGATCTGGATCTGGTGTGCCGTTATCTGACAGAAGCGGCTGCCATCACCGAGAATGAGGGGCTGAAGAACTATCTGACGAAGAGGGTCGAAGCATTCCGCACAGACGACTATTTCGAAAGCGATCTGGCATGGATGGACATGAAAGACAGCCAGATAGATGTAGTGATAGGCCCTATCGAGAGCTATGACGACAAGCTGAACGAGCTGAAGACTTCATACGAATGCTTCATCCTGCTGAAAGACGAGAAGAGAAGCGCGGAACTGGCGAAGTATGTGTCGATGCTGCCTGAGTTGCAAAAGATGCTGCCTTGCCCTGCCGAGTACAAGACTTTCGTGCCGGGAACGTCATCCGACCTGAATGTTTATGACGCCATTTACTATTCAGGTGACTGCAACTGCGGAAGCAAGACCATAGCCATCAACCTGCCGAACGATGACAGGGTGCAGGCACTCAAGGGCGCCCGCAGACTCCAGCTGCACAACAGCATGGATGCCAAGTTCGGAAAGATACTGCTTCCTATAGGACGCCTGCTCATAGAGCCTGACCAGCAGAAACATCTGCGTTCAGAGGCATTTTTCTGGAATGTGACCTTCCATGAAGTGGCTCACGGACTGGGGGTGAAGGAGACTGTGAACGGGAAAGGTTCGGTGGATGAAGCCATGGGCGCGGAAAAAACGACCTGGGAAGAGGCCAAGGCTGATATTCTGGGGCTGTTCATGGTATGCCGCCTGATAGACATGGAGGAGATTCCGCTGATATCGAAGGAGGATGCGATCACAACTTTCATCGCAGGGCTTGTGCGTTCAGTCCGATTTGGCTCGGCGTCTTCACACGGCAAGGCAAACATGATGTGCTACAATTTCATGAAAGAGAACGGGGCTTTCTTCCGGAACAGCGGCGGGCAGTATCATATCGACTACGACAAGGCTTTGGAAGCCATCAACGCATGGGCCGGGCTGATCATAAAGACCCAGGCCACTGGGGATATCGATTTCGCCCGTTCATTCTCTGAAAAATACGCCGTGGTGCCGGAGGCTCTGTCTGCCGACATCGCCAATGTCAACGCTCACAATATTCCTCGCGACATCAAGTTTGATTTCGTGTGGTAATTCTGTTCCGGCAAATTACTGTTCCGACCGTTCTGGCAGAATCTGCCAGAACGGAACAAAAAATAGGAAAAATTCGTGATTTTTTATCGGCAACTCCTGTTTTTTAAGAGTTAGCGATAAAGAATCGGATAAATTGTATCAAAAAGATTGTTCCGGCAGATTGTCGATCTGCCGGAACAATGTATTAATCACACAACAGAGACAATCTGTTTACTCAGCAGGGGTCTCCGGATCTGTCTCACCAGCGTCGTTGCCGCCATCAAGCGGCTTGTCGAGAATGGTGACAGGTATCGACACTACCTTGCTTGAAGAGCCGATATAATTTGAATTCACCCCATAGAAGACAGCCTCGTAAGTGCCAGGCTCGTTGTAAGTATAGGAGTAAGTATACAGATAATTCTGCAAATCTTTCACGAGTTCAGGTGAATCGCTCGGAACTGAAGTCAAATCCTGAGGCGTGGAAAACACCCATCCGTCAACACAGTACGTCAAAACGCCAGCACTGACTCCCTGGAAATTGATGGCGTAGTCTTCACTCGTAAAAATAATGGTGCCATTCCCGTCATTCTTTCTGTACGGATCTTCTATTTCTTCATTCATCATGACTGAATTAAACAGAAGATAGTCAGTAAGAGGGAATTCAAGCGTACCATCCTGTTTTGTATTAAGGATGACCTTCGAATCTGGATAAATTCTGTATGACCTTTGCACATCACTTAAATTTGTCGGATTCCAGTGAAATGCCAGACAGAAATTCTCGATAGATTCGATAGGAATAGTAGCCTTCACTTCAACTCCGCTTTTCTCAGGATTTGTATCTGGCCAAATATTGCTTGTAACATCTTTCCACCCTTGCATTCCGCCATCAACCATTGCTTTGACAGCAGCTCTGTCAGCCTGGCCGTCATTCAGTTTCAAACCTTCAAATGAATTTGACATGTAAACATGCAGGCCGCCGTTTGTACTGCCATATTGCGGCAGAATTCTGAGATAAACTGCAGCAGATTCTATTTCATCAACTGAAATGACAAGCCTATCCCTGTTATGGTACTTGTGTCCATTTTCCCCGCTGTAGAAAAGAAGATTGTCAATATCGCCGGATATATCAAATGTCACAGGTTCTCCAGCAATATACGTATTCTCAGGATTCAGAGTGACATTGTATTCTGCTTCATACAGAATATCGCTCTGAGTACATCCGGCGATTATCACCGGAAGCGCCATAATATATGAAATTAAATTCAGTTTCATAAGCTTTGATTTTACCAATACTTGTTCTGTTTAAGACTGGTGTTCACACCCAGTTCTATGGAAGGTATAGGCAGGAGGATGTGCCTTTCCTGCACATTTTGACCTATGGTCTGAGCCGACAAAGTAGCAGTATTATTGCCTGAAGGCCACTCTTCGCTGAGCGGGCCTTGAGTGTATGCATTTCTGATGTCCGACACAAAAGTTCCCCACCTTATGAGGTCATATTTACGCAGAGCCTCAAACACAAGTTCACGGCCTCTTTCATTATGAACGAATTCACGGAAAGCTTCCTGAGAAGCATATTCGCTGAAAGGCTTGGTACTGATGCCTGCACGGTTACGAATTTCAACCACATACTGATATACATCCTGTGTCGGGCTTCCTATATACTCATTATATGCTTCTGCATACATAAGCAGGACATCAGCATATCTGAGAATAGGGAAATTGATCGTTGTATACAGGTCCTTGGCTTTTCCTTGGCCTTCATACTGGACTTCCCTGCGCCACTTGCCTGCATTTCTAAGGCCTTTTACTATATCTGCTTTCTGGCTTGTCGACTCCTTGTTCGCGACATAAGGAGTTTTGCTGTAGCTTCTCAGAGTCTTGCCTTTATATGCATTCTGCGCATATGGAGAAGGGTCAGGATATGCAGGTACATGATCATTTCCGTTATAGTTGTACGGGCACATATTCCAAGCCTGACGCTTGTCCCATGCATATTTCTCGGCGATATTATCTAAAGTCAGGTCATCACCAGCCTTGAATGTCGCCATCTTGGCCACATCTTCATCTGTCCTGTCCACTTTATAGTACAGGTCGAAAAGCTTCAGCGAGCCATTGTATTGTGCATAAGAATAATTGCATGCCCATTTGCCAAAATCTGTATCCTCGCCCGTGCTCTGGAGGCCTATCAAATCACCTATACGGCCATTTGTCCAAGCAGAAGGACCGGAACGGTCGCCGAGGAATTCAACCTCCCACATAGATTCATAATACTCGTTGTCATACTTGTCCTGAATCATATTTATGAAAATCTGGGAGTAACTTTGGTTCAGCTTATGTCTGCCGCAGTCAATTACAGCCTTCGAATATTTCATAGCTTTCCCGAAATATTCATGCTTCATATCTGGTGTTGTCCCGTCTATCGATTCGCCGGCCATAAAAAGGTATACCCTGGCCAAAATGCCGCACATGGTTGAAGGCACTATTCTAGACGGAGCCACAGACAAATCCTGTTCAGCCAGGATAGTTTTGAGTGCCGGATCTTCAGCTGAAGGATCAGAAGGAATATCTACTTTCGTTCCAGCCTTGGAATCCTCTTCTTCATCTGAATCTTCTTCAGATTCAGGTTTTACATAAGAATACAGACACTGCTCCATCTCGCTGGCAGACCACTTGAGAACTTCCAGCTGAGAGGAAGCGGGCCAATTCACATCGTTCGGGCTCAATGTAGCGGCATCCTTAAGAGGGACATCTCCCCAGGCCTGCGCCAGGATGAAGTGATAGTAAGCCCTGAGGAAGCGAGCTTCATTCCAGTACTGATGGTTAGTATCGAACTCGGAATCAGCTATTGCCTCCATAAATGCATTGGCATTTTTTATCCCGGCATAGAATTCAATCCAAGCCTGATATATCTCTGTCGCACTTGCATCATGAGCAAGCAACTGTGACAGATTCTGGCTGGTATTTCTGTTGAAATAACTAAGATCGTCTATATTGGACAGCATCAGAGAATAATAGTTTCCATATGATGCCTCGTTGTTCAGCGCGCCATATACACCTGCCAGGCCGTACTGCAGCTCACTTGCAGAATTATAATAAGTGCCGGCCTCTATGACGTTCGGTTCTGTATCCAGAAAGCTGCATGAAACTGCGGCCACAGAGAGGAACGAACCCATGAATATTTTTTTTAAGTTTCTCATATCTCTATATGAACTTTTTAGAATGTGAATGATACACCGGCTGTCACACCGATAGCTCTCGGATATGCTGACCAGTCGAAACCTGGGGTCAAGACTGAATTTCTCGTTGAGACCTCTGGGTCAGGACCTGAATAGTTGGTCCAGGTCCACACATTGTCTGCAGAGATGTACACCCTCATAGTGTCGAAATGCATCTTGCGAAGAACATTTCTCGGGAGAGTGTATCCCACTGACACATTTCTCAGTTTCAGAAAAGATCCGTCTTCTATTACTCTCGAAGAGTAAACAAATGCGTCATTCGCTCTGATACGAGGGATATCGCTGTTCGGATTGTCCACTGCGTCAAACCTGTCCACGTATGTGGCAAGCTGGTTCAGGCTGGCGATATTTCCATTTTCGAAAATAAGCCTGTTTGCATTCAGAATATCGTTTCCGTAGCTCCATGAGAAGAAAATGTTCACATCGAAGCCATAGAAATAGAAGGAGTTTCCGAAACCGCCGGTATGTATAGGCTGGCCGCAGCCGATGACTGTACGGTCGTGCTCGTCGATAACTCCGTCCTCATTAATATCCCTGTACTTAGGGTCGCCAGGAGCTGTGTTTGTACGTCCGGTCGATGCGCTGTAGGCTATCCCTGGCTTCAGCAGTCCGCCGTCAAATTCATCAGCCTTATATGTACCTTCATAAATATAGCCATACATCAAGCCGGAAGGCTTGCCTACCTGCGTAATGTAAGGATACTGGCTGTTGAACCTTGTATCCCAGCTGACAGAACTCAAAAGTGAATACTGGTCACGTGTCAGTCCTGTCACCTTGTTCCTGTTGAATGCGATATTGAATGTAGTATTCCACTGGAAGTTCTTGTGGTTTATATTCAGAGTCTCCAGAGAGAATTCCCAGCCTGTGTTTCTCATCGAACCGATGTTCATCATTGCAGTGGTGTACCCGGTAGATGCAGGTATGGTTGCGTTCAACAGCAGGTCGTAAGTATTCTTCAGATACCAGTCAGCAGTGACTCTGATCCTGTCATTTTCAAAGAAGCTCAGATCCAGTCCGACATTGTACTGCTCTGTGGTCTCCCATCTGAGGTCTTCATTCGCCATATTGCCTGGGAAAAATCCTGGGACATATTGTGGAAGGGTTTCTCCTTTAAATACGTAATCATATGAATTCGGGCTGCCCGGCACAGTAGTAATCTGGGCATAATAATCATACGGAGTAGAAGTCCTGTTGTTTCCGGTAAGACCCCATGAAAGGCGGAGCTTTCCGTTTTTCAGCCAGCGGCTGTTCTTCAGCAGCTCTTCCCTGTTGAAGTTCCATGAAAGACCTGCTGAAGGGAAATATCCCCATCTGTTGTCTGCAGGGAACTTGGACGAGCCGTCCGCACGGAACGAAGCCGTAAGATAATATTTATACTTGTAGTTGTAATTAAGTCTGAAGAGTCCTGACATCAGAGTCCACTGATATTCATACGGAGTGACATTCTGATACTGGCCTGTGTTGATACCATTCAAACCGATAGCCTCTGTAGACAGCTGTTCAGCCCTGATACCCTTATAGTCTGTATTCTGGCCCTGGAAAGTCACACCGGCGAGGAGATTCAGATGATGGTTTCTCCTGATGTGCTTGGTCCATGTCAGCGTGTTTTCATTAAGCCAAGTAGTCTGGTCAGTCCAGTAGATGGCGCCGTTGATACCCTTTCCTGAAGGAGAACCAGCATATCCGGTATAAGTCTGGCTGCCGTTGAATTCCTCTCTGCGGCGTTTGTTCATGGTATATCCGCCGGAAACCTTGAGCACCAGGTCATCTATGATAGTCCACGAAAGACTGGCATTCGCATTGAAATAATCCACAATGGTCTTTCTATATTCATTCTGGACCGTCTTCGCAGGGTTGAACCTGTAATCGTTTGCATCTGTGGCTTCAGTATCTACGATATCATTCATGAAGTCTTCGAGGATATCGCCCTGGCTTAGAGGCTTCACCGGACGGTAGCCCCAGAGAGAATATATGAGCCATCCTGATGCTGAAGAAGACTGCTGTGCATCTGTCGGGGTCACGCCGTTCGTCACTGAGCGAGAATAGTTTGCCAGAACATTAAGCTCGACTTTCTTTCCGATTTTCTGGATGAAGTTGATCTTTCCCTGATACCTCTGGAAATTCGACTTCACGATGATACCGTCCTGATCAAGGGCAGAGAAGCTGATGTTGTAGCGGTTGCCCATCTCCTTGCTTCCTCCGGAAAGGGAGATATTGTAGTTCTGGGTCAGTGCCTCACGATAAACCATATCCTGCCAGTCCACATACGGAGCATTCTTATAGTCCTCAAGTGTATAGCCATCTGCAAGGTATGAGTTTGCACCGCCATAAATATTAATTCTGTCTGTCTGAAAATCAACGAATTCATAGCCATCCATCAGGTCTATCTTATTCGCGATTGTACTGCCTGTCCATGAAGCCGAGAAATTGATCTTCGGCTTGCCTTCGACACCCTGCTTGGTAGTGATCACGATGACACCGTTCGCACCGCGGGCTCCATAGATAGCAGTCGCGGAAGCATCTTTCAGGATGTCGATGGATTCGATATCCGCCGAGTTCAGCGAAGTGGCCATAGAGCTTTCTGAAGGGAACCCGTCGATGATATAGAGAGGTGCAGAACTCTGGGTGAGGGAGTTGTTACCACGGATGGTGATGTTCGCCTCAGCACCGAGGGCACCGTCGGAAGTGGATACTACCACACCTGCGACACGGCCTGTAAGGGCCTGGTCGAAAGTGGTCACCGGAGTCTTCATGATTTCACCCATATCCACCTTGCTGACAGAACCTGTCAAGTCTCGTCTGGAAACTGTACCATAACCGATACTCACCACTTCAGCGGCATCGATGGAAAGCTGCTCCTCTGCAAGTGAAACATTGATGGTGCTTCGCTTGGCTACTGCTTCCTGAATCTCTTCAAATCCAAGGCAGGAGAATATCAGAGTCGCAGACGGGGGGACAGAAATGGTATAGTTACCGTCGATGTCTGTCACTGTTCCATTGGAAGTGTTTCCTGACTCATATACAGTCACGGCCACAAGCGGCTCGCCGGCTGTATCAGTAACACGACCTTTGACCTCTGTATTCTGAGCCGACATATTCCACATGCTTGCTGTGAAAAAAGCCAGCGTCGTCAAAAATAATGTTAGTTTGTACATCAGTTTAAGAATTAATGATAGTTATTAATTATAGTTAGTTAATGATGATTTCAGATCTTTTTCAGATGGAACTCCACTGGCTGGCCGTCAAGGCATGTGGCTGTGACAGAAGTCTTTCCGCCATCACGGCTGACCTTTACATTTTCAGCAGGAGTGACGATATCCCAGCCGCCGTCTATGACCACTGTCCTGAGCAGTGGCTGGCTCGGCTGCGGCGTAGTATATGCCTTTTGAGTGATTCCCAGATCCGGGGTGCAGATGCTTATCACCACATTGCCGTCCTCGGCAGTCCGCTCCATCACCAGAGTCTCTGCATCTATGGATGAAATCGGAAGATAAGGCTTGGCCTCCTTGCCCTTAGGGATGGCGGCAAAGGCCTGGGCCGAAGCTGCGCCGTCATATGCCTTGTAGCACGCATAAGCCGTGATGCCTGTAATGTGGTCATTCACCACATGTGCCGCATCATCGCAGCGGATGACTGTGTACGGAAGCTTCTTCGCATACTGCTTGACCTCCTTTGATGAAGGCTGTATCAGCATAAGATATTCATAAGATGCATTCTGAGGAGAGACTCCATGGTCAATATAGGCAGTCACGAAATCACCTGTCCCCTCCTTTTTCTTCGTATCGGAAGGAGAAGTCTGAGTCTGTTTCACAACTGTCAGCCCTTTCGCATCCGGAAGAATATAGTAATTCCCCACGATGTCATTGAGCACTGCCTGGCCTTCCCCTGCAAATCTGTATGTAGACGGGAACGGGAAATCTCCGAAATAGTCATCATTTATGTCCAGGATCATGCCTTCACGGCTGTCGAGCCTGAGCTGATACAGTGTCGTTTCTGTCGGATAGCCGTAGTTCTTCGTATTCGATATGCCTGAACCGGTGTACACTATCCTGTTGTCGAAGCAGAATACGCTCTTCGTGGCAGTGGCGCCTGCACAGAAATTCTGTCTGTCTTTCTCCACGTATGTGAACGCCATCATTCCGTTCATGCCTTCCAGAGAGGACACTCCAGGGAATCTGGAATCGTTCCTTTCCATCAGAGTGCCTTTAAGCGGGCTGTCCAGCATCTCGAACGGCAGATGAACCGTAGTGGCGCCAGGCACTCTGTTCCAGTCCCACCCTTCCTGGGAGAATCCGCTCGCCTTCGCAGAGACAGGCTTGCCTGAACCTATGAACTGGGCTGTACCATAGCTCTGATATCGGCCGAAACGGTTGTCTGCGGCATATATTTCGGCGCTCCATACATCTGAATTGTAAGCCTTGAGCGAGAGCATCCAGTTGTCCCTCCTGTGTATGCCGAAAGCGGCGTAATTCAGCACGAAAAAGCCCTGCGGTGCGGCGGAAGCCCCTGAAACACCGGCTTTTCTGAGAGCGGATATCGTTTCCGGATTGGCTCCGCCAAGATACAGATAAGCGCCTCCGAGTTCCGGATCGGCATCCAGCCCTGAACCTGTCAGGTCACCGAGCAAAGCCAGCGAAGCAAATGCCTCGATATCGGCCTTAGGAATGAATCCGTTGAAAGGGTGGCGTCCGCACACGCCCACGCCCCAGTCGGTGAGGTTGCAATACTCGCACATGGTCATCAGCACATGCTTGAATGTCTTTCTCGCCTCTTCATCGATCACAAATTCTGTCCCCTGAGTATAGCGGCAGTAATCTCCGACTGCGGCAAAAGCCCCGACTGAATATGCAGGATAATGACCTCCATGGTGGAACGAAGTTCCGTCAGGCTTGAACCCGCCCAATGTACCAGGCGAATAGCTCAGAGAACCTGACATCCACCTCGAAAGGTCTTCCATCTTCGCATATCGGGCAGCAGGATCTGAAGTCATCATGGCGGCTATGAGTTTTGCATCCAGAAGAGTGTGCCAGCTGTCCAGTATCTCGTCACGGCCCTCCTGGAACGGCAATCTGGTCTCCTGAAGACCGCTCCAATACTCCAGCACCTTCTGGTATTCATCCAGTTTTCCCGCTTTGGCCAGCTCATCACGCCACAGCCACATTCCCCTGTAAAGTTCACGTATCTGATATCCGTAATGGTGGTTCGTACCCTGACCGCTGCCATACGCGAACCCCTGGTCGATAGCATGATCCATGATATTGATCACCCTTTCAAGATTTGCGGTATTCCCGGTATAGGAATAATCCTGCGCATAATAGTCCACCACCTGACCGACGAAACGGATGCGCATCTCGCCGAGGGAATTGTTGAACTCGTCATCGCTCAGCAGAGGAGCACCGATGACAGACCCGTCCGGCAGTCTCTGGATATAATATTTATTATAGGTATCGTCCGCCCTTTTCAGAAGAGTGTTCTTGACATAATTGTCACTTGACCTGCCGGCCTTTACGGCTTCGTCAATACGGCTCTCCACCAGTTCCAGAACTTTCTCCTGATCAGGAGATATCGGCTTCACTTCAGATGCAGGATACTGCTCCCACTCCCAAAGGCGGCACCAGTGCCACATGTTACGCTGGAGATTGTAGTTGTTTTCCGGTATCTGCATATCCGGAGTGATCTGGGCATGCAGCTGCTTTGTCGAGAAAGTGACCCTGTCTATGTAAATGGTCCCCTCCGGAACTGAAGCCGGCGGCGTGATAGTCATTCTGGCCACATTCGTGGCACGTTCCTTCAGTTTTTTGTCCCCATAGTGGCCGTAAGGAGACAACATGTCTTCATATTTGATCCACGCAGTACGCCACCCCTTGAAATCCATGTTGAAGTCGAAATGGCAGAGCTCTTCATCGTTCCAGTTCCAGAAAGTGAACGTAAGAGGCGCATCCATCGGAGCTGTATTGTAAATCCAGATCATCAGCCCGGCCCTGTTGACTTTCATGGAAGCCTCGATATCGGTGCAGTTGTTGAACGCCAGGGCGGCCTGGCCTTTCCACGAAAATTTGATGGAAGTCCTGCCGTCCTTGAACCTGTCTGTGGATGACACCGCCTCCCCGTTTCCTATGACACGCACAAAACCAGGCACGCCATTTTCAAAATTGTATTGTGAATTGATGGCCGCACGGCCCTCTGCAAGACAAAAAAGAGCGCAAAATAGCAATACGGAAAATCGCTTCATTTGGTTATTAGTTATTATGTATTCGGCAAATATACCATTAATTTTCAAACACTCCAAAGGTTTTTCGAACAAATGATAAGTTGTCAAAGAATATTTTGACGGGAAAAGTTTTTTGACTATTTTCGCAAAAATATTGTTCGGAATTTTACAGAACGATACCACATAAGAAAACTATTACTAAAACAATAACAAAATGAAATTCAAATTCCTTTCCACGCTCGCGCTGGCGGTGATAGCCGTGCAGTGTGCTCCTCAGACTGACATCATCCAGGACAATGTCGACAATGCGAAAGTCCAGCTGAAATATCTGGTGGAAGCATCAGAGGCCGGCGACACTGTCAGGATACCTTCGACATTCAAGAATGGTGAAATAGAATTCGTGCCTGTAGACGACTGGGTAAGCGGATTCTTTGCAGGCACCCTGTGGTACATGTACGAGCTGACAGGCGATGAATACTGGGCTGAACATGCACAGAAGCAGACTGAAGTGCTGGACACTATCCAGTATCTCACATGGCACCATGACGTAGGGTTCATGATATACGACAGCTACGGGAACGGACTCAGGCTGAAAAACATCGACGGGTACAAGGATGTCATTATAAATACCGCGAAATCCCTCTCCACCAGATTCAGGCCTGGCGCAGGCGTCATCCAGTCCTGGAACGTGGACAGGGGCTGGCAGTCTGAAAGAGGCTGGGAATGCCCTGTCATCATCGACAACATGATGAACCTCGAACTTCTGTTCAAGGCCACGGAATTCACAGGAGACTCCACTTATGCGAAGATAGCCATAAGCCATGCCGACCAGACCATGAAGAACCACTACCGTCCTGACTACAGCACATACCATGTAGTGGATTATGACCTCGAAACCGGCGATGTAAGAGGAAAATGCACTGCCCAGGGTTATGCAGACGACTCTGCATGGGCCAGAGGACAGGCTTGGTCCATCTACGGCTACACTGTTATGTACAGATTCACCGGAGACGACAAGTATCTGGACTGGGCTGAAAAGGTCGCTGATTTCATATTCAACAATCCGACTATGCCGGAAGACCTGGTTCCATACTGGGATTTCGACTGCCCTGACATCCCGAATACGCCTCGCGATGCATCTTCGGCATCCATCATAGCATCTGCATTGTACGAGCTCTACTGGTACACGAAGAATGACGGCTACAAGGCGAAAGCAGACAAAATGATTGAATCCCTGTCCACTCCTGCATACAGGGCGGCGCAGGGCACAAACGGCGGCTTCATCCTGATGCATTCTGTAGGAAGCATACCTCACGGCAGCAATATCGATGTACCTCTGAACTATGCCGACTACTACCTCCTCGAAGCGCTGATCAGAAAAGGACATATTGAAAAAGGCGAAGCGCCTGTAAAATAATATGTACAAAGTCATTTGCATTATATCGGCCTTGGCGCTCTCCATTTCCGCGAGTGCCAAGGTCGTTGATTTCGGACCGCAGACCGGAGTGATGTCTTTCGAAAACGGGACATCCGGAATCACTGCGGACAAATCATCTGCACTTTCCATCTCAAACGAGCATTACAAACTCGGAGAAAGTTCTCTGAAATGGCAGTGGAAGAAGAAATGTGCGGAAATTGTCATCCCGGGAGAGATTCCTTATCTGCCTGAAAATCCGAACCCGAAAGAGACTTCCGTATCGACGTTTGTATTCTGGATATACTCTCCTGAAGCCATTGACGGCAGTCTCAGATTCACTTTCTTCAAAGGAGAAAAAGAATGCTGCCATTTTGACTACGCCTTGGGGTTTACAGGATGGAGAGGAGCATGGGTGGCATTCGGCCGCGACATGGAAGGCACACCTGAAACCGGCATGGACAGAGTGGTGATTTCAGCGCCTGAAAACAGCCGCAAAGGATGCGTGTATTTCGACGGCATCATCACCTCTGCATTCGAAGACGTGCGACACCACACCCCTGACTGGCAGGCTCCGTTCGTGAACAAGGACACCGATTCCCACTGGCTCGTGCTGAACCGCAGCTGGGATCTGGCACTGGACATCGCTCCTGAGGAAACCATCACCGACGAAGAAAAGGACGGGCTTGACTGCATCATGGAAAGATTCACCGAACTGACGGCCGGCGGGAAAAAGGCATGGCCGCTGGAAAAAGTGAAAGAAGTTTTCGACAGCTACGGCATATCGGAAAACAGGGACGGGACACTGCAAGGCAAGCCTGTATTCTTCACCAGATACGGCGAGACTTACATAAACCTCGGCATCAAGGACGCATCGAAACAGTTCGGAGAAAACGGGCAGCTGCTCAGGCAGGCCAATGACAATCTGCTGCAGATGGCCATCGCATGGAAAAACGAAACAGACGAAGCCAGAAAAGCAGAAATCGCCAGGATGTATGCCCTGCTGACCAGGCATCTGCTCGACCAGGGATTCGCTGCAGGAAGCGGGCTGGGCACAGTGCATCATCTCGGCTACAGCATGAGGAACTTCTATACTGCGCCTGTCATCATGAAAGATGTTCTGGAGGAAGCCGGCATCAGCACAGAAGTCCAGATGGCCATGGAGTGGTTCTCCGGCGTAGGAGAAGTGAAGACTGCGCCAAAGGCTCCGGGAATGGATATCGATGCTTTCAACACATCGCTTATGGGCCGTGTGGCATCTCTCCTGATGCTGCCGGACACGCCATACAAGGCGGCCTATATGAAAGCGCTGTCACGCTGGATTGACAATGGTTTCAAATACGCAGACGGGCTGAATCCATGCTTCAAATCAGACGGGACTGTGATGCACCACAGAAAAGCATACCCTGCATATGCTACGGGAGGTTTTGACGGAGCAGTCAAAGCCGTGTGGATGCTTCACGGGACAGAATTCGCCATCTCGGAAGAAAGCCATACCATCCTGAAAAACGCCCTTCTCGAAATGAGATTCTACTGCAACCGCGAATCATTTCCTCTCGCCATGTCCGGACGCCATCCTGACGGGAAGGGTGCCCTGATTCCAGGGCAATACGCTCTTCTCGCAGATGCAGGCTCTCCAGACGGAAGCAAGGAAATCGACCATGAACTGGCGTCTGCATACATGAGAGTGGACGGGACAGGAAGATTCGGGGAAAAATTTGCAAAAGCCGGGATAGAGGCTGAGAAAGCCCCTGAAGGATGCCATGTATACCCTTATGACTGCTCCATGTCTCACAGAAGAGACGAATGGCTGGTCACCTTTGCAGGACACAGCCGCTATCTGTGGGCATCGGAGATATACAACGGGGCGAACCTTTTCGGACGATACCTTGCTCACGGAAGCATGCAGATCATGGGAGATCCCCAGGAGCATGTAAGCATGGCAGGCTCAGGATTTCAGGTAGCAGGATGGGACTGGTGCCACATACCGGGAACAACAGCCGCCGCAATTCCTATGGAAGACATGGAAGCCAATGTCCTGAATGTGGACGAATTTTCCGGATATGAGGAAATGCTCCTTTCTGATGAATGGTTCGCAGGCGGAGTGAGCCATCGCGGCATGGACGGAATCTACGCCATGAAACTGCATGAACATGACAAGTACAATGGCTCGCTCCGCGCCCAAAAGTCATTCTTCGCATTCGGAGACAGAATAGTGGCTTTAGGCAGCGGCCTGGAGAATGACATGGAAGGCTCTGAACTTCACACCACCCTGTTCCAGAACAGTCTCCCTGACGGCATATCAGACACATTCCGCACGATTGCCGACAGCCTGACTATAATATGCGACAGGTTCGGCAACACCTTCTTCATAAAAGAGGCTTTGGTAACACTGTCGAGAGGGACTCAGCATTCATTCCACGAGGAGACCGCCGAGCCGACATCAGGAAGATTCGAAAAAGCGTATATCCGCCACGGAGACATCGTGAAAAACGGGCACTACGAATACATGGCCGTCATTCACGCCTCTCCGGAACAGATAGAAGAATATATGGCGGAACTGCCTTACTCTGTGGCGAGATGTGACAATCAAGCCCATATTGTCGAAGACAAAGCAAGCGGGACAAAAGGGTTCGTGGTTTTCGAAAACATTGCCGAAGGCGATGATGAAATATTGGCGGAAGCCACCCCATCCTTAATCATGTACAGCCTCGAAGACGGGAAGATGACATTGAGCGTCAGCAATCCTGATCTGGCGATATATTCAGGTCCGAGCGATGAAGTTTTCGATGAGAACGGGAAAAGGATCGAGCGCAGCATTTATGGACGGAAGTGGGTGAACGACCATTGTCAGCCGACATCCATAGTACTGAAACTGAACGGAGTATGGGCAGTGGACGGATGCGGGGATTCTCAGGTGAAGACCAGCGTTGAAGACGGTCAGACCATACTTATGATTATGTCCCGCGAGGCCAGGACCGAGGAAATCACTCTGATTCAAAACTGACAGCAGATATGAAAAAGAATATAAAATATTTGGCCCCGCTTTCAGGATTCGCGTTGGCCGCCTGCGGAAATGCTGTTCAAGAAAAGCCGAACATCATTTATGTCTTCCCTGACCAGTTCCGCAATCAGTCTCTGGGGTTCTGGAACGAAGAAGAATATGCCGGGGCGGTGAACTGGGCCGCAGATCCTGTGCATACACCGAACCTGAATGCTTTTGCGGATGAATCGGCCGTCCTTTCACGGGCGATGAGCACATGCCCTCTGAGCAGTCCGTACCGAGGGATATTCCTGACAGGGATGTACCCGGAAAGGAGCGGCGTGACTCTGAACTGCATGGCCTTGCGGCCTGAAAGTACGCTGAATCCGGATGCCGTATGCATATCTGATGTGCTTGTCGCCAACGGCTACAGCTGCGGCTATATCGGGAAGCTGCATGCCGAGACCCCGATGAAGAATGACCCTGCAAACCCTGGACATTATGTAAGCGACCGCGATCCAGAATGGGATGCCTATACTCCGCCGGAGAGACGGCACGGATTCTCATACTGGTACTCATACGGCACATTCGATGTGCACAAGAACCCGCACTACTGGGACACTGAAGGGGTGCGCCATGATCCGCATGAATATTCTGTGAAACATGAGACAGACCGCGCCATAGAGTTCCTGAGAAACGAAAACGAAGAACGGAAGGAGGGGGCGCCATTCTTCCTCGCCCTGGCCTACAACCCGCCTCACAGCCCGTATGAAAGTCTGGACGACTGCATGGAGGAAGACTATGCCCTGTATCGTGACATGAGCTATTCAGAACTGTACGTGAGGCCGAATGCAGACACCACCCTGTCGAAGGCCCCTTCTGCACGGTATTATTTCGCAAATGTCACAGGTGTGGACAGGGAGTTCGGGCGGCTTCTCGCAGAGCTGGAGCGTCTCGGGCTGGACAGGAACACCATCGTGGTGTTCACTTCTGACCATGGGGAGACTATGTGCAGCCAGGGGACACTTGATCCTAAAAACTCTATCTACACGGAATCTTTCAACGTCCCTTTCCTGATCAGGTATCCCGGCAGGATCAGGCACCGGGTGGATTCTACACTCCTGAGCACTGCCGACATCATGCCGACCATGCTGGCTCTCGCCGGGCTGGAGGAACAGATACCGGAGTCTGCTGAGGGACGCAATCTGTCTCCTGTACTGCTGGAAAACGGAGAAGACTGCGATATTCCTGACGCCGCTCTTTATATCAGGAACATGGACGGGGAAAAGGATGCTGACGGCATCGTCCACGGATTCTTCCCTGCGGCCCGTGGAGTGAAGACTGGCAGATACACCATGGAAATCGCCATAAACCGGGAGATGGAGCTTCAGCGCGTGCTGATCTTCGATGACTGGAACGACCCGTACCAGATGGAGAATATTCCGTATCAGGAAAACCTAGAACTCTTCGCCGATCTCTGCGACGTGCTTCGGGACAAACTGGAGGAAGCAGACGATATATGGCACCGGGAAGGAATTTTGGAAAAATTACAGCTAAATATGGCTATACTGAAGAAATAAAATTGTAAATTTGAGAAATTAATTAATTAATTAACACTAAACTATATATGAGAAGAATTCATGTGACATTGGCCTGCCTCGGCGTGGCATCTGCCTGCTGTATTTCCTGCGTGGACACAGATGCGCTGGAAAACAAGCTGACAGACCTCGAAAGCAAGGTGGAAGCGCTGGAGCAGGAGGCCGTAAAAATCAACGAAAATGCCATTTCGGCCTACAAAATGATCAATGGCGGCCAGCTTGTAATGGCTGTAAATGCCTATGAAAACGGCACAGTTTACAGCCTGGACCTGAGCGACGGCTCTGCCATCAATATCTATCTCTCTGAAGAAGGCGAAGGAATCACTCCTGTAATGGGAGCAGATGCCGACGGGAACTGGGTTTACTCCATTGACGGAGGAGCCACGTTCTCACAAGTGGAAGGCGGCACTGCGCAGACCGCGCCTGAATTCAGAGTGAATTCGGACTATGTATGGGAAATGAGCACTGACGGAGGCGAAAGCTGGAAAGCCGTGACAGATGCTGACGGGAACAAGATGATCGCCAATACAGGAGGTTTCTCTGATTCCTTCTTCGAGTCCGTAACATATGACGAAGCCGCCAAGACACTCACGCTTGGCCTGGCCACGGGACAGGAAGTAAAAATACCTGTGCAGTCCCTGAGCATGGCAGTCTCCGGCTACACAGCAGGAATGACGGTGGACGGATCTCTGACGCTGGATGTGACATTCACTGATGATGTGGCCGAAGCTATCGTGATGCGCTGCCCGGAAGGATGGCGCGTCCAGATCACGGAAGAGGGGAAATTCATAGTGACCGCACCAGCTGACGGGGCGGCCGGGACATATGAAGTGGAAATCTGGCTCCAGTCAGAGGCATCAGAGACATCAGCCCCCCACATAAATAAATTCAAATTTGAATTCAGCCTGGAATAAACACTTTTCCTGAGGCAACAAAACGACAATAAACTATAACTAATAATGATCACTACAATGAAACTGCAATTCAACAGTCTTATAAAATGCGCCGCCGCGCTTTTCTGCGGAGCCAGCCTTTTCGCCTGCACCGAACTGAGCGAACTGGAAGAGAGAGTCGACTCCCTCGACAGCAGAATCACAGCACTTGAAACCCAGATTCCTGCCCTGCAGGGCAATATAGATGCCGTCCAGGCTATGTTCAACGAACAGATATTCATCACTTCCATCACGACCAACGATGCCGGCGACGAGTACACTCTGACGATGTCCGACGGGAAAAATTATACAATCAAGCAGGGAAAGATAGGAAACACTCCGCAAATAGCCGTAGACGAGAACAATTACTGGATCGTCAGCTATGACAGTGGCGCCACTTTCTCAAGAATTAAGGGAACTGACGGGAAAGAGCTCACAGTGAAAGCCGCGCCTCAGTTCAGAGTGGACAGCGACGGGAACTGGGAAATAAGCGCTGACGGAACTAACTGGACCGATGCCGCTGACCCTGACGGAAATCCTGTAAAAGCCGTTGGAGAGGGCGGTGACTTCTTCCAGGACATAGCTTATGACGACGAGTCAGGAAAGCTCACCCTCACTCTTGGCGACGGGAAGGAATATACATTCACCGTCACTACAGATTTCGTATGCCAGATCATAAATGACTTGAATCCTGTGGAATTCTCTCCAGGACAGACCAAGGAATTCGATGTCAAGCTCAGAGGCGTGCAGAGCATCTATATCACCAGGCCAGAAGGATGGGCAGTGAAACTGGAAGGTGACGAGGCCACAGACCCAGCGGCAGAAATCGTTGCCAAGCTGACTGTGACCGCACCTGCGGCCGCCGGCATCCAGACCAAGGTCAGCGCCGACACCGACAGAGACATCGTGCTCCATGCCACCGCCGCCTCCAGCGAACGGTCTATCTTCGCCAAAATGAGCGTAGCTGTCAAGGTGGATACAGCACCATCCGTAACAATTGAAGCGGCTGAAATCTCTGATGTCAGCATAATCTATACTGTCGAGAAGAATTCGCTGGCTACTTCATGGAAATATATACATCAGCTCTCAAGCGATGAAGCCCCTGCAGCTGAAAGTGCAAACTGGACAGACGGGCCAGCAGATGGGAGACTCGAAATCAAAGATCTGGAAACCGAGACTGCTTATACACTTTATGTACTTCCAGTTGGAGCTGAAGGCAACGGAGCTATCGTGAAATATGGTGTCATCACTAAAGAAACTCCTATCACCGACTACTACACATATTTCATGGCTGGAAATGACATAGAAATTGGAGGCAAAATTTATAATAAAAATCAGTTCACAGAAGAAGGCCAAATCCAAATTCTCAAGGAGACGGGTAAAGCTATTTATGATAACTCATCAAGTTACGGAAATGGCAAAATCATTTTCATAGATATAGAAAATCAGGTTGATCCTGTATCAATAGGAAATGCAGGGGACATAATAGTGATAGGAAATAATCCAGAGAACAAAACAAGAGTCATCCGTTCGGCTACTTACCTTCAGGATGCTGGCAAAAAACGACTGGTTCTGGCAAATCTGATTATTGATATCCCAAATGGCAAGGATAATAAGGGGGAGGCTGTAACAGATGGATTTGTAGCCGGTTCAGCATTCTCAGAGTTGACACTGGACAATTGCGACATTCTGATGAACAACACTAAGCCACTGATTGCAATAACAACCGATAACAAATCCATAAGCAACATAAATATAGTAAACTGCAAGATTCGCATGCCTAGCGGGAACTCAAACAGATATATTATATCTACAGCAAAAATCAACAACACTATAGAAAGTCTTAATTTCAAGAACAATGTTGTATATTGCGATGATGGCATGGCCACGACATTCAGGCTCGTAAACAGTTCGAATGATCAGACTCAAACCACTATAAACAATATCGTCTTTGAAAGCAACACTTTATCGAACATATGCTACAACAATTCAGCAATGGTGATAGCTTTGGACATCAACCAGGCTACTGTTACCAAGAATCTTGTATACTTCGATACTGACTCATGGTCCGGCATCACACAGCAATACCACTGCGCTCTCAGAGCATATGGAAACTATCCTGCTACCGCTAATTGTGTAGACAACATAGTATACTATGACCAGACTGTTCCAACAGGTGTTGAAAAAGGTGGCAGATATTACTTCAGGATTTTCCAGAAAAGTGATTTCAAGCCTACAACAGGCAGCTCTGAAGAATTTGAATTAATATCTACCGATCCGTTTGCAAGCGGTGACATTGCAACATTCACTCCATCAAGTTCATACTCAAGCTACGGCTCAACTATCGGAAGATAGCCACCGGCATGCAGTGTAACTAACTACCCGCAGAGGGACACATTGCGAGGGACCACATCGACTGGCCCCTCGCTTTTTATTTTTACTACGTTTTCGAGGCGATGCGGCTTTAGTCCGGCATGGTCATGTGCAGCAGCAAGCAAGACCACAGGTGTTTGATTTTAACAGAGATTTTACTTAAATTTGCTTGATATCAACTAATAACCACGACTATGAAAAGAATGGTAGCCTGCACCGTGCTATGTGCAGCACTGCTGGCGGCAGGAGGATGCCGCACAGAGGAAGAGCTGACACCCGGGAAAGAAAGGGCCGGGATGACTTTCACCTCCACCGCGGACCAGATACAAATCAAGACGACACTGCATGATGACATGAGAGTGACATGGTCATCCAGTGACCGTATCAGCGTGTTCGACGGGACATACAACAATGTCTTTTCGCTGAAGGACGGCGCCGGCGACACTTCCGCCACATTCGAAGGCGCGGCTATACCAGATGTATCATATACAGCGCTGTATCCATATTCAGAAAAAGCGGAATACATCGGAAACAAGATATGCTCCGAACTGCCGTCAGAGCAATTTACATCTCCGGCTGAAACGGGGACATTCAGTTCTATGCTGAATCCTGCCATAGCCATCGCCCCGTCAGGCAATACGCTGGAATTCAAAAACGTGGCCGGACTGATCAAAGTGGCCGTGACGAATCTTCCAGACGGGATGAAAGTCAAAAGCATCAATATCCGCGCTGACCAGAGCCTGTCCGGGCCATACACGGTCGACACATCCGCAGACGTGCTCAAAGCTGTTCCATCAGACGACGCGAAACTATATGACTTGAATCTGACTGGCAGAGAAGGAGTGCTTCTGGAAAATGAGGCGTACTATCTCGTGACGCTTCCAGGCGACTACACAGAAATGATGGTGACCATAATCATCTCAGACATAGAAGGGAAAAATTTAAAGCACATAAGGATGACAGCCACAGAGAATATCTCAGTGCCTGTCAATGGAGGTGTCGAACTGACAGCAGACGCATCAAAAGCCATCGACGGACTGCCTGAAACAGACATCTACCAGGATTTTCTGGACCAGAACATAAACAATATCCTTCTGGATTTCTCATACGCCGGATATATGCATGGAGAGGCAGAGCCGCCGGCAGTAAACCTCCCTGCAAATCCTGAGAATCTCAGCAAAACAGAGGTAAACGGAATAGAATACACCATATATAACATCACTGCATATGGAGGAATACCGGATGACAATATAAGCGACAGGGAAGCATTCATAAAAATCCTGACAGAAATAACCGGAGGGGAAACGAATCCCGAAGGGGAGGCAAATCCTCTGCTGAATGTAAAAGGAGACCAGCTGACATTCTATCACACACCGGCAGCCAACGCCATCGTCTACTTCCCTGAAGGAGAATTCATCCTCCATACTGAAGAGGACAATGTCGCAAACGCCGAGGCCCCGGAAGGCGCCTACAGCTCATCAATGATTATAAGATGCGGGAACTTCATCCTGAAAGGAGCCGGCAGGGACAAGACAAAAATCATTATGCAAGACCCCAACCTTCCAAGCTCCAATGATATGTATTCCTCCCCTGACATGATACAGCTGAAGCACAACACAGGTGTACAGTCCTCAACTATCCTGGCCACGGTGACAGGAGATTCAGAGAAAGGCAGTTTCTCGGTAACGGCAAGCGGCATTGCAAACATAAAAGCCGGGGACTGGGTATGCCTGTATCTGAAAAACTCGTCACAGGATGTGGTGGAAGCCGAACTGGAGCCTTATGAAGCCGATCAATCATGGACGATAGCCTCAGCAAACGGCGGAGTCTCTGTGCAGGACCTGCACCAGGTGGCATCTGTCTCAGGAAGCACCATCACATTTAAAGAGCCGATAATGCACGATATCGATGCAGACTGGAACTGGACAGTCGTCAGATATCAGCATTATGAAAATGTCGGAGTGGAAGACCTCACGTTCACAGGATATGCCAAAGAAAATTTCAAACACCATGGCTCATGGGAAGATGACGGAGCATACAAGCCGCTGAGCATGACAAGGCTGACGAATTCATGGATCAGGAGGGTGAATTTTGAAAGCGTAAGCGAAGCCTGCTCTATAATCACCAGTGCAAATGTCTCGGCATACGACTGCCACATCACTGGAAACAGAGGCCATGCAGCTATCAGGTCGCAGGGCTCATCGAGAGTCTTCATCGGGGCCTGCACAGACAAATCCACAAACAACGGGGCGGAAGCAGGGCAATACCACTCTTTCGGAATTTCGAAAGAAAGCATGGGAGCTGTGCTGTGGAGAAACTATTGGGGCCCTGACTCTAACTTCGAAAGCCATGCGTCGCAGCCACGGGCATCGCTGTTCGACTGCTGCACAGGAGGATGGATGACATCCCGCGCAGGAGGAAATGCAAACGAGCTGCCGAACCATCTGGACGACTTGACTATATGGAACTTCAATGCCACAGCCAGCAATGTATCCGGGACATGGAAATGGTGGGCTGACGGCAATGTATGCAAGTTCCTGCCTCCTGTCATAGCAGGTTTCCACGGCACTTCAGTCGAATTCGACCAAAGCCAGGTGAAAGCTGACGCAAGCCACGGCACACCGGTTTCACCGGAATCTCTGTATGAGGCACAGCTGCAGAACAGACTGGGCTCTGTCCCTGGCTGGCTTGCAGGGCTGAAGGGAACGGCTGAAGCGAACTAGACATAAGTTCGAAAACTTATTGATTAATCAGAAAAAGATTCAGTATCTTTGCCAGTCAAAACTGAAACAGGAATAAGACGATGAAGAATTTTGTTGAGGAACTCAGATGGAGAGGCATGATACAGGACATCATGCCTGGAACGGAAGAGAAACTGATGGAGGGACCGACCGCAGCATATGTCGGCATCGACCCTACCGCTGACTCACTACACATAGGACATCTGGTGAGTGTGATGATACTGAAACACTTCCAGAAGTGCGGACACAAGCCTTTCGCCCTCGTGGGAGGAGCTACGGGAATGATAGGCGACCCGTCCATGAAGTCTCAGGAGAGGAATCTGCTGGACGAAGAGACGCTGGCTCACAATGTGGCCTGCATCAAGGCTCAGCTGTCCAGATTCCTGGATTTTGACTCGGACGCACCGAACAGAGCTGAAATGGTGAACAACTACGACTGGATGAAAGACTACTCTTTTCTGAATTTCGTCAGGGATATCGGAAAGCATATCACTGTGAACTACATGATGGCGAAGGACTCGGTGAAAAAACGCCTTTCTTCAGAGTCCAGAGAAGGCATGTCCTTCACTGAATTCTCGTATCAGCTGCTTCAGGGATACGATTTCCTGTATCTTTATGAGCACAAAGGATGCACTCTCCAGATGGGAGGAAGCGACCAGTGGGGAAACATCACCACAGGCTCAGAGCTGATACGCCGAATGCTGGGGAAAGAAGCCTACGCACTCACCTGCCCTCTCATCACCAAAGCTGACGGAGGCAAATTCGGAAAGACTGAAAAAGGAAACATATGGCTGGATGCCGACAGGACTTCGCCATACCAGTTCTATCAGTTCTGGCTCAATGTTTCAGATGAGGACGCCGCCAGATACATCAAGATTTTCACGATGCTAAGCAAGGAAGAAATAGAATCAGCCATAGCTGAACATGCACAGGCGCCGCACCTGAGGACTCTCCAGAAACTCCTCGCCAAGGAAATCACAGTGATGGTGCACGGCCAGCAAGAATACGAAAAAGCTGTAGAGGCATCGAACATGCTCTTCGGAAATGCGACATCCGAAGCTCTCAAGCATCTGGACGAAAAGACTTTCCTGCAGGTATTCGACGGAGTGGCCACATTTGAGCTGGACAAGACGAAACTCCCGCTCAACATCATCGACCTGCTGGCAGTGGAGACTCAGGTGTTCCCGTCCAAAGGCGAGTGCAGAAAGATGATCCAGGCAGGAGGAGTAAGCATAAACAAGGACAAGGTGGCGGATATCAATGCTGAAATCAACGGCACACACCTCATAGGCGGCAAATATATCCTCGCCCAGAAAGGAAAAAAGAACTATTTCATCATCAAAATACGATAATGGAAGAGAAGAATACCAGACAGCAGAAGGTAGCCAGGGAAATCCAGAGAAATTTCGCTGAAATTATCCGAGGAAAGGGCATGGCGGCGTTTGACGGCGCCATGCTGACAATCAGCGAAGTGAGGATAAGCCCTGACTTGTCTTCAGCATATATTTACGTGAGCATATTCCCGTCTGAAAAGGCGGAAAAAGTGATGGCGTGTCTGAAAGAAAACACAAAAGCCCTGAGAGGCGAACTTGGAAACAGAGTGGGTAAACAGCTGAGAATCATTCCTGAAATATCGTTCTTCCAGGACACTTCACTGGACTATGCCGCCCATATAGAAGAACTACTGAAGAAATAACATCAGATGAACCTGCCGTTCTTTTTCGCATGGAGATACCTGTTTGCAAAGAAATCACACAATGTGATAAACATCATCTCTGCAATCAGCGCTGTCGGCATGGCGATAGGGACGGCGGCTCTGGTTATAATCTTGTCCATATACAACGGATTTGACTCGCTGGTCAAATCAATGCTGAACGATTTTGACCCGGACATACTCATCACGCCTGCCGAAGGAAAAGCATTCGTGCCCGAAGGCCCTGTTTATGACTGGATTTACGAGCAGGATATAGTGAAAAACATGTGCTGTGTCATCACTGAAAATGTTTTCATAAACTATGACGGCAGGCAAGGGATGGTGACAGCAAAAGGAGTGGACTGGGTCTACGAAGAAGAATCGCCAGTCCGGGACCATATCAGGGCAGGAGAATTCTCGCTGCACCGTGGAGATGTGCCGCTTGCCGTGGCAGGCGGCACACTTGCGTACAGGATGGGCATCAATCCACGCTTTCTCTCTCCCATCGAACTGTATTTCCCGTCTAGAGGCAGAAATCTGTCCCTGACCAACCCTCTGGCCTCGATAGAATCAGTAAATGTATGGCCATCCGGCATTTTCTCAATAAGCAGCGAAATCGACGACAGATATATCATCGTCCCGATAGACGTCATGAAAGAGCTGCTGGAATATGAAAATGAAGTGACTGGCGTAGAGCTGAGGCTGGCAGATGGGCATTCGCAAAAGGACGTCAAGACGCTGGTGAAAGAGATTTCGGAAAGACTTGGACCTGAATACGTAGTGAGCGACAGGTTTGCTCAAAACAAGGCTCTCTATAAAATGATGAAATACGAAAAGCTGTCGATATTCTCGATACTTATTTTCATGGTCATCATCATAGCATTCAACATATTCGGATCTCTGACTATGCTCATCATCGAAAAAAGCGACGACATCGGCACGCTTATGAGCATGGGGATGAGAGAAAGCATGGTCAAAAGAATCTTCGTGCTGGAAGGATGGATGATTTCCCTTCTGGGCCTGGCGGCAGGACTGGCGCTCGGCATAGCTATATCTCTGCTTCAGATGCATTTCGGATTTGTAAAAATGCCTGGAAACTTTGTAGTCCAGGCATATCCGGTGATATTGTCAGCGAGCGACGTCATCATCACTGCGGCAAGTGTGGCGGCAGTAGGATGGATTATCGCCAAGCTTCCAGTAGAAATAATGGCTAAAAAGAACCGCTGTTAGTCATCTATGTCTATGATATTGAAATTCATGTCGAAAGTCAGTTCGAGCCTGTTCGTCAGCTTCACCTCCCAGTCTCTGTAGCCCTTCTCGATCTTCACGAACTTCGCGTCAGGAAAATTCTGTTTCACGTATGAGCGGATCTGCTCCGGCACCAAGTTCTCGTTCAGTGTAGAATAGCGGCAGTCCACCTCTTTCCATTCTCCCTGGCCGGTGAATTCCACCTTGGTTCCCTGGGCGAACACCACCTCGTATGAAAGCTCCATGAAATCCGCCTCTTCTTTCACATAGGAGACTTTTTCAGCAGGGAAATACTTTTTCACGAACTCCTGCGCCTTGGCCGGAAGATTTTCATAAGGGACAATACGGTCATTGTCTGCGCTGGCGACACCAGCAAACATCATCATAGCCGCGAAAACAAACAAAATCTTTTTCATATCTCAGAAATTTAAAAGGTTAATATTAATCGTTCTGTAATTTTCTGAGACAAAGGTGAGGAGAGATTCTGAAATGAATTTGAAATATCAGAAATTTTTATGATGAATGCCTGCTTTTACTGAAAAAATGTGCATTCCGCCAGCGAAACTGTAGTCCACAGACAGGCCATATCCGCCGCATATAGAGCTGACTATGGCCAAACCCAGCCCGGTCGAGCCCTCGTTGGCAGACTGAGAGTGATAAAACCTGGTAAATATCTTGCCGCTGTCCAGAGGCCTGTCTCCTGGATTTGCTACAGAAAAGCCGCCTCGGCCCATACGCACCTGCACTTCCGAGCCTGAAGAACTGTGCACAAATGCGTTCTTCAGAAGATTCCGCACCAGGATAAGCGCAAGCTGCGGATTCATCTCCCATATGAACGGTTCATCCACGGACATGCTGACACGCACTCCCTTGCCGGCGTAAATCTCGCTGAACATAGCTTCTGCATCTGACAAGACAGATGAAAAATCTATCTTCGATGTATCAGGGAACTGCCCGTTCTCGATACGCGTGAGCAGGAGCAATGTTTTGTTCAGATTTATCAGGCCCTGAAGCTCCCTGTGAACCTTCACCAGTTCTGAGGCCTGCATTTCACTCAGGTCCGGCGAATCCAGAAGCATCTCTATCCTGCCGATGCATGATGCCAGAGGTGTCTGAAGCTCATGGGACGCATTCCCGATGAAACGTTTCTGCTCCTGGTACTGGACCTCGAACCTGGACGCCGCGTTCTGGATGGTCTCTGACAGCCGTCTGAACTCTGTGACATTGTCTCCCGAGGGGACTGGAGGCATTGGCTTGCCAGGATTGTATTCGTCCAGCCAGCGCAGCATGGCCTTTAGAGGTCGCATATTGTAACTGACAACCAGTACCGATATGAACAGGACAGACAGCAGCAGAGCTACATACAGTGCTATAATCCACCAAAGTATGGAGCGCTGAATGTCCTCCTTTTCAAAAGTAGGGACAGCCACAGTCAATTCGAAAAAGCAGTCATCCCTGTCGCGGAATATCCGGTTCAGCACTCTGGCTGACTCGAATTCGGACTTGGCAGCGATGAATACTTCCTGATTCTCGAAGCTGATCCACGGATGCGACATGGCATATTCTTCCGTGACTTCCTTTATATAATAGGTGTTGTTCGTCCCGTTGTCATCCGAAGGAAGCTCCACCCCTGCCAGTTTGCGGATTATCAGCCCGTCGGAATAGTCGATCAGCGAATCGTCCGTCTCGTCGTTGATCTCGTCCACAGTAGCTATGTAAAAGCAGAATGCCCATCCTGTCAGAAGGATGGTCAATGCCAATGCCAGCCATGCCGTGATTTTCAGAAGAAGTTTCATCAGTATTTCTCTTCATGCAGCCTTCGCGCACATGCTCAGGCCAGCAATTTATAACCGAACCCATATACAGCTTTGATTTCAATATCAGCTCCCGCCTCCTGCAGCTTTTTTCTCAAATTCTTCATCTGCGCATACAGAAACTGGAAATCGTCAGCCTGGTCAATATGGTCGCCCCAGATGGCTTCCGCCAATACAGCCTTGTCCACCAGATGTCCAGGCCGGTGCATGAAATATTCCAATATCGAAAACTCTTTTTTCAGCAGCTCCACCTGCCGGCCGTCCACGAAAACCCTGCCGGTTTCAGGCTCTAAAACGACATTGCCCGCCTTCAACGAAAAGTCTCCGTCCATGCGGCTGCGCCTGGCCACACTCCTGATACGGGCCGAAAGCTCTGCCAGGTGAAAAGGCTTCGCCAAGTAGTCGTCTGCTCCAAGCTCCAGCCCGGACACCTTGTCATCAATCGAGTCCTTGGCAGAAATGATGATGACATTCACCCTTGTGTCCATACTTTTGATTTTCGAAAGAAGGTCCAGGCCGCTGCCTCCCGGAAGCATGATATCCAAAAGGATGCAGTCGTATGTATACAGCTCTGTCTTCTGACATGCTGAAGCAAAATCTGCGGCTTCCTCCACAGTGTGCCCGTCTTTTTTCAGAGATGCGGCCATTACTTCCATCAATAAAGGGTCGTCCTCGACTATCAGAATTTTCATGATAAAAATCGCAATAAAAAGAAAAAGTTTTTAAAGATAATTCATTTTTCGAAATTTAATCAGCATTAAAAAATAAATACACTATCTTTGGAGGCTAATCGCATGTGGAAATGGGAAAAAACATTTATCTGATAGACGGACATGCACTGATCTTCAAGATGTATTATGCTTTCATCAGAAGGCCGATGATAAATTCGAAGGGAATGGACACTTCCATCCTGTTCGGGTTTACCAAGTATATCCTTGAACTGATAGAAAGGGAAAAGCCAACGCACCTGGCCATAGCATTCGACCCTCCCGGAGGAACGTTCAGGAACCAGATTTATCCTGAATACAAGGCCACGAGAGAGGAGACCCCGCAGCTGGTAATAGATGCGCTGGAGCCCCTGGAAGAGCTGTGCCATGCACTTAAAATACCTGTGATGATGATACCTGGATATGAGGCCGACGACGTCATCGGCTCCATGTCCAAGAGATGTGAAAAGGAGGGCTTCACAGTATATATGGTCACCCCTGACAAGGACTACGGCCAGCTGATTTCCGAGCATATCATACAATACAAGCCGGGGAAGGCAGGGGGCGAACGAGAGCTGGTGGACAGGCAGGCCATATGTCTGAAATACGGCATACAAAGGCCGGAGCAGGTGATAGATATGCTCACTATCTGCGGAGACACCTCAGACAATGTCCCCGGAGTGAAAGGTGTAGGCGAGGTAGGGGCAGGAAAGCTGATAGCCAAATACGGGTCGGTAGAGAATATATACAGCCATCTGGATGAACTGACTCCCAGGCAGAAAACGGCATTCGAGGATGCCAGAGACCATATAGAGCTGAGCCACATGCTGGTAACCATCAAGACCGATGTGGAAGTCGGATTGAATCCTGATGAGACTGAAGTCAGGTTTGACTATTCACCGGAAGTGGCTGACCTTTTCGAAAAATATGAGTTCAAGTCGCTTTCCAGATTCATAAGCCATGTCGAACCGGTAAAAAAGGAGGAAAAGAAGCTTGCCATAAAAGAAGTGCCGTCTGAAGAATTCTGCGCTATAGCCAGGGAAACAGGCATTTTCAGCTTAGAGGCGGACTTCTGCGGCGAAGGAATTTTCTCATCCGTGGCAAGATTGACCGCAGGAGCGGTCAAAGACGGGAAAAATTATTGCGCCAGCGGAAAATGCGATGAATTCAAGAGCATTGTCGAAGACACCGGAATAAAAAAGTGCGGATATGATTTCAAGTCGCTGATCAATGCTCTGGACAGGGACGGTATCACCATAGGCGGGACACTGCTGGATATCGAACTGATGCATTACCTGATAAATCCTGAGAAAAGCCATAAAATCGGCATTCTGGCGATGAGCTATCTGGGCATAAACCTGGAGGAAGGCGGCGGCCAGCCTGTGCAGAAGTCTCTGTTCGAAGATAATGACCTGGCAGAAATCGGGTCCAGGAATGCCGAGGCCGCCGCAGATGTTCTTCTGGCCAGGAAAATCATGGATGAGCTCTCAGACAGAGGAGAAGACAGACTGTATCTGACGATGGAGGAACCTTTGATAAGGGTTCTGGCCAGGATGGAACGGAACGGAGTGAAAGTAGATCTGGCGCAGCTGAAAAATTTCGAAACCGAACTGAGAAAAGATCTGGCTGAGAGGCAGGAGCGGATACGGAGCATGGCTCAGGAACCGGATTTGAACATCTCGTCTCCGATGCAGGTGGGCATAGTGCTGTTCGAAAAGCTGGCTCTGGACCCGAAAGCGAAAAAAACCGGAAGCAAAGGCTATTATTCTACAGACGAAGAGACTCTGGCGGCGTTGCAGGACAAACATCCTATCGTGAATGAAATTCTGGAGTTCCGCGCCGTGAAAAAGCTGCTTTCATCGTACATAGAGCCGTTCCCCGGATTCATAAATCCTGTGACCGGGAAAGTGCACACCACATTCAACCAGGCATTGACAGCCACAGGAAGACTGAGCTCTTCAAAGCCCAATCTGCAGAACATACCGGTGAGGACGGAGCGCGGACGCGAAATCAGAAAAGCGTTCATACCTTCTTCGCCTGACGGTGTCATAATGTCGGCAGACTATTCACAGATAGAACTGAGAATCATGGCCCATCTGAGCGAAGACAGCCATCTCATCGAGGCTTTCAGGCAAGAAAAGGATGTACATGCCATCACTGCGGCCAAAATATTCGGCATCAGCCCTGAAGATGTGACTTCCGACCAGAGAAGGATAGCCAAGACTGCAAATTTCGGAATCATGTACGGCATTTCCGCTTTCGGTCTGGCGCAGAGGCTGAAAATTCCGCGCGGGGACGCAAAGAAGATTATCGACGACTATTTTGCCAACTTCCCTGCAATATCTGCCTATATACAGAAGACCATAGCCTCCGCCAGGGAAAAAGGCTATGTGGAGACATTGTTCGGCAGAAGAAGATACCTGCCGGACATCAATTCCAAAAACGCCACGGTCAGGTCGCTGGCTGAGAGGAACGCCGTGAATGCCCCGATACAGGGGACATCAGCAGACATTATCAAGATAGCCATGGTGGATGTGGACAGGGAGATGCAGAAACAGGGGCTGAAGAGCAAGATGGTGCTGCAGATACACGACGAACTGGTGTTCGACACTGTGCCTGATGAAATCGAGGCGCTGGAAAAAATCGTGGTGGGAAAAATGCAGAACGTCATAAAATTGTCCATACCTTTGACAGTAGAATGCAATTATGGAAAAAACTGGCTCGAAGCTCACTGACCTGTCCGACATTGAGCTGATACGCCTGGCGGAGGAACAGAATCAGGCGGCATATATAGTATTGTACACCCGGTACAATATCGGGGTGAGGAACCATATTGCCAAATATGTGTCCCAGAACGAAGACATAGAGGATATAATGCTGGAAAGTTTCCAGAAAGCTTTCAGCCAGATAGCCATGTACAATCCGGACTACAAGTTCTCCACATGGCTGTTCAGGATAGCGAGAAACACTGCCCTGGACCACATCGGGAGGAAAGACCGGGAAAAGAACAACATGCCGGTGACATCCATAAATGAACAGCTGTCCGAGATAGACGACATACCTGCCCCTGTGCACAACCCTGAGGAAGACATCATAAAGCAGCAGGAGTACGACAAATGGATAGCGAATATCGACAAGCTTAAGGAAGACTACCGCGTAGTGGCGAAAATGAACCTGATAGACAATTTCGGATACAAGGAAATCGCCGATGCGCTGGAGCTGCCGATAAACACGGTGAAGACCAGGATACGCAGGGCTAAAGAACAGCTGCTCAAAATGATGGATATATCTGACGAGCTGCAGTAGTCCGGAGACACGATTAACCACAAGTGCAATGAATTTTGAAGAATTTATGAATATTGTCAGCGGCGCTTTCGGCGGCCTGACAGACAGACAGACAGAGCAGTTCTGCCGGCTGGAAGAGCTGTACTCGGACTGGAATTCAAAGATAAACGTCATATCTCGCAAAGATATCGGGGAGCTGTATGGCCACCACGTGCTGCACTCGCTCGCCATCGCCGAGTACATGAAAATCGCTATGCCAGCAGTATACGAAGAGCTGAGATGCCCTTCGGGCAATGTCAGTCTGCTGGACATCGGCACTGGAGGCGGCTTCCCAGGCATTCCCCTGGCAATACTTTTCCCCGGAGGAAAATTCACTCTATGCGACTCGATAGGAAAAAAAATCAAGGTGGCCTCGGCTGTGGCTGAGGCTGTCGGCCTGGACAATGCAGAAACGGTGAACGCCCGTGCGGAAAGCCTGCCTGGCAAGTTTGACTTCATAGTGTCCCGGGCCGTGACTTCCATAGAGAATTTCCTGCCATGGACTAAAGGGAAATATTCCCGCGGCATCCTCTACCTGAAAGGCGGGGACGTCGCCGAAGAACTGGGTACGGCTATGCAGAAATATCACATCAAGCCCGGTACAGTACATACTTGGAAAGTGGACTCATGGCTCAAAGATGAATATTTCGCTGGCAAGATGGTGATTTTCTTTGAGGGGAAAGGAAGTTTTTAGGAAAATAATTTGTTTTTATTTTGAAAAATACTACCTTTGCACTCCCAATTTATGACGAAAATAAAAACACAAGATAATGAAAAGAACATTCCAACCTTCACAGCGTAAGCGTCGCAACAAACACGGATTCCGTGAGCGCATGTCTACACCTAACGGACGTCGTGTTCTTGCATCACGCCGCCGCCATGGACGCAAGAAACTGACCGTTTCTTCTGAAGACAGATTCTAGGAAAGATTTTCCTGACAGTGAGGAGGGTGGCTCGAAACGTGTTCGAGCCACCCTCAAATGTTTTCTCGAAAAGCTGAGCCTGACATTTTTAAAGTATAAGGCTGTGCAATCACGGGACTTGCAGCACAGCCAGCCTGTCAGAGCAGAAGCATGACTGCAAAAGAGAACAGGAAAAATGCCTGCAGCAAGAGATTTCCCACTGTGCCATAGGAAAGAAGCGGCTCGGTCGGGTCTTCCTGTCCCAGATCAGCCATTCTGTTCTCCCCGGGCAGTCCTCTGAATGACCATTTTCTCACAAGGAATCCTTCAGAAAAATATGTCGCACCGCCGTTCGACCTGTTAAGAGTGATCAAAGTCTTGTAATCTGAATAATAAGCAGACTGACGGAGAAGATCCATTTCGGCAGCTCCATCCGCTTCAAGCCCGGCGAGTATCTCCTGCCCTTTTTCAGGAGAAGCCGCCATCAGAAGAAGGGGACGGAAACCATTTTCCGCGGCAGAGGCAAGATAATGCGAAATCGCACGCCACTTTCTCTGCGAGAGCCTGTCCGGGGAATAAACACTCACCACCATGACTTTGTGCCCTGCGGCCAGGCGGTCATGATATTCTCCCAAATCGTCGATCACAGGAAGAGAGATGACAGATTCGTCCCTTCTCAAATTATCCTCTTTCTTCACTGTCTCTGTGGATACAAATGTCCAAGTCGAATCCGGAAGATTGTCCAGCGTGAATTCGCGCGTCCTGCCGTTCTTCTCATAGACAAACACTGCCTCGTATTCATCATCTGCCGCCAAAGGTCCGCCGGAGAAACGCTCTGACGCTTCCAGTCTCGCAGAAGCGGAATAGTCAGTGAAGTCCACGACAGGTATATAAAGGAGAGAATAGACAGCAAACAGCACCAAGCCGGCGGAAACCATGGAGAATGCCACATACTTGCGTTTTTTCGGCCTGCCCAGCGCGGCAAACGGGAAAAATGAAATGCAGCACAATGCTGACAATGCCAGGTTTTTTACAAATGTCTGCAAATGTGTCAGATGAATGGCTTCGCCAAAGCATCCGCAGTCCATAACAGGGTTAAAAATCAGCAATGCTATGGAAATCAGCATAAACACCCCCATGGCAGATAGGGCGGCAATAGCTGATATCCGCCTCCAGACACCTGTGATGAGGGCGGCTCCGATCAAAGATTCCGCCATGGACAGCGCCACTGCGGCAGGTTTGGCAGAGAATGAGAGAAAATCCAGGTGCATGAACTTGTAATATTCATCCACAATCATGCTTGTCCCTACAGGGTCAAGGAGCTTCAGCACGCCTGAAATGAAAAACACTATCCCTACCAGATAGCCGCAGAATCTCTTCGTTCTGTTTAAAATTATATTCATGGAAAGCCCGGATTTAATCTAATTATTTTTCAATGCACTGTCAGTGACGGACTTGATTCTTGAGAATATCTCATCAGGAGGCAGCATCGTCCCGTCGATGGCTTCGCAGTCCACTCTGACGAATTTCGGGTCGTTTTCACACTGCGACCTGTACATGTCCCTGACTTTTTTCTGGAATTCTATATCCGCTTCATGTATGTCCCTCGCACCTTCAAGATAGTCTCTGTCAGCGCCTTTTCTCTCAGCAGAAAGCTTCTGCTCGACAAATTCTATCGGAACATCCAGAAATATGTTCAGGTCTGGAAGCGGAAGGCCGAAATCCTGATACTCTGTAGTGAAAATCCATTGCCTGAGCTGTTCCTGTTCGTCAGGGCTGCTGAGCTTTGCGCATTGATACGCTATGTTGGAATAAACATACCTGTCCAGCAGGATGGTCTTTCCTTCGCTTAGCTTCTGTTTCATATAAGGAGCGGCCTGATGCCTGTCTTCTGCAAAAAGCAGGGCCACGAGCTGCGGATGCACAGCATCATTTCCGCCGAAGTCCCCTCTGAGAAACCTGCTGACCAGAGCTCCATACACAGGGGCGTCATACCTCGGGAAATGTATATAGTCTACCTCGCCGCAGAGGCTTTCAAGATATTTCCGCAGTTTTCTGACCTGGGTGGATTTTCCTGCACCGTCAAGTCCTTCCAATACTACTAGCATGATTTCAGAAAAATTTTTTAAAGATAATTTAAAAGAATATTTTTACAAAATCATTATAATAAACTCATAAGATGGATAAGAATTCTTCGTGGTGCGGAGCTCGCACAGAAATGCAGCTTTCTTCAAAAGAAATCACTGTGATGGGGATTATTAACCTCACAGGAGATTCGTATTATTCTGAAAGCAGATGCCTTGGCGCAGACGGAAGCATTGACCTGGCACAGGTCATAAAAAAAATCGGAGACATGTTCGATGAAGGGGCCGGCATCGTGGATATCGGAGCCTGCTCTACAAGGCCCGGGGCGGCGCTTCCCGATGAAGAAGAAGAGTGGAGACGCCTCGCCCCGCTGATGGCAGTCCTGAAAAAAGAGTTTCCCCGGAGGCTTTTCTCAGTGGATACATTCAGGGCAGGAATAGTCAGAAAATGCTTCGACTCCATCGGAGATTTCGTAGTGAACGACATTTCCGCCGGCGAAGACGACCCGCAGATGCTGGATACTGCCGGGAAACTGGGGCTGACTTATGTGGCCATGCACAAAAGAGGCGTTCCGGCCGATATGCAGAGCAGATGCAGCTACAGCGATGTCTCTGAAGATGTGATGGAATATTTCCGAGATTTTGCCGCCAGAGCTGAAATGGCAGGAATCAAAGACTGGATTCTCGACCCTGGATTCGGCTTTGCAAAAAACATAGAACAGAACTGGCAATTGCTCAGAGAGCTGGGCAAATTCTCGGCCTTCGGCAGAAAAGTGCTGGTCGGGATTTCACGGAAAAGCATGATTTACAGGCTTATGGGCATAACACCAGAAGAGGCTCTGCCACAAACCCAGGTTCTGAACCTGGCGGCGCTGGAGCGGGGTGCAAGCATTCTGCGCGTCCATGATGTGGCAGAAACTGTCCGTACAGTCACGGCTTTCCGCATGCTCCAGTGATGTTTCGGATTTACGGCAATTATTATTATTTTTGCAAGTTGTAAAATAAAACTGCAATGAATCACGATTCACTTATGGCAGTATCGCCGGTTGACGGGCGGTACGAACGTCAGACAGAGCCACTTAGAGAGTATTTCAGCGAATTTGCGCTGATCCGCTATCGCATCCGTGTGGAAATAGAGTATTTCATAGCCCTCTGTGAAATACCGCTTCCGCAGCTTTCAGACTTCGACAAATCGAAATTCGAAGCTCTCAGGAACATATACAGGAACTTCACAGCAGAAGAAGCCCAGAGAGTAAAAGACATAGAGAAAGTGACAAACCATGATGTAAAGGCTGTGGAATATTTCATCAAAGAGAAATTCCAGGAAATGGACATCATGAAATGGGGCGAGTTTGTACATTTCGGTCTCACTTCCCAGGACATAAACAACACATCCGTGCCGCTTTCACTCAAGGAGGCTGTGGAACATTGCTGGCTTCCGCTCCTGAATGAAGTGCTGGACATCATCAGAAAGATGGCGGAAGAATGGAAGGACATACCGATGCTCGCGAAAACCCATGGACAGCCGGCCTCTCCTACCAAGGTGGGGAAGGAATTCAGGGTTTTCCAGGTGCGTCTTGAAGAACAGCTCAGGCAGTTCTCCCTCCTGACCTACCCGGCGAAGTTCGGAGGCGCCACAGGGAACATGAATGCACACAAGGTGGCATATCCTGAGATAGACTGGATAAGCTTCGGGAACAAGTTTGTGTCGTCACTCGGCCTGAAAAGGTCATTCCCGACCACCCAGATCGAGCACTATGACAACCTGGCCGCCATATTCGACAACATGCGCAGGATAAACACTATCCTCATCGACATGGCCCGCGACATCTGGACTTACATATCCATGGAGTATTTCAAGCAGAAAGTAAACAAGAACGAAGTGGGATCTTCCGCGATGCCTCATAAGGTGAATCCTATAGATTTTGAAAATGCGGAAGGGAATCTGGGCATGGCAGACGCTGTTCTGACATTCCTGTCCATGAAGCTGCCTGTCTCCAGACTTCAGCGCGACCTGACAGATTCTACAGTGCTCAGAAATGTCGGAGTGCCGGTGGCGCACCAAGTCATAGCGCTGAATTCTCTGAAAAAAGGCCTGGGGAAACTGATTCTCAACGAAGAAGCGATAGAAGCCGACCTCGAAAGGAACTGGGCGGTAGTGGCTGAAGCCATCCAGACTATTCTCAGACGCGAAAATTATCCAAATCCATATGAAACTCTGAAGGCTCTGACCCGCACAGGCTCGGTCATAAATCACCAGACCATATCGGATTTCATAGACCGTCTCGATATCAGGGAAGAAGTCAAGGAAGAACTCAGGGCTATAACTCCGATGACATACACCGGATTCTGACCTCGCTGATAAGAGGAATACAAGTTTGAAATTGTTTGTGAGGGTGACCCAAAAGGGCTTTTGGTCACCCTCAAACGTCTTTCTTCGAAAGACTGACCCCATCCTAACCCCCTGCACCCCCTATTAGGGGGATCTCGCTCCTTCCAGTCGCGGTCACTTCGTGACTTTTGACCCACCCACTCAATTTTTTCAGTCTTTCAGAATATAGACATCCTCGCCAGGGGCGGCAAGATGAAACTGCTCTCTGGCGAATTTTTCCAAGGTGTCCCTGTCCGTCACCAGCATATCGATCCTGTCATCCAGCCTCTGCAGAGCCTCATGATACTGACGTATCTGCTCTTCCTGGCGGGCTTTCTCGCGGGAAGCCGCTATCCAGTGAAAAATGTTGTTCCCGGGCTTGAGGAATACGAACAATATAAAAGCCAGCGTGGCGACAGCTACAAAACCGCCGAAACTGCCAGGCCCGCCTCTGAATATTTTCTTTAATTTCGCCATAAACATCCGGGACATATAAAGTTTTTCTGTTTCAGAATGATTTATTCAACAAAAATAAGTAAATTTGAAGAATATAGAAAACAATATAATCAATACTTATCATGAAACCAACACTACTCGTACTTGCCGCAGGCATGGGAAGCCGTTACGGAGGTCTTAAACAAATGGACGGACTGGGTCCAAATGGAGAAACCATCATCGACTATTCCATTTTTGACGCCGTAAAATCAGGCTTCGGGAAAATCGTCTACATCGTCCGCGAATATTTCCTCGACGATTTCAAAGCCATGGTGGCAAAAAGATATAAAGGTGTAACCTGCCCAGACGGCACACCTCTGGAGTTCGACTTTGTAACTCAGGAGCTGAACAAGATTCCTGAGGGCTTCACTCTGAATCCTGAAAGGGAGAAACCGTGGGGCACGGCGCACGCAGTCCTCATGGCGAAGGATGTGATCAAAGAACCTTTCGCTGTCATCAACGGCGACGACTATTATGGAAAAGATTCTTTCAAGATTATGGCTGACTGGCTCATGGCCCACGCCGAGACCAAAGGGCAGTACTGCCTCGTAGGTTTTGAGCTGGAAAACACTCTGTCTGAATCCGGAGGAGTGTCAAGAGGCCTCTGCACGGCCGACAGCGATCACTATCTCACCCACGTCGAGGAACATCACAATGTAGAAAAGGCCGCTGACGGGAAAGTCTATGCCGACAACAGCAAGGGAGAAAGAGTAGAAGTGGACGGAAAAGCCCTCTGCTCTATGAATATGTGGGGTTTCACTCCGGACTATTTCGAGAACAGCCATGACGTGTTCATCCAGTTCCTGAAAGAAAATATCACAGAGCTGAAGAAAGAATTCTACATCCCTTACGCTGTAGACTATATGATCAAGAACGGCTTGGCCAAGACAGAGCTTCTCTCCACTCCGTCACGCTGGTTCGGCGTCACCTACAAGCAGGACAGGCCAGGAGTGGTGGCGAAATTCCAGGAATTCGCTGACAAAGGCATATATCCGACACCTCTTTACAAATAATAAATTCTGTTGGTTTGTGCCGGATTAAATCCGGCACAATCAATATAATCCGCAGCCTCTGAACAACTGACTAAATCCTGCACACCATATAAAGATCAGTCAATGGCACTTTTATCACCGAAACGCAAAGTCAAGACATCTTTCAACATCCTGTCCGACTTCGACTTTTACCTCCCCGACATCAAAGGCATGTTCATCCTGCTGGCATTGCTCCTGGCAGGAGCACTTTTAGGAAACCTCGTGACGATGGCCACGACATTCATGCCCGGAGGAGAAAGCCTGGCTGGAGAATATTCTATGCTTATCTCATACCCGGTCATGTTCCTGCCTCCTCTGCTGTACGCGGCCGGCAGAAGCAAATATCTCAGAGACTTCGACATGGCGGCTCCGGTGCCCGTGGATGACAGGAATTTCGGAAAATTAGGATTCTGGATACTGGTTCCAATGGTGATGACAGTGACCCTTGCCTCAGGCTTCGCCATAGACCCTCTCGCAAAGCTGCTGCCTCCGACTCCTGAATGGTTTGACAGGCTGAACGAACAGATGCTTGCAGGGACTCCCCTCTGGGCCACATTGATATCAGTATCCGTTTTCGCTCCACTTTTTGAAGAATGGCTGTGCAGAGGACTGATATTAAGAGGACTGCTCCAGAAACTGAAGCCCATATGGGCCATGGCCATTTCTTCGCTTTTCTTTGCGGTCATCCACCTGAATCCTTGGCAAGCTTTGCCAGCCTTTATTCTCGGAATGATATTCGCCTGTGTCTACTACAGGACTGGTTCTCTGAAACTGACTATGCTCATGCACTGCACGAACAATACTTTTGCGGCGCTTATGGGCCAGAATGAAGTATTCCGCGAGATGAGTTCCTACAGCGAAATCATGTCCACATGGCAGTATGTCACGCTGGTGTCTGCCAGCATATTCCTGGTCGTCCTCTTCCTCGTGATACTATGGAAAAACACGGAGGCCAAGACATCCGGGACCAGGGCGGTTCACATCACTGAAAATATTCAGCTGCCTTAGCAAGAGACTCCGGCTTCCCGACATCTACCAGCGTCAGAGAATCCGGGACCGCTCCGTAGACAGGATAGGACGCGGCCACAGCCAGATAAAAATCGATAATAGAAAATTTATCTCTGAATCCCGTCTCCCTGAATATGGAAAAGATGTCGTGCGACAGTATGTGAATGCCTGAAAAAGCATATTTCCTGCATGCATTGACATCCAGGCCGGGATACGGGGTGCGGACTTCGCCAGTGGAGACATTTGTCCATCCTGCGAGCCTCATATCGTCATCAAAAAGCAGATATCTGGATGTCTTTCTGTCACTTACAGCCAGTGTCGCCAACGCTCCAGGCCTGACACTGGCATCAAGCCAGTTCAAGTCCAGGTCAGAAATGATATCCACATTGTGAACCAGAAAACGCCCATCTCCCAGCAGGGGCTCCGCGTGAAGTATGCCGCCGCCAGTGTCCCTGAGCATATCCCTTTCATCAGAAATGCTCACCCTGACGCCGGGAATATCCACAGAAGACAGATAATCTTCTATCTGGCCGGCAAAATGATGGACATTCACTACAATATGATCATAGCCGAAGTGTGCAAGACGCTCCATCACTATACGCAGAAGCGGCCTGGCGCCTATCTTGACCAAGGCTTTCGGCATGTTGTCTGTAATCGGGCGGAGGCGTGTTCCCAGCCCCGCGGCGAAAATCATGGCTGTCTTCATTTTCACTGATCTGCTGCCTTGTTTGACGGAATCTTTCCTTGGATTTCACGTTTCACCCCCTGCTCTCGGTGATCCAGGACTATTCTGATGCCATATTTGGCACTCAAATGTCCAGCCAGAGCCTCTGCGCAATACACAGAACGATGCTGCCCTCCTGTGCATCCAAAGCAGAACATAAGGTCGGTAAATCCTCTGCTGATATATTTTTCAACATGGGCATCTGCCAATGAATAAACATTTTCCAGGAAGGCGGCCACCTCTCCCCTGCCCTCCAGAAAATCCTTGACTTCGCGGTCCATGCCGGTTTTCGACTTGAACTGCTCGTATTTTCCAGGATTGTGGATGGCCCGGCAGTCGAAGACATAGCCGCCCCCATTGCCGGAGGCATCCTCTGGGATTCCTTTCTTGTACGAAAAACTGAAGATACGGACTTTCAGGCATGAATCATATGCAGATGCGCCGCCGGCAGGCTTCGAGAAGCGTGGAAGCGCCGACATCTGTTCCAGCAACGAGGCCAGATACGGACACAGGCCGGAAATGTACGGAAGGAGGCCGCGCAGATTTGCCACAGCATAAGGTATGCTCTCCAGGAAATGCCTTTTCTTCTCGAAATATCCTCTGAAGCCATAGGCCCCCAGCACCTGGAGAGTCCTGAAAAAAACAAACAGCTTCAGCTCGGACCAGAACTTCTCTCTGTCCACCTGCCTGTGCCTCTCGAGAGAGGCAATATATGTTTCCACCAGCTCAGCCTTCAAATCTTCAGGGAAATCCGATCTGGCCTGCCAGACAAAAGAGGCCACATCATAATATACAGGCCCGCGGCGGCCTCCCTGAAAATCTATAAAATACGGCTCATCGTCTTTCAGCATCACATTTCTGGACTGGAAATCCCTGTACATGAAGGCATTCTCGTCAGCGGCCGCCAGGATCTCAGCCAGCTTCATGAAATCATCTTCCAGCTTCTGTTCATCGAATTCGAGACCGGTGGTCTTCAGAAAGCAGTATTTGAAATAATTCATGTCATAGATGACAGTACGCGGGCTGAACGGCAGGCTGTGGTAGCATTTGGAAAAATCCCAGCCGCGAGCCCCTTCGATCTGTATCCGCGGCAGGACGGAGATGGTTTTCTTCAGCAAGGCGATGTCGCCGCCTGAATATTGCTTTCTGAGCCTGCCTTCAGAGAGCCTGTCAAAGAGGCTTTCCGAACCCAGGTCTTCCTGCAGATAGAACATCCTGTCCTGGCTGACTGTATAAATTTCAGGCACGTTTATGCCTATCGATGAAAAATGCCTGTCCAGAGCGCAGAACACTTCGTTTTCTTCCGCCACGATGCCAGCGACGCCTATGCAGGAAAAGTCTCCGGAGGCGATGCGGTAATATATGCGGTTGCTACCTGAAGAGGTCAGCTGTATGATTTTGTCAGGCCTGGCTCCTGTGTATGACTTGAACAGGCCTTCAAGTTTTTCATTCATCCGGATATAAAATTGAGTGCAAGTTTTCAAAAATAATGTTTAAAATCCGCATTGGCAAAATTTAACTTATCTTCTTACATAATATTTTAAATAATTTATAATTTTGTATTTCGTACCGGAATCACAGAACAATATATTCGCCGGACTGGCATTAAATTATGGAATTCAACAATGCATATTGCTCGGACAAGTACCAGTACACGATGGGAAAGTCCTTTTTTGAAAGCGGGTTCAAGGACAGAACCGCCATTTTCAACCTTTTCTACAGGAAAGCTCCTGAAAACAACAACTGGGCTGTGGTGAGCGGCGTTGATGAGGTGATGGAGATGGTCAGCAACCTCGGAAAGATGCCTGCCGGCTTCTTCGAGAAGTTCCTGCCCGGGGATGAAAACGCAGAGTACAGGGAATATCTCTCCGGAATGAAGTTCACGGGGAATATATATGCAATGAGAGAGGGCGAAATCGCTTTTCCGAACCAGCCAGTCATCATAGTGGAGGGCCCGATGATAGAGGCCCAGGTTCTGGAGACGCCGATGCTGTGCATCATGAACCACCAGATGGCTGTGGCGACGAAGGCTTCGCGTGTATGCAGGGCTACCAACAAGCCGGTGAGCGAGTTCGGTTCGCGCAGGGCCCACGGCCCGTGGGCGGCTGTCTACGGCGCCAAGGCAGCTATAATAGCTGGCTGCGCGAACACATCCAACATCCTCACAGGCACGCTTTTCGGATGCGGCTCCACCGGGACCATGGCTCACAGCTATGTGACATCGTTCGGATGCTCTGTCTCCGGAGAGTACCATGCTTTCGACACTTACATCAAGACCCACAAAGGAGAAGCCCTCATCCTGCTGGTGGATACATATGACACTCTCAAATGCGGGGTTCTGAACGCAATACGCGCCTACAAGGACAACGGCATAGACGACAGCTACCCCCTGATGTACGGCATCAGGCTGGACAGCGGCGACCTCGCATATCTGTCCACCGAATGCAGGCGCATTCTGGACGACCACGGGCTGAAAGAGTGCAAGATATTCGCCACAAACTCTCTGGACGAGTACATCATCTCCGACCTGGAAAGGCAGGGGGCCTGCATTGACTCATACGGGGTGGGAGACGCCATAGCCACCAGCAAGGCGAATCCATGTTTCGGGAATGTATACAAGCTGGTGCAGATAGACAGCGAGCCTGTGCTGAAGCGCTCTGAAGACAAGGTGAAACTTATAAATCCTGGATTCCAGATTACTTACAGGATTATGAAGCATGATGAAGAAGCCGGCAACATATTCAAGGCTGACGTCACCTGCCTCAGGGGCGACAGCCTCTCCAGAAAGATTGAGGCCGGAGAAACATTCACCATCTATGATGAATACGACAGGTATAAGTTCAAGACATTCGAAGCAGGGACATACACCGCGTCTGCGCTTCAGAGCCAAGTGATAGAACAAGGCGAAATATGCTGCGTCCGCCATACCCTGGCAGAGAAAAAAGCATATTATGACCGGACTCTCAGCCACTTCAGCCCGAGCGAAAGAAGACTTATAAATCCGCATTACTATAAAGTGGATATATCCGACGACCTTTATGACACCAAGATGGAGATCATAAACAGGCTCTCGAAAGAAATTCATGAGTTCCACATTTAAAACACAGCACATGAAAGATTCCGCACTGATCATAGTGGACATGCTGTACGACTTCATCGATGGCTCGATGGCATGTCTGAACGCTAAAGAAGCCGTCAACAGCACCGCAGACTTCATAGACAGCAAGACTGAGCCTGAATCAGGGGAAGAAGATGATGAGAATGCGATCTTCGGGCAGTTCCCGATTCTATTCATCTGCGACCATCATCCTGCTGACCACTGCTCTTTCCTGGAGAACGGCGGGCAATGGCCGGCACACTGCGTGGAAGGGACCAGAGGCGGAGCTATACATGACAAGCTCACGCCATATGTATCCGAGGAACTGACTTTCTACAAAGGACAGGACAAAGACCGCGAACAATACTCCGGCTGGCATGGCATGAACAAGGCCGGGCAGTCAGTCGGAGAGATTCTCGATCTTCTGGACATAAACGAGGTCTACGTATGCGGAATAGCAACCGAATACTGCGTAAAGGCTACAGCTGAGGATATGCTCAAGGCAGGAAAGAAAGTGACTCTCATAAAAGATGCGCTGGCCTATGTGGACCGCGACGGTCACCTGAAAGCCCTGGAAGAAATGCGTTCGGAGGGCATCCGGATAGAATAAGAAAACGCTCAAAAGATTGAGCAGCAAAGGAGTCTGATTTTATTTTTTTGGAAAATCAAAAATAATGTCTACCTTTGCCGGCTCGATATGAAGAAGTTTATATCAAAAATATGGTTTCCGGCTGTGCTTACTGCCTTTGCGGCGGTCCAGTCATTCGGAATCGATGCCGGGCGGTTCAGCAGAGTCCCGGTTCATCAGCAGGACAGCCTGGCGGCCATAGAGAAAGCAGACAGCGTCATGTCACCTGACTCATCAGCAGCCGGCGACAGTATTGTTGCCATTGATTCGCTGATGCGTGACGGCGGCATCCATGCTGCAGATTCGCTGGTTCAAGACAGCGGCATTTCTATTGCAGATTCGCTGATACGGCAGGACTCCATTCCATCCGCAGACTCGGCGGCGCAGGCTGACAGCATTGTAAACCCGGCTGACACGATTGCAGTGCCGGACTCGCTCAGATATACAGACCCGCTGAAGTTCAAGTATTACATAGCCCTCAAAGACAGCGTCACACGTGCCATGGTCAGAGATTCGCTCAGAAGCATCGGCGACTCTCTCGAACTTCACCGCCTGGACTCCCTTGTGTTCAAGGATTCTACAGAAACTGCCTACAGGGATTCCATAGCCTGGTTCAACTCATTGTCCCGGAGGGACAGGAAAAAATATCTGGCTGAGCTGGAAACGGCGAAGAAAATGGCGGAGATGGACAGCATTCTGGCCAGGAAGGACAGCATCAGGGCGTACAAGGACAGCATCATAGAGAATACCCCGCGCATACTCAGCACATATGTGGTCCCTGATTCCATGCAGTTCAAGAGAATCATCATGTGGAATCATGACAGGTATTTCAACGACATCCAGCTCAAAGATATCGATACCAGCTACAACTATCATTTCACAGAATATCCGTTCTTCAAAAATGATGTGAACGCCACTTATCTGGGAGTGATAGGCTCTCCGACAGAGACTTACAATTATTTTCTGAGGGAGGAGGCTGAAAATGCCGTCTTCTACACCCCGTACATGATGTACAATTACACCCCTGAGACCCTGCCTATGTACAATACCAAAACTCCGTACACTGAACTGGCCTACTGGGGAACGCTTTTCGCCAATTCAGAAAAGGAAGAGAGCGACTTGAGGGTGATGACTACACAGAATATCCTCCCGGAACTGAATCTGACTCTGGAGTACGACAGATTCGGAGGGAACGGCATGCTGCAAAATGAGGACACTGACAACAGGACATTCGTAGCCGCGACAAACTACATGGGGGAGAAATACTTCATGAACGCCGGCTATATATACCACAGGATACGCAAAAGCGAGAACGGAGGAATCGTAGACAATTTCTGGATCAGAGACACTACTGTGGACGCCAGGGAGATAGCTGTCAGGCTGACAGAAGCCAGCAATGAAGTGAAGAAAAACACGGTATTCCTGGACCAGTCATACAGAATCCCTTTCGACTTCCTGTCCAAGGAGGCCAGGCAGAAAAGAAAAGAAAGGAAGGCTGAAGAAGCATACAGAGACAGCCTTATGGCAAGCGGAGACAGCGCCGCCATCGAGCAGTACATGCTGAGGCAGGCGGCCAAGGAAGCGCAGGAAGCCCTTGAAAACAATGACAGCATAAACACAGATGTCACCACTGCTTTCATAGGGCATTGTTCAGAATACACCGTATATACGAAAACTTACAACGATGTCATCTCCGAGAATGACACTGAAGGCAGGGATTTCTACAACGGCAATTTCTTCCTCAACCCGACGACCAGCAGGGATTCCATGAGGGTGATGAAGCTGGACAACAGAATATTCCTGAGACTGCAGCCATGGTCCAGCGAAGGGATAGTATCCAAGCTCGATGTAGGAGTAGGAGACAAGCTGCTCAACTACTATGACTTCAACAGGCTGAGCTATCTGCAGCCTGCCCGCCCAGTGGTGCGGAACTCCGCCTACCTGTTTGCCGGCGCGCAGGGCCAGCTGAAAAAATACATGCACTGGGATGCCAAAGGACGGTATACCTTCCTCGGAAGCGAACTGAATGACTTCTCGATAAATGCCAATTTGTCAGTCAATTTCTATCCGTTCAGGAAATACAGGAACAGCCCGCTGAACCTGACTTTCCATTTTGAGACAAATCTCAGAGAACCAGACTATTACGAACAGCATTTGCATACCAACCATTATTGGTGGGACAATGACTTCGGAAAGATTTCCACCACGAAAGCCGAGGCTTCCCTGAATATCCCGGTATGGAATTTGAGGGCTTTCTTCGGGTATGCGTTGCTGAACAACAACATATATTACGACAACCACGGATCGATACAGCAAAACCAAGTACCAATGAGCGTCATGACAGCCTCTGTCATGAAAAACTTCAGGCTTTGGAAATTCCACCTTGACCATCAGGCACTTTTCCAGCTGTCTTCCAATGAAGACGTGCTGCCGCTGCCTATGCTGGCATTGAACTTCAGGTATTACTTCCAGTTCAATGTAGTCAGGGATGTGATGCAGATGCAGATCGGGGCGAATGCCACATGGACGACAAAATGGCATGCTCCGTCCTACAATCCGGTAATGGGTGTATTCCATACACAGGACGAGGTGCTGTACGGGAACTGTCCGTACATAGACGCCTTCGTCAACATCCAGTGGAAAAGGGCTTGCATCTTCATCAAGGCTGTGAACCTCGGAATGGGATGGCCGAACAAATCGGCTGACTATTTCAGCGCACACCATTACATCAGGCCTCAGCAGGCCTTCAAAGTTGGTATTTTCTGGCCATTTTATGTACAACCTAAAAGAGCCTCCGCAAGCGGAGGCGCGAATGAGCTGAGAAGCTCGCAAGAATAGGAGAATTTTGCTATGAAATTTACAGGGAAATTGCGCTCAGCAATGAGGTATTGCGCCGCTTTTGTACTGATTTTCGGATCAGTGAACATAGGCGAACGTTCCAATGCAGTGGACAGCATCAGCCCTTACGAAACTTTTGGAGGCGACACTATCAGATGCGTCATAAACACTGGAAACGAAAACTATGGAAGAAACGGATTCAAGACAGGCTTCAGCTATGAGATGCTCCGGCAGTTTGGAGCCCATGTAGGAGCCGAAGTCGAAATCATCCTTGCAGACAATCACTGCGACTATGTAGACTCTCTGCACTCAGGAGTGTTTGACATCATGGTTCTTCCTGACACATGCGAACATCACAGAAATGAGGATGTCATACTGTCCAGAAAAATCGACAATGCCGTGTGGGCCATAAACAGCGATGACATTGCGAAAATCAAGGAAGTCAATACATGGATAGCGACTTACACTGAGTCAGATGAATACAAGCAGTCTTGGGCCAAGTACCACAGGTCTGTGAATCCGCTCTCGAAATACGGCAGGGGCATGATGGCATCCAAGCTCAGCCCATATGACAAGCTTATAAAGGAGTATGCAGAAAAACTCGGATGGGACTGGAGGATGCTGGCCGCCGTGATATATCAGGAATCCAAGTTCTCCATCAACTGCGTATCGCACAGAGGAGCAACCGGCCTGATGCAGGTAATGCCTGCTACTGCGGAATATTACGGTGTCACTGACCTGCTGAATCCTGAAGAGAACATCAAGGCCGGGACCATGCATCTGGCAAGGCTGCAGAGAATGTACAGCGACGACGGCATGACTGACTTCGAGAGATTCAAATTCGTCCTGGCTTCATACAACGCCGGGGAGGGAAGGATAGCAGACTGCAGAAATCTGGCCTCAGCAAGAAATCTGGATGACACCAGATGGGATGATATACTGAAAGTAATCCCGTCCATGAGGGAAGACGCCACCCTGCAGGAGGTACAGCTGAAATTCGGCAAGTTCAACGGCACAGAGACAATGAACTATGTCGAAAACATCCTGAACATCTACGCGGCTTTCTGTGAAATCTGTCCGGCTTAGCTCATTCTGACAGTCTTCGCCGGATCAATTCGCGAAATAAACATCGACGGCAGCAGAAGCAGCAGCATTATCACCAGATAGGCGGCGGCATCTGCCGCCAATATTTTTATAGGCTCCAGATGGACCGGGACATAGGAAATGAAATAATTTGACGGATCGAGGGTGATGAAATGAGCAGTTCCCTGGACCAGGCAGAACAGAAATGCCAGAATATTGCCTGCAGCCATCCCTTTTAAGACAATTACAGAAGAACTCCTGAGAAAAATCTTCACTATGGCACTGTCCGTCATGCCGACGGACTTGAGGATTCCTATAGTCGAAATATTTTCGAACAAAAGTATAAGCAAGCCTGAAATCATATTGAATCCGGCCACCACAGTCATGAGCCCCAATATGACCATGACGTTGAAGTCAATGAGTGAAAGCCAGTCAAAAAGCTGGGGATTCGCTTCTGCCGCCGATATGCTCACCACAGAAGAATCTTCATCAGAAGAATAGAGCAACGCCATGGCCCCAGCCTCCATTGAGGCCTTGTTCATGCCAGATTCAGTCCTGAAGGCCTCTTCCAGACGGATGTCAAAGGCTGAGACCTGGTCTTCACGCCATCCGTTCACTCTCTGAATATCGGAAAGACGGGCGTATACCACCAGCCTGTCATCAGTTTCGGCCAGATCCTCATGGACATCAGCGACCTGGAACTTACGGACTTTCACACGGTCTCCCACAAAATAAGCCTGGAAACTGTCCCCTGCCCCGATGGACAATATGTCAGCCAGTCTGGACGGGATGGATACAGCCATGGATATAGAATCTGGGGCGGAGAATTCCTCCACCCCTTTAAAAAGCACCCCGTGCACCACTTCGCCCATCTTCACTATGCCGGCACGGTAAACTACGGGAGAAACAGACTTGACTCCTGCAAGAGAGTCTATATGAGGAAGATATGCAGGATATCTGCCAATTGGGGAATTTTCTGACAGCCAGTCCATATCAGAAGGAAGAAACTGCACATCTCCTGTAGCGGCAGACAGAGAGTCGCGTATTTCTTTTCTGAATCCGGACGATACAGCCACAGATACAATCATAACCAGAAAGCTGAGCGCTATGGAAATGACTGCAAGATTTCCGTGGAAACGCAGCTTTCTGGAAATGAAACCTGTAACCCCCATGGCTGAGAAGCTACCAGATGACCACTCTTTCCTCTTCAGGAAGGAACATCGGGTCGCCTTCCTCTATGCCGAAAGCATCGAAGAAAGTCTGGAGATTCCTCAACGTGACATTCACCCTGTTTTCTCCGAGGGAATGTACATCAAGCTTGGTAAGCCTGGCCTTCTCCTCGTCAGTGATGTTCATAGCCCAGATGTTGGCATATGAAAGATAGAACCTCTGCTCGGCGGTGAAACCGTCTATGTCAGCCGGACGGACACCTCCAAAAGAATTCTGCAAGGCTGTATATGCAACTCTCAGCCCGCCCTGATCTGCAATATTCTCTCCCAGGCAGAGAGCGCCATTCGCCCTGAGTCCAGGAAGGACATATACAGAGTCGAACTGGGCCACCAGAATGTCCGTCATTTTCTTGAAGGTCTCCTCATCCTCTTTCTTCCACCAGTCAGTCATGTTGCCGTTCTTGTCGAAATGGCGTCCCTGGTCATCGAATCCATGAGTCATCTCGTGGCTGATCACCACTCCGATCGCCCCATAGTTCACAGCGTCGTCAGCTTCAGGATTGAAGAACGGAGGCTGGAGTATGGCGGCAGGAAAGCAGATTTCATTTGTGGCAGGATTGTAATATGCATTGACAGTCTGCGGGCTCATCAGCCACTCTGTCTTGTCCACCGGCTTGTCGAGACGAGAAAGATTGTCTGCAGCATTCCATGCACAGATATTTCTCACATTCTCCATGTAAGACAGCGTAGGATTTATAATAAGTGTGGAATAATCCTTCCATTTGTCAGGATAGCCGACCTTCACAGTGATAGCCTCCAGCTTCTCCTTGGCCACCATTTTTGTGGAATCTGACATCCATGCAAGCGAATCGATATGTTCGCCCAGCGCCGCCCTGATATTGGAAATCATCTTGAGCATAGCATCCTTGGACTCCTGAGGGAAATAAGACTCCACATAGAGCTTGCCCACAGCCTCCGGCAAAAGACTGCTGGCGACATTGAGCGAACGCTTCCATCTAGGCTGCATCTCTTTCGCCCCTGTCATGGTTTTCTTGAAAAAGTCGAAATATGCATCATAGAAATCATCCCCAAGGACAGTGCTGTATTCTGAGATATATTGTGCAGACAGATAATTCTTCAGCTTTTCCAGGTCAGTGGAAGCCAAAAGCGAATCCAGTCCGGCAAGGTAGGACGGCTGTCCAACGATAATCCTCTCAGGCTCATTGATTTCCAATGTTCTGAACCATGCGCCATAGTCAAACTGCGGGTATGTGCTCTTCAGATCTTTAGCAGAAATAGGATTGTACGACCTCTGGACGTCCCTGAGCTCCACACTGGACCACGATATTCTGGCTAAAGCATCCTCGACCTCAAGTGCATCCACTGCGGCCGAATCAGGATTCTCTGCGCCACTCAACGCAAAAATGCGTGAAAGATACTTCCGGTAAGCCTCCTTGATCCCGGCATTGGCAGTGTCCAGATAGTAGTCCCTGTCTCCCATTCCCAGCCCGGACTGCGAAATATAAAGCACATTCACATCGCTGTCAGTCATGTCTGCACTTACATAAGCGCCGAAAAACGGATACTCTGAAGCGGCATGCATCCTGGCGACAGTCTCCGCAAGAGAACGGCTGTCGCTGACTGCAGCGATCTCTGCCAGTCCTTTACGCAGAGGTTCAGCTCCTTCCGATGCCAGCCTGGCTGAATCAAGACCCAGCTTGTAAAGGTCATCTATCTTCTGAGCTTCGCTTCCAGGCACAGGTGAACTCGCTCCCAGATTTTCAAAAAGCTTCTTGAGACGGGCTTCATTGTCATCATTCAGCACATTGAAAGAACCATATCTGGAATATTCAGGTTTCAGAGGATGAGCCGCCTGCCATCCTCCTGTAGCATATTGATAAAAATCTGCTCCTGGAGACACTGTACGGTCAAGATTGGCCAAGTCCAGGGCCGATTTTGCAACTTCCGGCTGTTTGCATGAAAATGCCGCCGCTAATGCAAGCATAAGGCACACTGATTTGCTGTTCATAACAATACTAACTTAAATATATTCTTGCAAAGATACAGATTATTTGTTTTTCTGGTGCAGGCTCACAACGATTTAACCAAATTTAAATAATTATTTCTCAGTAAGAAACTTCAGGCGTGCCTGCGCGGCTGTCTTCTCATCGTCAGGAGCGGCATTGACAAAATCAGCCAGATACTTGATTTCCAGCTTCACGTTTCTCTGCTGGCGCGCCAGCAAAACGCAGTTTTTCAGAGCTGTATAGTCATCCGGCCTTATTTTCAAGGCCTTTTTGTAGTATTTCAGAGCTCCTTTATAATCTTTCGCCACGACGAAATCATAGGTGCCCATATTGGTCAGGAACACAGGATTCTTCGGATCTGTCAGAAGCATTCTTTCAGAAAGTGTTCTGAAAGCGGTGTATGCCGACGGTGTGCCCAGAGTAAAAAATGCATGGCAATACTCCTGCATAGCCTCAGAAAAAAACGAGTCTGATATCTCGTAGCCAGGATACTCCCACAAGAGTCCTTCCTGGTCCATATCCACCATCGACAGAAGATATGAAAGAGTCATGTCAGGGCTTCCTTTCTCATAAGACATCAGGGCCGCTGTCTTCGTGAATCTGAGGTCTATCCTCTCCGGCTTCACTGAAATCGCCCTGTCGAGGCTTCTCATGGCGTCTGCAAACAGGCCGTCGTCATACATCACCTCCTGGAAATAATAGATATCTGCGCCCGTGGAATCTTTCAGTGACAAAAAAGGTTCTGTTCCAAGATATTTTTTCTGATGCTTCACCACCACCTCGTCAGACTGTGATTTCGTAAAATAATAATTGAACCTGGCGGTCAGCATATCCACATCAAGAGAATCCAGCGCCGCCCACTGGTCCAGAATAGTTTCCACTCCCACTCCATCGTATCCAAGCTTCGACACCACCAGATTGTACCTGTTCTTATATGTCTCAGCTGTATTTTCCTGGGCTTGCGCCAATGGCATTGTCAAACATAGGCCTGAAAAAACTAATGCCAATGTCATTGTCAGGCGGATGCCTGACAATTTGATTATGAAAGGTTTCCTATTTATCATAATATCAATTTAAGTTTCTTTTCGGAATCATTTTAAGCATTCGTATCTCCCAGGATTCAAATATCCATGCGGATACGGCGTTCTTGAGGGTGGAGACTGTTGCAGCGCGAGCCGAGATTCTTCACAAAGCCAAGCGGCACTCCCTCGAAACATACCAGGAAGAATCCTTTTTCTGCAGATGGAAGGGCTATGGCGTCCCTGTGCAGATATTTCAAGGCAGTCTGTCTGTCGACTTCAGCCCGTGGAAAGGAGTCGTCTCTCAAGCAGATATTCAGGGCAAGGTCTGCATCAGGGACCAGATCACGTCCTTTTCTGCGGAAGGCCGCGCATCCTGAAGACAGCACTCGGACATTTTCTTCCAGGAAAGCCGCTTCATCAGCAACTGCCTCTGGCACTGCTTTCAGAAGGTCTCCTTTAAGCACCTCTCTCACAGGTACGCTGAAAAAACTTGACACCGCCTGCCCCTGAGCTTTTTTTCTGGAAGACGGCACGGACACCCTGGACTTTCCTGAGGTTTTCCTCAACACTGCGCAATACTGGCCCTCCCCTTTTACCAGCCCCGGGACCAGGCTCCAGCCGTATTCTGTCTTAAGCACACCATATCCTTCACAGCTTGCATCCAGGGAAAGAGCCTCAGCCCCAAAATTTTCCTCGGCCCACCGCACATTCCCGTCATTTTCATAACAGTTGAACGTGCAGGTTGAATAAATCAGATATCCGCCTTCGGCCAAAGAAGGCCATACGTCAGCCAATATTCTCCTCTGCCTGGCCACGCAATGAGCGACATTTTCTGCAGACCACTGCTCCGCAGCGCCGGCATCTTTCCTGAACATTCCTTCCCCTGAGCATGGCACATCAGCCAGGACAATGTCGAAAAAGCCTCTCATCCTGCCGAAATCCGAAGGGTCAGCCGAGGTCACAGCTACATTAGGATCCCCCCATACGGCCGTATTCGAAGCCAGGACCGCAGACCTGGACTTGATCACTTCATTCGAGACCAGCAAAAAGCCGTCCCCCGCCATGCCTCTCAGAGAAGCGGCCGCGTCAGTGGTTTTCCCGCCAGGCGCGGCACACAAGTCCAGCACCCTCAGGGTATCTTTCCGGCATGTTTCAGAAAGAATCTGCCGCAATACATGCCCGACAAACATGGAAGAAGAATCCTGGACATAATAGCATCCTGCATGAAACAGAGGGTCCAGAGTGAAGGCCTGGCGATTCTCAAGCATAAGTCCGTGCGGAGACCACGGGATGCATGCAGCCCCGGGGAAGAGGCTGTATTTCAGCCTGGCCGGGAACTTGGACGGATTCAATCTCACCGACACGGAAGCCTGCCGGCCGAGAGCAGACAAGGCGACCGCGGCATTCTCAGCCCCGATCGCCTCTGTCAGATACTTGCAGAACAGACTACTTGCCGAAACCATATTGAGACGGGTCAAAACCCTCCGGCATCTTGCCCTCGGATGCATCTGCCAGCGATGTCACCACCTTGTCCAGAGCCTCCTGAAGTTTCGACCCGAGCATCATTTTCATCATGAAATTCAGCTCCGCAGAAAATTCAATATGAAAATCTGTCTTGCCGGCCTCGGGAGCAGGATCGAAAAACATGGAGATGGAAAACTGGAACGGCGCTCCGTCATCCTTGAAGTCAATTCTGGAATACGGAACACGCTCAGCCACCCTGACGCCCACATTGAAACCTTGGACAGAGCCTCTGATAAAGTCATAGTCAGCTTCAATGCCCTGACGCTTGTCTTCAGGCAGGAACTGCACGAAATTCCGCATGTCGGTGAACCCCATATACAGTTCATAGGGCTGCCTGGAGACTATTGCATGCTTGCTTTTGATTTCAGTGGCCATAGCTATTCCTTTTTGCCCCAAGTTGACGGGGAAAATCTCCATTCGCGGAGAAGCTCCAGGTCAGAATCCTTGATATATCCGGTCTGGCACGCAACATCGATGAGCGCATCATAGTTCGTGAGCGTAGTAAGCTCTACGTCGGCCACCTCGAACGCACGCCTGGCCTGGTTGAAATTGTAAGAAAATATAGCCACCATGCCGAGCACTTCAGCGGAAGCCTTGTTCAGGGCATCCACTGCGGCGAGGCTGCTCTTTCCTGTCGAAATCAGGTCTTCCACTACCACCACCTTGGCGCCTTTTTCCAGAATTCCTTCTATCTGAGACCCTGTTCCATGGTCCTTCGGCTTAGGCCTCACATACACAAACGGCTTGCCGAGAAAATGAGCAATGAGCATTCCATGCGCTATGGCTCCCGTAGCCACTCCAGCCACAACTTCCACATCAGGGTATTTCTCCCTTATGATATCTGCCATAAGGCGGCAGGCATTTTCCCTTATGTCAGGGAACGAAAGTATCCTCCTGTTGTCACAATAGATAGGCGACAGCCAGCCTGAAGCCCACGTGAAAGGCTTGTCAGGGCTCAGCAGCACGGCCTTGATGTCAAGAAGCGCCTTGGCAACCAATGTCTCTTTACTTTCCATATTCTTATCTGTTTAATTTTTCTGCGTATATTTGGCTTCGCCACATATACTGTTCACGCCTCGGCATAACAAATACATTTGTTCTGCTCTCGGCTTCTGCGTATATTTGACTTCGTCATTTATACTGTTCACGCCTCGGCATAACAAATAATTTTGTTCTGCTCTCGGCTTCTGCGTATATTTGTATTGTACTTGTCCATCCGGACACATTTTGCAAAGATAATAATTTTCACTGAGATAATGCACAAGATATACTTCGAAAAGAGATGCATCATCATCTGCCAGCCTGACGGGCAGGCCCTGACTGACCCCAATGCCATACAGTTTCTTCCAGGCCGGCAAGTCAGCATACACGACATGGTGGACATGTTCGAATCTTCAGCCAGCTTGCACAGAATCTATATTCCAGCCGAGGACACAGACGGCACATACAGGAAAATATGCATGGAGTTCAAAGAGGTAGATGCAGGAGGAGGGCTTGTGTCAAACAGACGGGGAGACTTTCTGCTGATCAGGAGAAGCGGGCTTTGGGATCTGCCGAAAGGGCACAGGGAGCCCGGAGAAGACATACGTGTCACCGCGCTCAGGGAGGTGCAGGAAGAGACAGGGGTAGACAAGCTCAGCCTCGGGGAGCTGATATGCGTCACCGACCACTGCTACAAAAGGAACGGCATATGGCATTTGAAGCACACCTGGTGGTTTGACATGAAATATAACAATCCTGCCGACCTGACACCCCAGACAGAAGAAGACATCACCAAAGCGGCATGGGTGGCCCAGTCAAGCCTGCCAGGATTCCTGGACAACACCTATCCGTCAATACAGGAGGTATTCAAAGTGAAACTTGGATAGCAAACTTCCATAAAAAGAAGCCTTTGAGAGAATTTTTGTAAAATTTTTCAAAATCCTGAAACATTTTACAAAATAAATCGTATAATATAATGTCGCGATTGCTCGTGGCTGAAGAATAATATTAGGACGAATTTACAAGGACAAGATGAAACTTTCACAATTCCAGTTCAACCTCCCCAAGGAAAAGATAGCGCAGGAACCTCCGAGATGGAGAGACGAATGCAAGCTGATGGTGCTGCACAAAGATACAGGAGAAATCGAGCACAAGCTATTCAAGAATATCATAGATTATTTCGGAAAGGGCGACACTTTCGTACTGAACGACACCAAGGTGTTCCCGGCCAGGCTTTACGGGAACAAGGAGAAGACCAAGGCAGAAATCGAAGTATTCCTCCTGAGGGAATTGAACAGGGAACAGAGGCTGTGGGACGTAATAGTCGACCCGGCCAGAAAGATCAGAATCGGCAACAAGCTTTATTTCGGGGAAGACGAGAGCCTGGTGGCAGAAGTCATCGACAACACGACATCGCGAGGAAGAACTCTGAGATTCCTCTACGACGGGCCTTACGAAGATTTCAAGCAGACCCTGTTTTCTCTGGGGGAAACACCGCTTCCAAGATTCGTCAGAGATAAAGTGGAGCCTGAAGACGCCGAGAACTACCAGACCATCTTCGCCAAGAACGAAGGAGCTGTAGCCGCACCGGCCGCAGGCCTGCATTTCAGCCGCGAGCTCTTCAACAGGATGATTTTAAAAGACATAAACAAGACGTTCATCACCCTGCACATGGGCATAGGGCACTTCCGTTCAGTGGATGTCGAAGACTTGTCCAAGCACAAAATGGACTCTGAAAGAGTCATCATCCCAGAAGAGACAGCCGACATCATCAACAAGACAAAAAGGGCGAAGCACAAGGTTCTTGCAGTGGGAGTGACCGTGATGAGGGCTCTGGAGACTTATGTCACATCATACGACGAGGTGAATCCATACAACGGGTGGACTAACAAGTTCATCTTCCCTCCGTACAGATTTGCAATTCCCAATGCCATAGTGTCCAACTTCCACGTTCCAGGTTCGACGATGCTCATGTCTGTAGCGGCTTTCGGAGGATATGAAAATGTCATGAAAGCTTATGCCGCCGCGTTGAAGGAAGACTATAAGTTCGGCCCTTACGGCGATGCCCTTCTTATATTATAATGGCATTCCGGAAATCATAAAAAAAAAAAGAAAATTAAATCAAAATAAAGAAAAAACAGACTGGACCATGACGGAATCAGTCTGTTTTTTTATCCGGATGTCATAACTTCAAGGCAAAAATGGCAAGTTTCAGTGAAGAGAAAATATGCCTGTGCGCCTTGAACAAGATTTTCGGATACGAGCCCCGCATAGCTTCCGCCCTGCTGGAATGCTTCGGAGGCGCGGCTCCTGTATTCAAGCTGGACAGGGATGCCCTGGTGCAAGTGCTGGGGCCCGGGTCGAAATACACGGACAGAATATGCGCCAAGTCTCTCGACATGGCCTCAGACGAACTGGAGGAGGCATGGAAGCTGGGCGTGGAGTTCAGGGGACGGGGCGAGGCCGGATACCCGGCCCTCCTCGCAGAATGCGAGGACGCTCCTGCCGGCTTGTACGTCAGGAGCGACGCCCCGGCCGCGTGCCTGGCAAATGAACGTGACTACATAGCGATAGTAGGCACTCGCGACATCACCCCTTACGGGAAAGAATGGTGCACCCGCATAGTGGAAGCCCTGGCGCGCTCCGGAAAAAAGCCTGTGATAGTCAGCGGCCTGGCATACGGAACAGACATCTCAGCACACATGGCCGCCCTGGAAAACGGCCTGGACACCATAGCCGTGATGGCCACAGGAGCAGACACAGTCTATCCGTCCGCACACAGAGCCGCCGCGCGCATGATAGCCGCCACAGAAGGCTCGGCCCTGGTGACCGACTACCCCTTGCGGACACAAGCCGTCGCCATAAATTTCATCAGGAGAAACAGAATCATCGCCGGAATGTGCCAGGCCACCATACTCATAGAATCTCGCGCCAGAGGAGGAGGGATAATCACCGCAAACCAAGCATTTTCCTACAGCAGGGAAGTATATGCACTCCCCGGAAGAGCAGACGACCCGATGTCTGCAGGCTGCAATGCCCTGATCAGGTCGGGATGCGCCGTCCCTGTCACATCCGAGAAAAACCTCGTGGAAAGCCTGGGATTCACATTCAGGAAAAGTTCAAAACAGGACGAGGACCCTGGGCAATATTATAAAGGGGTGTTGAAAGACAGGCAAATAGAGCTGATGAGCCAGATACTGTTGCTTATCAAAAGAAACAGGAGAATGTCCCTGGACGAACTCAGCGAGGCGGCTGAACTGGAATTCAGCGCCGTGGCAGAGATGGCAAGCCTCCTGGAAAGCGACGGCTTCATCAACATAGACCTCATGCAGAGATGTACGATAAACCGGAAAAAATAGTTATTTTTGCATCCGCCGCCCGGAATACAATGATTTCTCCGGACGATGTCTTGAAACAATGAACCGCTATATAGACACCCACACTCATCTATACGATGAGATGTTCAGCGATGATGCCGAAAATGCAGTGCGGCGTGCCATAGACGCCGGAGTGACGCAAATGATTTTCCCTGACATCGACGCCTCATCGCGCAAAGCCATGATGGACCTGGCCGCCAAATTTCCGGAAAACATACATACATGCCTTGGGCTGCATCCCACTTCAGTGGACGGGAAATGGCGTGAAAACCTTGAAGAAATCGAAGAGACGCTGGACGGAGGCACTGCCGCCATCGGAGAAACAGGGATGGATTGCTACTGGTCAAAAGAATTCGTGAAAGAGCAGGAGGAGGCCTTCGAGTTTCAGGTCAGGCTGGCATGCAGGAAAAATCTGCCTGTCATCATACATTCAAGAGAAGCCACAGAACTTATTTTCAATGTATTGGAGCGGTGCAAGCCGCTCCATCCCAGAGGTGTGTTCCATGCATTCAGCGGCAGTATCGAAACTTTCCGGCAGATGGAAAAATACGGAGACTGGTATGTAGGAATCGGCGGCGTGGTCACATTCAAAAAAGCAGGGATTGCCGAGACTGTGAAACAGATTCCACTGGAAAGGATTCAGCTGGAAACGGACTCGCCTTACCTCACGCCTGCCCCTCATAGAGGCGAAAGGAACGAGAGCGGCTATATCCCTTTTATAGCGGAAAAAATAGCAATGCAAAAAGGCATCAGCATAGAGGAAGTGGCTGAAGTGACAACATCGAACGCCAGAAAATTATTCAACATATGACTGCACGAGTGCAAATTAACAATACACGGCCATGAAATTCAATTTTGACGACAGCATGGTGAAGTCTTCCATATTGCTCATATACACAGGAGGCACCATAGGCATGAAGATGGATCCGGTGGAGCAGACTCTCCAGCCATTCGATTTTTCCCAGATACTTGAAGAAGTGCCGGAACTGGGAAAATTCGCATACAGGATTGATTCATGCACGTTCGAGTCCGTCATCGATTCAGCAGATATAGAACCTCGCTCATGGCAGGCCCTGGCGAGCCTGATAGAAGAAAAATATGACAGCTATGACGGCTTCGTGGTCCTGCACGGTACAGACACCATGGCTTACTCAGCCTCTGCCCTGAGCTTTATGATAGAAGGGCTCACAAAACCTGTGATATTCACGGGCAGCCAGCTCCCCATAGGCGTAGCCAGGACCGACGGGAAAGAGAACTTGATATCTTCTGTGGAAATAGCGGCGTCGAAAGACAGCGACGGGCATGCCTTGGTCCCGGAAGTCTGCATATGCTTCGGAAATGCACTGATGCGCGGGAACAGGACCAGGAAGACAAGCTCCGAGAATTTCAGGGCATTCAAGTCAGCAGACTGCCCTCTCCTGGCTGAAGCAGGCATCAGCATCCGGTACAACAGCTCTGTCATACGGAAGCCGGATGACTGGGACCGCAAACCGGTTTTCCACAAGGAGCTTGACACCAGGGTGTCAATACTGAAACTGCATCCTGGCATTACTCCCCAGGTAGTGAGGAACATCCTGTGCGGGCCGGAGACACGCGCCGTCATTATAGAGACATACGGAGCAGGGAACGCGCCATCGAAAAAATGGTTTCTGGACATAGTGAAAGAAGCGTCCGGAATGGGGAAAATACTGCTGAACATCACCCAATGCATAGCCGGATCAGTAAACATGGACCTGTACGCTACCGGCAAAAAGCTTGAAGAGGCCGGGGTGCAGAGCGGATATGACTGCACCACAGAAGGAGCGCTGGCGAAGCTCTTCTATCTGCTGGGCAGGTACACAGGAAACAGGGAAGTCATTGAGGGAATAGGAGAAAACCTCAGAGGAGAAATCACAAAATAATTATTGTCATATAAAAATTATTTGCTAAATTGCACCGGATTTTAGAGGACAAAGAGCCTCTTGACTGCCAAAAGTTTCACATAAGAAGATTATAACAAACTAATACATTATTAATTAAACACACTCAATCAATTATGAAAAATTTTTTCATATCACTTGCAACTATTGCAATGATGGCTTTCACCGCCCAGGCTGCAGCAGCTCAGACTGACACTACTGCTGTTCCTGATTCTGCGGCGGCAACAGAAGAAGTAGCTCCAGCCACTGAGGCAAATCCATTCGCGGCAGGACAGAGCGAGATTCCTCTTCACCAGCAGCTCAAGACCAAGTTCATCGAAGGTGGTCCTGGCTTCATGGCTTCCATCATCCTCTGCCTTATCTTCGGTCTGGCTATCTCTATCGAGAGAATCCTCTATCTGAGCTTCTCGAAGACAAACACGAAGAAGCTTCTTGAAAAGATCGAAGCCGCTCTCAATGAAGGCGGTGTAGAAGCTGCCAAGGAAGTGTGCCGCACTACCCGCGGACCGGTAGCAAGCATTTTCTATCAGGGTTTCCTCCGTATGGACCAGGGTGTAGAGGTAGTAGAGAAGACTGTCGTTTCTTACGGTTCAGTTCAGATGAGCCTCATGGAGAACGGTCTTACCTGGGTAGCCCTCTTCATCGCACTTTCCACATCTCTCGGATTCCTCGGAACCGTGGTAGGTATGGTCCAGGCATTCGATGCCATCCAGGCGGCAGGTGATATCTCGCCTAACGTTGTGGCAGGAGGTATGAAGGTCGCTTTGATCACCACAGTCGGCGGTCTGATCGTTGCCATTATTCTCCAGGTATTCTACAACTATATCGTATCGAGAATCGACTCACTCTCCATCGATATGGAAGATGCATCGATCTCACTTGTAGATATTCTGGTTAAATATGAGAATAAAAAATAGCAGACAATGTCATCCAGCAAATTCGAGAAAATAGTAAAGATAATGTTATGGGTACTGATGATAGTCAGTACAGGCATAACAGTATGGGGCTACGTGGCAGGCTTTAACGATGCCTCTGTAGACACCCTGCTCTATTGGGCATATGTCCTGATAGTAGTAGGCATAGTAGCAGCCATCCTATTCGGTATAGCCATCAGCGCCATAAACAACCCTAAGAACCTTATCAAGATGGGTATCGAGCTCGTGGCTGTAGTAGTAGTGGTAGGCGCTGTCTACTTCCTCTCATCAGGAGCACCGGCAGTAGGATATGTCGGAAAAGAAGTCAGCCAGATGACACTGAAACTGACAGACACTGTGCTGAACCTTACTTATATCCTCTGCGCCGTGACAGTATTGGCCATCATAGGTGGTGGCGTATATAATGCAATCCGCAATAAATAAAGAAAAACTATGTCTAAGAAGACTCCAGAATTAAATTCAGCATCATCAGCGGACATTGCGTTCCTGCTGCTCTCTTACTTCCTGATGACCACTACGATGAATCAGGATTCGGGACTGCAGCGCCGTCTTCCGCCTATCCCTGATGAAAATCAGGAGGTGCAGGACCAGAAAGTCAACAGGAGGAATATCATCATCGTAAGGATCAACTCCGCTGACAGGCTGTTCGCTGGTAATGAACCGATGGATGTCAGCTTTCTGAAAGACAAAGTAAAGGAATTCCTGGTAAATCCCAACAATGACCCTAACCTTCCGGAAAGGACTCCGAAAGAGATCGAAGGTTTCGGTACATACAATGTTTCGAAGGGCATCATCTCCCTGCAGAACGACCGTGGTACGAGCTACAAGGCATATATCGCCGTACAGAACGAACTCGTGAAAGCCGTTAACGAACTCAGGGATGAATTCGCGAAAGCGCACTTCGGGAAAGCGTATCTGAACCTGAACTCAGATCAACAGGCTATTGTCAGGGAGGCGATACCTCAGAACATTTCCGAGGCGGAACCAAAGGATGTTTCTAAAAACTAAAGGAGAATAGATTATGGCAAAGTTTGGAGGAAAAGGAGATAAAAAATCCGTTCCTGGTTTGACCACAGCGTCAATGTCCGATATCGTGTTCATGCTTCTGTTCTTCTTCATGGTGACTACCAGCATGCGTGAAACCGAGAACAAGGTCATGGTGAATCTTCCGGAAGCTTCCGAAGTAGCGAAGCTTGAACGCAAGGACCTGACTTCATATATCAACATCGGATCTCCGATTGCATCCCTTCAGAGAATGTACGGTACCGATGCACGTATACAGTTGAACGATTCTTTCAAGTCAGTTGACGAAATCCGTGACTTCATCGCCGCTGAACGCGACGCGATGAGTGAAGTGGACAGACAGTATATGACAGTATCGATAAGGGCAGACGCTGACGTCAGGATGGGTATCATCACAGACGTGAAGCAGGAGCTGAGAAGATGCTCTGCACTTAAGATCATGTACGCCGCGAGAAAAGCAGCAGAATAATACTGGCTGAATCTGATTAAAGACGGAGGAAATTCAAATTTTGGATTTCCTCCGTCTTTTTTTTGGGAATAAAATATTAAATTTGCAGAATGCGTAAATTTAAATGACATGGGAAAAATAAGGAAAAGCACTGCAGCGGCTATAATCTGCGGCGTACTGCTGATAGCGGCAGGTTTTGCAATCACAAGAATGGGAAACACAGCTGGAAACACTGAAAAAGAATCTAGTCAGCCGGCAAAATATATCTTCCTGTTTATAGGTGACGGAATGGGAGCAACTCACGTAGCGGCGGCTGAATCGTACCAGTCATACATGAAAGGAGAACATGGCTTCGACCAGGTAAGTTTCACCAAATTTCCTGTGATAGGTATGGCTGAAACATATTCTGCAAACAAGAATATAACTTGCTCGTCAGCTTCAGGAACAGCTATCAGCTGCGGGGAAAAGACAAACAACGGGATGCTTGGCATAACTCCAGAAGGCGACACTCTGGTTAGCATAGCCAAAATACTCAAAGACAGAGGATACAAAGTAGGCATAATGAGCTCCGTACCGGTAAACCATGCTACACCGGCGGCTTTTTATGGACATAATGCCAGCAGGCATGACTACTATGGAATTACAAAGGAAATACCTGCAAGCGGATATGAATTTTTCGGGGGCTCTGGATTTATCCAGTATGCAGGAAATGACGGCAATGAGACAGGCAGTGAAGAGCTCCTGGAAAGCCAGGGCTATGCTGTCTGCTTCGGAGAGGAAGAATACGAAGAAGCCATAGAGAATGGAGCAAGCCACGTAGTGCTCTGCCAGAAATTCAACAAGGGAAAGGACACACAGACATACATAGTGAAAGCAGACCCGGAATCCACAATCGAATCTGAAGACATGATGGAAAAATGTCTGGAATTTCTGGGAGATGAACAGCCGTTCTTCATCATGTATGAGCAGGGTGAAATCGACTGGGCGGCTCACAGCAACAAGACCATGCCGATGGTGGAAAGCGTGCAGAAACTCGACGATGCAGTGGAAGTCGCAGTGGAATTCTACAGGCGTCATCCTGAAGAGACTCTGATACTCGTGACAGCAGACCATGAGACAGGCGGAATCACTTTAGGATACGGGGAAAAATCTGATGAAAATATAGACTGGGAGATTCTGGAAAACGCATGGGAAGATTCTGACTGCTCAAACACCCTGGACTACGACACCAACAGAGCCCTGAACAATTCTGCACGTGTAGGCTGGACAACAGTCGAGCATACAGGAGGCCCGGTGCCTGTATATGCTATAGGCGCCGGAGCTGAAAGATTCGGCGGAAGGTACGACAATACCGACATCATGAAGAAAATTCTGTGCAAATAAACATTGTCCGTCAGGACAGAAAATTTGATATTGCCGGAAGGCAAAAATATAAATATTGAGGAAATGAGGACGAAAGTCAAAGATTTGCTGAAAAGCAAGCCTGGGCAGGAAGTGACTGCGAAGGGCTGGGTGAGAACGAAAAGAGGAAACAAGAACATAGCATTCATCGCTCTGAACGACGGCTCGACTATAAACAATATCCAGATAGTTGTGGAAACAGCTAATTTCAGCGAGGAACTGCTGAAAAAAATAACCACAGGAGCGTGCATTGCCGCCACTGGAAATCTGGTGGAGTCAGTTGGCAGCGGCCAAGCTGTAGAGATCCAGGCAACAGACATCACTCTGTACGGAGAGGCAAATCCTGACACTTATCCGCTCCAGAAAAAGGGACACTCAATGGAGTTCCTGAGAACAATTGCCCATCTCAGGCCGAGGACCAACACATTCGGAGCAGTGCTCAGAATCAGGCACGCCATGGCATTTGCGATCCACAAGTATTTCAATGACAAGCGCTTCGTATATCTGCACACTCCTATCATCACAGCGTCAGACTGCGAAGGGGCTGGTGAGATGTTCCAGGTGACAACTCTGGATCTGAACAATCCGCCAAGGAAAGAAAACGGCCAGATAGACTACTCCCAGGACTTTTTCGGGAGGCAGACGAGCCTGACAGTGAGCGGGCAGCTTGAAGGAGAGCTTGGAGCTATGGCCCTGGGCGAAATTTATACTTTCGGCCCGACATTCAGGGCGGAAAATTCAAATACACCGAGACACCTGGCTGAGTTCTGGATGATAGAGCCCGAAATGGCCTTCTATGATATCACAGACAATATGGAGCTGGCTGAGGATTTCATAAAATCTCTGGTGAGATATGCTCTGGAGAACTGCATGGACGACATGAAATTCCTGAACGACATGTTCGACAAGGAACTTATAGCAAGGCTTGAAGGCGTGGTGAAAACAGACTTTGTCCGGTTGACATACACTGAAGGGATAAAGATTCTGGAAGAGTCCGGAGAGAAGTTTGAATATCCTGTAAGCTGGGGCGTGGACCTGCAGAGCGAGCATGAAAGATATCTGGTCGAGAAGCATTTCAAGAAGCCTGTCATCATGACAGATTATCCTAAGGATATAAAGGCGTTCTATATGAAGCAGAACGATGATGGAAAGACTGTCAGAGGCATGGACGTGCTCTTCCCTAAAATAGGGGAGATCATCGGCGGATCGGAAAGGGAATCGTCTCTGGAGAAACTTGAGGCCAGAATATCTGAACTGAACATGGGCAGGGAGACACTGGAATGGTATCTTGATACACGAAGGTTCGGCTCAGCGCCGCACAGCGGATTCGGGCTGGGCTTCGAAAGGCTTCTCCTTTTCGTTACAGGAATGAGCAATATCAGGGATGTAATACCATTCCCGAGAACGCCTAAGAGCGCAGAATTTTAGCAGGCAACCTGCTGTATTAAAACAGAGTAACCGGGAGGAATATGTTAGTCATCGGCATAGCTGGAGGATCTGGCTCAGGAAAAACGACGGTAGTGCAGGCCATCACGGCCCAGCTCAAAGAGAAAGTAGTAGTCATCCCGCAGGATTCATACTACAAGGACTCCAGCTATCTGCCTCTCGAGGAAAGGCAGAAAGTGAACTTCGACCATCCTGACTCTATAGACTTCAAGCTTCTGAATGAGCACCTGAGAGAACTGAAACAGGGAAAGGCTATCAAACAGCCAGTCTACTCATACCTTACATGCTCGAGGTCGAAGACTGAAACTGTAACAGTGCATCCTGCTGACGTGATCATCATTGAAGGGATACTCATTTTTACGTGCGCTGAGCTTCGTGCACAGATGGATATCAAGATTTTCGTGGACGCAGACGATGACGACAGACTCATGAGGGTGATGGCAAGGGATATATTGGAACGAGGCAAGACTGTGGAGACTGTCATTGAAAGATACTCAAAGACTGTGAAGCCGATGTATCTTCAGTTCATAGAACCGAGCAAAAGATACGCGGACATCATCATACCTCAAGGCGGGCACAACAAGGTCGCCATCGATATAATATCTGCCACTATAGAGAAGGCTCTACACCAGAACAGCGGCTGGAAGTGAAAATTTCTACAGAAGACAAATCAGGACTGTATCTGACCGTGATTCTCCATCTCGGTGTGCTTATTGTGCTCCTCATTGCACAGATCAGCTCTACACTGAGCGGGGAGACGTCATATCTGCTGGACTTCTCCGGCACAGAGCTGAAGGAAGAGGAAGAGCAGGAAAATGAATTCAAGGAAAGTATCAGCGAACGCCTGGACAGGCTTATTGCGGCGGCAGACGCCGCACCCCAGCTTTCTGACGTTCCAGGAGAGGAAATCAGGAACATAGCAGTGGATGCAGGAAACAGCAGGCTGAGTGACGACAGGAACACCGATGTAGAACAGCTGTACAATGATATTGCCAGGCTGGACAGAGAGCTTAAGAGCGGGGCATATGCCACGGAAATAGATAATTCAGGCGATTACGCGGCTTTGCCAGACTCCGGCGCTGAGAAAGAAAACATCGAAAAAGAGGTGTACAAGGGGCCTTCTGTCGTCTCTTATTCTCTGGACGGCAGGAAAGCTGTGCATCTCTCAATTCCGGCTTACAGATGTCTGGGTGGCGGAGATGTGACTGTACGGATAATCGTGGACAGGTCCGGGATGGTGGAAACGGCGGAAGTGCTGGATGAATTCTCATCATCAGACAAGTGCCTGAGAGAATATGCAGAAAAGGCTGCGCGTCTCTCCCGTTTCACGGCATCGACGTCAGCCCCTAAAAAACAATTCGGCGAAATAGTTTACAGATTTATAGCCCAGTAGTTTCCAGCGCGACTTTGACTGCATCGTCTATCTGAAGATAGAATCTGTAGAAGGCTTCATCCTCCAGCTTTGAATACCGGCCTACAAGCGCCATGATCTGAGGCATCATATAAGTGTCGAAATCAGCTTCTTCCGACTTCTTCATGACCACACCTTCCTTTTTCGCAAAATCCAGGAATTTCGTCTTTAGATCCAAAGCCTCGAGATATCTCCTGAGCGAATCGAAATCGTCTATGGAAGCAAGAGTCCTGCGATAGCGGTCAAACATCGCAGATGCAAACCTGACCTGCAGCGATTTTCTGTTGGCTTCGATAAAGAAACCGCTGGCTCTGGTGGTATCCATAGGAACAAAGACATCCGGGATAATTCCTCCCCCGCCATAGACAACGCGGCCGCCTTTAGTGTAATACTCCTGGGACTTGTCTACTTTCATACTGTCCGCATCTGTCATCTCGCCGTGCGCATAACGCTCGTAAATATCGTATGCATAGTCTGGTGTGTAAGGTTTCTGGATGCAGCGTCCTGAGGGGGTGTAGAAACGTGATACAGTGAGACGGATTCCTGAGCCGTCAGTGAAGTTTACAGGCTCCTGGACCAGGCCTTTCCCGAAAGACCTGCGGCCGATTATGACGCCTCTGTCATTATCCTGGATGGCCCCTGCAAAAATTTCGCTGGATGAAGCCGAGGATTCATTGATCAGAACGTCCAAGTCTACGTCTTTCAACCTGCCTGAGCCATCTGCATTGAAGTCCTGACGCGCCCTGTGCAGGCCTTCCATATAAACTATAGGAGCGTCTTTCTCGAGGAATTCATTGCAAACCAGAAAAGCCTGGTCAAAATAGCCGCCGGTGTTGTCCCTCAAGTCAAACAGAAGCCTCGTCATGCCCTCAGACAGGAGTTTGTCAACAGCATTGGAAAATTCGAAATAGGTCGTCCTCGTGAATTTTGAAAGACGCATATAGCCAGTAGTGTCATTCAGCATGAAAGCGGCATCCACGCAATGCACCGGAATCTTGCCCCTGGTGATCTCGAAAGGAATGTCAGCTCCGTCTCGCCTGACTGTTATTGCAACCTTGGTGCCTGCAGGGCCTTTCATCTTTGCCACCATGCTGTCCTGGGGAGTCTTGTTTCCAGCTATGACAGAAGTATCCACTTTCAATATCCTGTCTCCCTGAAGAAGCCCGGCCTTCTCAGATGGGCCGCCTGGAATTACACTCAATACTATGGCAGTATCATTCGGAACATTGAACTGTATGCCTATTCCCTCGAAATTGCCGGCCAGCTCTGTCTCCGACTCTTCAAGCTGCACAGGAGGGAGATACACTGTATGAGGGTCCAGCTTGGACAGGGCCGCAACTACAGCCGCATCTGTCATAGACTTCATATCTATGGTGTCCACATAGTTCCGCTCTACTTCCTGCAAAATCAGGTTCAGCTTGCGCCAGCGGTTGTAGTCGCCGTCAAATTTCTTCCTGCTGTCAGTGAACTTCACTACAATCAATGTTGCCAGCACGCCCAGAAGAATTCCCAGAGCGGCTGACAAAAGCGTATAATGCCTGTTGTTCATCTTGTATCTTTGTCAAATTCGTTTACTTATCCTGGAAATGGGAATGCTGTCATTCGACCTTCTCCACTTCCACACCTGCTTTTCTCAGCAAATCCACGCCGTCAGTGAGGCGGTATTCATCACGGTAGACCACCCTGGTGATTCCGGCCTGGATGATCAGTTTGGCGCATTCCAGGCATGGGGAAGCTGTCACATACAGGGTGGCGCCCTGGCTGCTGTTTCCTGACTTTGCCACTTTCGTGATGGCATTGGCCTCTGCATGAAGCACATAAGGCTTTGTCACCCCGTTCTCGTCCTCGCATATATTTTCAAATCCGGACGGCGTACCATTGTAGCCGTCCGAGATTATCATTCTGTCTTTTACAAGAAGGGCGCCCACCTTTCTGCGCTTGCAGTAGGAATTCTGGGCCCAAACTGCAGCCATCTGAAGATAGCTGTGGTCAAACTTTTCCATTGCGCTGGATTATCTCTGGTAAAGATACCTCTTAATGCTTCTCTTCGGAGTCCTCTCGAAATCCTCAGGCATCACTTCTATCTTGGAAATTCTCGCATAGTTAGGAAGCTCCTTGTTTGTGACTGTAAGTGAATTGTTCAGGTCCTGAACCAGGGCCTCCTTGTCCAGGCCATCTACCTCAGCCTGATGGAAGTCAGGATAAATCAAGGCTGTAAGTCCGCCATGATCCTCAATTACCAGCGAATCCACGACATAATGCATGTTGTTGAGCACGCATTCTATCTCCTCAGGATAGATATTCTGTCCAGAAGGGCCGAGAATCATGCACTTCGAGCGTCCTCTCAGATAAAGATAGCCATCCTTGTCCATTACGCCCATGTCTCCAGTGTGGAACCATCCGTCTTTCGTGAAAGCCGCCTCAGTAGCCTCCTCGTTCTTGTAATAGCCCAGGAATACATTCATGCCTTTGACCAGAACTTCTCCAGGAACTGTCTCAGGATCAGGAGAGTCTATCTTGATCTCCATATTCGGAGCAGTCTTTCCACATGAGAATTCCCTGTTTGTCTTCCAGTCGTCATACGAAATGATAGGGGCGCATTCTGTCATGCCATAACCCACCGTGAACGGGAAATTGATCTTCTTGAAGAAAGACTCCACTTCCTTGTTGAAAGCCGCGCCTCCGATGATGATTTCTTCGAACTTGCCGCCGAATGCATTTACAAGTTCTGTGCGTATTTTCTTCATCAGCATCTGGTTCAGCCCAGGCACATGCGACAGGAAACGGATTCCCGCCTTGTCAAGCAGAGGCTTAAGTTTGGATTTGTACACTTTTTCAATGATAAGCGGCACTGCTATCACTATGTCCGGCTTCACTTCTGCCAGAGCCTGCATGATAATCTTAGGGCTCGGGACTCTGGTCAGGAAATGTACATGAGTACCGACTGTCAGTTCGAAAAGAAGCTCGAACATCATGCCGTACATGTGGGCTGACGGCAGCATGGCCACCACATTCGAGTTTTCCCCGATCATCGGCAGCACGCCCATGGCGAACTTGATATTCGAATAAAGCGCCCTGTAAGGGATCATCACTCCCTTCGAGAACCCTGATGTACCGGAAGTATAATTGATGAGGGCCAGTTCATCGGCAGAATCCTCATAATATTCGATGCATTCCGGAGTGAAATTCCTCGGGTATTTCTGGCCGAAATACTCATTCAGATGCTCGCGGATGACCTTGATGTCGTCATTTTTAGTATACAGGAAAGCGAAGGTGCTGATCTGGACCACTGCTACCAGTGAAGGCATTTCTGTCTCGGTGAGGCCTTCCCACACAACATCATCCACGAAAAGAATCTTTGCCTCCGAATGGTTCACCAGGTGGTGGATGTTTCCCGCCTTGAATTCATGCAGGATCGGCACAGGAACTGCGCCATAGGTGAGAGCTGACAGAAACGAAACTCCCCAGTTAGCCTGGTTTCTGGAGCATATTGCTACCTTGTCCCCCTTTTTCAATCCGCATTTTTCGTACATGATGTGCATCTTCGCTATCCTTCTTGCCACATCACGGTAATGAAGCGTGACACCCTGGTAATTTGACAGAGCGGGACGGTCCCAGTTCTTCTTGAAACTCTCCTCGTAGAGTTTGTTTACAGACTTGAATTCAATCATTTCAATTAAGTTTTATTTGTGTGCAATATATCTGTTATTTTCCAGCTATCTTGACAGTATGCTTTTTCCCGTCATAGCATATAACTTCCACGGCGCCTCCATCCACAGGAATCACTTCGCTGTCAGGGCGGATCATCTTGTCCCCCGAGAAAACAGTAAGCGGCTCTCCGCCATAAAATCCGAAAATCAGGGTCTGTATCGACGTTCTGACCACCCAGTAAGTGCTTCCGCTCACACGTATACGCTCAGGAAGCCCCTTTATGGTTTCTGAAGCGGTGATTGTCTTCCATTGAGGCGGACGCCTCCCCTGAAGGTTGTACATTTCTATGGTGTTGTCCGTATGAAGAATCATGACATTGTATTTCCTGTTCCCGGAAAAATCGTACACGTCCGGGCCAAGCAGGATTTCCTTTCCGAGGTCTACAGGGAACGGATTCACGAAACGTCCGAGACGATCTATCAGGTGAAGCTTGCGGCCGGACGCGAAAAGAATCTGAAGCTTGCCGTTCGCAAAATAATCGACAGTCTGGGCACATCCGCATATCGGAGCGCCGAAAGGCACGCCCCACAAACCCTTTCCGCCCTCTTCCTGAAGGCAGAGATATAGATTCTCCTGCTGATAGAACAAATTCCATTTCCCTGTCCCTGAATTCTTTACACGGAACGGGCCTTTAGGAACGGCTACTTCTGTATCACGCTCAAATGTCGGAGCCTGGCTCTTAAGCACTGTGGTCCTGCATACATCCATGTCAAGCGACAGTCCTGACTTGGTCTCTGAAACAGTGAAAAAAACAGGTTCGTAAGTGATGCCGTCAAAAGATTTTCTGACTGCAGGCATGAAGTCTTCAGCAAAAAGACCGGATGTATATCCTGAATCTTCTGTAAGGGAAAGATAGGAAACGAAATACGAATCCTTGCACGACAGGCGGTCATTCACAGCCGCGTCAGCCAGGAAGTCTGAAAGAGAGTAGTCCAGCGCCCTGCCGGAAATATACTCTGAAAGAGCATTGCGGCTGCCTGCAACGAGCCAGCCTTCATGCAATATGAAATCGGATTCATTCTCCACGGAGAACATCTTGCCGAAAAGAGAAGACATATAGCCCTTGTAAGCATATGGCATAATCCTGTCCTGACAGTTCTCCTGCGTCACATCCTGCATTCCCTTGAAAAGAATTTTCGGAAATTTCTGGCCCAGCCGGGCCAATAATATTTTTTCGAGCTTGCCTCCGGCAATAAATTCAGCCACTGCCGCTTCCTTTAAAGCCAATGCTTCCGCCCACGCCACAGGATCAACTCCAGTGTTTTTCTTCATTGCGGCGCGTTCCGCTTCAATATTTTTCACGAGAGACTTGGTCTGGGCAAAAGCCAGATATGTTTTCTGATAAGCGCCGGCATCTTCAAACGGAACTGCAATGGCAGAAATTGTGTACGAAGGCAATATAGAAGATATTTCAGACTTTGATGGCTGGATATGCTGGTAAATGCTCAGCAAGTCATCTGCATTTCCTTCCGAATAAGCGCTCCCGGAGAGAGAAAATCCATCGGCATCTGACCTCATGATCTCGAATGCGGCGCAGGATGCAAAATCAGAGGCCGCGGCCGCGTACTCTCTGCACGAACGTGAGAAAACCATAGATGAGAGCCTCTCCACCCCAGAATCCGGGATTACAACCATATTGGGAGCGGAAACCATCTCAGCAGCCTCAGGGAAAGCGGGCTTGTCCAGAACAGAAACCTCAGCTTTCAAATGTCTGGAAGCTGACTGCACCAGAATGTCAGAAGATGAAAGGAACAGCAGCGACCTCTTCCTTAATGGGCTGCCTGCAGGCGCTATATCAGATGCATCCAAATATTCAGCCGAAATGCCTGCCTTTCCGGCATTGGACATCAGCAGGCCGGCAGAAGCGCCAGGGGCTTCGCCAGACTTGCCGGCATCAAGAATGAGAAGCGAGGCCGGCTCTCCTATATTGTGTACAGAAAGCACGGCTGGCGCGGACAAGAGGTCTTGATATAATGAAGACGATTCATGGATTCCCTTCAGAAAATCAGCCATTTTTCCACTATGCTCACGTCCGGAAACGACAAAAGTCATGGAAGACTCATCCGAAAACAAGGTGCTGAGCAAAGTGGAGAAATCCTCAAATTTCAACACAGCGTCAGCATCAGACGGCACAGCAGAAAAAAGCATGTACTCCCGGCTGTCAGCCAGACTGTCCTTAGACTGTCCTGTGCCGGAATAAAGATAATACAATGCAACAATGACGACTATCAGGAAAACTCCCAGAACCGACACACATAGAATTAAAGACTTCTTACTCATGATTCACCATAAAGCATTCAATCTGCAAATATACGAAATTTTCGCTATTTGCCTTCAAGCCGCAGCGCCGGTGTATGTCTGAAAGTGGAATTATTTTACTGCAACAGCCTCTATCTCGACTTTCACTCCCATCGGGAGGGCGGCCACTTGATAGCAAGCTCTGGCAGGCTTTTCTGTAGTGAAAAATTCAGAATATACAGCATTCATAGCCCCGAAATTGGCAATATCGTCAAGAAGAACTGTGGTCTTGACAACATTGGCATATGTCATGCCTGCCTTTTCGAGGATAGCTCCGACATTCTTCAGAGACTGCCTGGTCTGCGCCTCTATAGTCTCCGGAACTGAACCGTCGTCCGGGACAACAGGAATCTGCCCTGATATATAAAGTGTGCCGTTGATTTCTACGGCTTGCGAATAAGGACCTACAGCCTTAGGCGCATTCTCTGAAGCAATAATCTTTTTCATATCGTAGCCCCGAGCAGAATCGAACTGCTATCTAAAGTTTAGGAAACTTCCATTCTATCCGTTGAACTACAGGGCCAAGTCAGAAGACTGTGCTTACTCGGCACTCTTCTGTATAATCTGGCGACCTCTATAGTAGCCGCACTCTGGGCATACTCTGTGATACAATACAGTCGCTCCGCAGTTTGAGCAGGTAGCCAATGTAGGCACTACTGCTTTATCATGTGTTCTTCTTTTGTCTCTTCTCTGTTTAGAGACTTTGTGTTTCGGATGTGCCATTTTATAAATTAATTTTTATGTTATCAAATGTCATTTCCTGAAAATGCCCTCCAGTACGGCAAAAGGGCTGTTCTGACTGTCATTTTCAGATCTGTTCACTGAAATTCCTGACTGCAGATACTCAAGCATCTGAGGATTGCACTTCCCCTCGGGATGCATTCTCAGAACTGGAAGAGACAGGCACACATAATCATAAATCACCTGCGCCAGGTCAAAATCAGCATCCGCATCAGAAACCTGGACAACTTCCCTTTCCGGCGTGTCATTTTCGTCCTGGGCGGAAGCCTCGCCCTTGCCGAACTTGATGCTGAGCCTGGCAGTCGTGTCCACCGGGACAGACAGAGGATCAAGACAGCGGTCGCAAGCCACTGAAACCTCGCCTGAGACATTGCAGTCAACACCTATATACTGTCCGGACTTCTCGACCTCCACAAGAGCTGTCAAATCAGCATCGAGTATCTCGGAATTTCCAAAACTTTCAAAAAACTCTTTATCAACTTCCAGGCAGGATGCTGTCCTTCCCTGGGACAATCCATTTAAAGGTATCAAAAAATCATTTCTGTCCATAACCCGTAAATAGATTTGAGCGTGCAAAGATAGGAATAATTTTTATAAAATCAATCCAAATTTCCGCTTTTTCTTTTCCTTTCTATTTCATCAAGAATAATCTTCCTGATTCTCATAGACTTAGGTGTCACCTCCACAAGCTCATCTTCCTGTATATATTCAAGGGCTTCTTCAAGAGAAAAGACTATCGGAGGCGGAAGCATCACCTTGTCGTCACTGCCGGAAGCTCTCATGTTCGTCAGTTTCTTGGTCTTGCAGATGTTTATGTTCAGGTCTCTTTCCCTGGTATGCTCTCCCACTACCTGGCCGGCATAGATTTCATCTCCAGGATTCACAAAGAAACGGCCTCTGTCCTGAAGCTTGTCCATGGAATATGCTACTGCCACACCTGTTTCAAGCGACACGAGCGAACCGTTCGTCCTCATCTCGATGTCGCCCTTATACGGCTCATATGCCTTGAACCTGTGAGCCACTACCGCCTCACCCTGGGTAGCTGTCAGAAGATTGCTTCTCAGTCCCATAAGGCCTCTTGCCGGTATATCGAAGTCCAAATGAGTGCGGTCGCCCCTGTTTTCCATATGTATGAGGGCTCCCTTTCTCCTGGTAGCAATCTCAATGGCCTTGCCTACAAACTCCTCCGGAACCTCTATCGTCAAATTCTCAATAGGCTCGCACCTCTGCCCGTTGATGGTCTTGTCCAGAACTTTTGGCTGCCCGACCTGAAGCTCAAAGCCTTCACGGCGCATAGTCTCGATAAGCACCGACAGATGAAGCACTCCCCTGCCATATACTATAAATGAGTCAGCATTAGGACCCGGCTTGACTCTGAGCGCAAGATTTTTTTCAAGTTCTTTTTCAAGACGCTCTTTCAAATGCCTGGAAGTCACGAATTTGCCTTCTCTTCCAAAAAACGGGGAATTGTTTATACAGAAAAGCATGCTCATAGTCGGCTCGTCCACCTCGATAGGAGGAAGCGGCTCAGGATTTTCAAAATCAGCTATCGTGTCTCCGATCTCGAAGCCTTCAAGCCCAACTACAGCACAGATATCTCCGCACTGCACTGAATCGACTTTAGTCTTTCCCAGGCCGTCGAAGACCATGAGGTCGCGGATTTTCTGCTTCTGGATGATGTCGTAACGCTTGCAAAGACTGATGTTCATACCAGAGCGGAGCTCTCCCCTGGTCACCCTGCCGACTGCTATCCGTCCTACATACGGGGAATATTCCAGCGATGAAATAAGCATCTGAGGCGTCCCCTCATTATGCACCGGAGCAGGAATCACATCTATAATGGTGTCCAGAAGAGCTGTGATGTCATTCGCAGGCTTTCTCCAGTCACGTGACATCCAGCCTTGCTTGGCACTTCCATAAAGAGTCTTGAAATCCAGCTGGTCATCTGTAGCGTTCAGGGAGAACATAAGATCAAATACCTCTTCCTGCACTTCATCAGGACGGCAGTTCTGCTTATCCACCTTATTGATAACCACTATAGGCTTCTTTCCCATCTCTATAGCTTTCTGGAGCACGAACCTGGTCTGCGGCATGCACCCCTCGAATGCGTCCACCAGAAGCAGGACTCCGTCAGCCATATTCAGCACCCTTTCGACCTCGCCGCCGAAATCGCTATGCCCCGGAGTATCTATAACGTTTATCTTCACACCTTTATACGGGACAGACACATTTTTTGCAAGAATAGTGATTCCCCTTTCCCTTTCCAGGTCATTGTTGTCCAGAATGAGTTCCCCCATCTTGTCTTCCCTGGCCTGCTTGGCCTGATAGATCATCCTGTCCACGAGTGTGGTCTTGCCGTGATCGACATGCGCAATAATCGCGATATTCCTGATTTCCATATATTAGAATTCTTAAAAATGTTTCCGGAGGCATGCCGGCACGTCTCCGGAAACGGACTGCAAAAGTAGAAAATTCTAATATTAAAACGAAGTTTTTATTTTATTTTTCATATTCATTATATTAATTTTGCACCAAATATATCAATGAAATGACAGAAAAGATCATCATTCTCGATTTCGGGTCACAGGTAACTCAGCTCATCGGGCGAAGGCTCAGGGAATTGAACGTTTACTGTGAAATTTACCCGTTCAACAAGATTCCGGCACTGGACGAGTCTGTAAAGGGAGTCATTCTATCAGGAAGCCCTTTTTCAGTCCGGGATGACAAAGCTCCGCAGGCCAGCCTTAACGGGATCAAGGGGAAGCTGCCTCTGCTCGGGATCTGCTACGGCGCGCAATATCTTGCCCACATGTACGGCGGAGAAGTAAATGCCTCCATAGCCAGAGAATATGGAAGAGCAATGCTGGATGTCACAGAACCTGAATCCCCGCTGATGAAAGGGGTGGCGGCTCATTCCCAGGTATGGATGTCGCACGGAGACACCATTGCCAGGCTTCCTGAAGGAGGGGAAACCATAGCATCGACTGCTGATGTAAAGTATGCCGCATACCATATCAAAGGAGAAGACACATATGCTGTCCAGTTCCATCCTGAAGTGTACCATACTGTAGAAGGCTCGAAAATATTGGCGAACTTCGCCCTCGGAATTTGCGGATGCCGCGGGGACTGGACTCCTGATTCATTCATAGATACAACGATAGCCGAACTGAAAACAAAGCTCGGAGACGACAAGGTCATCCTTGGACTGAGCGGAGGAGTGGACTCCACTGTAGCGGCCGTCCTGCTGAACAAGGCCATAGGGCACAACCTCACATGCATCTTCGTGAACAACGGGCTTCTGAGAAAGAACGAATTCGAAGATGTCCTGGCTTCATATCAGGACATGGGCCTGAATGTAATCGGCGCGGATGCTTCCTCCGAATTCCTGGAACAGCTCAAAGGTGTCACAGAGCCTGAAAAGAAGAGAAAAGTCATAGGCAGGCTGTTTATCGAGACATTTGACAAGTATGCCAGGCAGATTGAAAATGCGAAATGGCTGGCGCAGGGCACCATATATCCTGACGTTATAGAATCTGCATCTGTGAACGGGCCTTCATCCACCATCAAGTCACACCACAATGTAGGAGGGCTGCCGGAAAAGATGAATCTGAAGATAGTGGAACCGCTCAGGTCACTCTTCAAAGACGAGGTCAGAAGAGTCGGACGCGCCCTGCAGATCAAGGAAGAACTGATAGGAAGGCATCCTTTCCCGGGTCCGTCACTCGGCATCAGGATTCTTGGAGAAGTGACCGAAGACAAGCTGGCGATACTCCGCGAAGCCGATGACATATTCATCCGCGGGCTGAGGGAATACAAGATAGAAGGGATTCCTTCGGCATCAGACCCTACCATGACAGCCACGAATCTCTATGATTCCATATGGCAGGCAGGAGCTATATTGCTGCCGGTCAAGAGCGTAGGCGTGATGGGTGACGAAAGGACATACGAATATACCATAGCGCTCCGTGCGGTTATCTCCACAGACGGCATGACAGCCGACTGGGTGCATCTTCCTTACGACTTCATGGCGAAGGTCAGCAATGATATCATAAACAAGGTGCGCGGAGTGAACCGCGTCGTCTACGACATCAGTTCAAAACCGCCTGCAACTATCGAGTGGGAATAAAAATAAACGGTGTCTGTCAGCGACACCGTTTATTTTTATTTTTCGTACCACGATTTATACTCCAGATATCCTGCTGCGTTGTCATGTGTTCTGGCTGTCACTGCCGCCGAACCGTCTTTCACTTTTCTCGCAGGCACGCCGACATAGACACCTGGCTCGAGGACACTGCCGGAAAGGACCACTGCCCCTGCCGCTATTATGGTGCCGTCCGGAATGCGGGCATTGTCCAGCACCACTGCTCCCATGCCTATCAAGACATCGTTACCTATGACTGCTCCATGCACAACAGCATTGTGTCCGACGGACACGTCATTTCCTATCCTGACCTCAGACTGATGATTAGTGGCATGAAGGACTGCCCCGTCCTGGATATTTACCCGGTCTCCAAGAGTGATGCTTCCGACATCTCCTCTCAGAACAGCTCCATACCATATGCTGCAGTCTTCGCCAGTCTTCACATCTCCGACTATAACGGCATTGTCAGCTATAAAGGCATTTTTACCTATGACCGGCATCATGCCGTTCAATTCCCTAAGTATCATACTCTGAATTCCATTGCCTTCAGCCACAGACTACTTCTCCTGCCATCCCATGGCAATATTAGACGCTATCATGCCTACAAGCCTGTTCCGGGCCTCGATAGACGCCCAAGCAGTATGAGGCGTCAGAGAGAGGCGCTCCTGATGTTTCACCTTTGACAACGGATTTGCAACATTCAGAGGTTCCACAGAGTAGACATCAATGCCGGCTCCGGCTATGATACCGTCATCGATCGCCTTGGCCAAAGCCGCCTCATCGATGATTCCGCCACGTCCCATGTTAACGATGAGCGCATGGGGCTTCATCAGCGCCAGTTCCCGTGCTCCTACAAGCCCTGCTGTCCTGTCATTCAGAGGGGCATGGACTGAAACCACATCGGATACAGCCATCAGTTCCTCCAGAGACAGGCTCGGATAGTCATGGCAATGCGAAGTGCCGGAAGTGGAATAATACACCGGCTTCATACCGAAAGCCACTGCCACCTGAGCGACACGGCGTCCAATGGTTCCCATGCCTATGATTCCAATGGTCTTGCCTGAAAGCTCATAAAAAGGAAGGGATACATCAGTAAAAAGCCCGCTCCATGAATATTTTCCGGACTTGACTTTCTCGTCATAATACGGCAGACGGCCCGCCAGATTCAATATATGCATAAATGTGCACTGCACTACTGATTCTGTAGAGTAGCCGGCCACATTTCTGACAGGGATGCCTTTCGAAGCGGCATATTCAATGTCAATATTGTTCACACCCGTAGCCGCTTCGCATATGAGCTTCAGGTTCTTTGCCGCATCTATCAGCCCGGCTGTCACCTTCACCTTGTTTATGATAAGGACATCACAGTCCGCCACCCTTTCAAGGGCTTCGGCAGGCGTAGATGTCTGCCAGCAGACAAGCTCTCCGAGTCTGGCTATCGGTTCGAGGGATATGTCACTGCCGAGAGTGGCGGCATCAAGAAATGTTATTTTCATGGCAATTCAGTCAAAATTCACAATTATATGATTTCCATGTCATCGCTCTTCATCCAGCCCTGGCGGCCATCCGCCAGCTCTATGTTCCGCCAGTCGCCTACTTCATCAAGAATCAGCACCTTTGTGCCTTCGTGCAATATAAACAAATCCATCGAGGCCTCTGAAGAAGGCGAACTTTTGACAGACACTACTGGCGTCATGATTATAGCTCCATCCTTGCGCGAATAATCTGCTTTCTGCCAGAAAGCAAATGAAAGCGACATCACCATCAGCAGAAACGAGACTATCGCAGTGAAGAATCCTGTTCTCCTGAGAGCAAGAGACGACGAGAGGAAAAGCAAAAGGACAGAAACTGCCGTCAAAGCCAGAAAAACCAAGGAAATTACCGACCACGTATCCGAATCCAGCACATAGCACAAATCCCTCGTCCATGTTTTCAGAATAAATTCCGGCACAGGCTCTATCCTGTCTTGAATGAAATCAGATATGACAGTCTTGTTATATCTGGCATCTTCATAAGAAGGATCCAGTTTCAGAGCTCTTTCATAATACAGCATAGCCTTGGCGACATCTCCGGACTTGAACCAGGCGCTGCCCATGTTGCAGTACAGAGCCGGAGACTCCAGCCCGAGATTCTCTATGGATGTCCATGTCTTGGCGGCATCCGTCCAGTTCCCTTCTGAATAAGCGGCTGAAGCTGCATTGAAAAGGGAGTCTACATACTCATCCGCCGCAAAGCCGTACATAGGAATACAGAGAAGCAAAAGTGCAGTCACGGCTTTTGCGGCCGATTGGTTTTTACTGTTCTTCATATATGAATCTATAGAAGATATAACATCCATGGCATCCTGGTAATGCGCAGACATGGCGCCGCTCCCCTGATCAGGAGAATATCTGGCAAATTCACAGGCATCGAGGATATCCATAAATCTGCTGATGACATCAGACGGGACGGCTCTGCCGCCCAATGCCTTCGAGACCTTGTCTTTCGAGAAGTCTGCCACGGAGATGTTCAGTTTGTCTGACACATAACCAGCCAAAGCCCTGTGAAGCTCGTCATAAAATGCAGAATACTGGTTCTGCGAAAGAAATTCTGATGCTCTGCGAAGCCGTTTTTGAGCCATTTTGGTAGCCCCGCGGTTCTTCGACCCCACGACATCTGCCTTGCGCACCGCCATAATCCTGAACATAAACCAGCTTGCCGCGCCAAGCACAGCTATCAGCGCCACAAACGCCCAGAACAGTCCTGAACCTGTGAAGAAATCGCCTTTAGGAGACAGCTTGCGGTCTTTTGTGTTAATAAACCGGATATCCTGATTCAGATTCTGGACACCTCTCTGTGTGACACCTGGCATGATGACAGCGCCTGCAGCCTCTGTTTCATTGCCTTTAGTTACGCTGAACGGGATCAGAGGCGTTTCCATAGTCACATACCTGCCTGCATCAATATCATAGTAACTGTATTTGACAGGCGCTATCGCAAAATCTCCGGCGCTTCTGGGAATAAACGGAAATTCATAAGTCTTGCTGCCGGACATTCCGGAGGCCTTGTCCACTGACTCTGACACCTTTGTGTCATATACCTCAAAATCAGGAGGGAAGACTACGTCAGGTTCTTCCAACAGTGAAACATTGCCTGTTCCTTTTATTTTCACTATAAGAGAAGCGGCGTCATGGGTTTTGAGAGAATCCTTGCTCAGTTCCGCCGAAATGCTGAACTTTCCCACTCCCCCCTTGAACGATGCCGGAGCCCCGGATGGAAGAGGAGACACGGTTATCTTATATGACGGGGTGCTGATACGCTTTCTGACCGTTCTGTATTCATCGAAGAATTCATCGAATATGCTGACACTGCCGCTGGATACAGTCCTGACATTCACCAGACACACCAGCTCGGCTGGATCTATAGTCAGGGTGCCTGCCTGCTGCGGTATCAGAATGTATTTCCTCAGAACAGCGGCGTTGTATATTTTGTTGTTTCTGCTCTCACGATGAAACTCTATGTTCGCAGGAGCTTCTATTTCCTGATTCCAGAAGCCGTTGAATGAAGGAAAGCGGGCATCTTCAAACCCGGCAATATTCACTCTCTGGTACAATTTCAGAGTCGCGACTATCGGTTCGCCTGCCACAACATTCCGTTTGCTGAAAGTCAATGACAGGAACAGATTGTCATCGGATATATCTGTAGATGTCTGTCCGGGCCGGGCTGAAGGCTGATGCTGGCTCTGCGCCGATGCCCCTTCGGCCACCACTGTGACATTGACAGGACCGGCAGAATAAGTCTTTCCCTTCACTGTGACAGTACCGGCAGGAATTGCAAAAGTACCTGTCTTTTTCGGAGTCAGAATATAGGTGTAAGTGAACTGTGAAGACTTGGTCCGCTTCCCGTTTATAATCTGGATGCTGGTCGAACGTCCCTGCTGCGGGCCCCATACCAGCTGGAAATCATCGCCCTGAGACCATTCAAAACCAGACGGCGAATTCTCCCCCTCGTAGACAAACGTCACATTGAACTGCTCGTCCAGAGAAACTACGTCAGGCACCTCCACCCTCAGCTGGGCAGAAACGGCGAGCACCTGCAACAAAAACAATAATGTCAGCAATAATTTCTTCATATTCCATCCTTATTCTATACCGGCTACCAGTTTTTCTCTTTTTGCTTCGACTGGAGCACGGCGGCTTTCTCCTTGTTTACCTTGTCCTGGGTTTCCTTCTCTTTAGCCATGATTGCGTTCAGCATCTGCTGGGCCGCCTGTTTGCTTATCTGAGGCTGGTCCTGCTGATTCTGGCCATCCTGGTTCTGGTCATCATTCCGATCCTGCTGATCCTGGCCGTCTTGGTTCTGGTCATCACTCTGATCCTGCTGATCCTGGCCGTTCTGGTTCTGGTCATCATTCTGGTCCTGTTGATCCTGGCCATCCTGGTTCTGGTCATCACTCTGATCCTGCTGATCCTGGCTCTGCTGATTCTCGAGCATCTTTTTTGCGTAGATATAATTCTCCTTGGCATTCAAGTCTCCCGGATTTTTCAGCAAAGACTCTCTGTACGCATCCACAGCGGATTGCCAGTCCTCCAACATGACTGACACATTGCCGGAATTGTACCAGTAATCAGAGGCATATTCTGAAATCTGCGCCGGCTTGGACACTGAATCCAGCACCGGCTTGGCCTCCTGAAAATTCCCCATCCGGTAAAGTGCATTAGCTAAATTGTACGACGCCGCGAAAGAAGAGGAATCCCTCAGCAACGCTTTCTGATAATCTACGGCCGCCTCCTTGAAATTTCCATCCCGGAACTCTCTGTTTCCCCTGCGCACATCCCTCCTGTCAGATTCCTGGGCTTGCAAAGAAGCCGTCCCGGCCAATACAAAAGCCAGCGCCATCAATATATATCCTGTATGTTTCATCATTTCTGCAATAATTTCAGCCACGGACATACAAGCATGCTATTTGAGCAGATGCCTGCGTGCCTTTCTTTCTCCTATGAGCATTTCAACAGCCAGAAGCGCCAGGGCAATGGCGAAAAAATACATGAACTGTTCATCGAACTCTTCGAAAATCACAGAGTTGAACATCTCCTCATCCATCCTCTTGATATCATCCACTATCGGGTTCAAGCCGAATTCGCTCATCCCGGCCCTGACATAAGCTCCCTTTCCTGCAGATGCTATCTCCTTCAGTATCTTCTCATCCAGCTTGGATACAACGATATTGCCGTCTTTATCCTTCAAAAGCTCGCCATGATAAGGTATCGGCTTGCCTTCAGGAGAGCCCACACCTATAGCGAAAACCTTGATGCCCATTTCTGAAGCCTGCTTGGCCACAGAGACCGGGTCATCCTCATGATTCTCTCCGTCAGTGATGACAATGACTGCCCGGCTGCGCTCGCTTTGGCTGCTGAAGCTTCTGATGCATGTAGTCAAAGCCTCGCCCAAGGCAGTTCCCTGTATAGGCACGGATTCGGTATTTATACTGTTAAGGAACATCTTCGCAGAAGCATAGTCGGTAGTGACCGGAAGCTGCACAAACGATGTTCCGGCGAAAACCACCAGCCCGATCCTGTCATCGCGGAGTTTATCCACCAGACTGGATATAGCCAGTTTGGCTCTCTCCAGACGGTTCGGAGAATAATCCTCCGCCATCATGGAATTAGAAACATCAAGGGCTATCATAATCTCCACGCCCTTGATATTCCGTTCTTTCAATTTCGCACCGATCTGCGGTCGTGACAAACCTATGATGAAGAAGAAAAATGCCAGGGAAAAAAGTGTCACCCTCACCCACCCCTTGGAAGCGGAGACTGAAGGCATAAGTTCCTTCACCAGAGCGATATCGCCCAGCTTGGCCAGACGTCTTTTTCTGAAATGCCTCATCAGCGCATAGGCCACGAAAAAAAACGGCACCAGCAGAAGCAGTATCAGATATTGTGCTTGAGCAAAATTAACCATAACCAGTAAATCTTAAGGTAACCTCCTCAGGACAAAGACCCTGAGTATGAATTCCAGAAGCAGTGCGGCCAATGCCGCAATGGCATAAGCCCCGAAAAGTTCTCTGTACACAGGGAAGCTGTCCACCGTTGTCCTGACTTTCTCCATCTTGTTGATTTCACTGTAGATTTCCATAAGCTTGGTGTTGTCTGTAGCCCTGAAATACTGGCCTCCTGTAGTCTCTGCTATTTCTTTAAGCAGATCTTCATCTATCTCCACCTGAACTTTCTGTATATCCACACCCCATGGAGTCATCACGGGATACGGGGCCATGCCTCTCGCCCCCACTCCTATAGTATAAACCCTCACTCCATACGTTTTCGCAATCTGAGCCGCCATCTGCGGAGTAATCTCTCCGGCATTGTTCACACCGTCCGTAAGCAGTATGACCACCCTGCTCTTGGCATCGGAGTCTTTCATTCTGGCGACTGCTGTCGCCAGGCCATTTCCTATAGCCGTTCCGTCTTCTATCAGGTCTGTCTGGACTTCCTTCATCAGATTGATCAAGGTGGAACGGTCCGTAGTCATAGGGCACTGGGTGAAACTCTCGCCGGCAAACACCACGATACCTATCCTGTCATAAGGGCGCTGCGCGATGAACTCTATGGCAATATCCTTTGCGGCGCTCAGCCTGTCCGGAGTGAAATCCCGTGCAAGCATGCTCGTGGAGACATCCATTGTCAGCATTATGTCGATGCCCTCCGAATCAACACGTTCCATCTCTCCTGCAGACCTCGGCCTGGCAATTGCGACAATTATCATCACCAGAGCAAATATCCTGAGCAGAAACGGCAAATGCCTAAGTATACTGTATACAGACTTTCCTGATTTCTGCCAAGGGACGATAGTGGACACTCTCAAATGGGGAGCTCTCTGCCGCCATTCGAGATAAACATAGTGAAATATCAGCAAGAGCGGCAGAATCTCGAGCCACAGCAGTCTTGGATATTCGAAAAACATAACTTAACCCTCCTGTTCACCGGCATGCGGCTTCTTTTCACCATCGACTTGCCTCCCGGATGAAACACCGCCGGCATCACCGGACTCAGCATCCAGATCTGCCTGATAAGTCATGGTCACGAATTTTACGGCAGACGGCACTGCAGAAGCATTCTCCTGCTGCGATGCCACATACTTTGCAAATTTCACATAATCAGCCTTCTCAAAAAGGTCTTTCACCTCTTCATAGAGATCCGGCCTGATATCCTGGCCTTTCAGTCCGTCAAAAATTTCTTTCGTAGTCATCTCCATGGCTGAAACGCCATATCTGGAGACAATGTATTCCCTCAGGGCATCGGTAATGCCGGAATAAAAAGCCTTCTGCTTGTCCGGAGTCCAATAAGAATCTCCCCTGTATTTGTCCAGTTTCCTCAAGGCCCTGATATGCGCAGGCTCCCTGGCCTCTTCCGCCTCTGACTTTTTCCTGAAATATTTTCTGGTCAGGTATACAGCCAGCAATATTATGCCGGCCAGCAGCAGAGCTCCTGCCAAATAAGGGAAAACTTCCCGGAATTCGACCGGATACTGGATCTGGCCTTTGATATCATGTATCTGGAAGCTGGAGGTATCCACTGGCATTGTCCTGACATCCAGAACTTTCGGAGCGAAGCACAGAGTATCTGGCACTCCTTCAGGAGAAATGCGGACAACATACACAGGAGGCAGCTCATATTTTCCTTCATCGAACGAAGTGATAGTCACGCTGCCTCTCAAATCCAGAAGAGAAGGCGCCTTCTTGCGTCCTTTTTTCACACTTACAGTATCCAGCGACCATTGAGAGACTATCTCCACCCCAGGGCAGAAGCCTTTCGAATAGTCAGGCAGCATGAAATCAGTACCCTCCTCCACGCCCTTGAGCTCAAATCCATATTTCAGCTGGTCCGCCACCAGCACGGAATCCCGTGGCTGAAGCTGTTCCAGAAACGCATCCCCTGCCGGCGCTGCATGCGTAGAATCCTGGGCATGCATAGTCAGCGGCAGCATGGAAACAGCCGCCAAGGCTATCATGAATATAGACGATCTGATATTGAAAATAAACATATTATCTTGTTTGGAAAAAGGCCATCAAGCCCTTGACATAATCGCTGTCGGTGGAGATGCTGACATTGTCCACCTTGTATTTAAGAAACAGTCGCGAAGCCGCGGCGGTCAAGTCTGCAAACCATTTTGCATAGGCTGCGCGCATCTTCTTGGAAGAAGTGTTGATCCATGCCGTATCCATCGTCTCGGAGTCTTTTACATGAATCAGCCCTGCATCTGGGAGCACTCTTTCCCGGGGGTCATGCACTTCTATAACAGAAAGGTCATGCCTGTTGACTGCTATCTTCAATGCATCCTCGTAATTCGGAGCGCCATTCCGGTCCGCATCAAGAAGGTCCGACAGGAGAAAAGCCGTGCATCTTTTCTTGATGGCATTGGTCAGGAAACGGAGAGCCTCGCTTATGTCAGTGCCGTTGTGTTCCGGCTCGAACTCCAGAATTTCACGGATAATATGGAGCAAATGGCTTCTGCCTTTCTTAGGCGGAATGAATTTCTCCACTCTGTCGCTGAAGAAAAGAGCCCCGACCTTGTCGTTGTTTATAATAGCAGAAAATGAGAGCACTGCCGCAATTTCCGCTATCATGTCCCTCTTGTTTTGTCCCGATGTTCCGAAAAGCCCTGACCTGCTGATATCTATCAGCAGGACCACCGTCATTTCTCTCTCCTCTTCAAACACCTTTATATAAGGGGTGCGCATCCGGGCGGTAACATTCCAGTCCATATTCCTGACATCGTCGCCGAACTGGTATTCCCTGACTTCGCTGAAAGTCATGCCCCGCCCTTTGAATGCCGAATGATATTCACCTGCAAAGATCTGATGCGAGAGAGCTCTGGTCCTGATCTCTATCTTCCTGACCTTCTTGAGAAGGTCATTTGCATCTTTCTTTTCCATTATGGAACCTCGACTGCATTTATGATTTCTGCTATGATGTTCTCCGGAGTGACATTCTCAGCCTCAGCTTCGTATGTCAAGCCAATCCTGTGCCGCAGGACCTCATTGCAAACCGCCCTGACATCCTCAGGAATGACATAGCCTCTCCTCTTGATGAAAGCGTATGCTTTTGATGCCATGGAAAGCGATATGCTCGCCCTTGGAGAACCCCCGTAAGCTATCAGGTCAGAAAGCTTCCCGAGGCCGTAGTCAGCCGGAGTTCTGGTAGCATACACCAGGTCCACTATATACCTTTCTATCTTTTCGTCCATGTATACTTCCCTTACAATCTCGCGGGCCTTGACGATATCCTCCGGCTTAAGCACTGGCGAGGCCTTCGGGAAAGTCCCGGAATTGTTCATTCTGACGATGAGCTTCTCCTCCTCCTTTTTCGGGTAACTCACTACAACCTTCAGCATGAAACGGTCGACCTGGGCCTCAGGAAGAGGATATGTACCTTCCTGTTCAATAGGGTTCTGAGTCGCCATCACCAGAAAAGGCTCCGGCAGCTTGAATGTTTCGTCACCGATAGTCACCTGCCTCTCCTGCATTGCTTCAAGCAGGGCGGACTGCACTTTAGCCGGAGACCTGTTGATTTCATCAGCCAGAACGAAATTCGCGAAAACAGGACCTTTTTTTATCTGGAACTGTTCGCTTTTCTGGGAATAAATCAGAGTTCCTACCACATCTGCAGGCAAGAGATCCGGTGTGAACTGGATTCTGCTGAACTTGGCATCTATAGCAGATGCCAGAGTGTTGATTGCAAGCGTTTTGGCCAGTCCCGGCACACCCTCCAGCAAAATATGTCCGTTCGCCAGAAGTCCTATCAGAAGATTTTCCACGAGATGCTTCTGGCCCACAATGACCTTGTTCATCTCCATAGTGAGAATGTCCACGAAAGAGCTTTCCTGCTGGATGCGGTCATTCAATTCCTTGATGTTTATATTGTCCATAAAATATTAATATTTATTTTTGCACAAGTTTGCAAATTTAATCAATATTCCCCTTAATTCAATGCGATACTACATAAGACTTTCCTACGATGGCGCAGGCTTCTGCGGATGGCAAATCCAGCCAAACGGCGTGACCATTCAAGAGTCTCTTCAGAAAGCGCTTTCACTGGCTTCAGGAGAGGATATCACCGTCACAGGAGCAGGGCGCACCGACACTGGTGTAAATGCGGTGAACTATACCGCCCATTTCGATATAACAGGTCGCATGGCTTTAAAGCCGGAGGATTTGGCATACAAAATAAATGCCATCATGGGTAAAGGTATCATAGTCCACGAGATAGCGCCGGCAAAAGATGATTTTCACGCCAGATTTTCAGCAGTTTCCAGAGAATACAAATATTTCCTGCACAGGAAAAAGGATCCGTTCATGGGAAATTTTTCGTGGCATTGCAAATACAGCCTCGACACCGATGCGATGAACCTGGCCGCCTCTGCCCTGCTCGGGACGCATGACTTCCGGTGCTTCGAGAAAAAAGGGGGGAACAACATGACTTCGATATGCACCATTTATGATGCCAGGTGGGACAGCTACCTGCCGGACCACGTGAAGATGCTCGGATACCCTGGAGCAAAAGAGGACTACCTGGTTTTCACTGTCAGGGCCGACCGGTTTCTCAGGAATATGGTAAGAGCCATTGTCGGCACCCTGGTGGACATAGGACGGGGAAGACATGGGCAGGCATGGATGAAAGAGCTTATGGAAAACGGCTCACGCTCTGATGCAGGCGAATCAGTGCCAGGACATGCCCTTTTCTTGACAGAAATAAAATATTGAACTGATTGGCACAGAGATTGACCAGTAAGTGCTCCGCCTGAAAAAGGCCTGTTATGCTGACAAAATGTCAGCAGGACTGACTAAACGAAAAAGGAAACCAGACATTATGAAGGAATTCAAAGACATTTTATCTCCATCCGGCACTGAAGTGAACATCATACCGGTATTGCAGGGAGACGGATTCATGAAAATCAACGAGTCAGAACTCCCTGACTCTCTCCCGTTGCTCGCGCTGAGGAATGCCGTATTGTTTCCAGGAACAATATATCCTATAACCATAGGGAGAGAAAAATCTATAAAACTGATAGAGGACGCAGAGAAGAACAATTCATTCATCGGGGCTGTCCCGCAGAACGACATATCGGTGGAAGACCCTAAAAAGGAAGACCTGTATGAATTCGGCACTGTAGCCAAAATACTGAAGACCCTGGAAATGCCGGACGGCACTATCACTGCCATCCTTCAGGGATTCAAAAGATTCAGCATTGACGCTGTGACTGAATATGAGCCGTACATGCTGGGCATGGTGCACTACCTGAATGACACTGCGCCTGACACCAATGACAAAAATGTCAGGATGATAGCGGAATCTCTGAAAGAAAAGGCCATATCTGTCATACGGATGTCGTCTTTCGTGTCGAAAGAAGCCACCTCCGCATTGAAATCCATAGACGGATTCGAATTTCTCGTGAATTTCATCGCCACTACTGTAGAAGTCGAAAATTTCGAAGACAAAATACAGCTTCTGCAATACGGCGATATCAAGCAGCGCGCAATGAAGCTTCTGGCAGTGCTTGACACCCAGATAGAACTTCTGAAAATCAAGCAGGACATAAACCAGAAAGTCAAAATGGAAATCGACCAGCAGCAGAGGGAATATTACCTGAACAGCCAGCTGAAGACCATCCAGGAAGAACTGGGCATGGACGAAATGGAAGATTTCGAGAAGTTCCGCGCCAGGGCCGAGGAAAAGATGTGGCCTGCCGCGGTGCAGGAAATATTCGAGAAAGAGATGGCCAAGCTCGAAAGGTACAACCCGAGCTCTCCGGACTACAGCATTCAGTACAACTATATCCAGTTCATGCTGGATCTGCCATGGGGCGAGGTGTCGCAGGACAACCTGGATCTGAAACACGCCCAGAAAGTGCTGGACGAAGACCATTTCGGGCTGGAGAATGTAAAAGAAAGGATCATCGAGTACCTGGCTGTATTGAAGCTTAAAGGCGACATGAAGTCTCCTATTCTCTGCCTTTATGGTCCTCCGGGTGTCGGAAAAACCAGCCTGGGCAAGTCCATAGCCCGCGCCCTGGGCAGGAAATACGTCAGAATTGCACTCGGAGGAGTGCATGATGAATCCGAAATCAGGGGACACAGGAAGACATACATAGGCGCCCTCCCGGGCAGGATACTGAATGCCATCAACAGGGCCGGGACGTCGAATCCGGTGATAGTTCTGGACGAGATAGACAAGCTCAGCACGGACATCAAAGGCGACCCGTCGTCAGCATTGCTGGAAGCACTTGACCCTGAGCAGAACACGACCTTCCACGACAACTATCTGGACATAGACTATGACCTGTCCAACGTCCTGTTCCTGACCACCGCGAATACGACCTCCACCATCCAGCCTGCTCTGCGTGACAGGATGGAGATGATCAATGTCACCGGCTACCTTGCCGAGGAAAAAATGTCCATCGCGAAAGACTACCTGATACCTAAGCAGATGAAGGAGCATGGGCTGGACAAAAAGCGGCTGCGCATCGACAAGGCATGCCTGGAAAAAATAATCAGCGACTACACCAGAGAGTCAGGAGTCCGCGGACTGGAGAAGCAGATAGCCAAGATAGCGAGGGTTACGGCCAAGAAAATCGCCCTCGGGGAAGAGTATCCTAAGGTCCTGAAAAAAGAGCATCTGAAAGAATATCTGGGGCTTCCTACCAGCTTCCATGACATCCAGAAAGGGAACGAGGCTCCTGGAGTGGTGACTGGGCTTGCATGGACAGAGATGGGAGGAGAAATCCTGTTCATCGAAAGTTCCATAAGCAAGGGCAAGGGAAATCTGTCCATGACGGGAAACTTAGGAGATGTAATGAAGGAGTCTGCCACCATTGCATACCAGTACATCAAAGCCCACCCCGAAATGGCAGGGCTTTCCGCAGACGAGTTTGCAGAAAAAGACATACATATACATGTGCCTGAAGGCGCCGTGCCGAAAGACGGGCCTTCCGCCGGCATCACGATGGTCAGCTCCATGGTTTCGGCGCTTCGCGGACAGCAAGTAAAGAGCGGGGTGGCCATGACGGGCGAGATGACGCTCAGAGGGCGGGTGCTGCCTGTAGGAGGCATCAAGGAAAAGATTCTGGCCGCCAAGAGAGCGGGCATAAGCACCATCATAATATCGGAGGACAACCGCAAGGACATAGAGGACATCAAGGAAATCTATGTCAAGGGCCTTGATTTCGTCTATGTGAAAAACATCGGCGATGTCATAAAATACATCTTCTGAAAGCAGGCGTTGAAATCTCCGTATTTTTAACCAAATTTGTCCGAGAATCAAATACTGGAATGGAAGTAAAAATAGAACAGAGCTGGAGGGAAGCGCTTCAGGATGAATTTGAAAAGCCATACTTTTCATCGCTGGCAAATTTCCTTCACCATGAGAAGGCTGCCGGGAAAACCATATACCCGCCAGGGCCTGCCATTTTCAGGGCATTCGAACTGACACCTGCCGACAAGGTGAAAGTCGTAATACTGGGACAAGACCCATACCATGGAGCAGGCCAGGCGATGGGGCTCTCTTTTTCAGTGCCTGACGGCATCCCAGCGCCTCCATCATTGAAAAACATATTCAAAGAAATACACGATGACCTCGGAATCACTATGAGCGGGCGGCCAAATCTGGAGAGGTGGGCCAGGCAGGGCGTGCTGCTTCTGAACGCCTCGCTCACTGTTCAGGCAGGGATGCCCAACTCCCACAGCAAGATAGGCTGGACAGAATTCACGGACGCAGTCATACGCTGGCTTTCAACACACAGGACAGGGATAGTGTTCCTGCTGTGGGGGAGTTACGCCAGGGCAAAGAAAGCTCTGATAGACACATCCCGGCACTATGTTCTCGAGGCCGCGCACCCATCACCTCTCGCCAGAGGCGCGTTCTTCGGATGCCGACATTTCTCGAAGACCAACGACATCCTGATTAAAGAAGGCCTCGAGCCTGTCGACTGGCAGCTATGACCCTGCATCAGCACACAAGAACAAAACAGACCATACTACTGAACATGAAACGCACAGCATTATTTCCAGGCTCATTCGACCCTTTCACTGCAGGACATCTGAACATACTGAAACGGGCATTGACTATGTTCGATGAAGTGGTGGTGGCCATCGGCGTAAATATCGACAAGAGAGGCCATTTTTCCACAGAGCGCAAAATCGAAATCATCAGGCAGGCCGTATCCGGGATGGAAGGTGTGAGAATCACGAAATACGACTGCCTCACCGTCGACATCTGCCGAGAGCTTGGCATCAGGCATATAGTCAGAGGTGTCAGGAACATGATTGACTTCGAGACCGAACGCTCCATCGCCGATGCGAACCGCAGGCTTGCCCCGGAAATAGACACTGTCATCATACCTACGGCTCAGGAATTCGCCCACATATCATCCACCGCCGTCAGAGACCTCATCAAGCATGGAGGCGACACTTCGCTCTTCGTCCCTGAAGGCGTTGACATCAATCTTCTCAAATCAGAATGAAATACCGTTTACTGACTGTCATAATATCGGTGACAGCGCTGCTGTCAATGCCTGCAAAAGGCTCGGCGCAGCAGCTGGACTCCGCCACAGCCAATGCTCTGGGGAGCAAACTAGATGAATATCTGGACATTCTGGAGAAAGAGCCAGCTGAAATCAAATGCGAAGAGGCTGACTTCCTGATAAGCAGCTGTGCAGATTCGCTCATAAGGCAATACACTGCCTTGCATCTTTACAGCCATTTCATCGAATCCAAGCTGATGGGAGATGAAACTCCGGCTGTCCATATATTCGACCGCTGGTTTGCAGACGGGACTGTAAAGATGAGAAGCGAGCTGGACTTTATGAACGCCAGGATTTTTGCTGAATTCAACCGGCAGAGCCTGATAGGGAAGAAAGCTCCTGCACTGTCTCTGAAAGATATCTCAGGAGAAAGCGTCAGGCTCTTCGAAGAGGGAACATGGGCAGGACAGCCGTCAATTCTATTCTTTTATGACAGCGGATGCGCTTCCTGCAAAATGGAAAGCATCATGCTGAGAAGCCTGCTTAACACTGGTGAATACCAGGTAGACCTGCACGCAATATATACGCAGCAGTCACAGGAAAATATGGAAAGATTCTTACAGGAATATCTGGACATATCCAGCCCTGCGGTGAAAACAGATTATCTCTGGGACCCGGACTTCACATCTGATTTTCAGATGAAATACGGCATACTTCAAACCCCTGGAATTTTTCTGGTTTCCAGAGACGGCACAATCATCGGGCGGAAACTGGATACCTCCTCTCTCGGCCAGCTGCTGGAAATATACTGCAAGCCATACGAATATGGAAGCAAAGAATCATCTGCATTTTACGACAGAATATTCTCTTCCTATGGAGGGAATCCGGGATGCGAGGATGTGAAAAACTTCTGCGACGCGGCGGCAAAGAAAACACTGGAGCAGAAAGACACGGCGGTATTCAAGCAGATAGCCGGAGACCTGATGTACTGGCTCGCGGCCTCCCGCGGAGAAGGAGTGAAATGCGGACTTGAATATCTTGTAGACAAATACATTGCCGGTTTACCGGCAATCTGGACTTCAAGCGATGACTCACTGAAAATATTGTCCTACTCGGACATCCTCAAGGACCTGCTGTCAAAATCCCCTGCCGGAAAGAAGCTTCCCGCCGTAGAGGTGACAGGCGTGATGAAGACTGGCGGAAGAGAAAAACAGAAAACGGTGCGCCTGGACAAGCTGAGAGAAACGACAGTGATTTTCCACTCCGAAGGGTGCAGTTTCTGCGAGGCTGAACTTTCGGCGGCAGATTCACTGGCCAGGGCTGACCGGAAAAAGAAGTTTTTCCTTATAGACATCGACAGCATTCTGGATAGTGACCAGGACGCAGCATTCAGGCTGTTCGATCTTTTCGATCTGACAATGACGCCTTACATCACTGCTGTGGACAAGAAAGGGATAGTGACCAGAAAATACATGTCGCTTGTCCACAAATAGATCCGGAGGCCTGTTCAGTCATGGCCAGCATGTTTCCTGTCCAGAATAGTCTGCACAGCCAGAGCGGCTATAAGAAGCCAGAAAACGAATGTGCATATCCTGCCGATGATGTCCCCGTTCCTGACAAAGAATGTCTGGCCGCCATTCCGGTTTATGCTGCCGTGCATGACTTCCTGCGACCACCATCTGGATGCCTCCTCGATATCTCCGCGCTGATTTATGAAAGCCGATATGCCGGTGTTTGCACATCTGGCAATGCTCCTCCTGGTTTCGACCGCTCTGAGAGAGGCGTACCTTAGATGCTGTCTGTAGCCAGGAGTGTTTCCCCACCAGGCATCGTTAGTGATGATGGCCATAGCTTCTGCTCCCTGCTTCACGTATCCTGTATAATATTCCCCGTAGACAGATTCATAACAAATGGCGCATCCGACAGGGATTTCCGTGCCGTCCACTCCACGCACATGGAGAACCGAAATGGAGTTTTGGCCAATGCATCTGCCCATCACTCCCCCGAGCATGTCGTCTATAGGGCGGAATACAGCCGGATACGGTGTCATCTCGACGGCAACGACAAGCTTGTTCTTATGGAAAATCTCAGCTCTGCCAGAACCGTCTGTCATGATGGCTGAGTTATGAGACTCCACCCATCTGCCGTCCCGGATATGCCTGGCAGTATGGGATGGCCTGTCCTTCGACTCCAAATACGTATGCGATGAGGCGCCGAACAAAATGTTGACTCCCGGATAATCTTTCAGGAAAGTGTCAAACAGCCTCAGTGTAGGGCTTCTGTGCAAGTCATTTGTGAGAACATCATTCGTAAAAGTCTCCGGAGCCAGCACCAGCAGAGGCCCGGCGCCGTCATTTTTCCTGATCTGCAGCGCATCTTTTGCCTGCATGAGGAAGACGGCATTCTGCTGAGCCTGTGTCATAGCTTCGAATTTGTTGTACGGATCTATGTTAGGCTGGACAATGAGCACTTCCAGAGGATCTGTTTTCTCTTCATACCTATCATAGATGACTCTGGAAACAATAAACGGCGCGGCCAATATGACAATGCATCCAGCGGCTGAAGCGGCCTTGGCTTTCCAGTTGAAACGCGACGCCCAGCTTCCGTCCGAAAGAGCCACGAGAATGCCGAAAAGCGAAAGATTGGACAGCCATATCCACAATGAACCGCCGAGAGCCCCGGTATATTCATACCATTGTATAGACTTGACGCTGCCGGCAAATGCATTTCCAAGCACAAGCCACGGCCATGATATATCCACATCAAAATATACTCTTTCCCATGCTATCCACATAGCCATCAGCAAAATATAAGGCAAGACTCCTGTAAAATGCCTCTTGCTGAACCTGAAGACTGCGAAAATCACCGACATCTGGAAAGCATTTGCAAAAATGGCGAAGAGACCGCCTCCAACTGTAGCATTGCATACCCAGAATGTCGTGGCGGCATTCCATAGCACGAATGACAGATAATGCCATATCCAGAAATGCCTGTATCCTGTCAGGGCGGCTATCCTTTCCATCATCAGCAGCGGAAGAAAACCAAAAAGAGCGACAAAGCCCATATGAGGCACAAGGAAAGGCAATGACATCAGCAACGCAAAAGCGAATGAAAAACCGGCGAAAAGAAAATTTGTATGTTTTGCCATCATTTTGCAGAATTAGACTGCAAAAATACTATTTTATTTTTTCTAAAACTGCTTTTATTAATATCTTTGCGTGTTTGACATAAACTGCGAAAAGAAAGGTGGATTCGATGATTCTGGATATAATCAAGGGATTCGGCATAGGCATCTGCGCTTCTGCCCCTGTCGGGCCGATAGCTATCCTGGTCATACAGAAATCATTAAGCAAGGGACACAAAGCAGGATTCATCACAGGTATGGGTGCATGTGCAATGGACACTGTATTTTCGATCATCGCCATTTTCGCATTGGCGGCAGCCGAAAAGCTGATAAACGACCACAGGGAACTGATACTTCTCGCCGGAGGAGCAGTAGTCACCATTCTGGGCTGGAAAATGAGCACTTCCGACCCATTCCGGAAACTAAAAGCCAGCGAAAATTCCAGGTCCTCGATTTCTGTCACTGATTTTCTGCAGGCAGTAGCCATGGGGCTTTCAAATCCAGGGGCAATATTTGTGATATTCGCACTTTTCGCGTTCTTCGGCATAGGTCCGCTCGACCGGTCTGACTGGAGAGTGGCCCCCATAATTATTTCGGTCAGCCTCGGGGCCGCATTTTACTGGTTTGCTGTCACGTGGCTTCTCAGCCACTTCAGAAAGCGCTTCAGAATGCGCACTATATTGTGGATAAACAGGCTTACCGGAGCCATTATAGTCATCATAGGGCTGGCACTCCTGGGAGAAGGGCTGTTCAGGGTGATATTCAAAGGAGCGCCGCTGTTTTAAGTTTACGAATATAAATTGATTCCAGTGGAATCGCATGAAAATAGAAACACAAAAGGATAAATAGATTATGAGCAGGATTGCAGCCAATGTATTTGCCGGCATAGTGCTGGTGTTCATCCTGATATTCGGAGCCAGAGTCATGCTGGACAAAATCACCAGGCACAATCTCGAGATTTCAGTGCCTGACTTCACAGACATGAGCTTGGAAGATGCTGAAAAAGTGGCGGCTGAAAACAAGATGAAACTCGAAGTGATAGACTCAGTATACGTGAGAAGGATGGGCAAAGGCCTGGTATACAGGCAGAATCCGAAGGCCGGGAGCAAGGTGAAAGAAGGCCGGAGAATACTGCTTACCATAAATGCAGTGAATGCAAAAAAAGTGATGATGCCGAATCTAGTGGGCTATTCCATGAGACAGGCCAAGGCAGAAATATTGTCAAAAGGGCTGCAGATAGGGAGACTGGAATACGTCACAGACATAGCGACCAACAACGTTCTGAAGCAGATGTACAATGGATCTGAAATCGCTCCTGGCACCATGATTGAAAGCGAGGCCAGGATAGATCTGGTGCTCGGGCTGAACAACGACGACTGCGTGACTTTCGCCCCGGTGGTGACAGGCATGAAATACCGGAATGCCGTAGAGGCCATACATGACAACTCCTTGAATATAAGGGATATCATATTCGATGAAACAGTAGAAGACTACTCCGATTCATTGAATGCTGTAGTATACAGGCAGGATCCGGACTACGGAGAGACCCCGCTTCTGATGGGGATGGACATCTCTCTGTACCTGACCACAGATATCAGCAAAGTTCCGGTGCCGGAAGAAACTGAAGAAGAAAATGAAGAAAACCCTGGAATCTGATGACTGCCAAGATTTTCGACATAGATGACGAGCTCATGGACGAGCCAGGCATCGGCACAGAAGAGGACAGCTCCGAAGACATCGATGACGAGCAGCGTGAAATGTTCGAGCATTTCAGGCTTGAACTGGACAAAGGGCAGACACCCATGCGTGTGGATAAATACATGGCCACGCATCTGGAAAACACATCGAGAAACAGGATTCAGCTTGCTATCAAGAAGGAGTATGTAAAGGTCAACGGAAAAACTGCCAAGGCAAACTGCATAGTCCGGCCCGGGGACGTCATTTCGTTCGTAATGCCATACCAGAGACGAGGGCTGGAAATCCTTCCCGAAAATATTCCGCTGGACATTGTATATGAAGATGACGATCTCCTGGTCGTGAACAAGAAAGCCGGCATGGTAGTGCATCCTGGCCACGGGCATTTCTCCGGCACGCTGGTAAATGCCCTCGCATACCATCTCGGAATAAGCCAGGGCCCGGACGCAGAAGATGAAAGAATGGGGGTGCTTGTGCACAGGATAGACAAGGACACCTCAGGACTGCTGGCTGTCGCCAAGAATGACGAGGCCCAGCTTGACCTGGCGAAACAGTTTTTCGTGCATTCCATTGACAGACGGTATGTAGCAGTGGTATGGGGCAACATTCAGGATGACGAAGGCACCATCACGGGAAACATAGGGCGAGACCCTAACGACAGGATGAGATTCAAGGTCTTTCCTGAAGGAGACTGCGGGAAATACGCTGTAACACACTACAGGGTGCTGGAAAGATTTGGATTCGTCACGGTGGTGGAATGCCGTCTGGAGACAGGCAGGACGCATCAGATCAGGGTGCATTTCAACTGGATAGGCCATCCTCTGTTCAACGATGAACGATATGATGGCTCGGAAATAAGGAAAGGGACCATCTATGCCAAATACCGCCAGTTCATAGAAAACTGCTTCAAGATAATGCCAAGGCAAGCTCTCCACGCCAAGACACTGGGATTCATCCATCCGCGCACCAAGGAGCATCTTCTGTTCGATTCCCCCCTCCCGGATGACATGACAGCGCTCATAGAGAAATGGAGAGGCTATGTCCGGAAAAATGAAGACGAGTAAAGACCTTAGCGCCTGCCTGGAGGAGGGCCCATCGGGCCTCTCCCGCCCGGGCCGCGGCCGCCCTGCGGACCGTTGAAATTTCCGAAGCGGTAAGTAAGCGACACCACAATATACCGGCCGAGAGTGTTGTTCCTTGTTTCCAGGTGATAGTTTGACTCATCGGTCACAGACAGGTTCTTCGACTGGTTGAATATATCATATGCCTTCACCGCCAATGTCATCTTGTCCTTGAAAAGAAGCTTGTTCACCTCGGCATTCAGTATGAATTCGTCCTCCTGAGGAGTAGTGTAGCCATTGTACCAGTTGTAATCCAGGCCAGATATCAGGTTAACCCCTCCTGGAATAGTCCAGTTCACGGAAGCATCCACCTGGTTGTTCCATGTCGGTTTCTGGTTATATGAAGCTATCGTATACCATGACTTGGACATTCTCGTGCGGCCTCCGAGATTCACCTCCACTACATCATTCCTGAAAGTAAAACGCAGCCTCTGCGTAAAACTCAGGCTTCTGGTCTTGTTCTCAGTAAACATATTGTCCCGCATAGAAGAGAAATCTTGCATGAATCTGTCATAATCGAACTCAGCATTTTTGCTGTCGTAATACAATTCAGTGTCGAATCCTCCCGTCTTGCCGATATAAGAAACAGACTCGTTATATCTGGCATATGTCATGGAAAAGACTGAAAACTTCGAATCTTTGGCAAATGGCGAATTGATCATCAAGCGTCCGTCGACAGAGCCTGAAACAGGGCCATTGACCGGTATCGAATACTGCGCTCCGTTATCATCATACCATTGCGCATTCACAATCGGGCTCTGCACCAGGCTGCCTCCGAACCTTCCATGAATGGACATGAAAGTCTCTTTGTCAGTATAGCCGAACATTCCCCTTATATTGTGATTGAAATACGGAATCAGATATGGGTTTCCCAGAGAGATATTCAGAGGGTCTGAATTGTCCGGAACGGGCATCAGCTGCGAAGTAGAAGGCTGTGAAGAATGCCCGAAGTAAAACATTCTGACATTCGTGTTGTCATCAATGTCATACGACAGCATAGCCTGCGGAGACCAGTTGAGCACCAGAGTGTCATATACTTCTCCATTAGTCTCGTTGTATGTATCCGTCGGCCGGAGCGCCGCGCCCAGCTGTGCGCGGAGTTTTTTCTTCTGGTACATGAAGTTGAGCCCGGCGCTCTGGTTCACATACCTGTTCATAATGTTGTTCGAGTACGTGTCGTCATACATTTCCCCGGACGGATCATATGAGAGATGGCCGTTTTCCAGATCCAGAAGGTCCGAGGCCAGTCCCCCGCTGTTATATGTGTCTTTGAAAGACGTGCTTTTGTTCCAGCTGTAAGAATAATTCGCCTCCAGATAAAAGTCATGCCCGAGAGGTTCTGTATAAACTACACGTCCAGTCATGGAATAATTTCTGGAATCCTGGTCGAAACGCTGGTTGATGATGCTGTCTTTAGGAGCGTCATTCTCGAATGTCCTGGTCAGCGACTGGTTGTACCCCAGAAGCGAGTTGTTGCTGAAATTGTAATTGAACATCAGCGACAAAGTCCTGCCTGGCTTTCCGAGCCTCTGGCGAAAAAGCAGGAATCCGTTTGCGGTCCAGTTCTTGTTCGCCGCCCGGTTTTCATTGAAACCCAGGTTAGTTGTGTCACGTTCGGCATCCACATCATTCAAGGTGAGGAAGTCCGAGTATTCTGTATATCCTCCGTTGCCGAAATTGAACTGAGGCTCGAAAAGAATAGAAGTGTTTTCGCTGAACTTGTGGTCCAGGCGCACTCCGAATCGATGTCCGTCCGAGTTCGAAATATTGTAGCCGTCATTGTCATAAATGAGCATGCTGCCGTCATCCATATACGTGGTTCTGGAGCTTTTCTCCTCCACATTTGTTCTGGAGCCGCCGTACATATAATTTCCGTTCAGCTCCATATCGCCGTCCAGCAGGTCAAAAGCTCCATTGGCGCCAGCCATCCATGAAGATGTGATGCCGTTTCTGCCCCAGCCTCCAGTGCCTCGGCCGAAACCTCTGGAGCCACGCATGGTCTGCATCATGCTGCCGGCAACATCACGGAAACCCCTGTTGTTAGTATTGTTGGCATTCAAGATTATGCTCAGCTGGCTGTTTTCAGCAAAACGTCCTGCCATTCCTGCCGCCTGGTAGCGCCACCCGTCTTTCGCAGGCGTCAATCCGTCAGCATAGTAGCCTTTGTCCGGCAAATCGTGGCCGCCGCCTGCCATAACATTCCCGAACCAGCCGTCCATCATGCCTTTTTTGACCGAAAGGTCAATGACAGTTTCTTCGTCTCCGTCGTCAATGCCTGTAAACTCGGCCTGCTCTGATTTCTTCTCCACCACTCTCACTTTCTCAATGATTTTTGCAGGAATATTCTTGGTAGCAAGCTGCGGGTCATCCAGGAAAAACTCCTTCCCGTCTATCATAACCTTTGTGACAGTCTCGCCATTTGCGGTGATAGAGCCGTCCGACCCTACCTCGACACCTGGAAGTTTCTTCAGGAGCTCTTCAAGCATGTCGTTGTCCGATGTTTTAAAAGAAGATGCACTGTACTCCACGGTGTCTTTTTTGACAATGATAGGATTTCCTATCGCTGTCACGCTGGCGGCTTCGAGCACTTCGACATCAGGTTCCATCTTCACCTCGCCCAGGTCCATGGACTTTTCTATCAGCAGTTCCTTTTCAAATGTCTTGTAGCCCATCAGCTCTGCTTTCAAAATATAAGTCCCTTTCACAACGACAGAAAGCTGGGCTGCGCCCTCAGCAGTGCTGAGGACATATCCAGAAGCGGTGTCATGACCTTTAAGAGTGATGGATACCGTAGCGAACCCGACCGGATCCGAAGAGGATGCATCAGCAAGCTTCATTTTTACAAACATGCGAGACTGCGCGCTCAGAGACAGAGCAAGAAACAGCATGGAAAATACTGTCAGCAGACGCATGGCAAGCGGCAGAAAATAGGTTTTAGCCATAATTTTTCACAATGTTCTACACAGAAAAAAATCCTGACCGCAACCACGGCCCGGCGACAATAACAGGCATACTTTATCCTACAAAAAATATGCCCGTTCATATATCATTTTACCCTTTCCGGATGCTCCTCCAGGAATTGCGCCCAGCTGCCAGATGACTTCACCTGCGCCAGAGGACTGATGCAGTGAAAATAATGGCACAAAGCCAGGGCCAAGGCATCAGTGGCATCAAGATGCTCCGGCTTCAAGTCCACCTTCAGAATCTTCTGTATCATGACACTCACCTGCTCCTTCGAAGCCGAGCCGACACCTGTAATGGCGATTTTAGCCTCCCTCGGGGCATACTCAGACACAGGAATGCCTCGCAACAGGGCCGCAGTGACAGCCGCTCCCTGCGCCCGTCCGAGCTTGAGCATCACCTGAGGGTTCTTGCCATAAAACGGGGATTCAATAGAAAGCTCGTCAGGAGAATATTCATCCAGCAGACGGCGCATCTCTTCTCCGAGTTTTCTGAGCTTGTCAAAATGGCTCTTCTCTTTCCGCATATCCGCCACGCCCATTCCAACAAAAGACACTTCGCGTCCCTCAACACGAATGACCCCGAAACCCAAAAGGTTGGTCCCGGGGTCAATTCCCATTATAATCTTAGATCCTGTCATGACTTTTTCATGCACATGCAATGTTTCAGACAGGACTAGCCGATAGTGTCAAAACCGGTATATGGCCTGAGAGCCTCTGGTATAATGATCTTCCCGTCTTTCTGATTGTCTTCCAGCAATGCTGCGACAACACGCGGCAAGGCAAGAGAGCTTCCATTCAACGTATGGGCCAGCTGAATCTTTCCATCCGCATCTCTATATCTGAGTTTCAGCCTGTTAGCCTGGTACGATTCAAAATTCGACACAGAGCTGATCTCCAGCCATCTGCCCTGGGCCGCTGAATACACTTCAAAATCATATGTAATGGCTGAAGTGAAACTCAAGTCGCCGCCGCACAGACGGAGAATTCTGTATGGAAGTCCGAGCTTGCTCACTATGCCTTCCACATGTGCGATCATCTCATCAAGGGCGGCATATGAATTCTCGGGCTTCTCTATTCTGACGATTTCCACTTTGTCAAACTGGTGAAGCCTGTTCAGTCCTCTCACATCTTTTCCATACGAACCGGCCTCCCTTCTGAAACAAGGCGTATATGCTGTCATCTTGACAGGGAAGTCATTGTTTCCAAGAATGACATCACGGTAAATATTGGTCACCGGCACCTCTGCAGTAGGCACAAGATAATAGTTGTCCAGATTTGCATGATACATCTGGCCTTCCTTGTCAGGGAGCTGGCCTGTACCGAAACCTGAAGCTTCATTAACCATGACAGGTGGCTCTACTTCAAGATACCCCGCGGCTGTATTAATATCCAGGAACATGTTGATCAGGGCACGCTGAAGCCTGGCGCCTTTGCCTTTGTACACGGGAAAACCTGCACCGGTAAGTTTGACACCCAGGTCAAAGTCTATGATATCAAACTTTTTCGCAAGTTCCCAATGAGGCAGAGCGTCCGGTCCCAGGTCAGGGATTTCATTTCCCATCTTCACTACGACATTGTCATCGGAATTCTTCCCCTCAGGCACCAAGTCACATGGAATATTTGGAAGAAGCACCATCAGGGACTCCAGTTCAGTGTTGTTCTCAGCTGACTTGGCCTCCAGCTCTTTGGACCTTTCCTTCAAGGAGGACACTTCAAATTTCACAGTTTCAGCCTCGTCCTTCTTCCCGGCTTTCATCAAGGAACCAATTTGTGCCGCCTTTTGCTTCTGCTCGGCCAGACAGCTGTCAAGCTCTGCCTGGAGAGACCTCCTGTTCTTGTCCAGCTCCACAACCTTGCAGACAATGTCTCTGGCATCAAAATGTTTGACAGCCAGCTTTTTGATCACATATTCAGGATCATCGCGCAACAATTTCAATGTAAGCATAAGATTGCATATTTATAAAAAAAGGATTGCAACTCACCCGGAGGGAGCGCAATCCTCTGATTTTCAACTTCTGCCTCCGAGCCTAATTCTCAAAAGGAACGACCGAGACATATGACTTCGCGCCTGCTTTCTTGCAGAACTTCACCTTTCCGTCGATAAGCGCATAGAGAGTATGGTCTCTGCCCATCCCGACATTCTGTCCAGGATTGTGCACTGTGCCGCGCTGACGGACAAGAATATTTCCGGCCTTAACTGCCTGGTCTCCGAATTTCTTGAGACCAAGTCTTTTGCTATGCGATTCACGACCGTTCTTGGAACTACCGACGCCTTTTTTATGTGCCATAATAAATTCCTCCTCTAAATTAAGCGATTTCGTTAATCTGGATCTTGGTCAGGTCCTGACGATGACCAGTCTGCTTCTGATAACCTTTGCGGCGTTTCTTCTTGAAGACAATCAGCTTCTTGCCTCTGCAGGTATCATCCAGGACTGTAGCTTTCACTACGGCTCCGTCCACGTATGGAGCACCTACTTTGACAGCGCCGTCTGCATCTACAAGCAGAACCTTGTCGAGCACAAGCGAAGCGCCCTTTTCCTCAGGGAGACGGTTAACAAAAATCTCCATGCCAGCTTCCACTTTGAACTGCTGGCCAGCAATCTCAACTATTGCGTACATAAATAACTGAAAACTAAAAAGTTTCGACCGCAAGCGGCTGGACTGGCCAGCTCTTTGTCAATGGCTTGACGATCATATCTACAAAATGGACTGCAAAAATAACACTTTTTGCCGAGATGACAAAAAAATTTGGTATTTTTGTTCTCGTTAAAATTACCATGAAATGGACACTCCATTCATATATGACAAATTCGTGACCGGACGAAATTTCATTGGGCGCAAGACCGAATGCAATGCGTTGCGGAATCTGCTGGAGAAAAGAGAGAACATATGCCTGTATGAGCCCCCTAAAACCGGGAAAATGTCACTGATACAGCAAGCGCTTTTCAACATGAGGATGACAGGCAGGCAATTCTCGGCTCCGGGCATCAATTTGTTCAATGCAAGGAGGGCTGACACCTTCATGCTGAAACTGTGTTCCGCCCTTATAAGGGCCGCGGCATCCACCCCGGCAGAATATGAAGAGGCAGTGTCCTCGATGCTGGATGGCACACATTTCAGATTCGACATGGAACGGTTTTCAGTGCACGACGAGGTGGTGACACTTGAAGGATGCCCGGACAGCAATGACCTTCATGCCTTGTTCCGCCTTCCAGGAAAGATAGCGGAGAAAACAGGAGAGCCTGTTTTTGTCATCATCGAAGAATTTCAGAATCTTCTGGAGCTGGGAGAGGAAACGTATGAAGATATATTCAAGGCCATGATTGAATCCATGGAAAGCCGCCAGAAAGAGAACGGGCCTTATTTTTCATACATTCTCTCGGGATCGAAAGTGAATGCCATGAAATTCATCTTCGAAGAAAGGAAGTATTTCCACCGGTGCATCGAACACATTCCCCTTCTGCAAATAGACAGGAGAGAAATATCTGACCATATCATGAGAGGCTTCCAATCCGGAGGGAAAGTGATCAGCCAGGATCTTGTGGAAGGAGCTGTAGAGCTGTTCAAGGGACACATGTGGTATCTGAACCATTTCGCCGCCATCTGCGACTCGCTTTCGAAAGGATTCCTGAATGAAGGCACGCTGATGGATGCACTCGGCATGATTCTGTCCATACACCAGACACGATTCAGAGGCTGCACAGACGATCTCACCTCGCACCAGCTAAGCCTGGTCAAGGCTATTCTGGACGGAGAGACCAGATTCAGCTCCGTGGACGTGGTAGAAAAATACGGGCTGCATTCTTCTGCCAATGTACGAAGAGTGAAAGATGCCCTTCGTAAAAAGGAAATAATCACATTCAACGAAAAGGACGCGCCAGTCTTCCTCGACCCGCTGTACGAATATTGGCTCAGACGTTATTATTTTGAATAGAGAATATGAAAAGAAAAAACTTGGCGGTATTGACCGGCGCAGGCGTCAGTGCGGAAAGCGGCATCAGCACATTCAGAGACAGCAACGGCCTGTGGGAGAACTACAAAGTGGAGGATGTCGCCTCCATAGAAGGCTGGCTCCGGGGCCCCGGGCTCGTTCTGGATTTCTACAACACCAGAAGGAAAGAGCTGGAGCATGCCGAACCTAATGCCGCACATATCGCAATAGCCGGACTGGAAAAAGACTGGGACGTGACCGTGATCACACAAAATGTGGACAACCTGCATGAAAGAGCCGGCAGCACCAAAATCATCCATCTGCATGGGGAATTGACCAAGGTCAGGCCTGAAGACAAATGCACCTATCTGGACAATTTCTCTGAAGAATCAGTCTTCGACATCGGCTATGGCGAAATACACCTTGGAGACCTGGCTCCTGACGGGGCGCAGCTGAGACCGCACATTGTATGGTTCGGTGAAGCAGTGCCGAAAATCGAGAAAGCCATAGATGCTGTGGAGAAAGCTGACCTGCTTCTGATAGTCGGCACCTCCCTGCAGGTTTACCCTGCGGCCGGACTGTACAGATATGCCAGACATGGCACACCTATATATATTATAGACCCGAACGATGTGCCTGTATCCGATTCCAGGATCACCCATATTCAGGATGTTGCCACAAAAGGCATGGAGACATTCAAAAATATTTTGAATTCAAAATAATCTGACTATCTTTGCACCCGCAAAAGGAGGTGATTAAACATGATTATAGTACCAGTAAAAGAAGGCGAGAACATCGAGAAGGCACTGAAGAAATTCAAAAGGAAATTCGAAAAGACAGGAGCTATCCGCGAACTGCGTGCCAGAAAAGCTTTCGTGAAACCTTCAGTAAAGAGAAGGGAAGAAATCAAGAAAGCTATCTATGTACAGCACATGCAGCTCATGGACGAGCAGTAATTGTCGGTTAAAGATACTGAAGCGGCGGGCGGAAATTTTCTGTCTGCCGTTTTTTTATTTAGAGTCATCGACTTAAATATTGTTTTTTTGAACAGTGTTTAAATGAGATTCCGTATATTTGACATCTTCAATTATTCTAAAAGATATGGAAAAGAGTTCTGCCGGAACTGCGAAAAGAAAACGCGGCTGGAAAATTTTCAGAAACATATTGCTGACAGTTGCCGGCATCTGGGCCGTCATACTGATTGCATTGCAGATAGCATTGACTCCTAAGGTGCTGACAGGTGCAGTGAACAAGGCGGCATCGCAAATGGTGGACGGAGATGTATCGTTCGGGAAAGTCCGTGCATCAGTATTCAGGCATTTCCCTTATGTAAGCGTAACATTCGACAGCCTGGCTGTGACATACCCTTCAGACAGATTTGAAGCATACGGCGCCGGCCAGGATTGGTACACCAGGCAGGGGCGCGGAGAGACATGCGACACACTTATGTCTTTCAAAAGTTTGTCCGCATCCTTGAACCTGTCCAGCCTGATGGCAGGACAAATCAATGTGCCGCGGGTGACTCTGTCCAAGCCAAGAATCTACGCCACTTCATACAACGACTCGACGGCGAACTGGAATATATTGAAATTCATTGAAAGCTCTGAGGAAGAAGAGGCTGACACCGTATCATCTGAACTTCCCGACATGATAATAGGGAGAATACGCCTTATAGACAATCCCCGTATCATTTTCAACAGCATTCCAGACTCTGTAAACCTGTCGCTCAGCCTGAAACGTATGATTTTCTTCGGACGGGCAGTGACGAAAGACATCAAGAAGAGCCGCATCGGGCTCAGGGTGGACACACTTTTCATGACCGGACGGTTTCCGGCAGACACTGTGGCCCTGAGGCTGGACAATTTCGTCATCCGCGGGAAGGACCACGGCATAAACATGAAAGCACTTGCCACGGCCTATATGGCTACAGGCACATATGGAAGGATGAAACTCCCTGTAGAAATAGACACCAGAGTCTCGTTCCCGAAAGACTCCATACGGAGAGTGTCGATAGAGAGATTCAATGCAAAATTTGCAGACATACCGATAACTGCCAAGGTGGATGCAGGCTTCAAAGGAGACAGCATATACGTGAATGGAGGATGTTACATCCACGACTGCGAAGTGATGAAGCCGATAAATTATTTCGGCCGAAACATTATGAAAGGGCTGGACGGATTCAAGACAGATGCCGTGATCTCGCTGGCCGCTAAAATGGAAGGATGGATAGATTCCGAAGGACATATCCCGTCCATTGACGCAGTGCTGGAGATACCTGTGACGAACATATCTCACAAAATGCTGGGAGACAATAAAATTGGCCTGAAGGCCATACTGAAAGGGTCTGAATCCGGACGCATGGACGTGGAACTGGACAGCGTGCTTTTCGTCGGGAAAGGCATTGCGCTGGCAGGCGCAGGCAAAGCTCTCGACCTGCTCGGGAAAGACCCTCAGCTGAGTGTCGACAGTCATTTCTTTCTGAATCTGGACACGCTGTCGACTCTGATTCAACGCTTTACCGGATATTCAGCGGCCGGACGGATGTCGGCAGAGCTGAAAGGCGAAATTCTTATGTCACAGCTTTCGCCGTACACATTCGCCGATGCAGACCTGAAAGGGAGCATCAGAAGCAGGAAGTTCATCATATATTCGCCTGAAGACTCCCTCGATGTCTACATTGACAGCCTGGACGTGAAACTTGGCACTTATGCGAACATTTACAACACAAAAATAACCGAAGGTGAAAGAATGATGGGAATGGCCGCCTACGTGGACAGTGTCCGGCTGAGATACAAAGACAGCATATCACTGATGGGAAGGAAACTGTCTCTGCTGGCCCAAAATTCAGCCGCCATGCTTGACCAGACGGATTCGTCATCGTTCTATCCTTTCGGGGGCAGGCTGGAAGCAGGATTTCTGTCAATGAGAGGAGCAGACACTTCCATCATAGCTCTCGCCAAGTCAGTGAACAAATTCAGCATAATGCCTAAGGCAGGCAACCCGGATGTCCCTGTGCTCGACCTGACGAGCAATACCGGGATGGTATTCGTCAAAGGCCCAGTAACCCGGCTTGCTGTCAGGAATATGGACCTGTCGGCCAATGCCGCAATGAATTCAATCGAGAGACGCAGGAAAGCCAAGGCTTTCGTAGATTCTCTGGCCAAGGCCAATCCTGACGTTCCGCTGGATTCACTGTTCAAGCAGTTCCGGCGCAACAGGCCAGCCCGCGAGATTCCGGCATGGCTCACAGAGGCAGATTTCAGAAAGAGCGACATAACCCTAGATGTCGGAGAGAATATCAGGAAATACTTCCGGGAGTGGGACTTGGAAGGATCAATAGGGCTCGGGAGGATGAGCATAATGACACCTTACATGCCGTTGAGGAACCGGATAAGCGGCTTCCGCGGAACATTCAACAACAACCAGGTCAATCTCGAAAGTCTGACCATAAACAGCGGGAGGTCGCACATTTCAGCCTCAGGTGCTCTGAAAGGGCTGCGCGGGGTCATTCTCAGAAATGGCTTTCTGACGCTTGACGTGGATGTGAAGTCTGACAGCCTGGATCTGAACCAGCTGCTGGCGGCATACTCCGCCGGACAGTCTTTCTCCGCAAAAGATTTCGCTGGAAAGGACATGACTTCTCTGGAAGATGATGAATTCGAAGAGATGATCATGGCTGACAGCACTGAAACTGCCGTTGATTCAAACGCGCTCTTAGTCATCCCTGCCAACATTGCTGCGGAAATCAAGCTTGATGCCAGGAACGTGAAGTATTCCAAACTGGAAATGGACAGGATGACGGCGGACCTGGTGGTTAAGGAGAGGTGCGTGCAGTTCACGAACACTTCCGCCACCACCAACATGGGCGACCTGTTCTTCGAGGGTTTTTATGCTACACAGACGAAAAAAGACCTGAAAACAGGATTCAATCTGAATTTCTCCAATATCACTGCCGAGAAAGTGATAGAAATGATGCCTGCCATAGACACGGTAATGCCCCTGCTGAAATCTTTCAAGGGAGAGCTGAACCTGGAGATGGCGGCTACCGCTGACATAGATACCACGATGAGCATACTCGCGCCGTCCATAAACGGCGTCATCAGGATAGGAGGCAGCCATCTGCAGCTCCATAATGACGAGAGCATCAGAAAAATAGCCAAAATACTGAAATTCAAAGACAGGGAGAATACATACATCGACCAGATGTCAGTAGAAGGGCTCATTTCTGACAGCCGTCTGGAGATTTTCCCTTTCGTGCTGGACATAGACAGATATGTGCTGGCTATGAGCGGAGTCCAGAATCTGGATTCTTCATTCAAGTATCATGTTTCCGTCATAGAATCTCCGCTTCCTTTCAGAGTCGGCATAGACCTGTGGGGTGATTTTGACGACATGAAGTTCAAAATAGGCAAGGCCAAGTACAAAACCGCCAATGTACCGGTATTCACCGCCGCCGTGGACCAGGTGAAACTGAATCTGGCAGAGTCCATCAGGGACATTTTCCAGAAAGGTGTAGAGAAAGCTGTGACGGAAAACCGGAGGCAGAAAGAAATAAACGATTACAAGAAACGCATAGATTATGTACAGGCGGTGGACGAAAAGATGGACACGCTGACATCGGAAGAGCAGAAATCTCTGGATATGGAATAGCCGCGATCCACCCTTTTCCGCCACCATCAAAACAAAATCAAAAAAAATCATGAACAGTCAGGAATATATAGAAGTGTCGATGAAGCTCACCCCGTTCAGCGAAGAAAATGCTGAAATACTGATGGCAGAAATGGATGAAATCCCGTTCGAATCCTTTTCTGTAGAGGAGCCGTTTCTGAAGGGGTACATACAGAAGGACTGCTACAGCGCACAGATGATGAAACTGGTGCTGAGCGGACTGGACCTGGAGTTTGATGTAGATTTCTCTTCTACAATGATACCTCCGTGCAACTGGAACGCTCTCTGGGAAGAGCAATTCACTCCGATAGTTGTGGATGGCAAGTGCACTGTCAAGGCTACTTTCCACAAAGGGCTGAAACGCACCAGATTCAATATCACTATCGACCCGAAAATGGCGTTCGGCACAGGACACCACCAGACTACATACATGATGTGCAGGGCGCTGCTTGAGAATGAAAAATCCATCAAAGGGAAGGTGATCATGGATATGGGGTGCGGGACGGCTATCCTGGCAATACTGGCGGCCAAAATGGGCGCGGCGCATACATATGGAATAGACATTGACGCAGTGGCGGCTGTATCGGCTTTCGACAATGCCCGCCTGAACAAGGTGTCAAGACATGTTGAGACGTACTGCGGCGATGCTTCACTGCTGCAGATGGGGAAATACGATGTCCTCCTGGCCAATATCAACAGAAACATTCTTCTGTCTGACATCCCGACATATGCACGCAGCCTGAAAAAGGACGGGCTCCTGTTCGTGAGCGGCTTCTATGAAGAGGACCTGCCGATGATTTCCGGAATGGCCGCGCAGTCTGGCCTGGAATTCCTGAAATCTGACTGCATGGACAAATGGTGCTGCGCGCAGTTCAAGAAAGAATAGCCGGAACCGGCATCTGCCGCCTGCTGTCTGAAATAGGTTTTGTTTTTCAGGTTTTTATATCTATCTTTGCAGACCTGTTCAGAACCGGGCACAAAATACGGTCTGAAAGGAAATGATGCGGGCGTGTTGTAATTGGTAGCCAAGCCAGACTTAGGATCTGGTGCCGTGAGGCGTATGGGTTCGAGTCCCTTCGCCCGCACAAAGAAAAATCCCTGTCGATCACATGTGATTGACAGGGATTTTTTATCGAAATGCAGATACTGCTTTCAGACAAGGCCATTCATGGCGAAATACTTCCAGAGTGGAGCTGCCATGAGAGCCTGGCGGAGCTTGTCGGAGACCAGGAGCTGCCGGACCTGCTCAACAGTGAGCAGACATACGCTCAAGTCCTCCGTGCTGTCAAGATGCTGAGAAGACACTTTGCGGACACCCTTGGCCAGGAAGCTGTGAGTCAGATTGCTGGTAGTGCTGGGATTCCCAGATATGAGCATCAGTTCTTCCCATTCGCCACCTCCGAAACCTGTCTCTTCCTCCAGTTCACGCTGTGCAGCCTGCAAAGGAGTCTCGCCCTTCTCGATCACACCGGCAGGAATCTCATAGCAAGTCTTTCCAAGCCCGTAACGGAACTGCCGTTCCATCACGAAATGCCCATCCTCGGTGATGGCAATGACATTTATCCAGTCCGGATATTCCAGAACATAAAATTCGGGATTTATCCTGCCGTCAGGAAGCCTCACCTGGTCATGGCGCACAGTCAGCCAAGGACGTCTGAACAGATATTCACTGCTCACGGTTTCCCATTTGCCGTCCTCGCTGACAGCGTCATCAAGATTGAAATCTTTCATACTACAGTCCGAACTTCTTGAAGAAATCATTTCCCTTGTCATCCACGAGGATGAAAGCAGGGAAATCCTCTACTCGGATTTTCCAGATAGCCTCCATACCGAGCTCAGGATACTCCAGACACTCGATGGACTTGATATTGTTCTGGGCAAGGATGGCTGCGGGACCTCCGATAGAACCGAGATAGAAACCGCCGTGCTTCTTGCAGGCATCTGTCACCTGCTGGCTTCTGTTTCCTTTCGCCAGCATCACCATGCTGCCGCCATGAGACTGGAAGAGATCCACATACGGATCCATACGGCCGGCAGTAGTAGGTCCCATCGAACCGCAAGGCATACCTGAAGGAGTCTTCGCAGGACCTGCATAGTACACAGGATGGTCTTTCAGATACTGAGGCATCTCCTCTCCCCTGTCCAGACGCTCCTTGATCTTCGCATGCGCTATATCACGCGCCACGATAATGGTCCCGTTAAGGCTGAGACGGGTGGAAACCGGGTACTTGTGCAGCTCGCTGAGAATCTCGGACATAGGCTGGTCCAGATTTATCTTCACGGCATTGCCCTCCCCTGCCTGGCGCAATTCTTCAGGAATGAGACGGCCCGGATTGTCATCCAGCTTCTCTATCCAGATACCGTCCTTGTTTATCTTGCACTTGATATTCCTGTCTGCCGAACAGCTGACACCAAGACCGACCGGGCAGCTCGCGCCGTGACGAGGCAGACGGATGATACGCACGTCATGAGCATAATACTTGCCGCCGAACTGCGCTCCGAGGCCCAGCCTATGCGCAGCTTCCAGCACCTCCTGCTCCAGTGCCACATCCCTGAAAGCCCTGCCTGTCTCGTCGCCTGAAGTCGGCAGAGTATCATAATAATGCGTAGATGCCAACTTCACGGTCAGCAAATTCTTCTCTGCAGAAGTGCCTCCGATAACGAAAGCGATATGATACGGAGGACATGCGGCAGTACCGAGAGTCTTCATCTTCGAAACCAGGAAAGGCACCAGAGTCTGAGGATTCAGGATGGCCTTTGTCTCCTGGTAAAGATAAGTCTTGTTCGCTGAACCTCCCCCCTTCGTCACACAGAGGAACTTGTATTCCATGCCTTCCGTCGCTTCGATATCTATCTGGGCCGGAAGATTGCACTTCGTATTCACTTCCTCATACATGGAAAGCGGGGCATTCTGCGAATAGCGGAGATTTTCCTCCGTATATGTCTTGAAAACTCCGAGAGACAGTGCCTCTTCGTCACAATACCCTGTCCATACCTGCTGGCCTTTTTCGCCGTGGACTATCGCCGTACCGGTATCCTGGCAGAACGGAAGCACTCCCTTCGCAGCCACCTCGGCATTGCGCAGGAAAGTCAGAGCCACGTATTTGTCATTGTCGCTGGCCTCCGGATCGGACAGGATCTTCGCCACCTGCTCGTTATGCGCAGGACGCAGCATGAAGGAAACATCACGGAAAGCCGCATTGGCCATAGCCGTCAGGCCATCCTTTTCCACTTTCAGAATCGGCTTGCCCTCGAATTCGCCCACTGACACATAATCCTTGGTCAGAAGATAATATTCAGTCTTGTCCTCGCCAAGCTGAAACATCGGTGCATATTTGAACTCTACCATATCAATTGTTGTTTATCATTTTTTTTTGAAAAATATTTGCCCGAAGGGCAATAAAAAATTGGCCATCCGGCCAATTACCTTTCGGAATTGACCGGAAACGGTCACCGAATACCTTATTTGCCGGAACCGGCACCCATAAGATAAACCTTCATGAACTCATTCAGGTCACCGTCCAGGACTCCCTGGGTGTCAGAGGTCTCATAGCCCGTGCGCAAGTCCTTCACCATCTTGTACGGATGCAGGACATAGCTCCGGATCTGCGAACCCCATTCAATTTTTTTCTTCTGTCCTTCCAGCTCGGCCTGCTTCTCCTGACGTTTCTTCAATTCCAGATCATACAGACGCGATTTCAGGATGCGCAAGGCATTCTGGCGGTTGTCCAGCTGGGAACGGGTCTCGGTGTTCTCCACCACGATGCCCGTCGGGATATGCTTCACACGCACTCCAGTCTCCACCTTGTTCACATTCTGCCCGCCAGCTCCGCTGGAACGATAGGTGTCCCACTCCAGGTCGGCAGGGTTGATTTCTATCTCTATGGAATCATCTACAAGAGGATATACGAACACCGAAGAAAACGTGGTCTGGCGCTTGCCCTGGGCGTTGAACGGAGAAATGCGCACCAGCCTGTGCACACCGCTTTCAGCCTTCAGGTAGCCGAATGCATAATCGCCCTCGAACTGTATAGTCGCGGACTTGATACCGGCATCCTCTCCCTCGAGCAGATCTGTAACGGTAAGCTTGTATCCGTTTCTTTCACCCCAACGCATATACATACGCATGAGCATGGAGGACCAGTCATTCGCCTCGGTACCGCCGGCACCGGAATTTATAGTAAGTATCGCCCCGAGATTGTCGCCCTCCTCTCCGAGCATGTTCTTCAGCTCCAGGTTCTCAACAAGCTTCAATGCTGTATCATATCCGGCCGCCAGTTCCTTCATCTCGGATGTCTCCACATCTTCCGAAGAGGCATCTGCGCTCTCTTTCGCAAACTCATAGAGGACATCCAGATCCGCCGTTGCAGAAGCGGCCTCGTCATAACCTGTCACCCATGATTTCACGCCGGAAAGCTCCTTCAGATACTTTTCCGCCTCCTTCGGGTCATCCCAGAATCCCGCCTCCAGAGTCTTTTTCTGTTTCTCCGCCACTTCCTGACGCTTTCCGTCTATGTTTAGACACTTGTTCAGGGTATCGACCCTCTGTCTGAGTTCCTTTATCTGCTCTGCTGTTATCATCTTTATGGATTTTCTTTTTCCTGCCTGTCACAGCGCATTTCCCGGTGCGGCAGGCATATCCTGCAAAGATAGAAAATTTTCATATATCACACCAGTTCGATGCCATGCTCACGGCAGACGGCGACCATATCCTCAGGCCAGATGCTGCTCTGGATTTCCCCGATATGGGCCTTGCGCAGCAGATACATGCACAGACGCGACTGGCCTATGCCTCCGCCTATGGTGCAAGGGAGCTCTCCGGCAAGGAGTTTCTTATGGAAATACAGATCTTTTTTCCACTCCTGATGCCTGATGGCCAGCTGCCTCTCCATAGCGGCTTCATCGACCCTGACACCCATGCTCGACACCTCGAAAGCGCTCTGCAGCACAGGATTCCACAGCAATATATCCCCATTCAGACCCTCGAAGCCATACGAATCCACCGTACTCCAGTCATCGTAGTCCGCGGCACGCCCGTCATGCGGTTTCCCGTCAGAAAGATCGGCGCCTATTCCTATCACAAACACAGCCTTATGCTTCCGTACTATCTCATTTTCCCTTTCCTTCGGGGTCATGTCAGGATAAAGTTGCAGGAGCTCCTCCGAATGGATGAAGAATATATCCTCCGGCAGCATCGGCTCTATCTGCGGGAACTCCACGAAAACCTTGTTCTCCGTCACCTTTATGGCCTCGTAAATCCTGCGCACAGTCGCTTTCAGAAAATGGATGTTCCTGTCCTCGCGGCGTATCACTTTCTCCCAGTCCCACTGGTCGACATAGATTGAATGCAGATTGTCCAGATCCTCGTCCGGCCTCAACGCGTTCATATCCGTATAGATACCCCTGCCAGGCCCGACACCCATCTGCGCCAGTTTCAGCCTTTTCCACTTCGCCAGGGAATGCACCACCTCTGCAGGCCTCTCTCCCATCGACTTGATCGGGAAAGACACCGGCCTCTCCACACTGTTCAAGTCATCGTTTATACCTGTTCCAGAGAGCACCATCATCGGCGCAGTGACCCTCAGCAGAGCCAGCTGGGCCGACAGATTCTCCTGAAACATATCCTTCACATATTTGATCGCTTTTTCAGTATTCTCTACGTTTTCGAGCACATTCCTGTACCCTTCGGGCAATGTCAGCGGCATATTAAAAAGTTTTAGTTTGTCAAGTCCGTCATAATATTGGCCGTGACGGCCAATGAGATATTGGTCGGAACGACCATCATACAAAAATAATAAAATTTATGGGATTTTTTTGTAAATTTGTGGAATAAACGGACTTCCCAAACAGATAAGACATGGATATAAAAGACAATATCCTCGGAACTATCGGCGGCACTCCGATGGTCCGGATAAACAGACTTAACCCGAATCCGGCAGTCAACATATTCGCCAAGCTCGAGGGGTTCAACCCTACTGGAAGCATCAAGGACAGGATCGCCCTGAAAATGATAGAGGATGCTGAAGCAGACGGCAGGCTGAAGCCGGGACAGACCATCATAGAACCGACTTCCGGGAATACAGGCATCGGCCTTGCGATAGTGGGCATCATCAAGGGCTACTCAGTGGAGATAGTCATGAGCGACGCCGTGTCTGTGGAGCGCAGGAAAATCATACGGTCATACGGAGCCGCAGTGACTCTTACACCGGGCCAGGAAGGTACGGACGGAGCCATAAGGCTGGCCAGGAAAAAAGTAGCGGAGAATCCAGGAAAATACTTCATGCCGGACCAGTTCAAGAACGCCGCGAACTATCTCACTCATTACCAGTCCACTGCCCTGGAAATCTGGCAGCAGACAGGTGGAAAGATAGACTATCTGGTGTGCGCGCTCGGCACATCCGGCACCATCATGGGACTGTCGAAATTCCTGAAAGTGATGAATCCGCAAATAAAGGTGGTCTGCGCCCACCCTGTCCGAGGACACTATATCCAGGGGCTGAAGAACATGGAGGAAGCTATCGTGCCTGCCATATACGATCCGTCGCAGATAGACATCCAGGAAATGATCGAGAGCGAGGAAGCCATCACCATGGCGCGCAGGATCATTGCCGAGGAAGCGATTTTCGCAGGAATGAGCAGCGGGGCGGCCATGCTGGCGGCAGCACGTACCGCGCGGCGTATCGAAGGAGGGAACATCGTGGTGGTCTTCCCCGACCGCGCAGAGAAATACCTCAGCACCGGCATGTTCGCGGAGATCGAAGGATAAGCAATGATGCTGTATGATTTAATGAAGCCTACACCAGCAACTCCGTTCCCGGTGCGTTTTCCGATATCGGAAATCAACGTGACCTGTTCAGGATCACCAATGCGGGAATGACTCCGGGATTCCAGCCGGCGCATGTAAGCAGGAAGACAATTAGAAACGAACCGCACACCTGGTCCAGAACGGCAAGGGGAGGAAAAATTACAATGGATGTCCTTCCTGATACGAAGCGAACAGATAGCCAGGATTTTCATAATACATAGAACTGTTGTAGTTCTCTATACTGTCAGTTATCCATGAATTATAGACTTCCATCAAGGCCGGAATGGGTTCTGCGCCCGTCTCATTACAGACATCGATTATAAGCCTCTGGAAAACCTTGCCGATGTCCCAATGTGTAGGGACCCGAAAGCGGCAGTCAGCGACATTGTCATAGTCTCCGGTTTTTATTCCTGCATCGCTGACAAGTTCGTATGTCAGCTTGTCAATATTCTCGCAATGGTAAACTTCTGCCAGGTCATATATATGCTGAAGCTTCGCTTGTCCTATCGCATTCACTACCACTGCCCTCCTGTTTTTCGTCTGCCTTCCGACATATTCTATGAGACTGCATACGAAAAAAAGATCATTCCATTTTTTATCTTCTCTGCCCGTCATGACTGTAAACTTCTGATTTTATGAATGTAAGGCACTTCAACGCCTTTGCCGTACAAAAATTTATCTGATGAGTCGGATACTTGAATCTTGCCAATACCCAGAATTGTTCCCGGGTCAGGATACCGTTTATAAAATCAGCCACATAATTGTACACCTGATCATTGGCCATTGCACCTATGACTATGTCATAATCGTGCGGTCTTCCTTGACGGCACGCCACTATAAAATCAAGCCATTCATCATCCATTTCCTTGAATTCCTTGATTTTCAAATCACCCTCTATCCTCGCCGTATAAATGCTGACAACCGGTGCAGGATATCTCAATGACCATTTTATCGCCTGCTCCTTCAATGCCGTACAATAGAACCCTTCACCGAAGTCCTTGGTAAACCTGCCTTTTATTATTTCCGGCTTACGTATTTCCGTATATCCTCCGTGATAAATTTCCATAACTTCACAGTTTGTAGAAGTGTTAGCACCACCTTATTACTCAATACGGCGGCGATCATTACAAAGATAACAATTGCCTCCGTAATTACAATCAGTACCGTCATCTCACTTCAGTCCTCTAGTTCAGAAATTTTCCCTGAGCCATTCCGCGAAGAAATAGTCATATACCCTGTATGAGTCATCGGCATGAGTCAGCATGTCATTCTTCAACAGGGCTTTAGCAGCCGCCTGTACCGAACTTGCCGACGAAAGCCTGTACTTATTGACGAACTCCGCTGATGTGATACCTTTTGCCTTTCCTTCCCTGGCCACTGCCTGAAGCAGCATCTTCTGCTTCGGCGCCAGTCTTGAAAGCAAGTCCTTGAAACTGTTTTCCTGAATTGAAATAACATTATGTTCCGCTATGGGAATCTTATCTTCAGTACAGTTTTCCCCTTGTTCTGTCAAGGCAAACAGTTCGTTCATCATCATCTGCACAAACCATGTACAGCCATCATAGTTTCTGTAAACACGTTCCGTGACTCCAATATCGATATGCCGTCCGTACCTTTGAAACATACTTGAAGCAAAATCCGCATATATATCTATAGGTATCGGCTCAAGTCCCATAGATATGGCACTCTGGTAAAACGGCCTTGAAGAAGAATTGAACATATTGTTCATCAGATGTCTCTTGCTTCCGGAAAATACGAACACGGTATTCCTGCATTTCTGAATCTCTGTCCTCAGCAATGCCTCGATGTTCTTTTCCTCGTATGTTCCTATCTGCTGGAATTCATCTATCGCCACCACGCACGGCTTGTCAGCCGCTTCCAGATATTCAAAAATCTCCGACAACGTAGTCTGTGGAGAGACTATCTCTCCAAGCCCTATTTCGAATCTCGGCTCTCCGGTGACAGGATCAAGACTGAAACCGGCGCGCAAAGACTTTATTGTCTGAAAGAATTTCTCCTGCAATACTTTCCACTGCGGTTTCAGTTCGTCATAGACGGCCTTGCCAAGCAAATAGACAAATTCCGCCAATGAACCGGCAGAATATATATCGACAAAGAATGTATGGAAATCCTTGCGGATATCAGGGACAGAAAATGTATGTTGAATAAGTCCCGTCTTTCCCATACGGCGGGGAGAAATCAAAGCTGTATTCCGTCCATTCCGTATCTGCCGGATCAGGAAATCCGTCTCCTTCTTCCTGTCGCAGAAATACTCGTCCGAAATGTACTTCCCCACCACAAACGGATTCTGGAATACCTGTTTTTTCATACGAAGCTACATTATTATAATTTTAATTATTGCAAATATAATAATTGCAATAAGAATAACAAATTCTAATCAGGAAATGTTTAACAAAAATGTTTAACATCAAATCTAATTACGCAACCACTACACAATTGAATATATACAATTTTATTCTTCTTGTAAAACATCTGAGCTAGATTCACCAGAGACCATGTATTGGGAACTTCTACTCTGAACCGGACCTGAAAGTGCGTTTTCCTCTTTAACTTCATAGACGGGCAAAGAGGGTTAATTGCTTAAAATAATGAGAAACCTGAAGCACCAATAAAGAATACCATGATTAAGGTTATCAAAGATGTCTTAATCATGGTATTCTTTATTGACAATATCATATTGTAAATCAAAAATTTAAGGAATACCTTTGCATCAAAATTTATTAATTATGGTAAAAATAGAAAATATCGCAATGCATAACATCGCAAGTAATACCATTAACGAAGAATTACACAATTTATATTCTTCATTAATGCCAGAAGTGGCAAACTGCATTCTCGCATGTAATGATAAAATGTGTGACTATTTTATCTGTAATCCATATCTACTTGCTGCCAGTGACGACTATTTCAACAGTGAACTTCGCATAATGATTTTCGGCCAGGTAACAAACTGTTGGTACGGAGAAAAAAACAATGGAATATATTCTGAAAGAACGTCTGTCAAAGAACTTATGAGCCTGTACGATCTTTTTTCCAACAATCCCGACCGTGATTGTCATTCCCCATTTTGGAACCTTGTGAATAAATTAGACACTACCGCGAAATCTCTTGGTATTAGAATAATAACAAACAACTTAGCCAAAGTCGGTTATACAGCAAAGCCAGGATATGATCCTGTAGTGAACGCCTTATTTGACAATGCAGTCAAGCAAGAAATCATAATATGCAATCCTGACTTGATTCTTATGACGACCGGCCCCAGATACGACAATCTCATCAAGCAAAGGTTCGGTAATTACGATATGAAACCATGGATAAAAAATATTAGTGTAAGGAAATGCGCTGAATTAATATTTTCCGCTGACTCTGTTCTTGCGCATAGGACTGTAATACGCACATACCATCCAGGATATTTAACAAGAGTAATCAATAAATACACTTGGCCACGACAAATCATCAATTACCTGATAGAATATATTAAAACACTAACTTTGCCACGCCAAAATGTCTGAGAATTAACTGAAATGCAGAGTTGGAACATACATAATTCTACAAGGAATGGGGAGGGTGTAAATTAAAGTGTGTCAAGTAAAGTACGTTCTATCAGTTCCTTGAAATGACTGAGAGAATGCCCTTGCTTGAATCGTTCATCGTCCAATGCAAAGCCTTTGACCATATATTCCTTCAAAATTTTGGTGGCCCATATACGGAAAGCTGTAGCCCGCTTGCTGTTTACACGATACCCTACGGCAATTATTACGTCAAGATTGTAGAAATTAGTTGGCTTGGTAGAAAATTCGGAAATTCCGAATTTTCTCATTGTATTTTCTTCCGACAATTCACCTTCCAGATAAATTTAATTAATATGTTCGTTGATTGTAGATGTAGACTTTCCGAACAGCTCGGCTATACCTTTTTGATTCAGCCATATCGTTTCATTGACTGCATCTACCTGCACATGTACGGAACCGTCTTCATTGTTGAAGATAGCTATTTCACCAAGGTTCTCTATTGATTGATCTACTGCCCTTTCTTGGTATTTAGCCTGTTTTGTCTTCTTAATTTCCATAATCTGTCTCCCATAATGTACACTATTTCCCATATAAATGGAATCCTGTTTCATATCTTGCCCCTTTACGAGGCACGAAAAAATATGTATCCTGACTACTCAATCTTCCATTCTTCTATACGGCGGGTGGAAGTTCAGGAAGCCACGTTTGACTTCCAGATTAGGAAATGTCAGGTGATAGATGAAGTAATCGGCATTGTAGCCGGAAATGGTCAGATATCCGGTCTGGAACAGAAGCGGGACAGGATTCTCATATATGGCATCAACAGTACTCATCAGAGTGGAGTCAACATCCTGATGTTCCAATGTCGAAACATCGAATGACGTTCTCTTCATAATTTCGACCAGAAATGTCGGAGTCCCTGTCTCAAACCAATATTCGTGAAACTTTTTTTTCTGAAGGGTATTGAGAAGACTGAACGGGTTATATATGCCGGGACAGCCTTCACTGAAATGATATCCGTCATACCACTTCTTCAGCCTGGCATAACACTCATCCTCAGCCAGACGACATGCTGCCGCCAGTTCCTTCACACTGTCACCGAAATACTCATGCAGGTCATCTTCCGAAACACCGCAGATATCCGCATAACGAGAGTCAAGGGAAATGTCGTTCAGATTGTTCAACCCGCTGAACACACTCAGCCTGCCCAGTTTCGTGACACCTGTCAGGAAACCGAACCTGATATACCGGCCCTCCTTCTTTATTACGCTGTAGAATCCCTGCAGGATACGTCTGACACTTTCTCCAAGTTCCTGATTCCCCAAAGCATCCAACATAGGCTTGTCATACTCGTCTATCAGGACTACGGCTTGCCGTCCTGTTTTCTCGGCCACGGTTTCTATTATATCCTGAAACCGCAGATCGGGCTGGCTGTAACCCTTTTCCACCCCATACTTCTCTTCCCACTTTTTCAGATTCTTGTCCAGAGTATCATTCAGATCATCCTCCGTCTGATATGTCTTGCCGCTCATATCCAGACGAAACACAGGCGACTCTGTCCAGTCTTCAGCAAGCTTTTCTATCGCCAGGCCTGAAAACAGTTCTTTCCTGCCCTGGAAATATGCTTCCATCGTGGAAACCAGAAGGCTCTTTCCGAACCGGCGCGGGCGACTCAGGAAATAATATTCTCCCTCTGATATCATTCTGTAAATCAGAGCGGTCTTGTCCACATAGACATAACCTCCGGTGCGGATTCGTTCAAATTCCTGTATTCCTATGGGATATCTCATAGTCTTTCTCTTTATATTTACAACAAATATACTCAGAAGCCGAGAGCAGAACAAAATTATTTGTTATGCCGAGGCGCGAACAGTATATGTGGCCACAGGCCAATATTTCAATCAATATTCCTCCGGTATTCCGACGGGGACATCTTGATGTATTTCTTGAAGAATTTCGAAAAGGCCGCCTGGTCGGTGAAATGGAGGATGTCTGCCACCTGCTGCACGAGAATCTCCTCATTCTTCAGCAGCTGTATGGCCAGGCCCAGCACCTCGGCATCTATCACCTCATGCGGAGTCTTCCCTGTGCACGACTTCACCACGCGGGCCAGATGCTTGGTCGACACGCAGAGCTCCTTCGCATAGAAAGACACCTCGCGCTTCTCCCTGAAATTCTTCCACACCAGATCCATGAAATTCGCCATCAGAGTGTCCTTCACCGCAAGCGTATGCTTGTCAATCGCCGGGAAATGCTGTTCCTTGATGAGCAGATTCCCAAGTTCCAGAGCGAAGCCCTTGAAATAAGTGCGCACCATTTCAGTTCTGTAATTGTGATTCAAGTCAGCCAGCATGTCATCTATCAGACGAAGCTGCTTGAAAAGCTTGGATGTGGCATTGGCCGTCAGGCGAAGCACAGGATTCAGAAGCAGGAGTGAAAAATAGTCCCTCGGTCCAGGAACAATATTCTGTAAAACCTCGACTATGAATTCCCTGGAAGTAAGCACACAATAAAAGTCAAGATCCTGGCTGCATCCCCTCACAGTGAAACTTGTCCCCTCGAGAATATCCAGAAAATCACATCTTTCCATAGTTACATTCTTGCCGTTGACCTCGGCTTCCACCGTACCAGAAAAGACCAGCAGCATGACCCTGCATCCTATCACACGGAATTTCTGCAGCATAGCGGCGTCATTTGCCGTGAGCATTACGAATTTTCCGTCTATTTTCTGGTCATCCTGTGCGAATGAGCACAGTTGTTGCATATTAAGTGTCTTCATGTATGTGTCATTTACACAAATACTGTCCCATTCAGACAAATTTTCCGTGCTCCGGACGAAATTTCGAGTCCGGATGTGACAAATTTACAAATAAATACGACATTTTTACAAATACCTTATGAAAGTATTGAGGTATTTTTGCACCTGCAAAAATTTTGGCCTGCGGATTACGGCATCTCAGAGAGATTGCCTGACGGCAATGCAATAATTCCAACAGGCAGAAAGACAATGAAATTGGCCGTCACGGCCAATCATGAATTGACCGCAAGGCCAGAAGAATTGGCCGGAGGCCGACAGAAAGAAACAGAAAGAGAATAATACAATATTAATAATAGTTAAGATGAAAGTATTGAAAGTTTTTATTCCAGGGCTGTGCCTGCTTGCGGGGTTGGTTTCCTGCAAGGAAGAAGTGAACCGCCAGCCTCAGGCCAGCGCGTATCCGCTGCTTACGCTGACCACAGAAAACAGGACACTTTCCACGACTTATTCCACTGTGCTTGAAGGCAAGCAGTATGTGGAAGTCCGTCCTCAGGTGTCAGGATTCATCACTGATGTGCTCGTGAAAGAGGGCGCGAACGTGAAAAAAGGTGAAACTCTGTTCATCATCGATACCATTCCTTATGCCGCCACTTACGAGCAGGCAAAGGCCGCTGTAGCTACTGCTGAAGCGCAGGAAGCCACTTCAAAACTGACTCTGGACGGACAGGAGGAGCTGTACAAGGAAAATGTCATTTCCGACTTCGAGCTGCAGACTTCCAGAAATTCGTATCTGAGCGCAAAGGCCGCGCTCGCTCAGGCAAAGGCCCAGGAAGTAAGCGCCGCGAACAATCTTTCATTCGCCAAGGTGACCAGCCCGGTGACCGGTGTGGCGGGCATGACTTCCATCCGTGTGGGGACACTCGTAAGTTCCGCCATGACAGAGCCGCTCATCACTGTGACTGACAATTCGAAGATGTATGCATACTTCTCGCTTACAGAAAAGGAAGCTCTCAAACTTATCAAGCAGTACGGGTCCATCGAGAAGACCATAGCTTCTTATCCGCCTGTGTCCCTGATTCTCAGCGACGGTTCCACATACGGAATCACAGGTAAAATCGATGCCATCAGCGGTATAGTGGAGAATTCAGTAGTTCGTGTAAGGGCTGTCTTCGACAATCCTCAGGGCCTGCTGATAAACGGCAGCAGCGCGACTATTTCCATCCCTTATTACAGGGAGAACTGCCTGGTCATTCCTCAGGAGGCTACTTTCGAGATCCAGGACAAGATTTTTGCATACAAGGTAGTGGACGGAAAGGCCACATCTGCCATGATCACCGTATTCGGCATCAATAACGGCAAGGAATACATCGTGGAAAGCGGCCTTGAGGCCGGAGATGTCATCGTGGCTACCGGAGCCGGACTGCTCAGAGAGGGAACATACGTGACTGACGCCGCAAAAGCACAGCAGGGTGCGGCTGCCGAAGAAAATGCCGGTGAAAAAGAAGGAGAATAAAAAATGAATCTTAAATATTTCATAGACAGACCTATCCTGTCTGTCGTCATTTCGGTGGTCATCGTATTGCTCGGACTGATAGGACTTGTCAGCCTGCCGGTGGAGCAATATCCTGACATCGCGCCGCCTACCGTAAGGGTAAGCACCACGTACAGCGGTGCGAACGCCGAGGCGGTGCAGAACAGTGTGATCGTACCTCTGGAGGAGGCCATCAACGGTGTGGAGAACATGACCTACATGGAGTCTTCCGCAAGTAACTCCGGAAGCGCTTCCATCAGCATTTACTTCAAACAGGGAACTGACCCGGACATGGCTGCAGTGAACGTGCAGAACAGGGTTTCACGCGCCACTTCACTTCTGCCTGCAGAGGTCACCAGAGTCGGTGTCGAGACTATGAAGAGACAGAGCAGTACACTGAAAATCTTCGCTCTGTACAGTCCTGACGGCACATACGACGAGACCTTCCTCACGAACTACATGTCCATCAACATCAAGCCTGAGATCCAGCGTATCTCCGGCGTCGGCGAGGCAAACGTGATGGGCGGTGACTATGCGATGCGTATATGGATGAAGCCTGATGTCATGGCTCAGTACGAGCTGCAGCCTTCCGACATATCTGCGGCGCTGTCCAGCCAGAACATCGAAGCTTCGACCGGTTCCATAGGCGAGGACTCCGAAAACGTATTCCAGTATACATTGAAATACCGTGGACGTCTGAGTACTGAAGAGGAGTTCGGGAACATCGTCATCAAGGCGCTGCCTGACGGAAGCACCATCAGGATGAAAGATGTGGCCGATATCGAACTCGGAGCGGTAAGCTACTCATATTCAGGAAAAGTGATGGGTGCACCGGGCGTGCAGTGTATGATCAACCAGACTTCAGGAAGTAACGCGAACGAAATCATCAACGAGATAGACAGCTACCTCTCAGAGGTGAGGGAAAACCTGCCTAAAGGCATCGTGCTGGTGGATATCATGAGTACGAAAGACTTCCTCGACGCTTCCATCCACGAAGTGATCAAGACCCTGCTGGAAGCCATCCTGCTGGTTGTGCTCGTAGTGCTTGTCTTCCTGCAGAACATCAGGGCCACCATCATCCCTACACTGGGTATATTCGTGGCGTTGATAGGTACATTCGCCTTCCTGATTGTAGCTGGATTCAGTATCAACCTCCTGACCCTGTTCGCTCTCGTGCTGGCGATCGGAACCATAGTCGACGACGCCATCATCGTGGTGGAGGCGGTGCAGGCGAAGTTCGATGCAGGCTACAAATCTCCATACAAGGCTACTGTGGACGCCGTGAACGGCATTTCTTCCGCCATCGTGACTTCCACACTCGTCTTCATGGCAGTGTTCATCCCGGTATCGTTCATGAGCGGTACTTCAGGTGTCTTCTATACGCAGTTCGGTCTGACCATGGCTGTAGCAGTGGGACTTTCCGCTGTCAACGCATTGACATTCTCCCCTGCGATGTGCGCCCTGATCCTCAAACCTAACGAGGAAGTGAAACCGGGTGAAAAGCCAAAGCAGTTCTCTACGCGTTTCAGGCTTGCATTCGATGCCGCGTTCCAGAGCATGTCGAAGAAATACAAACACGGCGTGACATTCTTCATCAGGAACAAATGGGCCGCAGGACTGATCCTGATCGCAGCCATAGGCGTACTGATGTATCTGATGAGCACCAGCAAGACTTCACTTGTGCCTAACGAGGATATGGGTACGCTTTTCGTCAGTGTGGATGCAGTCCCTGGAAGTACTCTCCATGAGACTACAAAAGCCCTCGATGAAGTGGCGAACAGCATCAAGGACCTGCCTCAGATACTTGTGTACAACCAGGTGTCCGGATTCAGCTTCAGCGGTTCGGGAGCATCCCACGGTATGATGATCATCAAGCTCAAGCCTTGGGACGAACGTCCTGGAAAGGAAAACAGCAACACTGCAGTATCGAATATGATATATGCACGCACTGCACATATCAAAAACGCGCAGATATTCGTGTTCGCTCCGCCTATGATTTCCGGTTACGGTACAGGCAACTCATTCTTCGTGACCCTTCAGGACAGGTCCGGGAAAGGCATGGGCACACTGTTCGACGTGACACAGGGCTTCATCGACGAACTGAACAAGAGGCCGGAGATACAGCTGGCATATACATCGTTCAGTGCTAACTTCCCTCAATACAAGGTGGATGTGGATGCTGCACAGTGCCAGCGCGCAGGAATCACCAGCGACCAGGTGCTTTCAGTCATGCAGGGCTACCTCGGAAGTATGTACGCTTCGAACTTCAACAGGTTCACCAAAATGTACCGTGTCATGCTCCAGGCCAAGCCTGAATACAGGGATGACATGCAGGCTCTGGACAACATATACGTGAAGACTCCGTCCGGAATGGCGCCTGTCAGCCAGTTCATCACGCTGACCAAGACATACGGTGCGGAAAACCTCGACAGGTTCAACATGTTCCCGTCCATCACCGTTCAGGGTATGCCTGCTGACGGATACAGCTCCGGAGACATCATCGCGGCCATTCAGGAAGTGTCCAAGACAGCACTGCCTACAGGATTCGGCTACGAATTCTCCAGCATGACCAGGGAGGAGGCCGAACTGGCAGAGTCGCATTCGACCACCATCATCTACATCATCGCCATCGTATTCATTTACCTGATCCTGTGTGGTCTGTACGAGAGCCTCTTCCTGCCGTTCGCAGTCATCTGCTCCGTGCCGTTCGGTATCATGGGAAGCTTCCTGTTCGCCAGGATGTGGGGACTGGAAAGCAACATATACATGCAGATCGGTGTCGTCATGCTGATAGGTCTGCTCTCGAAGACAGCGATCCTGATCACTGAATTCGCGACAGAGAGAAGGAAGAAAGGCATGTCCCTGAGCCATGCGGCAGTAGCTGCTGCAGGAGTCAGGCTGAGACCTATCCTCATGACAGTGCTCACAATGATATTCGGTATGCTCCCGCTCGTAGTTGCATCCGGTGTAGGCGCCAACGGCAACCAGTCACTCGGTGTAGGTGTCGTCGGAGGTATGATAATCGGAACCATTGCCCTGCTGTTCATTACGCCTATGTTCTTCGTAGTCTTCCAGTACATCGAAGAGAAAGTCATGGGAAAGAGAAGAGCGGACATGGAGTTAGAGGAGAGTGAGATATGAGAAAAATAATATTATTCGCAATGATAGCGGTGATGGCCAGCAGCTGCTCCATATACCGCAAATACCACAGGCCAGAGGATCTTCAGGTAAATGTGGACAGCCTGTACAGGGCAGAGCTGATAGCAAACCCGGAAGACACCACATCATTCGGCAATATGCCGTGGGAAGAACTGTTCACTGACCCCTATCTGAAAGACCTGATAGATTCAGGCCTCGTGCACAACACGGACCTGCAGACTGCAATACTCAGGGTACAGCAGGCTCAGGATGGACTTTATGCCGCAAAATGGGCATATTCACCGTCTCTGAATCTTTCTCCGCAGGGAGACGTGACGAGCATTGACGGGAACAAGGCATCTTTCGGGTACAACCTCGGCGGGGCTGTCAGCTGGGATATCGACCTTTTCGGATCTCTGCTGAACGCGAAGAGAGAAGCCCAGGCGACCCTGCTCCAGCAAGATGCTTACAGGCAGGCAGTGCAGTCCCAGATCATCGCCACCATCGCCACCAGCTACTATGCCCTTCTGATGATGGACGAACAAGTAAGGATAAGCGATGAGAGCGTAGTCATCTGGAGAGAGCAGGTGAGAACTCTTGAAGCCCAGATGAGAGTAGGCACTGTGAACGAAAATGCCGTGACGCAGGCGCGTGCCAACCTCTACGGGCTTGAAGCATCTAACGCCCAGCTCAAGCAGCAGCAGAAAGAAACTGAAAACGCTCTCTGCTCCCTGCTCGGAAGAGTATCCGGCTCCATAGAGAGGAGCACGCTGGCAGAGCAGGAACTTCCGGACTCTGCACTCAGCGCAGGAATTCCTCTGCAGCTCCTGTCAAACAGGCCTGATGTATACCAGGCAGAAATGGCTCTGGCGGCCGCCTACTACACTACGAACCAGGCCAGGTCAGCCTTTTATCCGAAGCTGACCCTTTCAGGCAGCGCCGGGTGGACGAACAGCCTCGGACAGGCAGTTGCAAATCCGGCAGGAGTGCTTCTGAATGCAGTGGCACAGCTGGCACAGCCGATCTTCAATAAAGGACAGCTGAGGTCAAACCTCCGCATTTCCAAGGCTGAAGAAGAGATAGCGAAGCTGAACTATAAGCAGACTATCCTCAATGCCGGACAGGAAGTGAACGATGCCCTGTTCGCCATCGAGACTGCAGGCATCATGCTGGAAAAGCATCAGGCACAGTGCGTGGATCTGGAAAGGACTGTAAAAACTGCAGACCTTCTCTACAAGAAGTCAGCCTACGGTTCATATCTTGAACTCCTGACAGCACAGCAGTCACTGCTGAACGCGCAGCTGAATGTCGTGTCCGACAAATACAGCCAGCTGTCGTACATCGTGACCCTGTACAAAGCCCTCGGAGGAGGAAAGGACTAAAGGGGACTTCAGAATACATATAAATTGCGCCGGAGAGCCACTCCGGCGCAATTTATTTTACTCGCTCTTATAATATAACTATCGCGCCATTTATACTGTTCACGCCTCGGCATAACAAATAATTTTGTTCTGCTCTCGGCTTCTGAGTATATTTGCGAGTGTTTTCTAAAATGATGCATTCTGCAATGATCGGCATATTCGATTCGGGCATAGGAGGACTGTCAGTTTACAGGGAGATCAAGAAACTTCTCCCTCATGAAGACTATGTCTACTATGCAGACAATGCACACTGCCCCTATGGAGAGAAAACCAAAGAGTACATCATCGGGCGCGCGCGCGAAATCACGGAAATTCTGGTAAAAAAAGGTGCTGACATCATCGTAGTGGCCTGCAATACAGCCACCGCCGCGGCTATATCGACATTGCGTGCCGAATATTCTGATCCGGGAAATGAAAAGACCAGAGAAAAGATGCTCAGACTCTCAGGAGGACGCATCGACCATATCAGATTTATCGGCATGGAACCTGCCATAAAACCTGCTGTGGCGATGACCAGGTCAGGAGTCGCAGGGGTGCTGGCGACTGCAGGAACTCTGAAAGCTGAAAAATACCGCCACACGAGAGACACCATGCACGGAGACGTAGTCGTGGCAGAACATATAGGTCAAGGCTTCGTGGAGCTGGTGGAAAACGGAGAGACATCCGGCCCGCATGCAGAAGAAGTGGTCAGAAACAGCCTGAAACCTCTGATTGACGAAGGCGCCGATACAATAGTGCTCGGATGCACCCACTATCCATTTCTTATAGACGTGATCAGGAAAATCGCAGGACCTGGCGTTACTGTCATAGATCCAGCTCCGGCAGTGGCAAGGCATCTGCTGGAAGTGATGCAGGAAGAAGGCCTCCTGAGCGGAAATCCAGACTGTCAAGCCACTTCGGATGCCGGGGCAAAAAATCCGGGCCATTCGGAATTTCTTTCCTCAGGCCCGGACAATATTCTGAAAAAAATAGCTTCAGAAATATAAAGCCATCTGCGGATAAACTCATTCAGACACGTTTGCGGACTCCCCTTTCATACGTTTCTTTCCGATGAACATGGTAGCGAGCTCAATGCCGACTACCAGGAAGAACCCCGCCAAGGCGAAGGCAACAGCTCCGCCAACATGCATGTCAATCATAGCGAAATGCCGCTCCACCAAGGCCTCTGTCAAGCCTCCTGCATCATTCAGAGCCATCAGTTCCGGATATTGCGACATGACCAGAGTCGCATGGTCGCTCCATGGCCACACTTTCACCAGCGAGCCGATTATGAAGCCTGCCATCACCAGCAGAGTCTGCCTGTGATAATGCTGCAGCAGCCAGTGGAGGAACTTCGAAAAGGCTATGATGCCCGTGGCGGCGCCTATGACAAAGACTATGACAGTCACAAAATCGAGCCACGTGCCTGTTCCGGAAATGATTTCCGCCAATGTGCTCATCATATATTCATACTTTCCGAGCACAAGCAAGATAAAGCTGCCGGATATGCCGGGAAGAATCATGGCGCAAATAGCAATCGCACCGCAGAGGAAAATGAACCACAGACCGTCAGGTGTCTCCGTCGGAGACAATGTGCACACGACCACGCCGAGGACGATGCCGAAAATCAGCATCATGAAATCGCGGACCTTCCAGCCCTTGATGCCCCTCAAAATGAAAATGGACGATGCCACAATCAGGCCGAAGAAGAAAGCCCATGTCTGAATAGGCTGATAATTCAACAGATACTGCATCAGTTTGGCCAGAGAAAGGATGCTGATCAAGATTCCAATGATGAGCGACAGCAGGAAGTTCCCGTTAATATGTTTCCAGAACTGGCCGAATTTGCCGGTGAAAAGGAGTTTTACCGCTTTTCCGTTGATGGAATTGATGGAACCCACAAGTTCTTCATAAATTCCGGTCATGAAGGCAATCGTACCGCCGGAGACACCTGGAATGACATCGGCGGCCCCCATGCAGATCCCCTTCACTGTCACAAAAAGATAGCTTAGGAAATTTTTCATTATATCATTTAGTTATATTATCTGTTTGAGAAAATTACATATGGCAATAATCTTCACTGGAGTATCACAGGCATTGCCGGAGGCAACTTTGTCATTTCCGGGAAGATTTTCAGAACAGTCCCCGGCATCATCAGCACGATCTGTGATGATCAGGTCATATGGATTTCCGGAATAGGCATCAGTCCCGATCTTGAATTCTGCCCGTACAGCTGAAGATATGAAACGTGAAGTAAAGCAGGATGGACTTATCAGGTCTACGAACAGCCCGGTTTCTGCTGAAAACAGGCAAGCCTTCCTTTTTCGCCCGGAGATGTTCTTCGACATGCCTTTGGGTACGCCGAGCCAGTCCACATCACATCTGTTCAAAACCTCGCGGCCGCAGGCATGCACCATGGTCTTCCGCCCTATTTTTCTGAGGTCTAAGTAGATGAAAGAGACAGATATGCCGCATCGGCTAAAGAATGTCTCCATCATTGCGCTATAGCGCAGGCAGTCCGGCTCCGTGCCGTCAAGCATCACCACGGCTGAACGTATGCTCCGCAAAGGGATGAGGCCAGTCGGCAGAGTGCTCGAGTATTTTTTCATCCGGAGACTCCGGAACCACGATTTCAACATTCCGGCCATCTCTCAACTGTTTGAATTGCTTGAATGCGCGGCTACCAAAGCACGGATTTCCGCCTTGGCATCTTTCCAGCGCGGAATATCGATTTTAGTTCCAATGACCTCAACTACCTTGGCGGCAATGATGGACCCTACTTCCCCGCAGACTCTCAGCGGCATGCCGAGTGAATGTGCATACAGAAATCCCGCGGCGTATGTGTCGCCTGCCCCAGTCGCGTCTATAGTGTTTGCCGGCCAAGCCTCGATATAGTGGTATTCATCGCCGCTCTTGACCATGGACCCGTCTTTTCCCACCTTGACAACAGCGGTGGAACAGTGGCGTGCAAGTTCATCCAATGCCTCGCGCGGAGAAAGCCTGGTGAAAGATTTAGCCTCGGACTCGTTTGCGAAAACTATGTCCACATAGTGGTCCACAATATCATGCAGGAAAGCCTCGTTCGATTCCACCACATTGTATGAAGCCATATCCAGGGAAATAATGCATCCTGCGGCTTTCGCCAGCTCGACCGCTTTTCTGATAAGATTCTGGTTCTGGACCAGATACCCTTCTATATGGAAATAGTCATAGCCTTCGAAATATTCAGGCTTCAAGTCCTCCGGCACCAGTTCCAATGCGGCGCCGAGATAGACAGCGAAAGTCCTTTCCGCATTCGGAGCAGTGATGAACACCATGGCCCTGCCCGAAGAGTTGACTCCTTTCAGCAATGTAGACCTGATGCCGTACTGCTCCTGATCGCTCTTGTAAAGATGCCCGAGCTCATCGTCTCCTATTTTTCCTATGAACCCGGATTTCATGCCGAAAATAGCTGTTCCGGTGATAGTGTTGGCTGCAGACCCTCCGGCGACGTACTGCACACCCATCTGCCTCAATGTCTGCCATATTCTGTCGCCTGTCGTTTTGTCTACATGCTGCATGCTGCCCTTCGGCAGATGGAACTGCCTCAGGAGAGAGTCATCCTGAAGGACAGCAAGTATGTCCGTCAGGGCGTTTCCCATACCTAAAATCGATTTCATCAGAAACGTTTTTACGCAATAAGCCACAAAGATAGGGATTTTTATTCGCAATTCCGGTTTTTTGGATAAATTTGCGGAGATTATCAGTACAGGAAGCACCCGGGCGATGAATATGAAGAAAAAAGATTACGGAACCGACATCATAAAATATCTGCTGTCAGCGGCGTTTGCCTGCTTTCTTCTATACTTCACTTTCAGAGGAGTAAAATGGGATGCCTTCCTCGAAGGTCTCAAGTCATGCCGGCTCAGCTATATAGCAGTCTCCATGGGAGCAGGGATAGCGGCGTTCTGGTTCAGAGGGCTGAGGTGGAGAGAAATACTGCGTCCCATCGACAGAAGCATCACCCGCCGGGCAGCATTCAATGCCGTCAACATCGGCTATATCGCAAATTTTGTTTTCCCAAGAATCGGTGAATTCGTCCGCTGCGGCTTCATCACTAAAAATTCATTGCCCGAAACGGGCAATGACAATAAGGACAGCTTCGGGACAGTCAAAAAGAAAGCCTCCTACGACAAAGTACTGGGAACGGTGGTCCTGGAACGGAGCTGGGACATGGTGACCATGTTACTGTTTCTTATACTGCTGCTGGTTTTCAGATGGAAAGAGTTCGGCAGTTTCTTCGTGGAGAAAATGTGGAAGCCATTTGAAGAAAATCTGAATTTCAGTCTCTGGTGGCTTCTGCTGGGAGCGGCCGCATTGTGCGCGGCTGGAATTTACGCAATATACAGGACACGGAACAGATTCCGTTTTTCCAGGGCCGCGGCCAATATTTGCAAAGGCCTGCTGCAAGGTGTATTCTCTTGCATTAAAATGAAGCGGAAATGGAAGTTCTTCTTCTATACAGGTGTCATCTGGCTGATGTACTGGCTGATGAGCGCGGCTACAATGAGCGCCATGCCGGGGCTGGACGGCCTGGGACCAGTAGATGCTCTGTTTCTGATGATAGCAGGCAGCTTCGGCTGGCTGGTGCCTGTGCCAGGAGGATTCGGGGCATTTCACTTCATAGTGTCCCTTGCGCTGTCGACAATATACGGCATACCTTTCGAGACAGGGCTTATTTTTGCCACGCTTTCCCATGAATCCCAGGCCATCACAATGGCTGTATGCGGAGGCATTTCCTATCTGGATGAAACTTTCAGAAAATAACACTCCGGCCAGGATATTGGCGCCAGCCTGGGATTGCCGAGAAAAATTTGGCCAATGAATCTTCTTTATTAAATATAAGTTGTATTTTTGCAGTCCGGCATACGGTCTCCCGGGTGAGTCAAAAGTCGCGAAACCTTTCTGATCACCCTGGCATTGTCATGAAATGACACGGATATTGTCATGGAATGACACCTGAAAAAGGGGCCGGCCTGGCAAATGGAAATATAATTTTTGCAAGCATATGGAAAATTTGGATTTGAACGAGCAGGAGAGGAACAGGCGCGAAGCCCTCGGAAAACTCAGGGAACTGGGCATCGATCCCTACCCTGCCGCACTGTACCCGGTAAATGCCACAGCTCAAAAGATAAAGGACGAATACGACCCGGAAAAAGGGAATCTTTCGGATACAGTCATAGCCGGAAGAATCATGTCCCGCAGAATCATGGGCGCCGCTTCATTCATCGAACTTCAGGATGAAACAGGCAGGATACAGGTGTATGTCAAGCGAGATGAAATCTGCCCGGGTGAAGACAAGACGATGTACAATACCGTGTTCAAGAAACTTCTGGACATCGGAGACATCATCGGCATCAAGGGTTATGCATTCATCACTCAGACCGGGCAGCTGTCAGTGCATGCAAAAGAGCTGACCCTGTTGAGCAAATCTCTCAGGGTGCTGCCTATAGTGAAGGAAAAGGACGGAGAAGTATATGACGCGTTCTCAGACCCGGAGCTGAAATACAGGCAGAGATATGTAGACCTCATAGTGAATCCTGACGTGCGCAAGACATTCGTCATGAGAAGCCAGATCATAGCCACGATGAGGGAATATTTCAACGAAGCCGGATGTCTCGAGGTAGAGACTCCTATCCTCCAGCCTATACCGGGAGGAGCTACGGCCAGGCCTTTCATCACCCATCACAACGCACTGGATATAGACCTCTATCTGCGCATAGCGAACGAGCTCTATCTGAAAAGGCTGATAGTAGGCGGATACTCAGGCGTTTACGAATTCGCCAAAGACTTCAGGAACGAGGGCATGGACAAGACCCACAATCCGGAGTTCACCTGCATGGAGATATACGTGGCCTACAAGGACTATATGTGGATGATGGAATTCACGGAGAAGATGCTCGAAAAGATAGCTGCAAGGCTCCATGGAACCACGGTGGTCACCATAGGGGACAAACAGGTGGACTTCAAGCCGCCATACCGCCGTCTGCCTATACTGGAGGCTATAAAGGAATACGCCGGAGTGGACATTGCCGGCATGGACGAGGCACAGCTGAGGGAGACTTGCGCAAAGCTCAATGTGCCTGTGACCAAGGAAATGGGAGAAGGGAAGCTCATAGACGCCATTTTCGGAGAATATTGTGAAAAGAATCTGGTGCAGCCTGTCTTCATCACAGACTATCCTGTAGCCATGTCTCCGCTCACAAAGAGGCACCGTTCGAATCCAGGGCTGACAGAGCGCTTTGAACTTTTCGTATGCGGGAAGGAACTGGCCAATGCATACAGCGAGCTGAACGACCCTATAGACCAGCTCGGACGATTCCAGGATCAGCTGAAACAGCGTGAGCATGGCGACGACGAGGCTATGTACATCGACATGGACTTCATGCGCGCCCTGGAATATGGCATGCCTCCGACTTCAGGAATGGGCATGGGCATCGACCGTCTGACTATGTTCATGACGAACTCGCCTACTATACAGGACGTGCTCTTCTTCCCTCAGATGAGGCCGAAGCCGGTGGAAAAATGAGGGTAGAATCTGTCACTTCCGCACAGAATCCGAAGATCAAGGAACTTCTCGCGCTTCAGGAGAAATCCAGGCTGAGGCGTGAGAAGAATCTGTTTGTAGTGGAGGGCAGACGGGAGCTGAACCGCTGTCTGGATGCCGGCTATCGCATAAAGACCCTGTTTACATGTCCGGAAATATGTTCTGAACAGGATATAGAGGAAATATCCGAAAAAATTCTGTCCCAGAAGCCCCTGCCGGGGCAATGCGAGCCATCGCTGATCGAAATCCCGGCCGTTCTCTACGAGAAAGTCGCATACAGAGGAGGCACTGAAGGGCTGATAGCCGAGGCGGTTATGGCCCCTGCAAGCCTGGAAGGGCTGCATCTCAGGGAAAATCCTCTGATCGTGGTTCTGGAGTCAGTCGAAAAGCCAGGCAACCTGGGAGCAGTCCTGCGCAGTGCGGATTCGGCAGGCGCAGATGCTGTCATAGTATGCGACCCTCTTACGGACCTGTACAATCCGAATCTCATCAGGGCGAGCACAGGGGCGGTTTTTTCAACCCCAGTCGCGATCGCCAGTTCTCAAGAAAGCATAGAATGGCTGAAAGCCAATAAAATACAGATATTGACAGCGCAGCTGCAAGACTCTGAACTGTACTACAACACCGATATGACCCCCGGCACAGCCATAGTGATGGGCACTGAATCCACAGGGCTTACCGATATATGGAGAGAAAATGCAGACAGGCACATCAGGATTCCGATGCTTGGAAAACTGGATTCGCTGAATGTGTCAGTCTCTGCGGCCATTCTCCTTTACGAAGCTGTCAGACAACGCAACCGATGATGCTGAAACCATGAAAAAGTTTGGCCTGATAGGCAACCCCATAAAGACATCCCTGAGCCCGGCGCTTTTCACTGCCGGATACAGCGGGAAATATACATACGACCTCATAGAGGAAGCAGATTTCGAAACTGCATACAGAAAATTCCTGGACGAGTATTCAGGAATAAATGTCACTGCGCCGTTCAAAATGGACGCTTTCCGCCAGGCTGACAGGAAAAGCGGCGTCTGTCTGAGTCTAGGGGCGGCAAATCTCATCCTGAAAGACGAGGACGGAAAGACCTCGGCGCACAATACAGATTTCGCCGGCATCATTTTGTCTATCCTGGAAGCAATACTTCCAGAAAGCGGCTTCGAATACTTCAATATGTACGGACAGGATTTCTCCTCTGTCAAAGAGATGCTTCCCACCATGTACGGACACAAGCCGAAAGCGCTTATAGCCGGATGCGGCGGAGCCGGAAGGGCGGCGGCCGCGGCGGCGGCATCGATCGGGTACGAAACCATGCTGCTGAACAGGACGGTTTCCAAAGCTTTGCGTATAGCGGAAGAAATGCCTGAACACAATTTCAAGACAGGGGACATGGGCATGCTGCCGCAATATCTCGAAAAAGCAGACCTGCTCATTTATACCATACCTGAAAGGATTCCCGAGCTGGACATTCTGGGCAAGAAGAGCTTCGGCGGACATGGAAAAATCATACTTGAAGCGAATTACAAGAACCCGTCTTTCGGCAGCAGGGAGCAGAAAATAATCCATGACACAGGGGGCATATACGTCTCTGGGAAAAGATGGCTGCTGTACCAGGCCCTGGCTGGCTTCAAACTGTTTACGGGAGAAAATCCAGACTTTGAGAAAATGTCCGCGGTTTTATAAGAAATAATGACTAAATTGCAGGATTGGCCGAGAGAACAGTGCGACATGAACAAAGTGATGCTCATAGGAAATGTGGGGAACGACCCTGAGGTAAGATACTTGGAAGGGAACTCAAAAGTTGCAACATTCAGAATAGCAACCAATGAGCAATTCCTGGACAAGGATGGCAAGCTGAAGGAGATAACTCTATGGCACACCGTGACTGTGTGGAGGAAGATGGCCGACATGGTGGAGCAGCTTGTCAGGAAAGGAAGCCAGCTGTACGTGGAAGGAAGGCTTAGATACCGCACGTGGACTGACAGGAGCGGCACTGAAAGGACGTTGGCGGAGATAGCCGGAGACAGCATCGAGATCCTGGACAGAAAGACAGCGATGCAGGCTGCCGGGCATACAAAACCTGAAACGGCTGTCAGGGCAGAACAGAAGGCTGAGAAAAAAAAGTCTGGGCCACATATCGAGGAAGTGGACGACGGCATACCGTTCTGAAGCGCGTCATCTTGCTTGGAAGGGCATTGCCGCATGCGGCATAAGGCAAAGATAGAATTTTAAAATTATATACTGAATATCATGAAATTAGACGTAGTACTCGGACTCCAGTGGGGAGATGAAGGCAAGGGCAAGATAGTAGATGTCCTCGCCGGAAATTATCCAGTCGTGGCGAGATTCCAAGGCGGGCCAAATGCAGGGCACTCACTTCATTTCGAAGGCAAAAGCTTCGTGCTCAGATCGATACCTTCAGGAATCTTCAGGAAAGACGCGATGAACATCATAGGAAACGGCGTAGTTCTGGACCCGATCACTTTCAAAAAGGAATGTGAAAACATCGAGGCTACAGGAGTGCCTGTAAAAGACAGGATAGCAGTGGCTAAAAAGGCTCATCTGATTCTGCCTACGCACAGGCTTCTGGACGCCGCGAATGAAGCCGCTATGGGGAAAGGCAAGATCGGCTCCACCCTCAAGGGCATAGGCCCGACTTACACAGACAAAGTGAGCCGGAACGGACTGCGTGTAGGAGATGTCCTCGCCCCTGATTTCGCAGACAGATACCGCAAGCTGAAAGAAAGACATGTGAAAATGCTGTCACAGATGCATTTCGACTGCAATCCGGAGGCTGAAGAGGCTGATTTCTTCGAGGCTGTCGAATATCTGAAGCAGTTCAAGCTGGTGGACTGCGAGTACTATGTGAACCATCTGCTGGAAGAGAAGTCCATACTCGCTGAAGGCGCACAGGGATCGATGCTGGACATCGACTACGGCTCATATCCTTTCGTGACCTCATCCTCCACGGCATGTGCAGGAGCATGCATCGGGCTCGGAGTCTCTCCTTCGAAAATAGGCCATGTATACGGCATTTTCAAGGCTTACTGCACCAGGGTCGGCAGCGGTCCGTTCCCGACAGAACTGTTTGACGAGACCGGAGAGAAGCTCAGGAAAATCGGAAATGAATTCGGGGCTGTCACAGGAAGGCCTCGCAGATGCGGATGGCTGGACCTGGTGGCACTGAAATATGCAGTGATGCTCAGCGGAGTTACAGACCTGATAATGATGAAATCCGACTGTCTGGACTCATTCGAAACCATCAAAGTGTGCACCTCATACAAGGTGGACGGAATAGAAACAGACCAGATTCCTTTCGACACATACGCACACATAGAACCGGTTTACACTGAATTCAAGGGGTGGAATGCCGACCTGACAGGATGCCGCGATGAAAAAGAGCTTCCTGAAGAATTCACCAGCTATATTGCGTTCATGGAGAAATATCTCGGAGTGCCTATAAAAATCATTTCCCTCGGGCCGGACAGGGACGCCACCATCATGCGATAGAAAGAATCCGGACCGGACATCTATAAAATAATATGACATTGTCACCGGCATGCCGGTGACAATGATAAATTTGAAAAAATGACTGCAAAAATCAGAAAATTTCTCAATGACTCCCCTGCCGCCAGATGGGCGGCGCTCATACTCATCGCCCTGATGATGTTCTTCGCCTACATGTTTGTAGACGTGATGTCACCTCTCAAATCATTGATAGAAAGCGCCCGAGGATGGGACAGCGGAGTTTTCGGCACATATGCCGCATCAGAATACATACTCAATGTCTGCGGATTTCTCATCGTCGCCGGCATCATATTGGACAAGATGGGGATACGCTTTACCGGCGTGCTGTCGGCATCGCTGATGGTCATAGGCGCAGGCATCAAATACATCGGCATCAGCGACTGGTTCCAGGCCACAGAGTTCTGCGGCTGGCTTGACAGCTGGTGGACTGCTATGCCAGGAAGCGCGAAAATGGCGGCTCTTGGCTTCATGGTGTTCGGATGCGGATGCGAAATGGCGGGCACCACTGTCTCAAAAGCTATCGCCAAATGGTTCAAAGGAAAGGAAATGGCGCTGGCCATGGGTCTGGAGATGGCTATAGCCAGGCTCGGTGTTTTCGCCGTGATGTGGCTTTCCCCTGCCATCTCTGAAAAATTCGGAGGCTCGGTGGTAGCTCCTCTGGCATTCTGCACCTGCCTTCTTTTAATAGGACTGATAAACTACATAGTCTTCTCCATCATGGATACGAGGCTGGACAAACAGCTCATCGCCGCCGGAGAAGCTACAGCTGAAAAGAGCCCGGAGGATGAATTCCATATCAAGGATCTCGGCAAAATATTCTCAAGCAAGATGTTCTGGCTCGTAGCCCTGCTGTGCGTGCTCTACTACTCAGCTATTTTCCCGTTCCAGAGATATGCTCCCAACTTCCTGGAGGTGACTCTGAATGTAGATGCGAACACAGCATCGAGGCTGTTCAGCTGCTTCCCTATTCTGGCTATGTGCCTGACTCCCCTGCTTGGCATTTTCCTGGACCACAAGGGCAAGGGAGCTTCCATGCTGATGGCGGGAGCGGTCATCATGATTGTATGCCACCTGAGCTTTGCTTTTCTTCTGCCTGTATTCCCGCACAAATGGTTTGCAGTGCTCCTGATAGTAGTGCTGGGAGTAAGTTTCTCTCTCGTTCCGGCGGCATTGTGGCCAAGCGTGCCTAAAATAATCGATGAAAAGATACTTGGAAGCGCGTACTGCCTCATCTTCTGGGTGCAGAATATCGGGCTGTGCCTGGTGCCGCTGCTTATAGGAGTGGTTCTCAACGCCACTGGCGGATATCTGCTTCCAATGATCATATTCTCGTCGTTCGGAGTTCTGGCCTTCATTCTGAGCCTGCTGCTCAAGGTGGAAGACAAGAAGAAAGGCTTTGGCCTGGAACTTCCAAACATTCAGGATGAGAAAGACACGAAGGGCGAGAAAGATATGCAATAAACTGCCGCAATGCGGCCACTGATATGAGCCTCGACAGAAAATACAAAGGAATCAGCAGAAGCACGGCGGCATGCTGGGCGGCTCTGGCATGCCTGGTGGTGCCTATGTTCGCGTCGTACTTTTTTGACGATATGTTCTCCACGCTGTCTCAGATATTCCAGAATCCGGATATGCTCGAACTGGGCTGGGACAGCGGAGACTACGGCTTTTATGCAGGCGGATACTCTTTCCTGTGCGTATGCGGCGGGCTGGTGATCTGCGGAGTCCTGCTGGATGTATTCGGAGTGAGGCTTGTAGGAAGCATTTTCGTAGGCCTGATGATTACAGGGGCGCTGACTGTCTTCTCTGCTCTGGTGTCCGGAGCGGCCCCTGAAACATCGCTGACCATAGCCTACATCGGATGCATGCTTTTCGGCCTGGGCAGTGAAATCGCCGGCGTGGCTGTGACCAGGTCGATAGCGAAATGGTTCAAAGGCAGGAATGTAGCTCTTGCAATGGGGCTTCAGCTCGCAATAGCAAGACTGGGGACTGCGGCCGCGTTCATATTGGCGCCTGTGCTTGTAGCGCAGAAGCCAGCCGGAGAAATGTACAGCCTGCTGGAAACAGCCAGGCCTGCGATGGCGGGGCTGGGAATGCTTCTGGCAGGAGGAATCCTGTGGGGAATTTTCGTGGCCATGGACGCGGCTTTCGACAAGGATGCAGGAATTCAGGCCGGGAGAGGCGCAGTGAAAGATGCTGACAAATTCAGGTTCTCGGACATTTTGAAAGTGCTGACAAATCCACGCTTCCTGATGATAGCCTTTCTATGCGTATTCTTCTACTGCTGCATCATATCTTTCAAGAAATTCGGCACATCGATAGTGATTCCACGATTCGGCATGGATGTAGACTCCGCAAAATGGATGATCACCATGATTCCGTTCTTTACGGTGGCATTCACTCCCCTGTTCGGAGCATTGGTAGACAAGGCCGGGAAAGCCACGCTATGGATGCTCATCGGCTCTGTGCTGGTGCTGGCCGCCCATCTGGTGATGGCATTTGCCCCGCAGGGAATCGCTTTCTATGGATATCTGGCCATTTCAATGCTCGGCATAGGATATTCTCTGGTGCCGTCGGCCATGTGGCCGACAGTGCCCAAAATCATACCTGACAGAAATCTAGGAACAGCATTTTCTTTAGTATACTGGATACAGAACATGGGCATGCTGACTGTTCCTGTATTCGTGGGCATGATTTTCCGGAATATTGTAACAGAAGCAGGAAACAAAAGCCAGGAGATAGAGGCGGCGGTGAATGCCGAATATATTTTCATCGGGCTCGGAATAGCCGCTGTGTCTGTGGCGATATCTCTGATATTGTCCTCACGGCGTCATCCCGAACTGGAAATAGACATGCCTAACAAGAAATGAAACAATGTATAAGCTGCTCGATAAAGTCAATTTCCCATCTGACCTGAAAGGGCTTAGCCTGGAGGAGCTGAAACAGCTGTGCGCTGAGATACGCAGCTACATGATAGAATGCTGTGCCACGAACCCCGGACATCTCGGCTCAAGCCTGGGCGCAGTGGAGCTGATAGTCGGCTTCCACTATGTCTATGACTCGCCATATGACAAGATAGTCTTCGACGTCGGCCATCAGGCTTATGCCCACAAGATCATCACTGGCAGGAAGGAGCTTTTCAAAAAAAACAGGAAAATAGACGGAATCAGCGGTTTCACCAGGATGGCAGAAAGCCAATACGATGCGTTCGGAGCAGGACACTCGTCTACTTCAATATCTGCGGCGCTCGGCCTTGCCTCCGCAGCAATGATGAGGGGTCTCAATGAAAAAGTAGTGGCTCTTATAGGAGACGGCGCATTGTCCGGAGGACTTGCCTTCGAAGGGCTCAACAATGCCGGAAGCGGAAAGGCTGACATTCTGGTGATCATAAACGACAACAATATCTCCATAGACAAAAACATAGGAGCCCTGCACGAGCACTTGCTGAAGCTCACTACAGATCCTATGTACAACAAGATAAAGACACATATCTGGAACAGGATCGGAGAAGGCAAATTCAGAAAAGCTATCCAGGAGATGGTGATAAGCGCGAAATCATCACTGGTCAAGAAATCAGGAGGAGACCTTTTCGAAGCGATGGGATTCAGATATTTCGGCCCTGTCGACGGCAACGACATAGGCCAGGTGATTCATACTCTGAAAAAGCTGAGAGAACTTAAAGGGCCTCTGATCCTGCATACTATCACTACGAAGGGGAAAGGTTTCGCTCCTGCAGAAGAAGACCAGACGGCATGGCACGCCCCGGGAATGTTCGACCCGCATACAGGAAAAAGGATTGCCCCGTCGGGGCACAAAGAAAGCCGGTATCAGGATGTTTTCGGCGAAGTGCTTCTGGAACTGGCCAGAAAAGACAGCCGGATAGTGGGCGTGACTCCAGCCATGGCATCAGGATGCGGAATGAATATCCTGGCGAAAGAGATGCCTGAGCGGTTTTTCGATGTAGGGATAGAAGAAGAGCATGCTGTAACATTCTCAGCAGGGCTGGCCGCCGCCGGGATGAAGCCTTTCTGCAACATCTACTCATCATTCTCTCAGAGGGCATACGACCAGATAATACATGACACAGCTCTTCAGGGACTGAACGTGGTGCTATGCTTCGACAGGGCCGGCCTTGTAGGGGAAGACGGAGCCACACATCATGGAAGCTTCGACATGGCGGCATACAGAAGCATCCCGGGTGTGACGGTGGCTGTGCCCAGGAATGAACTGGAACTTAAAAACATGATGTTCACCGGAAGCAGGCACACAGGAGGGCCATTCATAATACGCTATCCAAGAGGGTATGGAGAAGGCACGGAATGGAGAAACAGCGAGTTTTCAGAGATGAAGCCAGGGAGAGGTGAAAAAATGAAAGATGGAGAAATGGTCGCGGCCGTATGCGCCGGCCCTGTGGCAAACCGGGCATTTGAAATGGCGGAAAGGCTCAAAAAAGAAACGGGGAAATGTCCTGCCATATATAATATAAGGTATTTGAAACCTATTGACATGGAAATGCTGGAGGAAATTTCTTCAGAATACAAGACAGTAATAACAATTGAAGACGGATGCATGAAAGGCGGTCTGTTCGGAGAAATTTCAGAATATATTGCGTCACGGGGGCTGAGAATAAAAGTGCGGGCGCTGGGAATCCCCGACAAGTTTATTTCACAGGGGACACAGAAAGAGCTGCAGGCCGAATGCGGATATGACCAAGAGGGAATATACACCGCGATGAAAGAGGAGATGGAAAAATTTTAATCAAAAAAGCTGAAAAGTTTTGGAGATTTAGAAATAATACCTATCTTTGCAATCCCTTACGAAATCACTCAAGATTTTGATGGTTTCGCCGATGTAGCTCAGTTGGCTAGAGCACGTGATTTGTAATCTCGGGGTCGTGGGTTCGATTCCCTCCATCGGCTCAGTTTTTTGAAAAAGTTTCTTAAGTCTCGAAGTCTGACGATGAAGACGACCAAAAGAAACTAAAAAAGGGAGAATACCAGAGTGGCCAAATGGGGCAGACTGTAAATCTGCTGGTTTATACCTTCGGTGGTTCGAATCCATCTTCTCCCACAAAACCTGAAGGACTGGGATATTCAGGGAACAAGCGGAAGTAGCTCAGTTGGTAGAGCATTAGCCTTCCAAGCTAAGGGTCGCGGGTTCGAACCTCGTCTTCCGCTCAATACTACGCCAGTGTAGCTCAGGGGTAGAGCGCTTCCTTGGTAAGGAAGAGGTCATGAGTTCAAATCTCATCACCGGCTCTGCTTTTTTTGTGTATATAATACTCAATTAAAATATTAAATTATGGCTAAAGAAACCTTTAAAAGAGACAAACCGCATGTTAACATCGGTACAATCGGCCATGTTGACCACGGCAAGACTACTTTGACAGCTGCGATCACTACCGTGCTTGCAAAACAGGGTCTGTCAGAGCTTCGTTCATTTGACTCTATCGATAACGCTCCTGAGGAGAAAGAGCGTGGTATCACAATCAACACTGCGCACGTTGAATATCAGACAGCTACTCGTCACTATGCACACGTTGACTGCCCGGGCCACGCTGACTATGTGAAGAACATGGTAACAGGTGCAGCTCAGATGGATGGCGCCATCCTCGTAGTAGCGGCTACTGACGGTCCTATGCCTCAGACTCGTGAGCACATCCTTCTCGCACGTCAGGTAAACGTTCCTAGAATCGTCGTTTTCATGAACAAGGTTGACCTTGTAGACGATGCAGAAATGCTCGACCTGGTAGAGATGGAAATCCGTGACCTGCTTTCATTCTACGGATTCGACGGCGACAACGCTCCGGTTATCCGCGGTTCTGCACTCGGCGCACTCAACGGCGACCCTCAGTATGAGGAGAAGATCATGGAACTCATGAACGCAGTTGACGAGTACATTCCTATCCCTCCTAGGGACAACGAGAAACCGTTCCTGATGCCTATCGAGGACATCTTCTCTATCACAGGACGTGGTACAGTAGCAACTGGACGTATCGAGACCGGTGTTGTTCACACAGGTGACGAAGTTGAAATCGTAGGTCTCGGTGAAGAGCCTAAGAAGACTGTCGTAACAGGTGTCGAGATGTTCCGCAAGATCCTCGATGAGGGTGAGGCTGGTGACAACGTAGGTCTGCTCCTCCGTGGTATCGACAAGAAGGAAATCAAGAGAGGACAGGTTCTTGCAAAACCAGGAACTATTCATCCTCACCAGAAATTCCAGGCTGAGATTTACGTACTGAAGAAAGACGAAGGCGGCCGTCATACTCCATTCCACAACCACTATCGTCCTCAGTTCTTCATCCGTACCCTCGACATCACAGGAGAGATCACTCTTCCAGAGGGAACTGAGATGGTAATGCCTGGCGACAATGTAACCATCACTGTAGATCTCATCTACCCAGTTGCACTTAACGAAGGACTTCGTTTCGCAATCCGTGAGGGTGGACGTACAGTAGGTGCTGGACAGGTAACAAAGATTCTTGAATAATAATTTTCAAGATATATCCGAGGGGTGTCCTCATAGACACCCCTTATTTTTAGGGGAATAGTATAAGGGTAGTACAGAGGTCTCCAAAACCTTTAGTCTGGGTTCGAATCCTGGTTCCCCTGCAAATATCAAAGGTTACGATTTGGTAATTGTTTAACAGACATCGCAATAAGCTTCCAATCCGCGGTGTCCATTAAAAGTAAAGATGAGAAAGTTCATAAACTATCTTAAAGAATCTTACACCGAGCTGACCAAGAAAGTTACTTGGCCTACTTGGGACAAACTTCAGAGCTCAGCGTTGCTTGTAATGATAGCTACGGTGATCTTTGCTGTTGTCATCTTCGCTATGGACTTTGCCTTCCGTCATCTGATGACATTCATCTATACCATGTAATCTGGCATATACTATGAGCGAAAACGGTAAAAAATGGTATGTGCTGAGAGCTGCTGGCGGTAAAGAGAAAAAGGCCAAGGAGTACCTCGAAAAAGAAATCGAGAGGTGCGGACTTCAAGATTATGTATCGCAGGTTCTGGTTCCGACTGAAAAAGTCTACAGAATCAAAGACGGCAAAAGAGTTGCTCAAGAGAGACTCTTCTTCCCAGGCTACGTCCTGATAGAAGCTGAACTCACAGGCGAACTCCAGTACATAATCAGAAATGAGGTGCCGCACATGTCCGGTTTTCTCACCGAGAAGAGAGAAGTCAGCAAAAGCGGAGGAAAGGCTCAAGAGGAGAAAGTTCCAGTCCCGCTCAGAGAATCTGAAGTGAAAAGGATACTCGGAGAACAGGATGAAAAGGCTGGCAACGAAGGAGAGACTATAGTCGATTACAAGATCGGTGAAGCTGTGAAGATTACAGACGGTCCTTTCAGCGGTTTCGATGGAACAGTTGAAGAGATAGTCGAAGACAGAAGCAAGATTAAGGTAATGGTTATGATTTTTGGCAGAAAGACTCTGCTGGAACTCAACTTTACGCAAGTAACTAAAGAATAATCAAAATTATGGCAAAAGAAGTTACCGGGTTTATCAAACTCCAGATCAAAGGTGGCGCTGCAAATCCATCACCTCCAGTAGGACCGGCTCTCGGTTCGAAGGGACTGAACATAATGGATTTCTGCAAGCAGTTCAATGCCCGCACTCAGGACAGCGCTGGTAAAGTATTGCCTGTAGTGATTACAGTCTACAGCGACAAGTCATTCTCATTTGAAGTAAAGCAGCCGCCTGTGGCTGTACAGCTCAAAGAGGCCGCCAAAATATCAAAAGGCTCTGACCAGCCGAACAGGAACAAGGTAGCAACCATCACCTGGGATCAGGTGAAGACCATTGCCGAGTCAAAAATGCCGGATTTGAACGCATTTACGCTTAAATCAGCCATGACTATGGTAGCCGGCACGGCAAGAAGCATGGGTATCAAAGTGGAAGGTGAATTTCCAGCTGACATCTAAAAATCACACGCAAAATGAGCAAACTTACAAAAAACCAAAAAATGGTTATGGCCAAATACGATGCGGCCAAACAATATAAGCTGTCTGAAGCATGTGAAGTTGTCAAGGATATCACTTACACTAAATTCGACGCTTCAGTAGAACTTACCATGAACCTGGGAGTTGACCCTCGCAAAGCAAACCAGATGGTACGTGGCGTTGTCACTCTCCCTAACGGGACTGGCAAGCAGACAAGAGTGCTCGTACTCTGTACAGCAGACAAAGAGACAGAAGCCAAGGAAGCAGGTGCAGATTACGTTGGTCTTGATGAATACATCGAAAAGATCAAAGGTGGATGGACTGACGTTGATGTCATCATCTGTACACCTTCAGTTATGGCAAAGGTAGGTGCAATAGGAAGAATCCTTGGTCCGAGAGGACTTATGCCTAACCCGAAAACAGGCACTGTGACTATGGAAATAGGAAATGCAGTGAAAGAGGTGAAGGCCGGTAAAATCGACTTCAAGGTCGACAAGACAGGTATCATCCACGCAGCTATCGGGAAAGTGTCATTCACTGCACAGCAGATTTGCGAAAATGCACAGGAGCTGATTTCAGCCGTGCTTAAGCTGAAACCTCAGTCACTTAAGGGAACTTATCTCAAAGGTGCATCAATCTGCTCGACAATGAGTCCTGGAATCAAGTTAGATATCAAATCATTCAGTGGTGCTGAATAATTAAATTCAATGTTATGAGAAAAGAAGTAAAAACACAGATACTTGAATCAATTTCAGCACAAATCCAGGAGACCCCAAATTTCTATATCACGGACATCTCCGGGCTGAATGCTGAACAGACAGCCAAACTCCGCCGCGAGTGCTTTGAAAAGGATATCAAACTCGTTGTAGTAAAGAACACCCTTTTCCACAAAGCGGTAGAAAGTCTCGGAAGTGATGAAGCAAACCAGCTTCTTGGAATACTTGAAGGCCCTACAGCCATCATGTACACCATTACTCCGAACGCACCGGCAAAACTCATCAAGAAGTACGCCGACGAAGGAAGCGAAAAACCTGCTCTCAAAGGAGCTTATGTACAGGAATGTGCATTTGTCGGAGCTGAGAAGCTCGGCGAGCTCTGCAACATCAAGTCCCGCGAGGAACTTATCGGAGAGATTGTTGGATTGCTCCAGTCACCTGCACGCAACGTTGTGTCAGCTCTTCAGTCAGCTGGCGGCAAACTGGCAGGTATCGTCAAGACACTTTCAGAAAGAGAATAGAAACAATAACAATTTAATAAATTACAATTATGGCAGACATTAAAGCACTTGCAGAAGAGTTGGTAAACCTTTCTGTGAAAGACGTACAGGAATTGGCAAACATCCTCAAGGAGGAATATGGCATTGAGCCAGCCGCAGCTGCAGTTGCAGTTGCAGGTCCAGCAGCAGGCGCAGGCGAAGCAGCGGCTGCAGAGCAGACTGAATTCGATGTTATCCTCAAGTCAGCAGGCCAGGCTAAGCTTGGTGTTGTAAAGGCTGTCAAGGACATCACAGCTCTTGGACTTAAAGAGGCTAAGGACCTTGTAGACAAGGCACCTGACGCTGTCATCAAAGAGAAAGTTTCAAAAGCTGAGGCTGAGCAGATCAAAGCTACCCTCGAAGAGGCTGGAGCTGAAGTTGAGATTAAATAACTTCAACTTCCCCCTGTAAACGGGGACAACGATTCAGGTTTAGGGCCAGAATACGACCCTAAACCTTTTTGTCGTATCTAGTTTTTCTCTAAACCAAAAGGCAGAAAGATGTCACAAAACACCAAAAATCAGCGAATTTCCTTTGCATCATCAAAAATTCTCCTCGAATATCCAGACCTTCTCGAGGTGCAGCTGAAGTCATTCAAGGACTTCTTCCAGCTGGATACCACTCCCGAGAACAGGAAAAATGAAGGGCTGTATCAGGTATTCCAGGAAATTTTCCCGATAGAGGACACCCGCAACAACTATAAACTGGAGTTTATCGACTATTTCATCGACCCTCCACAGTATTCTATCGACGAGTGCCTCGAGAGAGGTTTGACATATAATGTGCCGCTCAAGGCTAAACTCCGCCTTTCTTGCAGCGATCCTGAGCATGAGGACTTCGACACAAAAATACAGGATGTATATCTCGGGAATATACCTTACATGACCCCTGGAGGAACATTCGTAATCAATGGTTCCGAGCGTATCATCGTATCTCAGCTGCACAGGTCTCCTGGCGTATTTTTCGGACAAAGCGTCCATGCCAACGGTACCAAGCTTTATTCTGCACGTATTATCCCGTTCAAGGGGTCATGGATCGAATTTGCGACAGACATCAACAACGTGATGTACGCATATATCGACCGTAAGAAAAAATTACCTGTGACCACATTGCTCCGGGCAATTGGGTTCAACAGCGATAAAGACATTATTGACATTTTCGGCCTGGCCGACGAAATAGAAGTCACTCCAGAGAACCTGAAAAACAATGAAGGCAGGAAACTGGCCGCAAAGGTTCTCAAAACATGGTTCGAGGATTTCGTAGATGAAGACACCGGAGAAGTGATCCCGGTAGAAAGAACTGTACCTATCGTGGACAGAGGCGAAATCCTGGGTGAAGACACTATCGAGAAGCTGGCTGACACAGATGTGAAAACCATACTTCTGCAGAAAGAGGATGCAAACGTAAATGAGTATGCCATCATCTACAACACGCTGCAGAAAGATCCTACCAATACAGAGACAGAGGCCATCAACTACATCTACAAACAGCTCAGAAACTCTGAACCGCCTGATGAAGCTACAGCCAGAGATGTGATTGACAAACTGTTCTTCTCAGAGAAAAGATACGACCTTGGAGATGTGGGACGGTACAGGCTGAACAAGAAACTGAACCTCTCAATTCCAGATGAAACCAGGGTTCTGACAAATACCGACATTATCGAAATCATCAAGTATCTGATTCTGCTGATCAACTCGAAGGCGGCAGTGGATGATATCGACCACCTGAGCAACAGACGTATCAGGACCGTCGGCGAACAGCTGTCAAACCAGTTCAGTGTAGGATTGGCCAGAATGGCCAGAACTATCCGAGAAAGGATGAACGTCAGGGACAGCGAGCAGTTTGCGCCTACTGACTTGATAAATGCGAAGACGCTGTCATCAGTCATCAACTCGTTCTTCGGCACCAGCCAGCTGTCGCAGTTCATGGACCAGACAAACCCGCTGTCAGAGATGACCAACAAACGCCGTCTCTCTGCGCTCGGTCCAGGCGGTCTTTCCAGAGACAGGGCCGGGTTCGAGGTGCGTGACGTGCACTACACTCACTACGGACGTCTCTGCCCTATCGAGACACCGGAAGGTCCGAACATCGGTCTGATATCGTCCCTCTGCGTATATGCCAGAATCAATGACCTGGGATTCATCGAGACACCATACCGCAAAGTCGAGAACGGCAAGGTGGACCTGAGCTCGGAAGGATGGGTATACATGAGCGCAGAAGAAGAGGAAAACAAACTCGTTTCGCTTGCAAAGGTGAAAATGGACAATGACGGAAACATACTGGAAGACAGAATCCAGTGCCGTGACGGTGCAGACTTCCCTGTAGTGACAAAGAACGAGGTTGACCTTATGGACGTGGCTCCTAACCAGATAGCTTCAGTAGCGGCTTCTCTGATTCCGTTCCTCGAGCATGATGACGCACACCGTGCCCTGATGGGAGCGAACATGATGAGGCAGGCAGTGCCTCTCCTGAATCCTGAATCTCCAATCGTAGGCACTGGCCTTGAAGAAAGGGTGTGTCTCGACTCCAGGACACAGGTGACAGCTGAAGGCGAGGGAGAAGTAGTATATGTGGACGCAAATGAAATACATGTAAAGTATGACAGGACAGAAGACGAAAAATTCGTAAGCTTCTCTCCTGAGATCACTGTGTACAAGCTCCCTATCTACAGAAAGACAAACCAGAGCACGACAATACTGCTCAAGCCTATCGTCAGGAAAGGTGACAAGGTGGTGAAAGGCCAAGTCATCACAGAAGGCTACGCGACCCAGAACGGAGAACTTGCACTCGGAAGAAACCTGAAGGTGGCATTCATGCCATGGAAAGGATACAACTATGAGGATGCCATCGTGCTGTCAGAAAAGATGATCAGATGGGATATACTCACTTCTGTCCATGTAGATGAATACATCCAGGAAGTCAGGGACACAAAACGAGGCATGGAGGAACTGACATCAGATATCCCGAACGTCAGCGAAGACGCCACCAGGAATCTTGATGAAAACGGTATCATCCGCGTGGGAGCCCATATCGAGCCAGGAGACATCATGATAGGAAAAATCACTCCTAAAGGAGAGAGCGACCCGTCACCTGAAGAGAAGCTGCTTCGCGCAATCTTCGGAGACAAAGCCGGAGATGTGAAAGATGCCTCCCTGAAAGCGAATCCATCACTGAGAGGAACTGTCATCAAGACTGCTCTCTACACGAAAGTGGGCAAAGAAATCAACAGGAAAGGTGCAAAAGCTGACCAGAAAACCAAGATTGAAATCGTGGAAGAAGAGTTCAACCAGAAGGCTGAGGCTCTCCGCTCCAAATTCATCGACAAGCTGGCAGTGCTTGTAAATGGAAAGAAGAGTGCAGGCATATTCGAACTTGACGGCACGGAAGTAATCGCCAAAGGCAAGGATATCTCTGCAGCAGAACTGAGGAACATAAACTACGAGAACATAAACTCCAGCAAATGGACCTCGGACAAGGATGCAAACCAGCTGATCAAGGAACTGATAAACAACTATTGCATCGCATACAAGGAAGCCGCCGCCAAGCATAAGAGAGTGGTCGACAAGATAAAGGTCGGCGATGAACTCCAGAACGGCGTGATGCAGCTGGCTAAAGTGTACGTAGCGAAGAAGAGGAAGATCACAGTCGGCGACAAAATGGCAGGACGCCACGGAAACAAAGGTATCGTGGCTAAGGTCGTCAGAGACGAAGACATGCCGTTCCTCGAGGATGGAACACCTGTGGACATTGTACTGAACCCTCTGGGAGTGCCTTCCCGTATGAACCTCGGGCAGATTTACGAGACTGTGCTCGGATGGGCAGGTGAAGAACTGGGGCTGAAATTCAGCACGCCTATCTTCGACGGTGCCACACTTGATGACATAAGCAAATACACCGACAAGGCCGGTCTTCCAAGGTATGGAAAAACCTACCTCAGGGACGGAGGAACAGGTGACTGGTTCGACCAGCCTGCCACAGTGGGTGTCATCTACATGATCAAGCTGGGCCATATGGTTGACGACAAGATGCATGCGAGGTCAATAGGACCATACTCGCTCATCACTCAGCAGCCTCTCGGAGGAAAGGCACAGTTCGGAGGCCAGAGATTCGGAGAGATGGAGGTATGGGCGCTCGAGGCATTCGGAGCGGCCAATGTGCTTCAGGAAATACTGACAGTCAAGTCAGATGATGTGACCGGAAGGTCGAAGGCATATGAAGCCATCGTCAAAGGTGACCTCATGCCGACACCAGGCATACCTGAGTCCCTGAATGTATTGCTCCATGAGCTCAGAGGACTGGGACTGAAAGTCACTTTGGATTAATTTACAGACAATTTGAAATTTTAGAAATATGCCGACTTTTAATAAAGAAAACAAGGTTAAAAGCAATTTCGAAAGAATAAGCATCTCTCTCGCTTCTCCTGAAGACATCAAGGCAAGGTCTTCAGGAGAGGTCCTGAAGCCAGAAACTGTCAACTACAGGACATACAAGCCTGAGAGAGACGGACTTTTCTGCGAGAAGATTTTCGGTCCGACCAAAGACTATGAGTGCCACTGCGGAAAGTACAAGAGGATAAGATACCGCGGGATCGTCTGCGACCGATGCGGCGTGGAGGTGACGGAAAAGAAGGTCAGAAGGGAAAGAATGGGACACATCGAACTTACAGTGCCTGTAGCCCACATCTGGTACTTCAAGTCATCACCGAACAAGATAGCGGCTCTTCTCGGCATACCGGCAAAGAAGCTTGAGGCTGTAATTTACTATGAAAAATACATAGTCATAAATCCTGGAAACACCGGGAAAGCGAAACTCGAGCTGCTGGCAGAAGAAGAATATCTGGACATCATCGACTCAATGCCTGAAAACCAGAACCTCCCGGACGACGACCCGGAGAAGTTCAAGGCTGGAATGGGCGCTGAAGCCATCTACGATCTTCTGACAGAAATCGACATAGACGGACTCGCAAAGGAGCTCCGTGAGAAGATGATGAAGGAGACCTCTCAGCAGAGAAGAACAGAAGCGCTGAAAAGGCTCAGCATAGTGAAATGGTTCCAGGAATCAAAAGGCGTCAACAAGCCTGAGTGGATGATCATGAAGAACATCCCTGTGATTCCGCCAGATCTCCGTCCGCTCGTGCCGCTCGACGGCGGGCGTTTCGCCACCTCAGACCTGAACGACCTCTACAGGAGAGTCATAATCAGGAACAACAGGCTGAAAAGACTCATCGAAATCAAAGCTCCTGAAGTCATCCTGAGAAACGAAAAACGTATGCTCCAGGAGGCCGTGGACTCACTGTTCGACAACTCTAAGAAGTCCAATGCAGTGAAGAGCGAGGCTAACAGGGCTTTGAAGTCACTCTCAGACAGCCTGAAAGGAAAGCAGGGACGTTTCCGTCAGAACCTGCTAGGTAAACGTGTAGACTACTCTGCGCGTTCTGTCATCGTGGTAGGTCCTGAGCTGAACATGCACGAGTGCGGTCTGCCTAAATTCATGGCCGCAGAACTTTACAAGCCGTTCATCATCAGGAAACTGATAGAACGAGGCATAGTGAAGACCGTAAAATCGGCGAAAAAGATAGTCGACAGAAAAGATCCTGTCATCTGGGATATTCTCGAGAATGTGATGAAGGGACATCCGGTGCTTCTGAACCGTGCCCCTACCCTGCACAGGCTCGGTATCCAGGCATTCCAGCCGAAGATGATCGAAGGAAAAGCCATCCAGCTCCATCCGCTTGCATGTACGGCATTCAACGCTGACTTCGACGGTGACCAGATGGCAGTGCACCTCCCTCTTGGAAATGCAGCCATACTCGAGGCCCAGCTGCTGATGCTCGGTTCGCACAACATCCTGAATCCTGCAAACGGCACCCCTATCACCGTGCCGTCACAGGACATGGTGCTCGGACTGTATTACATTTCCAAGCCACGCCCGGGTGCAAAGGGAGAAGGAATGAATTTCTACGGACCTGAAGAAGTCATCATAGCCCTCAACGAGAAGGCCATCGACATCCACGCGTCCATCAACGTCAGGCTGCCGAAGAACAAGATGAACCTCGATGAAGGATACCAGATGGTGAAAACCACTCCGGGAAGAATCATTGTGAACCAGCTCGCGCCTGTAGAAGTGCCATACATAAATGAAATTCTCGGAAAGAAATCTCTGCGGAAAATCATTTCCCTGGTCATAAAGAACACTGGAATCGCGCGTACAGCACAGTTCCTCGACGACATCAAGAACCTGGGTTATACCATGGCATTCAAAGGCGGACTTTCGTTCAACCTCGGAGATGTCATCATCCCTGAAGAGAAAGAGTCTCTCATCGAGAACGGCTACAAGACTGTGGAATCCATCAAGAACAACTTCTCGATGGGATTCATCACCAACAACGAGCGCTACAACAAGGTCATCGACCTGTGGACATCCATCGACAACAAGATCACAGGTATCGTGGAGCAGCAGATTTCGAACGACCAGCAGGGATTCAACCCTGTATACATGATGCTCGACTCAGGTGCCCGTGGTTCAACACAGCAGATCAAGCAGCTTTGCGGCATGCGAGGACTGATGGCAAAGCCTCAGAAGTCAGGTGCACAGGGAGCTGAGATCATCGAAAACCCTATCATCTCGAACCTGAAGGAAGGAATGACAGTGCTGGAGTACTTCATCTCCACCCATGGTGCGCGTAAAGGTCTTGCGGATACTGCATTGAAGACAGCCGACGCCGGTTATCTGACCCGCCGTCTGGTCGATGTGTCACACGACGTGATCATCAACGAGGAAGACTGCGGAACGCTCAGGGGACTGATAGCCACAGCCATCAAGAGCAAGGATGAAATCGTGGAGTCGCTCGGCGAAAGGATTCTGGGAAGGACATCCGTACACGATATCTTCAATCCGCTCACAGGCGAGCTCATACTTCCTGCAGGCGAAGAAATCACTGAAGACATCGCGGCCAAGATCGAATCACTGCCTATCGAGCAGGTGGAAATCCGTTCAGTGCTGACATGTGAATCCCGCAAGGGAGTCTGCGCAAAGTGCTATGGAAGAAACCTGGCATCAAGCCGCATGGTGGAAAAAGGCGAGGTGGTCGGTGTGATAGCCGCACAGTCCATCGGAGAGCCTGGCACCCAGCTGACACTGCGTACGTTCCACGTCGGAGGTACGGCATCCAGCACGGCTTCTGAAAGCTCCATCACTTCGAAATATGAAGGCAAACTCGAATACGAAGAGCTCAGGACTATTCAAAGAGTGGCAGATGACGGTTCTGTACAGGATGTAGTGGTCAGCCGTACTACTGAACTCCGCATCATAGACGAGAATACCGGCATCACATACTCACAGTACGATGTTCCATACGGTTCCATCCTCTACAAGAAGGACGGAGAGACCGTGAAGAAGGGAGACCTGATCTGCGAATGGGATGCATACAACGCCATCACCATCATCGAGGCTGCCGGCAAGGCCCGCTTCGACAGCATGATCGACGGTGTTACATTCCGCGAAGAGATGGCCGACGAATACTCCCTGAACAGGGACAAGGTCATCATCGAATCACGTGACAAGTCTAAGAACCCGACCATCAGCATCGTGGACGAGAACGGGGAGACCAAGAAGCAGTACAACCTGCCTGTCGGCGCCCATGTCATGGTGAACGACGGCGACGACCTGAAGATCGGTGACATCATCATCAAGATCCCTCGCGCCATCGGAAAGTCCAGCGACATCACCGGAGGTCTGCCACGTGTGACCGAACTCTTCGAAGCGCGTAACCCATCGAACCCTGCGATCGTCTCCGAAATCAACGGCGAGGTCATCATGGGCAAGATCAAGAGAGGAAACAGGGAAATCATTATCAAGAGCAAGTCAGGCCAGGAGAAGAGATATCTCGTGCCTCTGACCAAGCAGATACTGGTTCAGGAAAACGACTATGTGAAGGCCGGAATGAGGCTTTCAGACGGCGCCGTGTCACCTACCGACATCCTCGACATCCTCGGACCTATCAAGGTACAGGAATACATTGTCAACGAGATCCAGGAGGTTTACCGCCTTCAGGGTGTGAAGATCAACGACAAGCATTTCGAAATCATAGTCAGACAGATGATGAGAAAAGTCCAGATCAACGACCCTGGCGATACCGACTTCCTGCCTGAAGAGCTGGTGGACAAGTGGGTGTTCATGGACACGAACGACAGCATCTACGGCAAGTTCATCATCACTGATGCAGGCGACTCAGAGAAATACTCTGCAGGCCAGATCATTTCAGCCCGTGAAATGAGGAGCGAAAACTCGTCACTCGACAGACAGGGACGCAAGATGATGGTACTCCGCGAAGCGAAGCCGGCGACAGCCAGCCAGGTGCTCCAGGGTATCACACGTGCAGCCTTGAAGACGAACAGCTTCATATCGGCGGCATCATTCCAGGAGACCACCAAGGTTCTCAGCGAGGCAGCTATAAGAGGCCGCGTGGACAACCTCGAAGGTCTGAAGGAGAACGTGATCTGCGGTCATGCCATCCCGGCAGGTACAGGCCAGAAAGAGTTCCAGGAGATACTTGTAGCTCCTATGGACGAGTACCAGAAAGCGATGAGCGATCTTTAACAGATGACCTGACGGTCAATATCAGAGACAGGGTGCTGGAAACAGCGCCCTGTCTGCTTTTTTTCCACCTCGCTTGCTGCGGCAGAGCCCCCTGCGCGACTAACAACGTTCCGGGCCTCTGGCGGCTTTAGTCCGGCAGCTTTCTATTGATCAGGCGGGGCAGAGATACGAATTAATAAAAAATTGGCGTCAAGCCAGACCTCGGAAACGGAATTATTCGTATATTAGTGTTATCAATCCAATTTGATGTCTGCTTGTATGGAAGATTTGGCGATTCTGGAAAGTTTCAGGACTGGTGTCGGAGAAAAGGACGCTTTCGATTCCCTCTTCAGAAAATATTATCCGCAGATGTGCGTCTATGCCCACCGGTTTGTGGATATGGTGGAGACCGAGGACATCGTCCAGGAATGTTTCGTATGGATCTGGAACAACAGGTCTGTCATCGTGGTAGACAGGTCCGTGCCCAATTACCTGTTCAGCATGGTCAGGCACAGGGCTCTGAACACCATAAGGAAAAAGAATATCGGCCTGAAAGTCACTGACATGCTGCAGGAAATCAGAAAAGAAGACATGGCTGAAAACGCCTTCGATGCAGAGGAACTGAAAAGACGGATCCAGGAAGCGATAGAATCACTCCCGGACCCGTATAAAGAAGCATTCCTCCTGCACCGTTTCTCGGACAAGACCTACAGCGAGATAGCCGAAATGTACCAGGTATCGCCGAAAACCATAGACTACAGAATCCAGCAGGCGCTGAAAATACTGCGGAGAAAACTCAGTGACTACCTTCCTGCCACACTGCTGGCAGTGGTGATGAATCTCCTGGAAAACGTACGGTAACCAGATTCCCGTCAGGAATCACCTCCATTTCCGGACAGCCGGGCTGACGTGAAACATAAAGGTGCGTGATCTGAGCCTCGTCAGGGGTGACATGCAGACGCCGTCCACGACGCTCGGCCGAACAGTTATACGTCCCGACGCTTCCGTCACTTCTCAAAACCACGAAAGCATTCGTCAATACAGCTTCCGCGATGAACTTGAACACCTCGTGTACATCGTTGTCACAGGTATTGAAAGGCTGCCATGAAGAAACCATCGGCACATACTCCTCCCCTGCCGTGATATTCCTGAAACTGTACATGTCCGGATGTGCATTCCCCAGGCTGACAGCATCATATGAAGCTCCGGACAGAGGCCTGTCGATCTGTTTCGCCCTCACATAAGGGTCCACGACGAAAGCCCAGCGCAAAGCCCCGGAATCCTGGTCCAGAAGCAGGGAAAACGCCCCGGCCGCATCGAAAGTCTCCTTCAGCCAGCGCTCGTCCTGAGTCAGAAGCCACGCATAATACGTCGCGTAAGCCCGCCACGCGCTCCAGCCGTGAGGCGAAGAAACCATATTCGGCATCATGTTCACATCGTACTGGGCCTCCCAGAAGCGCAGAGTACCTCCACGGCGGCGCGCATCCGGAATCCGAAGCTGGGTCAGGCAGTCATGGCCTGCGAGAAGCGAAAGCATCTCCCCGGTATACAGTTCTCTGAGAGAATCCGCCTCGGCACGGCTGCCGATATTCCAGGCGAAACCATCTGCATCCGTACCGGCAAAATCATCGAGCAGCACAGCTATCTGCCCCATCTGCAGAGCCGAACACGACACCATCCCGTCCTCGAAAGTTATCTCCCCCTCCGTATGGAAATCCCCCTGCGCCCTCACTAACTGGTCTATAGCCTTTTTCGCCGATCCGAAATGCCTGTATGCCGCCTCCTTCCATCTCAGGATGTCCTCCGGACAATGTTTTCGTACAAGACTGTCCTCCGGACAATTTATCCGGCTATTTCCATGTCTTCCGGAATCCTCCGGGCAAGCCATCGAGGCATACCGCGCCGCCTCGGACAATGCCCGAGCGTATGATTTTTCGGCCAAGGCCAATTCCAATACCGACTTGGCGACATAAATCACGGAGGTATACACCGTGCTGCCGTTCATGTAAGCACCGTTTTCAGCCTGCGAAAACCTTATCATCCAGTCAGCGAGTCTTTCTGCCGTCTCCAGATCCTCCACATTCCCGAAAGCCTCGAAACGGTCCGTAAACATACCTATGGTAGAAGCCGTATTCTGGATTCTCCATGCATAATACTTCGGTTCCGACATGTCCGGACCGTAAAGCAGATCCATAACATGGCCGAAACGGACATTGACAGCCTGGTCCAGGCTGTCATCAGAAAAATATCTGGCGGCAAGAAATCCGGAATGGAATCCGTACCAGCTTTCGACGTGTGAAGTGGCTTTCTGACGAGAGGCCAGGACATTTTCGCGGGCCTTTCTCAGAGACCATTCCCAAGAAGGATGGACGCTGAGCATGGCGGTGGCTGTCCTGCCCTCCGAGGTCACTTCTATCGGATACAGTCCCGGGCCGCCGAGCACTGTCCTGTGAATCTCGGCCTTGCCGCCGATAACTGATTCCCAGACTGCGGTTTCACCAGGAGAGTACGATGTCCGTTCCGTTCTGATCATCGGTATGCCTGCCACCCGGCTCAGAGTCTCCTCGAAAGTCTCTCCGCCATAAATTTCCTCCATGTCTCCCGGCAAAGCGACGGACGCGGATGCAAAGGTTTTCCTGATATCATCGGAGTCAAAGGGAATACCGTAAAGTCTCCAATGACGCGATTCTCCCGGGGCCAGGGTCCACAAATCCTGAGGATGCCTTTCAGGCAATGGCAATGCATTCATCAGGTCTATGTTCACCGCCTCTATCCTGTGCCCCCAGAACCAGTAAGGCTCTGGTTCGGGATAGCCGAGGTTGTAGTCGAAACTCCAGGAAGCCACCGGGTCCGGAGAGGCTATGCCGAGCATTTTCCCTGACGGCGACTGGAAATAGCCGTAGAAATGCGTCTTCTCGCAAAAAAGCAAGGTCGGGAAAAACTTGTCCAGCCACTCCGGATAACTGTCCATCCAGGTGTCCACGCCGAGCTTGATACCGGCCTTCACAGGCTGGAAAGGAACTCCTGCCGTATTGGTCAGACTTATATCCATGATGGTACAGCCAGACGAATCGCGCAAGGTCATCTCACAGGAGACTCCACAAAGAGATGCAAAGTACTTCCCGTGCTGCACCGTGCCGGCATGCCCTGAATCCGGCCGATGCTTCGCCAGGCTGTCAACTGTCTGCCATACGGCCACGCTGTCCCTGCCGTCCATGTTCACATAGAAGGCGTCCGGCCTGCATGAAGCCGAATCGAAAAGGCACTGTGCAGATGCCATTAAGGAAATGCACAGTGCCGGAACTGAAACTAACCACCTTTTAACCATTATTCAGCAGTCTGGTCTGAAATAATGACCTTCTTTATCTTGACATCGTCTATGTAGACAGTCTTGCCTTTCTGTGACATATCTTTCATGTCTTCATTGAAACAAAAGATTGTCCTTACTACCTTGTCCCAACGGAAAGGATTCCCATCTGAGTCGAATGTACCGTCATCTACAGAAATTTTTTCAAGAGGATATTGATCCCATCTTATCGGATGTGAGGCATATTCAGAGATTTTCATATCATCAAGAGGTATGGTCACAAGCACCCACTCTCCTGTGGCATATTCGGAAAGATCCTTAATGGCATTAAGGCAATAAGATGGTGACCTGTGCATCATGAATCTGACATAGAATTTGGTTCCGGCCTCTGCCTTGTATGCGAACTGAAGAGAAAAGTGTGCATTCCTGTAAGCGGTCAGATCCAGGTTTCCTCTTCTGAACTGATCCTCTTCGTCACCAGTGTCCCTGAATGTCTGGAAACCTGCAATTCCCCAGTCCTGTCCCATGGTCCACTGGATGCATTTCGAACCTTCGTAAGGAGAATCAGTACAAGCAATATTCAAAGAACTTCCACCGCCGTCGCTTTCATCGAAATTATCCCAGCATGCCGCTGTCATAGGCACACCATTGATAGTGGCCTTGACTTCGTCATCATAGTATACGAGTGTAGCAGAGAAAGTCTCCAGAAGTTCGAACACCTTTCCCCTGGTCATATTGATAGACCCTTCAGGGAAAGCAAGAGAGAAATCGCTTGCTCCGCGTGTATATGTTCCTTTCACCCCTACATCCTTGGTCATGCCGTTCTCCCAATATTCGAAGTAGCTTTCGTAAGTGGACTCATCGTACTTGTAGGTCAATGTGGCAGTATAGCCTACGGCCTTGACAGGGATGATATTTACATAATAGTCGCCTTTTTCCAGGACTGTCTCTCCGTCACCGACAGAAACAGTTGCGGATCCGCCTTCACCCGCAGTGATTTTCGGCTCGCCGCCGTTCCAGGAAACGCTCACAGTACCGGCGAGGATTTCACCGTTGTTGCCCTTGATGGTCACCTTGGTGACATTGTCCTCATCGAGGGTGAATTTCAGGAAACCTGTGGCATTCTTCATGGCGATATCTTCGGAATCAGAATAACCTATGGCCAGAAGATTTTCAGCCTTGCCTGACTGCTCGGCAGGAATCTCTACAGTGAGGGCATTGTTTTCGAGCTTGGCATCTTCATCATAAGGATAGAGGACATAATATGCTCCGGATGCGACAGCAGAGCCGTCGAACTCGTTGCCGGAAGTGAATTCGAATTTGTTGTTCGCTACGCCTTCGAAGACAGAGACGCAGTCTCCGGCAGCCCAGGCATTGTCATAGCCGTCTATTCCGCTGACAGCCTCAGGAGTGAGGGTGAAAGTCATATCTTCAGGTTCACCGGTGACAGGAGGTACCGGGGTCTCGGTGCCGCCATCGTCTTTCGGGTCTTCTGCAGGACCGTCTTTCTTGCATGACATCACCATTGCGGCGCAGACTGCAGCCGCCATCAAATAATGATAAATTTTCATGATTTTTGAATTTAATCGGTTAATACTTGTGTTATTGTGATATCGTCGTTTTCATGCATCAATATCCAGGATTCTGGACTACTACGCCTTTTCCTTCGTTGATGACGCTCTGAGGGATAGGGAAGAGTTCCATATGCTCATCGACGGTGGTGGAGCCTTTGCGTGTCTTGCAGTATTCCACGTATTTTCCGTGACGGATGAGGTCAGACCTGCGGCAGCCCTCGAACCAGAGTTCCCTGCCCCTTTCGTCCAGAAGTTCTGTCAGGAAAGCTTCGAGGGAGGCGAAATCGGACATTTCGTACGGTTCGAGTCCGGCCCTGGTATGGACATCGTTCAGATAGTCCACCGCCTCCTGGGTCACTGCCCCGGCATTTCTGGCGATGGCTTCGGAAAGAAGGGTCAGGACATCCGCATAGCGGAAAACTATCCAGTCTATCCCGCTGCCCTCTCCTATCTGCTCAGGGTCTTCACCGTACTTCATAGGCACTGCACCCAGCTGGAGTTGTTCCAGAGCACCTGGATTCTCCTTGTTGTAAGTGACGGTCTCATCTGAAACATGCACAGTGTATTCCGCCAGAAGCACTTCCAGTCTCTGGTCATCGGGATATTTGCCGAATGCCGCATCCATGAAGTTCCAGGTGACACGGTAGCCGTTGTATCTCTGGATATCAGGGTTCTCCAGTCCTTCATAGTCCTTCGGCAGAGTATGTGTCAGCCACATCTGCATGTTTTCCCCGTGCTTGCAGTTGCAGGCCCAGATGGTTTCCTCGTTGCCCTCGTTTTCGAGTGTGAAGATATCCTTGTAGCGCTTCACCAGACCGAATCCGAATTCGGGTTTTACAAGTTCGCGTCCGCATTTCTCCGCATCTTCCCATCTGCCTTCATGCATGTAGAACTTCATCAGTACGGTATAAGCCAGAGCCTTGGTGAAACGTCCGTAGTTTTCCGTGCCGTACTCGTATCTCGCATCCAGGTCAGGTATGGCCGCCAGCAGGTCGTCTTCTATGAATTTCGCTGTCTGTTCCTGAGTGGCGCGCGGTACAGGCTTGGTGCTGGCCGGATCATTCAGTATTTCTTCGGTAGGAAGCTGTATCGGCCCGAACATGTCGTATAGGATATAGGCCAGCCAGCCTCTTCCGCAACGCGTCTGGGCGATGTACCAGGCTTTCTTCTCAGGATCCAGGTCCATTTCCTCCAGAGTCCTGATGACATTCGTCATCCTGGTGATGTCGCGGATGTAGTTGTTGTATATGATGACAGGCCCCTGCTTTTCCTCGGCGATGAAGTTTATGTTTATGACTCCGGACCAGTAGCTGTCAGTCCAGCGGCATGTACCGATATCGGAAGCCATGTCGCTGAAGACATGTATTCCGTCGTGGGCTGAAGTGAAGAGACCCACATATTCCTTCGATCTGAACGGAGAATACGCCGCACCTATGACTATGGCATCGGCATCATCGTCCGTTGCAGGGAAGATGGTGTCATTGACGGCAGAATAGTCCACTGAATCCAGGTCCACGCAGGAAACCGGAGAAATCAAGGCCAATGCCGCCGTTAGAGTATATATTATCCTTTTCATTTGTGTTGTCTGGTTTAGAATGTTATGGAAAGTCCTACGCTGAATGTCCTGATATTAGGGTACGAGTACCCGTCATCCATGGAGTCCGTCTCGAGGTCGATTCCTTCATACGGGGTGATGATGAACGGATTGTTCACATCCACGTAGACCCTCATGTTCGTCAGCCTTTTCTGCTTCGGGATAGTGTAGCCCAGAGTGATGTTCCGGCAGCGGATGAACCATGTCTTCGTGGTGAAGTAGTCTCCTATGCCCCACTGCGACTGGTCCTGGAAATAGCCGGGATAAGTGCCGTCCAGATTGTCATGGCTGAACTTGTTCGTTATGGACACCGGGTAGTTCCTGTCCAGAGCCAGCCCCGACACATTCACTGTCCAGATCTGCTGGTACGAACCGTAGTTCAGCAGTCCGAACTGGCCGTAGAAATAGATGTTAAGGTCGAAGTTCTTGTACCTGAAGGTATTGTTGAGACCTGCCAGATATCCCGGGTCATTGTTTCCGATGATGACCTTGTCGGCATCGTTGAGGATTCCGTCAGGTTCTCCGGAAAGTACTGGGATGCCATGCTCGTCCACGACATATGTGCCGTCAGGATTTCTGACATAGCCGTTTATGTCTTTCAGTTTCACCTGTCCTGCCACTGCTCCCGGCATCCACGGGACTTCTTCGCCAGGCTGTATGAGACCGTCTGAAAGATAGGTCTCCCACGGACGCAGCCATCCTTCGTATGTATCATAGGCATGAGGGGCCCAGCTGTCTTCCCTTTCCAGCCACCTGTCACGGTAGAACGAGAACGTGAAGTCAGTGCTCCATGAAAAATTCTTCGTGGAGATGTTCACGGAATTTATGGTAAGCTCGAAACCGCGGCTCTGGGTCTTTCCGATATTGTCGGCGATGGTGCGGACTTCCGATGTCCTCATCATGTCACGCCACTGGAGCAGGTCGGATATCACCTTGTCGAAATACTCTGCAGAGATGTTCAGCCTGTTGTCGAAGAAACCGAGGTCGAGTCCGACGTTCCATTCAGTAGTGGTTTCCCATTTCAGATTCGGATTCGCGATTTCAGAAAGGACGAAACCCTGGTAGTTGCTTGTGCCGAACTGGGTATTGTATTCCACATCGTCTTCGTTCACATTCCTGTAGACGTTCATCTGCTGGGCATTGATGGCCGAGTTTCCTGTCTGTCCGAAACTGAGTCTCAGCTTTCCGTTCGACCACCAGCTTTTCAGAGGTGCGAAGAAAGGTTCTTCGGAAAATCTCCAGCCTGCAGCCACAGAAGGGAAATAGCCCCACTTGTTGTTCTTGGCGAACCTTCCCGAACCGTCGGCACGGAATGTGGCGGTCACGAGATAGCGGTCATCGTACGTCCAGTTCACCCTGCCGAAGAAAGAGGCCATCTCGTACATGTTCGCCCATGATGACACTTCCGGCCTGACAGCATTTCCCGCACCGAGATTGTTGAAAAGGAAGCTGTCTATAGGGAATTCCTCATTCGAGGCAGAGAATGACTCGGCATTGAACTGCTGCCACGAATATCCGACCATGGCTGTAAAACCATGCTTGCCCCAGTCTTTCGAATAAGTGGCGGTGAAGTCCATGAGATAGTCGTTTTTCTCGTATGACCTCTGGTCTGCATGGCCATTCACCAAAGCTCCTGCCAGGGTGGATGTCGGAACATATACCTGATGCTTCTGGAAATTGGCATCCAGGCCGATGCTTCCTCTGAGAGTCAGGCCGTCTACCGGACGGATTTCGAGAAATGCCGTGCCGAGTGCCCTGTTCTTCTTCGTGACATTGGTGATTTCAAGCAGCGAAGCAGGATTCGGCACCTGGGAATTCTTGTCGTTTATGGAATAGTCTCCGTTCTCGTCTTTCACTGGAAGCAGCGGAGTATAGGAGGTGGAGTTCCCGATGATGCCGTCCATACCTCCGAGCGGAATGGCGTTCAGGGTATTCCGAGAGAGGCTCAGGTTCACGCCCAGATTCATCCATGAGGTGATCTTTTGATCGAGGTTGATACGCAGGGTGGCCCTGGTCACGTCATTTTCCTTTATGATACCGTTCTGGCGGAAATAGCTGCCTGAAACCAGATATTTCGTATAGTCGCTTCCTCCGGTGATGGAAATGTTGTGCTGGGTCTGGTAACCGATACGGGAAATCTCGTCGAACCAGTCCGTATCATACTGGTTGGCCGCTATCTGGTCATCAGTATAGTAAGGTATATAAGGTTTGATGACATCTTCCGGAGCCCTTCCGCCATAAATTCCCACGCCGTTGTCCAGCATCCAGCGTTCGTATGCGTAAGTGTTCGCCGCATTCATGAGCTCGGTGGCATCCATCATCTCGTAGCGCTTGGCCATCACTGAAATACCGCCGGAACCGGAATAAGTCACTTTCGGGGCACCGGACGAACCTCTCTTGGTGGTGACGATGATGACACCATTGGCGGCTCTGGCGCCATAGATAGCTGTGGACGAGGCATCCTTCAGGACTTCTATGGATTCTATGTCGTTCGGGTTTATGGAGCCGAAGACATTGTCGGAACTTCCGGTATCATAGTCGCCTACGGCAATGTCGCTGTCAGCCGACGGGCTGATCGGGAAGCCGTCGATGATGATGAGAGGGTCATTGCTGGAGTTTACGGAAGCCGCACCCCTGATCCTGAAAGTCGCGCCGGCGCCGGGATTGGCACTTCCCATGCTGACCTCAAGTCCGGCGGCCTTTCCGGCGAGGATATTCGTGACGGAAGTGACTGACGATACGTTTCCGTCATCTACCTTGATGGATGAAACGGCACCGGTCAGGTCGGATTTCTTCATGGTGCCGTAACCTATCGCCACAGCCTCTTCCAAGACTTCCATGTCCGGTTCCATCACGATCCGGATATTGTCGGAATTCCAGATTCTGACTGACTGGTCCTTGTAGCCGAGACAGGAGGCGAAGAGTACGATATTGCCCGAAGGGCACATAAGGGAAAATTTTCCGTCCAGATCGGTCGTGGTGGCGGTGTTCGTTCCCTGAATCATCACGACTGCCCCTACTACGGGGATGGATTCAGAATCGATCACTGTGCCGGAAACCTCTCTTTCTGCTACCCCCCCCCACCGTTCGTCAGACGGGGTGTTTTCCTTCGAGAAAACAATGGTCTTGTTCACTATTTTGTAAGATGCGTTCCATTCCATGCACAGATACTGGAGGACTGTGTCGAGAGGGGCTTCTTCAAACGTCATGGTGACCTTCTGTGAAGAATCCAGGAAAGAGTCGCTGAAGACAGCTTCATAGCCCGTCTGTTCGGAAATCCGGGACAGAATCCAGCTCACCGGCCTGTCATCAGCATCGATTGTGACTTTCTCCGTCTGCGCGAATGCACTGGCCTGGAGCGTCACTGCCAGAATGACGGCAGCCAGATATCGCGAACGGATGAGGGCCGTCATAAAAGTCTTTAATTTCATAAATTGTACTAAAATAGGGTTATTGAATTGTGTTATCTGTAGATAATGATTACAGGAGGCCGGTCAGGTGCGGCGGCTTCGTCATACCTCCATTTGAATGAAGAGGAATATTGAAGGGTCTCGAGTACCTTTTCCAGCGAGAATATGGTAAAAGCGCCGCCCGAATATCTGTAGTCCAGACAGCTCTGGTCCTGCACTTCGAACTCTACGGAGTATCGTTTCGAAAGTATGTCCAGAATTTCGGAGAGCGGAGTGGCGTCGAGTATCATCTTGCCGTCCTTCCATGCTATATCGGACTTCACGGGAACTTCCGCCACAGATACCAGGTCGCTGTCTTTTTCATAGACAAGCCTTTCTCCCGGTTTGAGCATCACATCGCTGTTTTTCCCGTATTTGCCGACGTACCTGAATCCCACGCTTCCGTTTATGAGTGTCACCCTGCAGCCGTCACTGCCGTAAGCATCTACATTGAACTGTGTTCCGTAGACTGTAACGTATGAATCTGAAGGAGTGCGGACGATAAACGGGGCGTCGGCATCTTTCGCGACATCGAAATAGGCTTCGCCGCAAAGGGTGACTTCTCTGCTCCTGTCTCCATAGCCGCTGCTGTAAGTCAGAGTAGAGCTGCCGTTCAGGACTACCACCGTACTGTCCGGCATCACGAATGTACCCGTCATGCCGGGATTCACTTTCAGTTCGGAATACAGAGGGTCCTGTACTGTCGGGGACAATATCCCGAGGAAGAGGAATACCGCCGTACAGGCCGCGGCAGAAACGGCGGCTCCGGCCAGTCCGCCCCACAGCATCCGGCCGTACTTGCGTCTTCTTATCTTCTTTTTGGTGCGCTCCAGAGCTTTCTCCACATCCACTGTGTTCAGGACGTCCAGAGCGTCTATATCGTCCAGAATTCCCTTTATCTTTTTTCTGACAGGCCCGTCTACCCCTATGTCGTCAGCCCAGTCAAGTATAGCTTTTCTGTCTTCTCTCTTCATAATCTATTTTCCTCCGTGTCAACCATGCTTGAATTTTCCTCTGAAAGTGTGAGGCTGATTCCGGTGCATCATTTGTATGAGCATCGGAAAAGTACTGGATAATGGTCCGAAATGTAACGGATTCCAGGTGTATCAGTTATCACCTCGTATTGTTCTGCATTCAAATTTCCGCCATAGAATATGTGGTCTATGATCGACTGGCCGGAGTTCCCGAAATTGTTGAATGTCATCTGGGAGGCATTTGTCTTCGGAGAAGTGGTGCGGGCATCATTCAATGTAACACGCAGTGCCGCCAGTTCAGTGGCTTCGTACTCGGTATTCAGATCGCCTGCCACGAAAACAGCCGCATCGGCATTTTTCAGATTCGTCTGCCCGGTCATTTCCCTGAGCTTTCTGATCATCAGGTTGCTTGAGCCTGACTTGGCCTTGCTGCTGATGTGGTCATAATGGGTTCCAATGAAATACACGGTATGTCCGGGATTTGCCTTATCTTCAGCCTCGATCCATAAAGCGATTCTCGGAAGTGCGCTGTTCCAGGTCGACCAGCTGCCGTCACTGTTCCACTGAGGTTCGCCGGCATCCGGGTCCGCAAGCCAGAACCAGCCTTTGTCTTTGACAGTCAAACGCTCCTGGTTCCACATCAGGAAGACACCTTCCGAAGACTCGCTTTCGAGAATGGACTTTCCCGTGTTCCTGTCGACTTCGATCCAGTCATATTTGTCATCAAGGCTCACTGTGATATACTCCGCAGGTTTCTGGCAGACTTCCTGCATCACGAGAATATCGGCTCCGCACGTGTTGATGAAATTCATGACTGCCTTTTCCCTGTTTTCCCAGGAATACGCGCCGTCTCCGGTGTTGTAATACCTGATATTGAATGTGCCGACGAGAAGGTCACCTGTCTCCGGTTCAGGCTCAGGTTCCTGGTCTGTATCAGGATCTTCAGGCTGCTCCTGCTCTTCGCCTTCGCCGGAAGAAATGCCGGTCTGAGGTATCTCTTCGCATGCCAGCATGGTCACTGCAGCTGTCATGGCCATAAATGTGGACAATATATTCTTTTTCATTTCATGTAATATAATTTCTTTTCTGATGTTTCCTTCGCATGACTATTTATAGGGCACTTCAGACGTGGCAAATCCTAATTCAGGATATGAATTTTTCTGGATTTGGTCCGACAAATTTGAAATCTGCCGGAATTGAGTGCGATTCGAGATTGGCCGCAATTGGCAAGATGAGGCGAGGCCGGCCCAAAAATGAATTTTGAACCGGCCTCAATCATGAAACACTGCATTGTGCTATTCTGCAGCCTGGTCTGAAAGTATGACTTTCTTTATCTTGATGTCATCGATCCAGACAGTCTTGCCTTTCATGGATTCATCGGCGACATCGATATTGAACGTGAAAATCAGTCTAAAAATCTTGTCCCAACGGAAAGGTCTGCCCTCGTCATCGAATGTTCCGTCATCGATATTTATCGAATATCTAGTATTACTGTCAAAATCGAAAATATAATCGGAAACGTACATTTCATCAAGCGGTATTCTTACTGTTTCCCATTCTCCGGTAGAATATTCTGATATATCAGCCATATTTCTGAGCTGTTCCTGGCCTGCTAGATGTTGCATGAACCTTACATAGAAATTAGTCCCTTTTTCGGCCTTATAAGCAAATTCCAGAGTAAAATGGGCATTGCGGTACGTTGTCAGATCCAATGCGCCACGGGCATATTTGTCAGCGTCATTTATTGTCTGGAAATAAACCTCTCCATATTTGCTCGACATCGTCCATTTGATACAATTCGATCCATCGTAAGGATTATCAGTACTTGACACGTCTGGAACAACATTATCCCAAGAACCATTTGTCATACCTACGCCATTGATGGTTGTCTTTACTTCATCGTCATAGAATACCAGCGTAGCCGACATTCCGCCGAGATCCACCTGAGTGCCGGCTGTCAGGCTTGCAGAAGAGGTCCTGGCCAACGGGAGCTCGCATACGCCTCTGGTGATAGTCTGCCTGCCTGAAGCATCTGCCTTGGTGTCTCCCGGATACCACTTGTCAAAATAGCCGGAATAAGTGGAGTTGTCTTCCTTGTATGTAAAGGTGATGGTATATTCCGAAAGGTCGGCAGGGAGGACATTCACATAGTAAACTCCTTTCTCCAGCACTGCAGTGCCGTCTCCGACTGCGACTGATGAGGAAGAGCCCTCGGCCGCGGCAGTCACCACAGGATTTCCTTCATTCCAGGCGATATTGACTGCGCCGGCCAGAATCTGCCCGTCGGCGGCAGTTATGGTCACTTTAGTAACATTGTCCTCATCGAGGGTGAATTTCAGGATACCGGTGACATTCTTCATGGCTATCTCATTGCCTTCGGAATACCCAGCTGCGGTCAGTTCTCCGAGTTTTCCGCTCTGCACGGCCTGGATTTCTGTCTTGATGACACCATTTTCCAGAACTGCATCCTCGTCATATGGATAAAGGGCATAGTATGAGGCTGAAGGCATGGCTGAGCCGGAGAAATTGCCGGAGGCATACTCGAACCTGTTGCTGAGACGCGAATCGAAAATATTGATGGCATCGCCATCGGCAAAACTGCTGTCATATCCGTCTATGCCGGAGACTTGGTCAGGTGTGATGGCAAATTCCATCTCTTCGGTATTGAGGAAATGGTTGATGGTGCCGGCGGCGAAAACAACAGATGACTTGAAATATTTTTCTGTCACTATCGGCTGTTCTGCACCTGTATTGACAGTCGCGGTCAGAGTAGAGCCAGCCGGCAGAGCGAAAGGCGCGGCAGTGATGTAGAATGAGCCGGTCTGGCCAGGCTCTATGACGCCGTCAGCCACCTTGAGCACAACCTGTGCAGACGCTCCTTCCTGAGCTGTCAGCGCTCCTGACTGCATATCCACCAGAAAATCGCCGGCCATCGCCGCTTCGGTGCTGGAAGCGAGGGTGATTTCAGACACAGTGAGAGGGCTGCCTGATGTGTTTGGGATCTGGATTTCAAATATGGTGGAAAGATGGGTCATCATTACCTCCTGCGTACCGGTGCCCGAAACAGCCGCATGGCCGTAAAGAGGGCCGTCGATATGGGCAGTGCTTCCGGCTCCTGTCTGAGTTGCTTCCGCACTTATGGTGACAACGGCATTTTCGAGGCTTGTGATTCCGTCGTTATATGGATATATTGCGTTCAATTCAGAAATTCCCTCAGCGGAAACCAGGGCGTCGCTGGAAAATATCCCTGCGCCATCATTCTTGAACTGGTATGGAGAATATGTCTCATCGGCATTTTTCACAATGACTGAAAGCGCATCGTCCGGTTCCCAGGCGACCTTGTAACCTGTCAATGTAGTTTTGGTCTGCGGTATTGATGCCCTGATGCAGAAAGTGCCAGGCTCTGCAGGAGTCTGCGGTTCATTGAGTTCTTTTTTCGAACATGCCGCCAGGCAGATGGACACAGCGGCAAAAAATAAAATTTGTTTTTTCATAATTACGTTCAGGATTTAAAATGTGACACCATCGCCATAGTCTGAAATGATCATTCGCGGCGAATCGATACCTTCATCGCCTGAGCTGGCGAAGCCTTTCTCCACTGAGACTGCAGAGAGAATGATGCTCGGCGCAATATACCTTGCATCCTCGTTCAATTTAGATTTTTTCATATGTGTTGGTATTAAAGTGTTTTATGTGGCGGCGGCGGAAATGAGATTCTTCCCGGATTTCCGTCACTATCCTAATGGCACTCCACCGATGCGCATTCCTAAAAAACTTTTAAATTTTTCTGGATTATCCGCATTCCGCCAAGCGCAGATTTGGCCATGAATGATTTTAGGAGATGCCCAGGTTCAAGTGCCTTTCAAGTATGAAAAGCATGAGAATACCGGCCATCATGATGGCTGTCCTGTGCTCTGCAATACAGGCATCAGGGAAAGTCAGGCTGCCTTCCATCATAGGAGACGGAATGGTCCTCCAGCAGAACGCTGAAGCCGCCATTTGGGGATGGGCATCGCCAGGGGAAAAAATATCTGTAAAAACTTCGTGGGGAAAAGAAAGGTACACTGCGACAGCGGCCGCCGACAGCACTTGGGAAGTGAAAGTCAGGACCATTGCGGCCGGAGGTCCGCACCAGATAGTCATTTCCGACGGAGAGAAAACAGAACTGAAAGACATTCTGATCGGCGAGGTATGGCTGTGCGGAGGACAGTCGAATATGGAAATGCCTCTGTGCGGATTCATGAACCAGCCTGTGGAAGGGAGTGCAGAGGCTGTAACGGAAGCGTCTTCATATCCGCAGATACGGCTTTTCACCGTGGAGAAGAATTCTTGCGGCGAACTTCAGGAAGACTGCGGAGGAAAATGGCTGCGTTCAAGTCCTGAATCAGCCTCAGGTTTCAGCGCCGTGGGATATTTTTTCGGCAGGACATTGACGGAAGCCCTCGGCGGTGTCCCTGTGGGCTTGATATCGTCGAACTGGGGAGGCAGCAGGATAGAGACCTGGATGACGGAAAAGAAAATCAGGGAAACGGAAGGAATTCATCTTGACATAGCACTCGGAGGAAAAGAAAACAACCAGATACCGCAGGCTCTGTTCAACGGCATGATCTGGCCGCTGCACAGATTCACCCTCAAAGGTTTCATCTGGTACCAGGGCTGTTCGAACACCCACAACTGGTTCGACTACGACAGGCTCATGGCCGCTCTGCCCGAGCTATGGAGGGAGGTCTGGGGAAACGCAGACATGCCGTTCTATTATGTCCAGATAGCTCCGTACAAAGAAACCGGAGCGGAAAATACGGACTTCCCCATGGTGATGGAAGCACAGATGAAAGCACTGGCTCACATTCCACACAGCGGGATAGCCGGAACAGCGGATCTCGGAGAAAAGGACTGCGTGCATATAAGGAAAAAACTCGAGGTGGCGCAGAGGCTTGCCTGGCTGGCTCTCGCCAATGACTACGGCATCTGCGGTCTTCCACGCCCCGCCCCGACATTCAGCCGTTTCGACTATGCCGATGAGGACCGGAGCAGGATGGTCCTGCATTTCGACAATCTCTGCGGAGACAGGACCTGGTTCGAACCTGACAGTTTCGACACATTCGATGGCGGGGAGACCAAGACTCCCGGAGGCTTCGAAGTGGCCGGAGAAGACAGGGTGTGGCACAAGGCCGAAGCCGAATTCGGGGAATACAACAACATGATACAAGTGTGGAGCGATGAGGTAAAGCACCCTGTGGCAGTACGGTATGCTTTCCACAATTTCTGCCCTGACGCCAACGTGGTGACCACATACGGCCAGCCTCTGATGCCGTTCAGGACTGACGGCTGGCCTGTGGCCAATCTCCGCTGCCCCGAACCGGACAACGAATGACTGGAGAGAGCGGGTGGGTAACCCGCACCCGTGACTTTTTACTACCCGGTAACAACACTGAAAACCAATGACCATAAATAACATGATTTCAATGAAAAAATTTCCAATCTTGTTAGTATGCCTCGCCATGGCATACGTGACCGGAGCACGTGAAAGGACATTCACCGTGACATCGCCGGACTTGACCAATGAAGTGACTGTCAATCAGACGGATTCAGGATTTTCAATACAAGTAAGCCATGACGGGAAGACAGTGTGCGATATCAAGGACATATCCATGACTGTGGACGGTGTCTGCTGGAACGGGGCGGCATCATTCCGGAAGGCGGCCAGGACATCGGCAAGCAGGGAACTGCATCCCGCGGCGCCGAGAAAATTTTCAACTCTGGAGGACAGATACAACCAGCTGAGCCTGGAGTATGGTGACTATTCTTTTCAGGTGCGCGTGTATGAGGAAGGCGCGGCCTGGCGTTTCTGCGGAAAGCAGGATCGTGAAGGGAGGATCGAAAGTGAATCGGCTGAATTCGTTTTCAGTCCCGGCTGCCAGTCATATACACAGCTCACTGACAAGATGCAGAACTGGTTCGAGTTCCATTATACCGTGCAGGATGTCGGGTCACTGCCGCAGGACAAATTCTCGCTGATGCCCATTATGGTCAGAAGCGAAGGATGCAATGTGCTGATTTCGGAGACAGACCTGTACGGCTATGCCGGCTCATATCTGAAACCGACAGGTGAAGGATTCAGGCTGAAGAGCGTGAACTGGCCGGCAAAAGAAGATTGGTACGAAGGCACCAACAAAATATACGTGACAGAGAGGGAAAATTATATTGTCCGGACAGGACTGAAAAGAAATTTCCCTTGGAGGATAGCGGGCATTTACGATTCGGATGCAGAGATATTGGCAGGAACTCTGCCGGATATTGTGTGCGGGCAGGCAGAAGGCGACTGGTCGTGGGTGAAGCCGGGAAAGGCGCTGTGGGACTGGTGGAACGGACACAATATCTACAATGTGGATTTCAAGGCAGGAATCAATACAGAGACTTACATCTACATGGTGGATTATGCCACAGAGCATGGGCTGGAGTATATCCTCATCGATGAAGGATGGTCTGCAAAGGAAAGCCTGCTCGAACTGGCGTCCGGCGTGGATATACCTGCAATATGCGCACATGCGGCTGAAAAAGGCGTGGGCGTCATCCTCTGGTCGAAATGGCTGAACGTGGAAAGGGAGATGGACGAGGCCTTCGCCCTGCTCAAATCTTGGGGCGTGGCAGGGCTGAAGATAGACTGGATGGACAGGAATGACGGGAAAATGGTGGATTTCTACGAAAGAGTGCTCAAAAAAGCCGTGGAATATCAGCTGCTGATAGATTTCCACGGGTCTTATCCGCCTGACGGCATGGAAATAAGATATCCGGGACTGCTGACGAGGGAAGGCGTGTACGGTCTGGAAAATTCCAGATGGAGAACGGACTGCACTCCGCAGCATCAGGTGAGCATACCTTTCATACGCCAGTGGGCCGGCCCGATGGATTTCACTCCTGGTTCGATGCTGAATGCCCAGCCTGAATCGTTCCGTCCCGTACAGGACGAGCCTATGAGCATGGGGACCCGCTGCCATCAGCTGGCCATGTATATAGTCTATGAAAGTCCTCTTCAGATGGTGTCAGACAGCCCGTCTAAATACGACGAGAATCCTGAGTCTCTGGATTTTATAAGTCATGTTCCGACAGTCTGGGACGAGACCGTGCCTCTCATCGGCAGGATAGGCGAGGCAGCCGGAGTGGCCAGACGCGCCGGGGAAAACTGGTTCATAGGTGTGATGAACGGCTGTGATTCATCCATGACAGTGAATCTCCCTCTGGATTTCCTGGGAGAAGGGACATACAGGATGATTCTTTTCTCGGACGGAGAGAATGCTGGCAGAAATGCGAAAGACCACAGGATCACGGAAACGGAAGTGTCTTCAGCCGATACACTGAGACTGGAGCTCGCGCGCAACGGAGGAGCGGCCGCCATGCTGGAAACAACCGGAGCGGCTGCGGGAATCAGACCGGCAGAGTCCTGTCCGCAGGAACTGTCATATCCGGCCTTGTCCGCAGACGGCACACCTCTTTACAAAGATGCTTCAGCACCTGTCGACAAGCGTGTCGAAGATCTGCTTTCACGGATGACTCTCCGGGAGAAAGCCGCCCAGCTGAACCAGTATGCTCTCGGAGAGAATGACAATGCGAACAATCTCGGAGCACCGATAGACCAGGTCCCGGCGGAAATCGGCTCGGTCATCTATTTCAGCGATGATGCAGTGCTCCGCAATGAAATGCAGCGGCGGGCGATGGAAGAAACCCGTCTGGGCATTCCGATACTTTTCGGCTACGATGTCATCCATGGTTTCAGAACCATATATCCGATACCTCTGGCCATAGGGGCATCGTGGAATCCGGAACTGGCAGGCAAGGCATGCCGCATGGCCGCCATGGAAGCATATAACGCAGGCATTGACTGGACTTTCTCTCCGATGGTGGATATCGCGCGGGATCCGCGCTGGGGCAGGATAGCCGAAGGCTATGGCGAAGACCCGTATCTGACATCCGTATTCGGCGCTGCATCAGTGAAGGCATACCAGGGCGATGACCTGTCCGAACCTGGGAACATCGCGGCCTGCCTTAAGCACTATGTCGGCTACGGAGCTTCGGAAGCTGGACGTGACTATGTTCCTGCGGAAGTTTCTCGTCAGGCTCTATGGGACACGTATCTGCCTCCGTTCGAGGCTGGAATCAAAGCCGGGGCGGCCACAGTCATGAGCTCCTTCAACATTCTCAGCGGCGTTCCAGGCTCTGCGAACAGATACACTCTGACTGAAATCCTGAAAGAAAAATGGGGACACGACGGCTTCACTGTTTCCGACTGGAATTCGGTGCTGCAGCTGATAAACCAGGGCATGGCCGGAAACGGCAAGGATGCAGCCATGCATGCGATCAACACAGGAGTGGACATGGATATGGTGGATGCCCTGTACATGAAGCATCTGGAAGAACTGGTGGCAGAAGGCAAGGTGCCGGTGGAGCGTGTGGACGATGCCGTGAGACGCATTCTGAAACTGAAATTCAAGCTCGGCCTTTTCGAAAACCCGTACACGGAAGCCAAACCTGCCGAAGAATGGGTGCTGCTGCCGGAAAGCCGTGACGCCGCGCTGAAGCTGGCGGAAGAATCCATGGTGCTGCTGAAAAACGAGGACGGCATCCTCCCTCTGAAAAAAGGCTGCAAGGCGGCCCTCATCGGGCCAATGGCGAAAAACCGGGAAGACCTTCTCGGCTCATGGCACGGACGCGGACGGGCAGAGGATGTGATCAGCATTTTCGACGGACTTTCCGAAGTATTGCCGGAAATGACTTATGCCGAGGGCTGCGATTTCGATGGAGAAGACTGTTCCGGATTCGATGAAGCTGTGAAAACTGCTTCAGAAGCCGACGTCGTGCTCCTGTGTCTCGGAGAAAAATTCAACTGGAGCGGCGAGAACGCATCTCGGTCGGACATCTCGCTGCCTGAGATACAGGAAAAACTGCTACTGGCCGTAAAAAAGGCCGGGAAACCTGTCGTGGTCCTGCTCTCGAACGGCCGCCCGCTCGACCTGACGAGGATTTCGCCTGTGGCTGATGCCGTGCTGGAGATCTGGCAGCCGGGAGTGATGGCCGGACCTGCAGTGGCCTCAGTGCTGACAGGCAAGACCAATCCTTCAGGCCGTCTGACCGCGACTTTCCCGTATACCGCAGGCCAGATTCCGATTTACTACAATCACCGGAACGCCGCCAGGCCGGACACCTGGGGACGCTTCCAGGACATTCCGAGCACTCCGATGTACGAGTTCGGATATGGACTCAGCTATACCTCATACGAATACGGACCTCTGAGTGTTTCTGCTGACAGTTTCACTGTCAATGACACAGTCACCGCCAGTGTGACAATCACCAATACCGGAGACATGGACGGGAAAGAGACTGTGCAGTGGTACATCTGCGACCCGTACTCCACCATCACCCGCCCGGTGAAGGAACTCAAGCATTTCGAAAAGAAGCTGATACCTGCCGGTGAATCATGCACATTCACATTCGAGATAGATCCGATGCGAGATCTTTCTTTCGTAAACGAGGATGGAGAACGGTTCATAGAACCGGGTGAATTCCTTATCATCGTTGGTGACCAGGAATTCAGAATCACATTGACCGGACGAAAATGATAAAATCATTATCTTTACAGAAAATTTTCCGTGATGACAAGAATAATTCATGCGCTATGCGCAATTATGGCGTTGCTGACAAGCGGCGCGGCTTATGGACAGAGATCCGAAACCCTGCTGGAGAAGGACTGGAAATTCACCCGGGACGATTCCGTGGAATATTCGGAACCGGGCTATGACGATTCTGCATGGCAGAGCGTTACCGTGCCGCATGACTGGGCCATCTACGGGCCGTTCAGCGAGTGGAACGACAGGCAGAATATCGCCATTGTCCAGGACGGCCAGACCGACGCCATGGAACATGCCGGACGCACGGGAGGCCTTCCGTTCACCGGGACAGGATGGTACAGGACTGAATTCGAAGTCACGGACCTGGGCGGAGGACGCAGGTGCAGCCTCGTCTTCGACGGGGCCATGAGCCATGCACGTGTCTGGATAAACGGACAGGAGGCATGCTACTGGCCGTACGGCTACAATTCGTTCCATTTCGATGCCACGCCGTATGTCCATGAGGGGATGAACACTCTGGCGGTGCGTCTGGAAAACGAGGCCGAGAGCTCCCGCTGGTATCCGGGCGCGGGACTGTACAGGAACGTGCACGTGGTCTTCACCTCAGATGCACATGTCCCGGTGTGGGGCACGCAGGTGATTACCGAGGAAATCGGGGAAGGATATGCGAGGGTCTCGCAGAAGACCGGCCTCGCATTGCCGGAAGGCAGGAGCATGGAGGATTACAGGATAGTGACCGAAATCATTGACGGGAACGGCATGGCCGTGACGTCAGCCGAAACTGCGGGGACTGAGTTTGACGGAGGCATTTTCCGTCAGGAGTTCATAGTCAGGGACCCTCAGCTGTGGACACCCGAGACTCCTGCACTGTACACCTCTGTGTCGAAAATATACGAAGGGGATGAGCTGAAGGACGAGTACCGGACGGTGTTCGGTATCAGGACAGTGGAGGTCAGGCAGGGAGAAGGCTTTCTCCTGAACGGGGAGAGGGTCGAGTTCCGGGGAGTGTGCAACCACCACGATCTGGGACCGCTTGGAGGCATAGCTAACGATGCCGGTATCAGGAGGCAGATAAGGATGCTGAAGGATATGGGCTGCAATGCGATACGGACTTCGCACAACATGCCTGCGCCGGAGTTAGTGAGGGCGTGTGACGAGATGGGAATGATGCTGATGGCGGAGTCGTTCGACGAATGGGTCACGCCGAAGATGCCGAACGGCTATCACAAGCTTTTCGACGCATGGGCTGAAAAGGACCTGGTGAACCTCATCCGGCATTTCCGGAACAGTCCGAGCGTAGTGATGTGGTGCATAGGGAATGAAGTCCCGGACCAGGCTGACGGAGACATGGGCCCGAAGCTCACTCTCATGCTTCAGAATATCTGCCACAGGGAGGACCCGACCAGGCCGGTGACGCAGGGAATGGACAACCCTGATGCCGTCACTACGAACAACATGGCCGCCGTGATGGATGTGCCTGGCTTCAATTACAGGCCTCACAAATATCAGATAAATTATTCCAGGCTTCCTCAGAGGCTCATTCTCGGCAGCGAGACGGCATCCACAGTCAGTTCACGCGGCGTGTACAAGTTTCCTGCAGAGAGACGCTCGATGCAGAAATATCCGGACCACCAGGCTTCATCATACGATCTGGAGCACTGTTCCTGGTCGAATTTGCCCGAAGATGACTTCATACAGCACGAGGACCTGCCGTACTGCATCGGGGAATTCGTGTGGACAGGCTTCGACTACCTCGGAGAACCCACTCCGTACTACTCTGACTGGCCAAGCCATTCATCGCTTTTCGGCATCATAGATCTGGCAGGCATACCAAAGGACAGGTACTGGCTTTACAGAAGCCATTGGAATCCGAAGGCCGAGACCCTGCACATACTCCCTCACTGGAACTGGGAGGGACGTGAAGGAGAGGTCACGCCGATATTCGTCTACACTAACCATCCTTCGGCGGAGGTGTTCATCAACGGGAAGAGCCAGGGCATGCGCACCAAGGACACCACAGTGACAGTGTTCAACAGCGCGGACTCTGCTTCCATTGCCGGGCTGAAAAGGCAGAGCCGCTACAGGCTGATGTGGATGGATACGGTCTATGAGCCGGGTACGGTGAAGGTGGTGGCATACGATGCAGACGGGAATCCGGTGGCGGAAAAGGAGATGCATACGGCAGGCAAGCCGTACCGGATAGAACTCAGCGCCGACCGCGACACCATCATGGCCGACGGCAAGGACCTGTCCTTCGTCACCGTGAAGGTCACTGACAAAGACGGCAATCTGTGTCCGCTTGCGGACAATGAAATCGTGTTCAAAGTCAGGGGCTGCGGCTGGTACCGTGCCGGTGCCAACGGTGACCCGACCTCTCTGGAGCCGTTCCAGAGGCCACGGATGAAGGTTTTCTCCGGGATGATGACTGCCATCGTCTCATCGACTGAAGAGCCGGGGGAAATCATCCTCGAAGCCACGTCAAGGGGACTGAAGAAGGCCGTCATCCGGCTCATCTCGGTCGTAGAGTAACTTCAGTTACGCCGGACTAACGCCGTCTGGAAGCGAAAACGTGGTTAGTCCGACATTAAGTATTTTTTAGCCGGCAGCGGGCCGATCGCCATCGTCATTTCACCCGGAAACTTGTTTTCAGCAAGTCTTCATCTGCGGATGACGAGCCCGCCATCACGATGAATTCGCCAGGCTCGACTATCGGCTTCAGGTTCTTGTCCAGGAAGCGCAGTTTGTCTGGAGTCACTGTGAATTCCACAGTCTTGGTTTCACCAGGTTCAAGAGAAATCCTTGCGAAATCCTTCAGTTCCTTCACCGGCCTGGTCACCTGCGAAAACCTGTCCCGGATATAGAGCTGCACTATCTCATCGCCGTCCATTGCTCCGTGGTTCGTCACTTTCACGCTGACCTTCACCTGGCCGTCGGCAGGGATTTCAGTGCGGTCGATGCTCAGATCCGAGTATTCATACTCATTGTATGACAGGCCATAGCCGAACGGATAGAGAGGAGTGCTCGGCGTGACTGCATAAGGATGGAAATACTGTGAAGGCTTGTGATTGTAGATCATCTGCACCTGTCCGGAAGAGCGCGGAATCGTCACGGCCAGTTTCGCGGATGGATTCACTTTCCCGTACAGAATCTCGGCTATCGCCTGGCCTCCATACATGCCCGGTTCCCATGCGTTCACCAAGGCCGGAAGATGCTCTGCAGCCCATTCCACGCCCAGCGGCCTGCCGGATATCAGCACCAGCACCGTCGGCTTTCCTGAGGCGTGTACCTTCTCTATCAGCTCGTTCTGAAGACCTACCAGGTCAATGTCGGACCGGTCCGTATCCTCGCCGGAAGTCCTCTCGGTCCAGCGCCCACGGTACATGTATTCCCCTGCGACCACTATGTTCAGATCGCAGGTCCGTGCCAATGACGCAGCCCTGTCCACCTGCCTGCGTGACATGTTCCGAGGATCCCAGCCCTGGTCCACGAACACGAAATCCGTCTCCGGCGAGACTTCCTTCAGTCCTTCGAGCACAGTAGTGACATTCTCCGGCTTCTGGTCCGCGCTCCAGTCTCCCAGGATATTGTGGTCATCGGCATTGATACCCGTTACCAGGACTCTGCGGTATTTTTCCGGACTGAGAGGGAGAAGGCCGTCGTTTTTCAGCAGGACTATGGATTTCCTGGCCGCCTCCAGAGCTGTCTGTCTGTGAGCGTCACACAGTCTCACGTCCATCGTGGTCTCCTCATCGGCATAAGGATGCTCGAAAAGGCCCAGGCGGAACTTTATATCCAGAATCCTCCTCACGGACTCGTCTATACGGCTTTCCGGTATACGGCCTTCACGAACCAGTTCGCAGACATATTCGTTCCAGTAAACCCCGTGCATATGCATGTCCATCCCGGCCATTATGCTCTGGTAAAATGCTTCTTTCAGGTTCTCGGCAGTGGCGTGGAGATCGTATATATGCTCTATGTCCATCCAGTCGCTCACCACAAAGCCTTTGAACCCCCATTCACCGCGTGCCACTTCCTCCATCAGCCATTCGTTAGAATGGCATGGTATTCCGTTCAGCTCGTTGTGGGCTGTCATCAGGGACATCGTCCCTGCATCCACGCCCGCCTCGAACGGCGGGAAGAAAACCTCCCTTATCGTCCTTTCAGACAAATCCGTCGGAGAGCCGTTCGTCCCGTTTATCGGCTGGCTGCCGCCTACGAAATGCTTGATGCAGGCCAGAACGTCATCAGATGACAGATCCCCTTGATAGCCTTTTACCGTAGCCACTCCCATCTTAGTTACAAGGTACGGGTCTTCTCCGTAGGTCTCCCCTACCCTGCCCCAGCGCGGGTCACGTGCCACCTCGACATTCGGATTGAAGGTCCAGTGCATGTTCATCGCACGCATCTCCGCAGCCGTCTCTCGCGCTATCCTGTATGCCAGATCTGTATCGAACGAACTTGCCAGTCCAATATTGGTCGGATAGACAGTATTGTCCGGCGCATTGGCATTGCCATGAATGGCATCTATTCCGAAAATGACAGGGATGGCGAGCCGGCTTTGAAGGGCCAGCGACTGAAGGTAGTTCGCCTCTTCGATGGTCAGCACATGCAGGAAAGAGCCTACCAGGCCCTGCCGCGTCCATTCCGCCACCGAGTCTGCGGTAAATCCAGGATAGAAGGCATTCGCCGTGTTGTTTTTCAAGTCCTCTTCAGACAGCGAGGCCTCGTTTTTCCTGATATGTTCCAGTCCGACGAACTGGTTCATCTGGCCGACCTTTTCTTCGAGAGTCATTCTCGAAAGAAGGTCTTCCACCCGTTTGGCTGCAGGAGCTGAGGCATCCAGGTAAACAGGGGCGTCTCCTCCAGCACAGGAAGAAACGGCAGTCACAACTGATGTGATCATGGTCAATAGTCCTATGTTTTTCATATATGGGTAAATAAAATTTTATCAAACAAATAACAATCTTCATCTGCAAAGATAACCGGAAAAAGCATCTTCAAATAACAAAATCGCACATAATAGTGTCTCAAAAATCCCATCCGGCATTCCTGACCTTCTGAAAATACACATCTACCTTTTCCGTCTTTCCGGCTTCAATCCCCATCTCAAGACTTATTTGCGTCACCCCGGGATTCGGAGCATCATACTCTGCAGGAGGGTCGGCAGGGACAATTTCCAGGCTGAAAGGGGATGCGGCCTCGAACGTCAGCAGCATTTCATGCCCGCGACATCTCATGCGAACTTCATTCTCAGACACTATCTCTGGCACAGCCTCAGTATTCATTTTCCAGACTACCGTCTGCGGAGAATTCCCGTTTTCGAAAACATCCTCGATATGAAGATTGTCTTCCGAGTCCAGGAAGGCTGTCCTGGTCACTTTCACGAACTGAGGGAGCAGGCTTGACAAATCTGCCACAGCTCCTTTCTTTGATACAGAAGCCATGGTATCCACTATTTCCGCACGTCCTGAGGCACAATGCAGTGAATCCAGGACCGAAACCGTATTATGCCCCATGTTTCCATATCTGAACACTCTCCATCTGCCGCTGTCCTGGCTCAGGCTCCATATATCCAGTCCATACTTTTCGAGTGAACCATAGTCCTGCATCCCCAGATCCAGAGCCCAGCGGACACTGTCACGTTCGTATATGAAAGAGCCTCCGTCCATATGCGCATGTCCTGACGACGGAGATCCTCCTTTGAGCCCGAAATAAGTGTCATCAGCAGACTTCCAGCCAGAACGACAGGCAAAGACAGGAGTCTCGCCTCTGCTGAACCATATATTCCAGTCAGGAGAAGCCACATCGCCAAGCTCAAGGCCAGCAGCCGAAATCACAGCCAAGGGCAGGAGACGGTTCTCCGCAAACACTTCGGCACCGAAGTCATCCAAGTATTCTATAATATTGTACAGCAATGCAGTGTCCCCAGTCCTGGATGCTATCCAGAAAAGCATGGGATCGCAGCTCGGGCCGTAAGAGGCATCGCTGTAATTGAAACACCCTCCACGCGGTGTGAGCATAGCCTGGAGGAAGCGGCCAGACTGCAGGAAGCCAGGAGACTCCGCCAGGCCGAAATCAGTCCCGCAGGCACCCTCCAAAGCTTCTATCATGATGATTTCGAAGCTGGAGCCGTAACCCCAGTACATAGCGCCCTCCGGGTAGCCTCCATCCGGAGCATAGACAGCCATAGCCTTCGGATTCGATTCCAGAGAACGTAAAATAATACTGCCGCACAGTTCCGGGTTTATATCATAAAAAACCACAGCGGCCGCAGTCATGCCTGCATTGCACACCGAATTCCAGTTAGAAGTCCATCCATACCACGGCTGCGCCTCCGTTTCCAACGGCTTGAACGCCTTTTCGAAGACAGCCTGCTCCACTTTCGCACGTGTCTCCATAGACAGCTCATCATAGAGCCAGTCATAGCCTACAGACATGGACACAGACATCTCTGCCACATCCAGGAAATGCGACGGATTCCAGTCGCTGAATTCACAGCACGCCAGCATCTCCTTTTCAGCACGCCGGGCATATCGCATATCTCCTGTCATCCTGTAAGCATAGGAAAGTGCAAAAACACGCTTCAAGGATTCCCTGCTGGTCTCTAAAAGCCTTATTCCTATCATCTGCCTGGTCACAGGAGGCTGCGCCAATGCCTCATCCGCACAGTCCATGACTGCATCGTGCATCTTCTTCAGCGCCGGATACTTCCCCACAGCTGTCTTCACGGCAGACTCTTCCCCTTCTTTCAGAAAAAGTCTGGGGTGGCCGGCACCTCCGATGCCGGCCAATGACGACGCCACTGTTTTCCCGTCTTCATACGCCATGTGAACGCCTTCTCCGCCCAGCCGGCTCGTTTCTTCTGATTCAGCACAATAAATCATTGCTCCTGACGCCGTCAGGAGCAATGACAATACTAACAACCAAATGCACCTCATAAATTACCATCAGTTCGACGAATTATTCTACTCAGTATCAGAGATTTCGTCGAACTGACGTTACGATTTCTTCGAAATCTCTCTTTTATCTACGTGTCACCCCTCTTAAATTCTCCCCTATCGAGGGGAGAACTTACTGCCGGATTCGTTCCACGAATCCTCTAAAAGAGGTAGTTCTCTGAAATTCACTTCGTTCTTTTCATCGAACTCACGTTATATTATAAACCTTGCAACCTACAGGTTTCTTTTTTCCAGTTTGCCTCCGGCCACCTGTATAGTCTCGGAAGAGCCATCAGGCTTTGTCACTGTAAAAGAGGCATCTTCAGCGGCGTAAACCACTATGTAAGAACCTCTGTCGAGCAGGAAGCCTAACGCGCCGGCAGATGTTGAGAAGCTGACAGTCAGGGACGAAGCTGAAGTGGATTTCTCTTCGGTCAGAGAAGTCTGAGGAGTGTCCTGTCCGATATTGAAGGCGGCGAAATTCTCTGGAGAAGTCAAGGCGACATCCTCTGCAGCCTCTTTAAGGCCCTGTATGATCTTTCTGGCTGGCGCCGTGATGCCTTCCCTGTCCTGAAGATCAACAGTATATATTCCCTGGTCTACACTGGAATCAGTGGCATTTGTCACGAAATATTCGCTGGTGGCCAGGTCATAAATATCATAGCCTCCGCCTGCAGCGAAAGCAGCGAGAATCAGGCTCGCCGAATTCTGATAGCTTCCGGTGTTCTCGGCTACGAGAGGATAATTCCCCTGCATGGAAGCGTAAGCCTCGACATCGGCCCTGAGCTCGGACACCTTCTGCTTGTAAGCATCTATGCCCACGAAATCTATTCCGTCCAGAGCGAAGACATCTTTCACGGATGCCACGTCAGACCACTGCAGCAGGTCGCCGCCGTCCTCGTCCTTGATATGGTTCGTTCTGGTCAGAACCTTGTAGGAACTGTTCTTCACTGCCTTTCCGACTGCGTCCAATGAATTCAGGACCATGTCCCACACATTCTGGGGAGTAAGTTCAGAACCGTCCCAGCTCTTGAAATGATAGTCTCTGTACCTCCACCTCAGGAATCCGTCAGGCTCATTGTGTACCTGGCATGTGATCACAGGATGATTTTCCCCGTGATTTGAATCCCAGTAACGGATATGGTTGAACAGAGCCGTGACGACCCTGGTCTCGTGATCGAGAAGCCAGTCCGCATCCAGTCTGAGCGCATGTATATAGCCGTAGTAGCTGTGGAAAGCTCCGTCATTGTCACATCTGAGCCTTACTGATGGCTCCGACAGTATATATTGCGGGAGCAGATAAGTGAATGCATCGCCTATCATGTTCGTGCTGAACCACAGGAGTTCCATTTTCAGACCGTATTCATTGCAATACGCAAGCATGGCGTCCACTATGCTCCAGTCATATTCATTCTGCCGTGGCTCCACCATCTTCCAGCTTATCGGCACCTGCACGCAATTCACACCGAGCTCCACAGCTTTCTGGAAATAAGGCTCGACGGCGGCCAGGGATTTTCCGTCGCAGTTCAGGAGCGCATCCAGACGTATCTGAGCACCGATGAGAGGAAATGGCTTCCCGTCCACCTGCAAGTATGTCTTTCCGCCTTCTGTGGTGCGAAGCTCGCTCACGGTGATCTGCGGGAGCACAGGCTCCTGAGGCTTCAGATCCTCCTTCTGCTGGCATGCGCAGAGCGCAATCGCGGAAATCACAGTCAATAGTTTCAAATATTTCATCTATCTTCAATATTAAATTTTATTATGTTGAGGCCGGCACAAAAGCGTTTCTTGAGGCCGGCCTCATGAGTCCGCCTGGACTGATTATTTGGTATCGGCGATACATCTGACAGGCCATGCTCCGGCCAATTCTCCACAGCCCCAATTGTCTGACGGCAGCCTCATCGTGTTATTGTTACCGGTCTCGTCAGTAGACAGATACATAAGATGACGGCAGGCCGTTCCTTTCATGTCTATGTGCGTAGCTGTAGACATGGTAGCATTCTTCCCGTTCTGATACTCTCCTGATTTCCAGTTGAGATTCCCGGAGCAAGGCAGGAATATGCCTCCTTTCATATCCGAGGACGTGGCTGTCCTGCCCAGATCGCGGTCAAGGCCGAGTACCGCACCGGCTACAGAAAATCCGCTTGTCACTGGCTCTACCCAGCCTATCATCACCTTTGTGGCCTTAGTGCCTACCAGAGCATCCAGCTCGTTCTTGGTCGGGACTCTCCAGCCCTCAGGACACGGGTCATTTTCTGCCGACCATGAGGTCGAGACCGGATAAGACGAACCTAATATCATTCCTGCATGGTCACCGTCTGCAGCCCAGGCTGTCTTCGAATTATACTGATAGAGCATTCCCGGGTCATCAGGAGAAGAAACGAAGAAACCAGGTTCACCGACATTCGCCTTCGCCCATACGACTCCTCCGATTTTCTGGGCATAGCCATGCTGGATGGTCAGAGTTTCCTTGAGTTCTCCATTGACAAATGTGACGGTACCTGTATGGAATTCGCTGTCGCTCTCCGGCTCTGCCAATGTAAGCATGACTGTGGCATCTCCGTTTCCTTCCGTCTTGTCAAGTTCGAGCCAGCCCTTTGTACCTTCAGCGGTTGCAGTCCAGTTTCCGTATGCATACACCTGAAGCGGTATTTCACCTGAAGATACTGTAGTGGCCAGGCTTGTAGCCGAGAGGGAAAGGGAAGGTTCCGGTGAAACTGCGACATTCGTCACATGGTTCACCTTCCCGGCTGCGAAAGTCACATCCCTTTCCATGTTTTTCTTCACGATGTAGTCTTCACCTGAGGCCGTGACAGTCACTGTCAGTTCTGAACCTGCCGTCATGGAGAACGGAGCGGCGGTGATGTAGAAATGCCCTGTCTGCCCGGCGCCTACCGTACCGTCGGTCACATTAAGTTCGGAAATATAATATTTCGCAGTGCCAAGCTTAAATGCGCCTGTCTGAGGATTTATCTGGAACCAGCCCATCAGGTATGTCTTCTCGCCTGCTGTCATGGAAATCTTCGATACGGAAATGTCGGAGTCTCCATTGTTCACCACCTGGATATCAAAGAGAGCGGATGCGTGAGCCATAGCCACAGAGGCCTGGCCGTCTGCCACCTGCGCATATCCGTACAGAGGACCGTCGATATGTGCGGCATCATCTGTCCCATTCTGCACGGCATTCATTCCGAAAGACATTCCTGCCCTGCCGTAATCACCGTCCATGGCATACTGGTTCTTGTCATACGGATAGAAGACGTTCAATGCCTTGATATCTCCAGGATTCTCCACACTTTCACATGAGAATATGTCTCCGTCACCTTTTGTGAACTGATATGCCTTTGTGGTATTATCCGAATACACGGCTACGACAGAGAGCTGGTCCCCTTCATCCCAGGTCACCTTATACGTTGACCCTTCTACGGAAAGTGAGGTCTTTGAGTCCGGAGCATTGTCCGTACGTATGGATGCATGGAATGAGAACGGTTCTCCTGACTGTACCTCAGGAGAAGTAATTTCCTTTTCAGTACAAGAAACAAATATTGCTGCGACAGCAGCTATCGGGAATAAAAGTTTTTTCATGATATGTCCTCCTGTTTCAAATAGTTTCCCCTTCTCCGTAATCCGGTGCATCAATACTGTAGGTGCCATAGGTTTCACCGCTGGTCGCGAAGCCGTTTTCAACGGCAATTTCCGTAATTGTGGTTTCAGGAGCCGAATATTTCACGGCATGATGATTTTCATTGTGTTTCATAATGATTTAGTGTTAATGGTTATTGTTCATCTGTTTGATTGTCAGCTACGCATCTGACTGAGTATGCCATATTCAGTTCACCGTAACCCCATTTGTTCTCCGGCGACGACGGCAGGGCGAATTTGGTGTCACTGCCCATTATTTTCACTACGTACCTGTAAGCATTGCCGTCATTGTTGCCCGCTACATTCGCTATGGTGGAGGACTGTATGGTCACATGTGTCGGGTTCTGATACAGGCCGTTTTTCCAAGCCCTGTTTCCGGAACATGGAAGGAATATGCATCCGGCCATGTTGTCCTTTGTGGCGGCTTTCGCTGTTTCCTTGGACAGGCCGCATGCCACACCAGGTGCACCGAAACCGCTGGCAGACGGTTCAAGCCAGCCGAACTTGTTGTCGGTGTCCGTTCCCATGAGAGCAGTGACTTCTTTGGCAGTCGGCACTCTCCAGCCTTCCGGGCACGGATCCTGGTCTTCCGGCCAGGTCTGTGGAGAATTTTTCGCTCCTGTAGGATACCCTTCCGGACCTGATGTAATACCGTTTGAATAGTCGTCATCAGGATAATTGTTCGTCCATGCGACATTGGAAGCATACTGGTAGAGCATTCCCGGATCATCCGGCGATGAGGCGAATCTGCCGGATTCTCCGACATTGGCCTTGGCCCATACCAGATTCCCTATCTGCTGCGCGTAGCCGTGCTGGACAGTCAATACGGCCGAGTTGACACCGGCTCTGAATGTGACTTTTCCTGTCCTGACATCGCTGTCACCGCCGGCAAGTTCTTTCAGCGTCACTGTGACAGTCCCGTTTCCGGAACCTTTTAAAGCGCTTACTTCCAGCCAGTCATCGATGCCGGTTTCCGGCACCACTGTCCAGTCTCCTGTAGATGTGACGTTTATGGTGAACTCTCCGCTGGCGGCTATAGGCGCCATATATGACGGCTCGATGGAAACCGTGAGATTCGGATCGACTTCCTCCACTTCCGTGAATTCCGCCTTGATGTGGTTCACCGTACCTGCCGCAAATTTTCCTGTCCCGTCAGATTCCACAGTCTTTTCGAACCGGGACTGAATGCCGTTGGCAGTGACAGTCACAGAGAAAGTCTTGCCCTGAAGAAGTTTAAAAGGGGCTGAAGTGATATAGAAATGACCGGTCTGCCCTGCAGAGACTGTCACTTCGTTCACAGGCAGAGCCGCCTCCTTGTACGCTGATGTCGGCTCGACAGCGCCGGTCTGAGGATTTACCTTGAACCATCCCGTCATATTCTTGTCGCCGTCCTGTGTGGATATCTTGACCTCGGTGATGAGAATATCCTTGTCTGACGAATTCACTACCTGGATGTCGAACAATGTGGATGCATGATGCATCACTACCTGGCCTTCACCGCTTTCAAGCTCCGCATACCCGTACAACGGGCCGTCGATGTGCGAAGCGTCATCTATGGCAGACTGCTGCATGCCGCTGCCAAACGACATGCCTGCCCTGCCGTAATCACCATCCATGTCATATTGGTTCTCGTCGTATGGGTAGAACACATTCAGAGCTGTGATATCTTCCGGACTGTACACCTTCGGACATGAGAAAGTATCTCCCTCGCCCTTGTCGAACTTGTAGTCACGGGTGGTGCCATCTGCATATACTGCGATGACTGAAAGGGCATCGTTGTCATCCCATGAGACTTTCCAGCCATCGGTGTCCAGGGCGGTCTTGGTAGACTGGAAAGAAGCCTGGATGGAGAAAGGTTCTCCTTCAGCCGTCTGCGGAGATTCGAGGTTTTCCACCTGGCAGGCGGCAGCCATTGCGGCGGCCGCCGCAAAATATATTATAGTTTTTTTCATGATATGACCTCCTGTTAATTATATGACTGTCCTTCATCATATCCAGGTGCGCCGATTTCGACAGGGCCGTAGGATACGCGCTCGTCCTTGACACATCTGACAGAGTATGCGGCATTGTTCTCGCCCCAGCTCCACTTCACGTCCGGAGGCAGGAAATCGGTCCCTTCACCTATCTTCACTACATACCGGTAGATATTTTCGTATGCAGTGGCAGTGTTCATGGTCGCATGTCCCGGATTCTGATAAAGCCCGTTTTTCCATGCACGGTTTCCGGAGCTTGGGAGGAAGATTCCGCCCTTCATGTCGGAAGCAGAGGCAGTGGCCGCAGTCCCGGCAGGCAAACCCAGAATGGCGCCCGGAATGGCGAATCCGCTGGCCTCCGGCTCAAGCCATGCATAATTCTTGGCATCGACAGTTCCGACCAGAGCCGCAGTTTCTTTTACTGTAGGCACTCTCCAGCCCTCCGGACATGGATTGTTTTCGTCTGTCCAGGATGCCGGGCCTTTCCTTTCTCCAGTCGGCATCCCTGCAGGGCCCTTGGCATCGACAGGATCTGCAGTAGGATAGTTGTTGGTCCATGCAGTCTTCGAATCATACTGATAGAGCATTCCAGGGTCATCAGGAGAGGCGGCGAAGAAGCCAGGTTCGCCGACATTCGCCTTCGCCCATACGACGCCTCCGATTTCCTGCGCATAGCCATGCTGGATAGTTATCTCAGCTTCCTTTATGACTGTAGCTATCTTGACTTTGGCTGTCCGGACATCGCTGTCGGCAAGCTTCGAGAATTTGAAATTCAGGACTGCATCGCCTTCTCCGGAAGTCTGGTCTATAGAGAGCCACTCTTCCGTGCCTTCATCCGGTGTGACTGTCCACTTTCCGGTGGAAGTGACTTTTACCTGATATGTTCCTTCTGCGACAGTAGTGGCTATAAAGCCAGGAGACACAGCGAGTGAAGTCATCATGCCCTGGGCTATCTTTATTTCCTTGACGGCTGTTCCGGCATTGATGACCAGCGTGGCTGTCCTTCCTGCAGTTTCGTCAGGATTTTCATCTATCCACAGAGAGTAGACTCCGTTGCCGTCCAGAAGAGACGGCAGAAGAAGTATCCATCCGGAAGCCTCCCCGTCATATCTGACGGAAGCGGTCGAATTCGTGTTGCAGCTGACAGGTATGTTCAGCTCAGTGTAGGCCGCCGTCACCTCATAGGAGTCCTTTTCGACATCTATGTAAGGGTCTGACTTCTGGCATGCCCATGCCGCCGTGAAAACGGCCAGCATTGCGGCCATAAGTATGTATGCGTTTCTTTTCATATACTCGATGGTTTATCAGTTCTGTGCGCCGAGACCTGCCTGTACCGGCCAGCCTGGGTTCTGGTAGAGAGGAGATGCATTCACATCACCGTCTCCTGTAATCAGGAAATGCTGGACTGCAATAGGGTCGAGATAGTGCGCCATTCTCCAGCCGTAGCCGTTATACACCCTGTTGTTCTGCATAATGTGGTAAGGAGCGAGATAGTTTCCGAAGCTTCTCGGCGATACATTCTCACCCTCTTTCAGACCGCCTGGATTGGCCGCCAGGAAATCGGCATTTGACGCAAGCTTTTCCCAGAGATTGACACCATAGACATGGTAAGGAGTATCGATAAGCTGGTCCAGTGAGCGCCAGCGGCGGATATCAGCTCCCCTGTAGCCTTCGGCCATCAGTTCGCAGCGTCTTTCTCTGCGGATATTGTACAATGTCGCGTCTACAAGCTGGCCTGCAGACCACGCTCCCCAGTCATCCTTCTCTTTTTCCATCACAGTATGTTCGATAGTCGTCTGGAAATCAGCCACGTGTGCTCTGTTTCTGATTTTGGACCAGTAAGTCTTGGCATCTCCGTCCAGACTTCCTGTCCTTTCATAGCATGCTTCCATATAGTTCAGGTACGCCTCCACTGCCCTGAAGACTATCAGCCCGACCTCCGACTCATTTCTGAACGACTGCGCGCCGTCGAAATTAAGGCCTTTCCTGATGGCATAACCTGTAGTGTATTTCATGGATGCAGTGGAATGCACCACATTCGGCCAAGGCTCTGTAACATATGACTCCGGGCCTCCTGCAGAATGCAGGTTAGTGTCTCCAGGCTTCTTGATGAAAATCTGAGCCCGCGAATCCCTGTTCTCCGTGACTTTCAGCAAGTCAGCATCATCAGGGTAGCCTGACGCGGCGTCATAAATAGGAAGGCCGTTGCTCATCACGAAGGCTTCGACCATGCTTTTTGTAATGCCGCACCCGCTGTTGGCCGCAGCCGCGAATTCCACTACGGAATTTGTCAGTCCTGCAGACGCACCATAGTCTCTCCAAAGCATGATTTCCGGGTACTGGCTCATGTCGATGGCGCCGAACATATTGAAATAAGGATTTGCAGCTTCGTCAGCACTTTTCTGGAATACACCGGTGTTTTCGGTCAGAGGATATTTGTCTGCTATGATTTTAGACTCGTCCATCGCTATCTTCAGGAAATAGTCTATCTCGCTGTCTATATCTCCTGACGGAAATTCATAGCCCTGGTTGTAGTCTTTTGACGCCCCTGGCCACTGAGGTCCGTTCGGAACGAAAGCCGTGCCCTTGAAATACTTCTCCCAAGTGCCTTCATACAGGGCCACCCGTGATTTCATAAGATGGGCGCAGTCATCATCCAGCCTGTTTGAGCCACCGACAGGAGGGGTCTCGGACATATATTCTATGGCCCTGTCCAGATCTGCAAGGATGAATCTGGCCACCTCATTCCTCGGCATTCTCTTGCTCGCCACTGTCAGCTGAACGAGATCATCGGCTATCGGCTCTTCCACTATAGGGAAATCTCCCAATGCCTTCAGCTTCTCAAAATAAGCCCAGGCTCTGAAAAAATAGGCTTCGCCAATATAATGGCGGATATTGGCTTCCACACCTGTGATTTCACCTGCTTCATAAAGAGGAAGCACGAAATTCAGGAAATAGTTGCACCTGTATATACGTTCAAAGGCATAGGAGCCGCCTGTCTGCTCTACTCTCCAATATCCGGGAGCGAAGGCATCTCCAGGCTGTGCAGAGGCCATATCGTCGGTATTGGCGTCAGAACGCCAATATCCCCATGTGCTGCGTTCATGTTCCGGGAACATATTGTAAAGGTCTGTTGCATATGCTCCCAGATTCTCTTCCGTCGTCAGGTATTGCTCCGGAGACAGAGCCGATTCAGGCTCCAGATCCAGAAATGCATTGCAGGACGACAGCATCATCCCTGCGGACAGGGCATAAAGCAATATTCTGTTTTTCATAAATGATCCCGATTAAAATGTAACACTTAAACCGACTGAATATGTCCTGGTCAGAGGATATACATTTCCCAGATAATTCGCACCGACAGTTTCCGGGTCGAAGAGTTTTGTCATCTTCGTGATAGTGGCCAGGTTTTCTCCGGACAGATATACTCTGAGGTTCGATATCCCGATTTTGGAAGTGTACTTCTGAGGGACTGTATAGCCTATCTGGACATTTTTCAGCCTGCAGTATGCCGCATTCTGAAGATACCGGCTCTGAGTCTTCGTATTCTTCATGGTATTGAAATACGGCTTCGGATAGTACGCATCGAGATTCTGTCCCATAGGATCGTCCTCGTCGGCACGGAAATAATCCAGATGTTCTGACAGGCCGATGGCCTCCCATTTGCTCTGCCCGGTGATTCCCCAGAAATAGCGGCTTCCCTGGAAATAGTCGCGTTTCCCCACTCCCTGGAGGAATACACGGAGGTCAATGCCTTTCCACTGAGCCGTCAGGTCGATACCGAAGCTGTATCTCGGAGTGTTGTTTCCGATGACTACCAGGTCACCATGGTCATCCACCGTGTTAGCGCCGCTGTCTACCTTGCCGTCGCCATTGACATCCTTGTACATGATATCTCCGGCGCCCCAGTCACTTCCGAGGGAGCTTTGGCCGCCGTTAGGAAGGGTAGCTATGTGATCCAGCATTTCCTGGTCTGCCTTCGCTATTCCCACTGTCTCATAGCCCCAGATTTCTCCGACCTTCTGACCGGAATAATACTTGTCAAGAGTGCCGGAAGGGTTTGAATATCTCAAGATAGTGGCCTGGGCATCGGAAAGAACGAGGCGGACGCCATAGTTCAGCTGGCCGAAAGCCACATCACGCCATGAAAGTTCAAGTTCCCAGCCTTGTGTCTGCAGATCGGTATTGTTCGTGGAAGGTACTGATGTACCAAGAATTACAGGAAGCTCATCTGCGGGGCCTACCATATCCAGAGTCTGCCTGACGAAATATTCGAATGATCCGGTCAGCCTTCCGTTGAAAGCACCGAAGTCAAATCCCGCATTCCATGAACGGACTTTTTCCCATGTCAAAAGCATGGAAATGAGCTCTGGAGGCCATGCGCCGTTAGGACGCTGCCCGTTGATCAGCCACTCGCCTGAAGAATTGGCGAAGCCCATGGTCTGATAGGTAGGATACCATGAAGTGGTGTTCTGGTTTCCAAGCGAGCCGTATGAAACACGAACCTTGAGCATGTCCACCCATTGTCTTGCAGGCTCGAAGAACGGCTCGTTGGCAAGATTCCATCCAAGTGAAAATGAAGGGAAAAAGCCCCATCTGTTGTCAGCCCTGAAACGTGACGAGCCGTCATACCTGAGGTTCACCTCCGCGAGATACCTTTCCTTGAAATTATAGTTGATTCGTCCGAAGAATCCCACAGTCCTCCATGAGCCAGTGCCTCCGGAGACTTCAGGCGGAACAGGCGTGCCGTCATACAGCCCGGAAGATGTGTCTATGGTCGGTATGTCAGGCACAATGACGCCTTCCTTCTTGGCAGTCACATCATTGTCATGGTACATTTCCGTCTGGAATCCCGCCATGACTTTCAGATAATGCGCATCTGCGAAAGTATGCTCGTAATCGGTGTATGCGTTCACTGTCAGGAACTCATTCTTTCCCGCCACTTCAGACACATAGGAATGCGGATTCCATTCCGTTCCCGGTGTGGTTCCGTCGACACATATCTGATGCACAGGCAGAGAGACTGCCCTGTTGAAATAATCACGGTGGCGATAGTTCACATCACCTACTATCCTCCAGCCAGGAAGCGGATTCAGCTCCACATTGAACTGCTGGACGAAAGTGGTGTTGTTCGTCTTGGTCTGCCCGCCTTCGACATACTGCAGGGCAGTGTCATTGAAGAGGTTTCCGTTAGGATCGTATATAGGGCTCACCGGCCAGATATATCTGGCGAAGTTCTGGAACGAGCCGTCGGTCATGGCTGTAGGCTGGTGATACCATTCCCTCATGTATCTGGCGCTGTAGCCTATTTTCAGGAACTTGTAAGGAGTTGCCTGCACTTTCCCGAAAACATTCAGCCTCTGCAGGCCGTCGAGATCCCAGTTCAGCGTACCTTTTTCATCGATGTAGTTTGCTGAGACATAATAGTTCACGGCATCTGTCCCGCCGTTTATGCTGAGGTTGTGCTCCTGGGCTGTGGTCAGATTGCTGAAAAAGACATCATAGCAGTCTACATTGTCGTTTCCCTCTGTATAGGCAGTTCCCCATTGGCCGTTTTCGGCCGGAATAGTATTGTAGGATATTTTTCCGTCCATATAGTCCTTTATCCTCTGGAGACGTTCGGGGCTGATGTCGTCGCCGAGACCGGAGTTGTTCGAAGCCGCATTGAAATAGAGAGCCCATGAGTAGGAGTCTGCGACATCGGGCATATTTATAGGGGACTTGAAACGGAAGTTGTTGTTGTAGTTCACCTGGGCCTTGCCTTTCTTGCCGGCTTTCGTGGTGACCAGTATGACTCCGAACGGAGCTCGTGAACCATAGATGGACGATGCGGCGGCATCTTTCAGGACAGATATGCTCTCTATGTCCTGAGCATTCAGAGTAGTCAGGTCGCCTTCCATCCCGTCTATGAGGACAAGTACAGAACCTGAAGAGCCTTCACCGATGGTAGTCAGGCCTCGGAGCTGGACTGAAGGACCGTTGTTGTAGAGCTGGCCGCTGTTCTGGGTGATGGTCAGGCCTGGAATCTGGCCTTGAAGAGCGAGGACCGGATTGTGGACAGGGACTGATTCGAGAGCTTCATTGTCGAGCGTGCTGACCGCTCCTGTAAGATTTACTTTTTTCTGAGTGGCGAATCCGACTACGACCACTTCATCGAGCAGTTCGTTGTCTTCTTCGAGGGTTACATTATAAATGCTTCCCCCCCCCCGTTACCTGAACTGTCACCGAATGATAGCCGAGAGATGAAAATTCCAGCACGGCATCAGACGGGACACTCAGTTCATAGTGTCCGTCCAGGTCTGTGGTCGTTCCCAGCGGCACCGGACTGCCGGGCACAGTCACTGCCACACCTACGAGGGGCTCTCCATTCTGGTCAGTCACGATACCTGAAACGGTATCTTGAGCCAGAACTGCCGCCATCGTACTGAACAACAGCACAATAAATGCAAGTGTTTTTTTCATGATTTGTTGTGATTAATAGTTTGTTTGTGTTATCAACCGGTATTATAACTTCATAAAGGTCCTCAAAATTATTTTAATCATGCCTCTTTTTTCTTAAAAAATCATCTGATACTACGCGGTTTTAGCGAAACTTCAGCAAAATTTGCGCAAAAACTATAAACAACTCCACTGACATATAACAATATAGACTTGCACAAAATTTGTTCTAATATTTTTTAGAACTCAGTGTTATTTCTTGCAACATTTCCATGCATTCCGCACAGCCTCAGCTGGGCTTTTTTGTTATACTTTTAAAGAAAATTGTATCTTTACACAGGAGAACAAAACATTGGCAGGACATGCAGCCAGATCTTGAAAATCAGATAATGTTCGACCAAGGCATCAGCCTGAAAGGTAAAAGAATCGGGCCTGACAAGGGCGGGCATTGGGTATTATTGAACGAACGGAAATAGAGCTATCGAAATTATATGAAAAGAATCACATTGGCGGCCGTATCTGACAGTTGCCGACTTCTACCGCGCGGAATGTCTGTCTGCGGGGCTCGAATACCCTCTATATTTCGCTGAAAATCACCCCAACACACTTATGCGGCTTCTCCGAAACGGGAACAAGCTGACAGCTGTCATTGTAAACAATGACAATGCCGATGTCCGGATAAAGTTCAACAAAGCGCTGGACAGCCCTGCAATGATTTTCGGACAAGCCAAGCCGGGACGGTCATCGATCACCGTCCCGGCCAATGATGTCGTGGTATTTTCCGTCGAGGATTAATTTTCAGGTTTCTGGCTTTCTGGAGCAGAGGATATCATATTCACGAAATGATCCGCGATGCTCCTGTTCTGCTCTTCGTCCGTGATCAGATAGTACCTGTTTCCTTCGGGATCAGGGGTGAAAGCAGTAAAGCCGTTTTCAGCCACGGTTATCTTTCCTGCCGGGGAGAGCGAGAACATGCCGCCACCCTCAACAGCGTAGAGCAATGCTGTCAGATCCCATGTCGGTCTGTCATACGGCATCTGCAGATAGACCTTGTATGCCTCCACTACCGGATGAAGTGCAGTCCAGCCGAAATCATTCTCTATGCTGGAGGCCGGATAAAGGATGTCGATACCGACCTCGAACGGAGATGTGACGATCGTCCCGGGCCACTCTTCGAACACCTTCTTCGCTGCAGGAATGTCTTTCACCACGTTGTACTCGCACATTTCAGGGTTGTTGAAACAGCCCGCCATGGTCACAAGCCGCCTTACTTTCGACGCCACGAGTTCTTTTCCTGTCATAGGAGAGAATTCATCGGCTACTGTCTCCATGAGTCTTGCGAGATTTGTCGAGAATCCTATGGAAACTATCGTTACCGAAGAATCAGGCTGGCCTGCAAGTATCTCACGATAGAGGAGATGGGCATCCGGAAGATCGGAATAAGAATTCAGAGAACGGCCGAAAGCAGGGTTTCCGGATGAGTCACTCATGCCGCATACAGCCTTGGCGTAGTTCACGGCATCGTTTTCACAATCCGCTCCGTTCCTGATGACGCCTATAGGGATGTCGGAATGGCCGTACCATGTATTCATGATGTCCGTAAACTCTGCAGGAGCCTCTCCATTCTTGTTTATCATCACGGCCAGGACATCTACCTTCCCTGCATCGATATATTTGTGAAGCATATCCATCGCCAGGGCGTCATCCACATCATTTCCCATATCCGTTTCGAGGATAATCTTTATCCTGCAATCCTCCTGCCGTGAAGGACAGCAAGAAACAATGACGGCAACCGCCAGGAACATTAAAAGAAAGATTCTAGATTTCATGTCTTCAGCGATTTATCAGTTGCCCCCGGAAATTATTATAAACGCCAGGCCGGCGACAAAGAAGAGGAACATCACGGAAAGCAGAGCGGCTGTATTCTTGTCAGCTCCCCTGAATTCCTTCCAGATGAACACGCCCCAGACAGCCGCAATCATCGGCGCACCCTGTCCTAAAGCATAGGAGATAGCGGCACCTGCCTGCCCTGAAGCGATATAGCTGAATGCTGTTCCGAGACACCATATAGCGCCTCCAAGCATGCCTGTCAGATGAGTTTTGAAACTGCCCTTGAAATACTCAGAGCCGCGCACACGCTCCCCTGTGAAAGGATACCTCATAACCAGGGAATTGAATACGAAGTTGCTCAGCACGACTCCGGCAGAAAATACGAAGATAGCCGTATAAGGAGTAAGCATTCCGGCGGCCGGATGCTCGAAATTTCCAAGATCCATCGCCTTCGCCACAAACCTGTAGAAAAACGACATAAGAACACCTGCCGCCACGGCAAGCATCAGACCTTTCCTGTTCTGGATGGAATCTTTTGCAGTCTTTCCTTTCTGCATCCTGCCGGATGCAATGCCGTTGCAGATAATCGCCACGACGATGAGTGCTACGCCTATGAACAATATCACTGGATCTCCCTTGGGAGCTCCGAGATAGTTTATGATGACACCCAGCACAAGAGAGAGACCTACACCCAAAGGGAATGCCACTGACATTCCGGCAATGGAAGTCGAAGCCGACAAAAGGATATTCGAAGCATTGAAAATGACTCCTCCCAGAATGACGCTCCAGACATTGCCGGCGTCAGCCTGGCAAAGATCCTCGAGAAACGGCCGTCCTTGCGAGCCGAAACTTCCCATAGTAAAACATATCACCAGCGAAAAGAGGAACATGCCGATGACATAATCCCAATAGAAAAGTTCATACCTCCAGCTTTTCGCGGCAAGTTTCTGCGTGTTTCCCCATGAACCCCAGCACATCATCGTGATAAAGCAGAATATCACGGCCAGGGCGTAACTGTTTACAATAAACATGTCTTGACGATTTAATGTATTTAATATGAATGTCCGGTTTGAACCGGCCTATTTATCTGGAAGACATCAGCCTGTCCACTTCCGGCCTGGACGGAATAGACTCCTGCGCCCCGTGGCGGGTCACTGCTATGGAAGATGCGGCTGTTGCGAATTCCGCGGCTTCACGAAGGCTCTTCCCTTCTGCCAATGCCACGCTCAATGCGCCGCAATAGGTATCGCCGGCGGCTGTGGTGTCAGCGGCCTTCACTTTCCTGGAAGGTATCATCTCAGCACCTTCTTCACTGTAAATCACAGAGCCTTTAGAGCCCAGAGTGATAATCACATTCTTCACACCCTTCTCCATCATGACGCAGGCAGCCTCCTGGGCGGAAGAGCCGTCTGTTACATTGATGCCAGAGATCTGCCCTGCTTCCGTCTCGTTCGGAATCAACAGAGAAACATATTTGAATATTTCCGATGGAAGGCAACATGCCGGCGCCGGATTCAAAATGACATACACACCGGCTTCCGAGGCTATTCTGGCCGCTTCCACGACCGTTTCCACAGGAATTTCGAGCTGAAGAACAAGTATGGCCGCGCTTCTGATCACGTCTTCCAGTCCGGCCACATCTCCGGGAGTGAATTTCATATTCGCTCCCGGAGCTACTGAAATCGAGTTCTCGCCATCTGCATCTACGTTTATCAACGCCACTCCTGACGGCTGCTCTGAATACAATATATAAGAAGTGTCTATCTTTTCTTCCTGATAGCTTTTCACAGAACTTTCTCCGAAAAGATCTCTCCCGACCTTGCATACGAATACAACATCCCCTCCAAGCCTCTTCGCGGCTACCGCCTGATTTGCGCCTTTTCCGCCCCGGCCCATTGAAAATTTGCCGCCCATGACAGTCTCTCCAGGGGATGGAAGCTTGCCGGCTTTTACGGTCATGTCAGTATTGCTGCTGCCTATGACGAGGATTCTTCTTGATTCAGTCATTGTTCAATGTTATTGTGGTGTACCGGATGTGAAATTATTCAATTAATCTCAATAAACACTCTTTATCTTGAGAAAAAAACTGGGAAAAGACACAATATCAGCGAAACTTTTACTATTTTTGCGCAAGAGGCAAAACTTCGCGCTATGAAAACCACATTGGACACCATCGCCAGGAGAACTGGATTTTCCAAATCCACAATTTCAAGAGTATTAAACAACAAGGCCTATTCAAGCCGCATATCCAGAGAGACAGCGGAAAGAATAATTGATGAAGCAAAAAGGTGCGGCTATACCCCCAACCTGGTTGCTAAAAATTTGCGCACTAATCAGACACAAACCATCGGTCTTCTCGTGCCGTCACTGGCGAATCCATACTTTGCAGAAATAGCAAGCGTGATAATCCAGGAATCCAGAAAATATGGATACACAGCCATACTTGCCGACACAATGGAAGATGAAAGCACGCAGAACACCGCCATCACGAACATCCTCGCCCGCCAGGTGGACGGAATCATCATAGTGCCATGCGGCAATGACCCTGCCTATCTGGAGCAAACAAATGAGCAATGCGTCCCTATAGTGTTGGTAGACAGATACTATGAGCACTCCACTCTGCCATATGTCGTGACGAACAACTTCCACGGAGGCTACATGGCGGCATCTCTGCTGGTCAGAAATGGACACAAAGATATAGCATGCATCCAAGGGCCTCCTTCAGCCATGACGAACAGAAAAAGGATAGAGGGCTACCTGGCTGTACTGAAAGAAAACCATCTGGAAGACAGGGCTGTGATTGTTGGAAACGAATTCTCTATCCAGAACGGATATCTGGAAACCAAGCTGCTGCTGAACTACGAACACAGGCCCACTGCTATCTTCGCTCTGAGCAACAACATAGGTTTAGGCGCCATAAAGGCCATCAGGGAAGCCAAGCTGCGTATACCTGAAGACATATCCCTGGTGTCTTTCGACAATTATCTCTACCTGGACTTTCTGGAGCCTGCCATCACACGCATCGGACAGATGGTGGACGAAATGGGAAAGATGGCAGTGAAGCTCCTTAACGAGAGCATAGCAAACCATCGGGAAATCAAGTCTCAGATCGAGCTCTCGCCGGAAATGATTCTGCGGGAATCAGTAGCTCCTATCATCCCGCAGGATAAATGACATTTCAAAAACCGGCAAGCCGCCAGCTATAGCGACGGCTTCATTTTTCTGAGGAAACATTCTATAGTGTTTTCCATCAGGCAGCATATGGTCATCGGGCCGACTCCACCAGGTACAGGAGTTATGACTGAAGCCTTTGGCTCAATGGTGGCAAAATCCACATCTCCGCAGAGCTTTCCCGTTTCAGGGTCCCGGTTCACGCCGACGTCTATGACCACGGCGCCGTCCGATACCATGTCTGCAGTCACGAACTTTGGCTTGCCTATCGCTACGACGAGAATGTCAGCCTGGCGTGTCAGTGCCGGAAGATCTTCTGTCTTGCTGTGGGCTATAGTGACTGTAGCATTTTCGTCAAGAAGAAGTTTGGCCACAGGAAGGCCTACGATATTGCTCCTGCCTATAACCACAGCCCTCTTTCCTGCTATTTTCACTCCTGCTGTCTTCAACATTTTTATGATGCCTTTAGGCGTGCATGGCAGAGTGCAAGGCTGCTTCTGCCACAAGGCCGCCACATTGAGAGGATGGAAACCGTCCACATCCTTCGACTTGTCTATGGTCTCGATGACTTTTGCCTCGGAAATATGCTTCGGCAGAGGCAGCTGCACCAGAATTCCATCCACTGAATCATCGTCATTCAGCTGTCTGACAAGAGCCAGCAATTCCTCTTCCGATATGGTTTCAGGCTTCCTGACAGTAGTGTTCCTGATACCGACAAATTCAGAAGCCTTGGCTTTTCCTGTCACATATGACACACTTGCAGGGTCGTCGCCCACCAGAATCACCACCAGATGAGGCACCCGGCCGTATTTTTCAGGAAATGAAGAAACTTCATCCCTTATGTCCGCCTTCAGCCTGGCGGACAATTCTTTTCCACTGATTATCATATCGTCGAGTAAAATTTTCCAATTATATTGCCGCAAGGCAAAACCTTCCTTCCCATATCTTTACAAAGATAGCAAATAAATTCAGCGTTTAAATCAGATTTTGCGTAATTTTGCCTGCATTGATGTTTGCCTCCATGAGGCTCTCAACGGGAAGCCGTGATCATAACTATTGATGAACAGACAAAACAGAACCGACATGAAAGACAATATAAAGGTGGTGGCATTCGATGCCGACGACACATTATGGGAAAACCAGGCATATTTCGATGAAGCCCAGGAAAAATTCAACAAGGCAGTATCAGGATATTGCGACCCCGAATCCGCCCATAACGAACTGTATCACACCGAAATACGAAATCTGGACACCCTGGGATACGGAGTCATGGCTTTTACCATGTCCATGATAGAAACCGCCCTGCGGCTGAGCGGAGACACGATACCGGCATCCCGGATACATGAAATCTACAATATCGGGCGCGAGCTGCTCGGAAATCCTGCCACACCTTATCCAGAAGTGGAAGACACACTTGAAACCATAGCCGCCACGAAGCCATACAAGCTCATCGTCATCACCAAAGGGAACACAACAGACCAGGAGAACAAACTGAAAAGATCCGGGCTGACCAGGTTTTTCAGCCATATAGAAATCGTTCCTGACAAGACGGAGGAAGCCTACTGCAAAATCATCGACGTGCTGGGCATCAAAGCAGATGAATTTCTCATGGCGGGCAATTCATTCAAGTCAGACATAGCCCCGGTCCTCAAGATCGGAGGTTATGGAGTCCACATCCCGGCCAGCAGCACATGGCAGCACGAGGTCATAGAAGAGTTCGACCACCCGAAACTCTTCAGAATAAACTGTTTCAAGGAGTTGCTTGATATTCTGTAGACGCCCTGGTTAAAGCACTCTCCAGCCTATATCTCTGCGGTAAAACAGATTGTCGCAGCGGATGCAGCCGACAGCCTTGAGAGCGTGAGCCTGGGCAGACTTCAGATCATCGCCGAATCCAACCACCATCAGCACGCGGCCGCCTGCCGTGGCATAGCCGCCATCCTTGAAGGCAGTGCCCATATGGTATATGCAGATATCCCCCAAAGCCTGCGCGTCGTCGAGGCCCGATATGGCATGCCCTTTCTCGTACGAACCGGGATAGCCGTTCGATGCCAGGACAAAGCCGAGCGTCACCCTTGAAGACCATTTGATTTCAGGCATAGGAGTTCCGTCCGCCACTGCAGAGAAAATATCATAAATATCGGATTCGAGTCGAGGCAGAACCACCTCTGTCTCTGGATCGCCGAAGCGGCAGTTGAACTCTATTACCTTCACTCCTGACGGAGTCTTCATCAAACCGCCGTAAAGCACGCCCTTGAATGGACGTCCTTCTGCGGCCATGCCTGCGGCAACAGGTTTCATGATATGTTCCAAAGAATATTCCACATCCTCATCAGTGATAAGAGGCACTGGAGAATATGCTCCCATTCCGCCAGTATTCGGACCTTTGTCACCCTCGAATGCGCGTTTGTGATCCTGAGAAACTGTCATAGGCCATACTTTTTCCCCGTCGACGAAGCACATGAATGAAAATTCAGGGCCGGTCAGGAATTCTTCCACTACTACCCTGCCCTTTCCGAACTTGTCATCGAGAAGCATATCTTTCAAGGCTTCCTGAGCCTGTCCGCAATCCTCGGCTATGACTACCCCTTTTCCTGCAGCCAGGCCATCATATTTCAACACCACAGGGAAAGCTCCTCCACGCACATAATCCAAAGCCTGGGCATAGTCCTCGAAAGTCTTGAATGCGGCTGTAGGTATGCTGTACTTCGCCATCAGCCTCTTCGCGAAATCCTTGCTTGACTCGATAATGGCGGCCGCCTTTGACGGGCCGAAAATCCTCAGCCCTGCAGCGTTGAAAACATCCGCTATACCGGCTGCCAGGGACACTTCAGGACCGACTACTGTCAGGTCTATGCTTTCGGCCAATGCGAAATCCCTCAGGTCATCTACCTGAGTATCTTTTATCGGCACACATTCAGCCTGCCGCGCTATTCCGGCATTGCCAGGGGCACAATATATTTTTCCGACCTTGGACGAGCGTGAAAGCGCGTCCACTATGGCGTGGCATCTTCCGCCGCCGCCTACTACCAGCACTTTAGCTTTTTGAGGATTTTCCATTTCAAATCTTTTTTCTATCCTTAAAGAGTTTCACAGTCCTGCAAAATTACGAATAAAAATCCAAATTCCACGTCTCAGATTTTCCTCAGTTTCTCAGACGGTCTTATCTGCGTCAATATGTCTCTGAAATGATGCAGATAAACCATGAAAAGACTTTCAATACAACCGCAGCTGCAGCAACCGATGTGGTTTATCAAGGATGAAACGTCATATAGAATACAAAAAACTGTATAATTGATGATGAAAACCACATTCTTTACACTTGGAGCATTGACACTCGCTCTTCCAGCATTGCTGGCATGCAAAAAAGACACCGCCGAGCCGGACAATACCATCGTAATTCCGGAAGAAAACACTACAGTGAACTTCGAAGCGGACCTGACCACTCCTATCAGGAATCCACTGAACGGATGGACGCTTTACCTGGACAGAGACCTCGGGCTGAATTTCTGGAACACGTATGACAACTACAAAGTGCCAGGCGTCGGCACTGTGAAAATATCGGATTACGCAGGGACGGCATATCTACGCACAGAATGGGCACTTTTCGAACCACGGGAAGGCGAATATACATGGAGAGATCCTTCATCCAAGATGTCCCAGCTTCTTAAAAGCGCCCGTGACAGAGGGCTGAAGCTCTCTTTCAGAATCATCGTGGACGGGACTGAGCAAGGGCAGAATACACCTTTATACGTCAGAGACACTTATGGAGCTGAAGGATATACCACAGAAAACGGGAAACACTGGTCTCCTTATTCTGATGACCCGCAATTCCAGAAAGCATATGAGAAATTCATCAGGGCGCTGGCTGAAGACTTCAACGACCCTTCAGTTGTGGACTTCATCGACGGATACGGACTGGGAAGATGGGGAGAAGGACACATGGTAAGGTACAAGGACCAGGCGAACAAGCGTGCAGTATTCGACTGGATTACAGACCTGTACACTTCAGTCTTTACAAAGGTGCCTGTAGTCATGAACTATCACAGGCTCATCGGGGAAACCTCCAGCGAAGGCAACGTATCTGCAGATACAGAACCGATGCTTATCAGCGCCATTGAAAAAGGATACAGCCTCAGACACGATGCATTCGGCATGACAAGCAACACCACAGGCTACGGAAGCTGGGACAAGATGTTCTGCTCGCTATGGAACTTCAAACGCCCAGTCATCATGGAAGGCGGCTATGTGGTCAGCTCTCATAAATACTGGACAGACCCGAGCGGAGACTACAGGGAAGGGCATCCTGAAGATGTCAGACAGGGAGAATTCAATGATTCGAGAGACTCTCATGTAAACATGATGGACTTCAGATACGGGCATGAAACCTACACATGGTTCGACTATTGCTTTGACCTGGTCCAGAAATTCATTTCCGAAGGAGGGTACAGGCTCTATCCTGATATGGTGTCAGTTCCTGACAATGCCATTGCAGGCCGCACAGTAACCATCGTCAGCAGCTGGAACAATCTCGGCTGGGGCTACTGCCCTGTCAACATTCCGCAGTGGAACCAGAAATACAAGGTCGCTTTCGCTCTTCTGGACGAAGAAGAAAAGCCTGCATATATTTATGTAGACACTGCCACAGACCTGTCCACATGGCTGAAGGGCAAGCCTGTCACATATTCTTTTGACATACCTCTGGGTGATGTCGATCCAGGAATCTACACATGGGCGGCAGGCCTGGTAGATACAACCATGGACAATGCCATAGGCATCAACATGGCAGTCAACAAAGACAGCCTCACCGATGATGGCTGGGCAAAGATAACTGAAGTAGAAATATTGTAACCATTTCGCACCATATAAATGAAAGGTATTAATTTTATCGCCATATCCATGGCAATGGTCCTTGCGGCAAGCTGCAGGACTGGAGGCACTGCCGGCACTGAGCCGGTGTCATTCAGCGGCATATATCCGCATCTGGCATTTTACAACAACGAAGGAGAATGCGGAACAGGCGCCGTAGTGCCATGGGCAGGAAGCCTGTGGGCCGTCACATATGCACCACACCAGGTTTACGGTTCATCTGACATGCTCTATCAAATTTCGGAAGACCTGAAGATGACGGTCCGCCCTGAAAGCAAGGGAGGGACACCTGCGGACAGAATGATACATCTGGAAAGTTCACAGCTTTTCATTGGGCCTCATGTTATAGACTCAGCGGGCAATATCCGCACTCTGGACTACAAGAAAGTGCCGGGAAGATACACAGCCCTCGCCAGACATATGTACGACCCTGAAAACAGAATCTATCTGGGGACCATGGAGGAAGGATTCTATGACATAGATGTGCATACTCTGGAAGCGGAGACACTGTATGAAGACGGCAATATCATCAGGGCTAAAGAAAAACAGAAAGGGCTGAGAGCCCAGTTCGGCCCGCTTCTCCCCGGCTGCCATGGAAAAGGAATGTATTCCGGCCAGGATGTCCTGGTCTTCTCTAACAATGGAGAGGACAGCGAAGAAGCTCACTGGAGATTTGACATCGAAGCAGGCTGCCTGGCAGAGTGGGACGGCAAAGACTGGAAAGTCATCAGGAGAAACCAATTCACCGAAATAACAGGTCCTGGCGGAATCTATGGAAATCCAGACCCGGAAACCGACCCGATATGGGCGTTGGGATGGGACTACAAATCTGTCATAGCAGGAGTCCGTTCGCCTGAAACCGGATGGTCATTCTTCCGGCTGCCGAAGGCAAGCTTCTCCTATGACGGAGCCCACGGCTGGAACACGGAATGGCCTCGCATCAGAAATGTGGGCACAGAAGAAAAGCCCGACTACCTGATGACCATGCACGGCATGTTCTGGAGATTTCCAGGTGATTTCTCAGCTGAGAATGCAGGCGCCATCATCCCGAGGGGCTCCTATTTGAAAGTAATAGGCGACTTTACCAGATGGGGAGATGCCCTGGTGTTCGGATGCGACGACTCGGCGGCCAATGAATTCCTGAACAAGAGAAGCGCAAAAGGAAATATAGTGGCGGCGGGCCAGGCGAATTCAAACCTGTGGTTCACATCAGCAGACATGCCCGATCATGTAGGCCCGGTTTCTGCGGCAGGCGCACTTTGGCTCAGGGAAGACCTGAAAAAAGACGCTGTTTCTGACCCGTTTCTCTTCCAGGGATGGGATAACAGATGTGCTTGGATAACCAATAGTTCCGACACCGCCACAGAAATCTGCTTCGAAACAGATGCCGATGGAAAAGGCTCATGGAAGCAGATAAAAAATATAACAGTCGAAGCCGGAAGTTCTTGTTTCGTGCCATTTTCAAGCAATGACCAGGGCATATGGCTCAGAGCCAAAGTAAACAAAGATGTGAAGGATTTCAGCATCCAGATGGTATATGCACAGAAAGAAACCAGGACTTCAGAACCTGACCGGATATTCGACGGACTCGCCAAAGTGGAAAAAGGCCAGATAGAAGAAAGCCTGCTGTACTCTCTCGGGCACGGAAGACGGTCACTTGGAATACTTGCCGGCATAAACGGCGAAAAAGTCTTCTATGAAGCTGATTCTACCATGCATATCAAGGCGGTATCCGATTCGGCCATGACAGCATTCATGACTGACAAATTCACAATACCTGAAAACGTCATAACCATAGACAGTTGTTCAGTCCTCATCACGGATGACAAGGGGCGCAGATGGAGATTGCCCGAAGGGCACGAGAATTTTGACAGGCTATGCACTGACGGATCGCTGAGGATCTGCCGCGAAGTGGTGACAGAACGAGACCTGTTCAGCTGCCATGGAACATTCTATGAACTGCCTGCGGAAAATGCAGACGGCTATGCCAAAATACGTCCAATCGCTTCACACAGTTTCGTCATACCGGATTATGCCACCTACAGAGGACTGTTCATCATGTCAGGTGCCGATACCGGCAATAAGAAAAATCCTCACATCGTATGCTCTGACGACAGAAAGACGGCGGTATGGGCTGGAGCTATAGATGACCTGTGGAAACTTGGCAAACCGTCAGGCCATGGCTGCGTATGGAACAACTCGGAGATAAAGCAGGGAGTGCCATCCGACCCTTATCTGATATGGGGATATGACAGACGGACAATGACACTGGCTAACAAAGGAGCAAACACTGCCAAATTCATAGTTTACGCTGACCCTGCAGGCGAAAATGAATGGGCTGAATATGCCAGCTTCATCCTAAGACCAGGAGAATGTGAAATCCACGAGTTCCCGGATGCATTCCAAGCAAGATGGATAAAGATAGTCTCTGACAGCGACACAGTCGCAGATGCCAGATTCGACTACAGATAACCAGAATTATTTTCTGCAATATACTTCGATAATTTCTTTCCCAGACACAGCCTCGGTTTCTCCGGCAGAACGGTATGAAATCGGGGCTGTTTTCGACAGCAATACCAAGATTCTGTCCAGAGGGTCATTCTTGAATGTCGCATAGTAAGGATCGTCCTGAATATCCTCATCTACGATAAATTCTGTGTTGTATATCTGGCCAAGCCTTTTGAAAACATAGCTAAGAGGGTCGTTTCTGAACATCAGGACGCCGTCTTTCCATGAACACCACCTGTATGGTTCTCCTGATGAAATCTCATGAGTCCCGCTATTGATGTTGTAGATAACCCTTGACCCGGGAACAAGCGTGGCCTCCGCATCCTTCATGTCCACTTCGACTATGCCTTCAGCAAGCGTGACAGACACCAATGAATCAGTTTGATAAGCTTGGACATTGAAACTGGTGCCTACAGCGGTGACATCCAGGCTGGAAGTATGCACTGTAAAGGGATGCATCCTATCTGAATTCACTTCAAAATAAGCCTCGCCGGACATGGAAAGCTCCCTGGTCTTTCTTGTGAATTTTTCTGGATATTTGAGGCTGCTGCCTCCATTGAGCCACGCAATGGTGCCGTCAGGCAACGAAACCTTGGTCACAGTTCCAGGCAGAGCAGAAATCTCATGGACCGCCACTGCCTGCCGGCTGATACCGCCAAGCCTTATAGAAAGCCACAGAGTGCAAGCTATCAGAGGCACAGCCAATATCGCCGCGACATTTCTCAGCATATAGACCGTCCTACGCCACCCCCCCCACGAGGTTTTCCGGCTTTTTCTTCTAATTCTATTCTCCTGTTTACAGCCCTCAATGCCGCTTTTACATCAATTTCATCTGCGCTGAAATTTGTGACGCCTGCATTCCACACACTGCGGACCTGCTCGAACAAGGCCAGATTCGCGTCATCTTCATCCAGCCAGGAAAACAGAGCTTCAGATTCCTGTTCCGAAGCTTCGCCTGAAAGGAAGCGGCCAATCAGCACGTCCATATGTTCCGCATCTTTATTTATTTTCTTTTCCATAACTGATAATCGTCTCTGTAATTCATTTGTCAAGCTTCAATGCTGCAATGCCTGTCCGGATGGCCTTGAGGGCATTTCCTATACGCACCTCCACCGTCCGCTCGGACACATTGAGCTTCTCTGCTATCTCTTTATATTTCAAATGGTCAAACCTGTTCATCCGGAAAGCCTCCGCCGCTTTGGCATCCATCTGCCGCAGAATAGCGCCAAGATGTCCTTTCAAATCGGAGTACATGATGTAGTCATCTGTATCATAAACCTCCGGCACAGAATCCTTGACGGCATTCTCTTGATGTACATTGACCACCTTGCTATGTCTGATACAGTCCAGGCAGCCGTTCCTGGCCGCCCTCAGCAAGTAGACCTTGACCGAGCCCTCTATCTCCAGAGTCTCCCGCTTGCGCCACAGCTTGAAAAAGACATCCTGCACTATGTCTTCACAGTCAGTTCTGCTACGTATTATCGACCCGCAATACATCACCAGATCTGCATAATACTTCTCGAACAGGACTGAGAATGCCATGTGGTTGCCTTTCTTTATCTCCCGGAAGAGAAATTCATCATTTTGGTTATCAGTTAAGTTGTTCATCTGGCAAGTTCACATAAAACCGGATAAAGGTAAACCTTTTATCCGGTTTTTCAAAACTCATCCAAGACTACAAGGATGAGACACCATCCACTGTCTCCACAGTCCAGTCTTTGATTTCGGATATTTCTATGCTTATGCCAGGAACTGAAACAGTGACATCAAGCACGTATTCCTTTCCCATCTCGAAAACCTGAGCGGCATCAAAAATGTAGCTGTGGGTGACTCCTCCGGTACTGAAAATCAGTTCCCTGGCTCCTGCAACTGTTTCAGGGTCTGTCGGCAAGATCAGAACTTCTGCAGATTTCCCGTCTGTCGCCACTTCTGCATCAAGTTTCCCGGCCTCGCCTGTATATGACACTGAACCTTTCAGCAAGTCAAGTGCCCCAGTGCTATACATGCCAGAGAACGTCACATCCAGGCTCTTCAGGTCATCTTCCGTAATGCCCTGGCCGTTCGTGATGTTCATGCTCATCTTTGCAGGAACATGCCTGAACTCTACTTTCACAGCACTTGCAGACTTGTATTTTCCTTTAGCGCTGTCGCTGTACAGGAGATTTTCAGTGTCAGCTGCATCCAAGTCCAGCGAGATGGTGTTCCCTGCATCCAATGTCTCGCGATATGGTGAATACAGGATAAAATCATACTTGTTCGCTTCTGCAGGGAACAATATGGCCTCACTTCCCTGAGGGACGTTCAGCACCCCTTCGGCATCTGTCACGAAACGGGTGTTGCTGACCCCGTTTATGATGTTCTCGGCAGAGAAATCTGTCCCGTATTTTATCATGAACACTCCTGCATCAGCACCGGTTGCCATGTCTTCCGAATCCGACTCTCCATAAGGCTCAATCTCAGGGTTAAACGAGACTTTTACATCCTGAAGATAGTTCGGGGCCTCCCCTTCATATATGTCTTCGCAGCCTGCGGCTATGATAGCGAGGGCGAAAATAGGTATAATCGTTCTTTTCATCTCGTTCAAAATTATTTAGTGAATTCCCTTACGCACCTTACAGGCAGAGCGCTGGCGCGTCCATATCCGTTTCTGCCCTTGACCTTATCCGCCGCTATTTCAAATGCCCTGGTATTGCCGACGCCGTCGTATTCTCCAATATAAAGCATACATGTTTTTCCTACCTGATCATATTTTCCTGTCTGAAAATGCATTCTGCCTCCAAGAGGAAAATATCCGTAAGGAGCGGTCCCGTCATAGTTGTCCAGATTCATATATTCAAGATAACCACTGGTTGACGACACTCCTTTTATATAAGTCACGCAGTCATAAGGGTCTATAGATTGTCCGACATTGCCTGTTCCATCCCTTGACGGGAGAGTCCAGCCCTCAGGACAAGGGTCGTACAGACGCTTCTTTTCCAGCTGTGCCGACCAGAAATGCTGTGCCAGATCCGAAGCAGGTGCACTGGCTGTAGACAGCCATGAAGTAGTGCCTGTTGATTTATAAATGAAAGCAGTCGGATTTTTCAGCGAATACTGCACGGCGGCTTCCTGTTCCATATCGGTATTGTCTGTAAATGTTACCGCGACGGCAGAACCGTCCAGCTTATACAGTTTCTTCATTTGAGGGGATGACTCGATCGTCTGCGGCCCAGGGAACGGAATATTTCTCATGCCTTGATAATAAAGCCCGATGGATCCTGCCTCGCGCGGATCACTGGTGACTGCACCTAAATTCCTGTCCATGAAAATGAAGCTTCTCTCCCTGTCTGAAGTCGCAAAATGATAGTCATAAGTCTTCCCGTCTGCATCAGGATCATATTCTGTCACCCAGATATGCCATGCCCATCTCATCTCGCCATCTATCCTGACACCTACCAGGGCATTTCCTTCCCTGCCTGGCGCAACGGCTACCTTGATCTTGCTCTTGGTTTTGTCATCAGGGTCAGAAACAAGTTCCATGGAAGTCACCAGCCCTTCAGCATCCATCCAGAGGAACTCCGCTTCAGGATCACCTGTCAATGTCACAGGGCCGAGATATGGCTCCTGCTTCCAGACTTCGTAAGCTTTGGCCACAGGTATCTCGACAGTCTCCCCAGGCTTGAGCATATAGCAGTTCGGCATGGCATCTATGTCTCCGAGCTGAGTGTCAATATTGTATTGCAGGGCTGAGCCCGCCAGCAGACTGCGGTCAGACGCATTGGTATATTTGGAATCCTGGTCTCCGACCTTTATATAGAAGAGCTCTCCTTTTGAAAGAGTCTGCGCCGGAAGATACAGCCTGAAAGACTCGGAGACAGCAGATATTTCCACATCCGAGGGAGTGTCTCCCAATATTGCCGGCTTTCCGGCAATATTGAACACGGCGTCAGGGATGACATTTTTTATCGTCACTGCCTCGCCTCTCCCTTCAACATTGACCTCAACGAGGGCAAGAAGATGGTCAAATACAAGCTTGACCGGCTCGGAAGTCTTGGCGACATCGGGATTGACCGCTGCAAGCAGGTCATAAGAAGACTCGGAAGCATTATAAGCCAAAGCCGTCGGATCGACAGTTTCGGAATATGGCCAGTACGCATAAAAATCCAGCACATCGTCATTTTCCGGGAAATATATCTGGGTGGAACCGTCTAATACCCAGACCCCGCCACGCAGCACAAGTTTAAGATTGTCATGAAGATTGCCGTTGGCAAGAAGCTCGCCCTCGGCACCTACGGCATGTTGCACGACATACAGTCCTACTTCATCCCCTTCATCGAAGACAGTCTTGAATCCAGCATCGGTGGTGACTTTAGTTTGTGGGGCGGTCATCAGTTCAAATGTTATCCCCTGGCTCGGGACGCCGGGAGAAACCTCTGTCAGAGCTGTTTTCTGGCAGGCGCTTGACACCATGGCCAGACAAACCGCAGACAGTATTGTCAAATTTTTCGATTTCATAAAATTAATTGTTAAAAGTCAGCCCTTTCAGGCAATAGGGTCCATTTTCCGTCAATTCATTATATAGACGTATCTCCAGCGGAAAACCACATATTATTTATAATCATGCTCTAAAAATCATGGGCGAATTGTGGTTTTGGCATCATGAAACGTCATATTCACAAAACCATTTCCGTCAGATCATATTCAGGTAACACTAAAAAGATTTGAACTTCTATGTATTTCAAGATTTTATCTATCATCGCCGCAATCTTGATGCTCCCGGCCGCAATGTCTGCCCAGGATGCACCGAAGATCAGCATAAATGCGGATGACGTGCCTCTGTCAGATGTTCTGGAACAGATAGAACAGCAGAGTGACTACAGTTTCATCTACAACGCCCAGCAGGTCGATGTCGCCAGAAAAGTCTCTCTGGACATCCGCAACGCCACTGTAAACGAGGCGCTTGACAGGCTGTTCTCAGGGACGGCTGTCACATATTCCATAGACATGAACCATATTATCCTGGCAGACAGCCTGGCAGGTAAAGAGAAGGTCACCATAACAGGCACAGTCATGGATGTATCTTCAGAACCGCTCCCAGGCGTAGCTGTCATCATAAAAGGCACATCCACCGGAGTAATAACTGACGTGGACGGCAAATACTCAATACAGATTCCAGAAGGAGGCATCCTGCAGTTCAGCAGTCTCGGCTTCGCCACAGAAGAAATAAAAGTGGGTTCAAGAAGAGTCATAGATGTTTCTCTAATGGAAGAGGCCCAGAGTCTGGAACAGTCTGTGGTCATAGGATATGGCACCATGACCAAAAGAGACATAACAGGAGCAATAAGCCAGGTATCCGGAGATGATGTTGCCGGGCGCAATGCCACTACCATATCCATGGCGCTTCAGGGTGCCATGCCTGGTGTCCAGGTCACCAGGGACAATGGAGCTCCGGGGGGCCAGGCTACCATCACCATCCGAGGCATCACGACAATAGGAGACACCAGTCCCTTGATCATCGTGGACGGAGTGCCTATGGACAACCTCAATGACATAAACCCAAGCGATGTAGAGTCTCTTTCTGTACTGAAAGATGCGGCTTCAGCTTCAATATACGGAGCCCGTGCCGCGGCTGGTGTCATTCTCGTGACCACTAAAAGGGCCAAGCAGGATAAAATCTCCCTTGACTATACATTCGAATATGGATTCGACACTCCGACCCAGCTGCCGGAATACGTCGATGCGGTAAGATACATGGAGATGGTGAATGAAATCAGATGGAACGATGCAGGAAACGGAGACAACCAATATCCTACTTACTCCAAATCCATGATAGACAATTATATGCAGCTCCATGCCGAACGTCCGGACGAATACCCTGTCACAGACTGGCAAAGCATGCTCCTGAAAAAGACTGCCCAGAAGCAGATGCACTCGCTCAGCATTTCCGGAGGCACTTCCAGAGTCAAGACAAAAGCTACTTTCGGCTATGACAAGGCTGACGGCTTGTATGAGAACAAGGATTACACCCGTGCTACGGTGAGGATGAACAACGATATCAAAATAAACAAATGGCTGGATGCCGCATTTGACATTTATGCCAAAAGGTCATCATTCACAGATCCTGTTTCAGGACCTATGGCAAGCCTGTACAGGACGCCTTCCATCTATGCCGCGCAATGGTCTGACGGCAGAATCGCAGCAGGCAAGGATGGTGACAACCCATATGCGGCGCTCATGTACGGCGGCACCACCAAAGCTGACTACAACCAGGTAGGAGGACGGGCGGCGCTGTATATCTCACCGATAGACGGGCTGAAAATATCCGCCATATTCGCTCCGACCTACAATTTCTCATCTTCCAAGAAATTCTCACAAAGGATCGACTACTATTCAGCTGATAACCCGAATGAATACATCGGGACCATCAACGGCCACTCCGCCACGAGGCTGGATGAAAGCAGAGTCCAGGACTACAGCCTGACATCCCAGCTTCTCATAAACTATGACAAGACTTTCGGGAAACATACTGTTAGCGCCCTGGCCGGATATGAAGACAACATGTTCTACCGGGAGGACTTAAGCGCAGCCAGGGACAATTACGAACTGACCGAATATCCGTTCCTGGACAGAGGGCCTGAAGACTATCAGTACAATGGAGGCACGGCCTATCACAGAAGCTACAGATCATTCTTCGGCAGGGTTATGTACAACTACGCTGGAAGATACATCATACAGTTCAATGCCAGATGGGACAGCTCGTCAAGGTTTGACAAAAACTACCGCACAGGCTTTTTCCCGTCAGTGTCAGGCGGCTGGGTCATATCTGAAGAAAGCTTTTTCAAGAACTGGAATGTACGCCCGATCTCCTTCCTTAAAGTCAGGGCATCCTACGGACTTCTGGGCAACGACCGTGTGGGAAACTACCCGTACCTGCCTCTGATGCAATATTCAAACGACCTGTTCTGGAACGGGAATGAACCTGCATCACAAATCACTGCCGCTCAGTGGACATACGCCATCCGTGACATCTCATGGGAGACTACGAAGTCTTTCGGAGTCGGGCTGGACATCAATTTCTTCCGCAACAGACTGCGCCTGACCGCAGACTACTACTACAAGATAACGAAAGACATGCTGCTGGACATCGACATTCCTGACTATGTAGGATACGATGACCCTGAACAGAATACCGGAAAGATGAGAACGATCGGCTACGAGATCGAAATAGGATGGAACGATGTCGTCGGAGACTGGTCATACGGCATATCAGCAAACCTTTCAGACTATCTTTCCGAGATGGGATGGCTTGGAGGCACGCAGTTCCTCGGAGACCAGGTCAAGATGATGGGCAGCTACTTCAATGAATGGTATGGATACAAGAGCGACGGCCTCTTCCAGACACAGGAGGAAATAGATAATTACCCAGTACTTAACAGCAACGTCAAGCCTGGAGACATAAAATACCTCAAGGCAGACCCGAATGACACGTCTCCTCTTTCTCCTGACAAGGACAGGGTGCTCCTGGGAAATTCATTGCCACGATGGCAATATGCTGCGACTGTCTATGCAGGATGGCGAGGCATCGACCTGAACATTGTCATGCAAGGTGTAGGATACCGTCTGAGCAGAATAGCTCCTACCATGATAATGCCGCTCCGCGACAATTGGGGCAACATCCCTGCCATGCTTGACGGGAACAACTACTGGAGCCATTACAACACTCCTGAGCAGAACCTTAACGCCAAGTATCCGAGGCTTACATACTCGCAGCAGGCATATAATTTCGGCACAATGTCAGATTTCTGGCTTTTCAACGGTGGATATTTCCGTCTGAAGAACATTACCTTAGGTTATACACTGCCTCAGCATATAACCAAGAAGGCCGCCATTCAGAAGCTGCGTTTCTACATAAGCGCAAATGACCTGCTCTGCATAAGCAACTACCCTAAAGGCTGGGACCCTGAAGTGGGAACATCAACTTATCCGATCACAACCACAGTTGTAGGCGGCGTTCAAATCAATTTCTAATAATCAGTGACAGTACAATGAAAACGAGACTTAAATTATTCATATCTGCAATATCTGCCGCAGTCCTCTGCTCCAGCTGCGCCGACCTGGATCTATATCCTCTGGATATGGGGTCAAGCGACACCTGGTATCAGACCAAAAGCCAGATAGAGATGTCTATAAAAGGGCTTTACAGGCCCGTATTCTGGCCAATAGATGACGTAGAATGGTCAGATGACACCAGCCCCAGGGAGAAACTGAATATAGTCACCGGAGGAACGCTGAATCCGGAATCCAGTGAAGTATCCACGAGGTGGCAGAATGCATACAAAGCGATAGCCAGAGCCAACACTCTTCTGGAAAAGCTGGAGAATGCCGAGAACACTATCGGGCTGACGGAAGAAGAGGCGAATCTCTTCCGCGCACAGACAAGATTCGCAAGGGCTGGACAATACGGCAAACTTACCGCATACTACGGCGACGTCGTATATGTGGACAAGTCGATAACAATAGAGGAAGCTTTCAGCTACGGAAGAACTGACAAGGATGAAATCATGCAGCATGTCTACGAAGACTTTGATTTCGCCGCCAAATATCTTCCGCTTTCGTATGACGGCGAGACAGAGCTCGCCACGAAAGGGGCAGCTTATGCATTGAAAGCCAGATATGCATTGTGGAACGGGGACTGGGATATTGCAGCGGAAGCTGCAAAGGCATGCATGGATCTGAATGTCTATTCTCTGCATCCTGACTTCGCCGAACTGTTCCTGGCATCTACGCATCACGCAGAAGAGAACATCATGTCCTGGCCGCGGTCACTTGAACTGGACAACACTTTGTCCACTAATGAAGCGCGTGACTACTGCACGAGAAACCGAGGAGGATGGGTAGGAAGATATCCTACATGGGAGCTTTTCTGCAGTTTTCTATGCGACGACGGCAAGCCGATAGACGAATCTCGAAACTTCGACCCGCACAACCCTTTCGAGCACAGGGATCCGCGCTGCGCCATGACCATCGCGCCTTTCGGAGAGGAGCATCTGGGCGTAGTTTATGACCCGAATCCTTATACAACACAGGTATATAATTCACTCACCAATACTTACGTAGAAAATCTGGACTGCAAGTCAGGAAGCCAATATGCTTCATACAGCGGGCTGGTCAGAAAAAAAGGCATCGATGAGGACTGGGTGAACGACAATACTTTCAAGGTCGCTCCGGACATAGTATACCTGCGCTATGCCGATGTCCTGCTGATGTATGCAGAAGCCAAGATAGAGGCAAATGACATAGACCAGAGCGTGAAGGATGCCATAAACAAGGTCAGAGCCAGAGCTTATGGATGCGGCTATACAGAGACATCGAAATACCCTGCCGTGACAGAAGACGACCAGGCGAAACTGAGGACTATAGTCAGGACAGAAAGAAGGATGGAGCTTGCCTACGAAGGCTGGAGATACATGGACCTGATAAGGTGGAGAATTGCCGATCAAGTTCTGAACACGCCGCAATATGGACTGCTCGACCTTGAAGACCTGAAGAAACAAATTGACGCAGACAAATGGTTCTTCCCTTATACACCTGAGATAGATGAAAACGGAACGGCAAACACCACCCAGCTGTTCAATGACGGCTATGCCAAAAAGATAGTGGACAGGTCTTTTGATGCATCGAAACACTATCTGTGGCCGATTCCTTCAAAAGAGGTCATCACAAATCCTAATCTGGGACAAAATGACAATTATTAATGAACTTTTTAAATAATCTGACATGGAACACTTATACGTATCACCTTGTTTTTCAATCTGCGAGGCAATGGCAGAATCAGGCTTTGCCCATTCCGGAGATGAGAGTTCATATTCAATCATGAATAACATGGACGCTCCTGACATGAATTTTGGCGGTGAATTTTAATGAAACACACTTATGAAAAAAATCATTTACATCATTGCAGCGGCTGCCGTATCCGGCATAGTTGCCGGCTGTTCAAAAGAAACGTCTGATGCCGGCCAGGGACAGCTGTCCGGATTTGAGTTGAAGGTTCTGGTTCCTCAGACCAAGACTGTGTTTGACGGCCAGACTTATGAAGTGGACTGGGAAACAGGAGATGAACTGGGTGTAGTCATCGATAACGGCACCGAGTCCAGCCTCTATAAATTCACAAAATCCTCTGAAGCAGAGAATAGTTTTGTTTCATCAGAGTTCAAGCCGGAGGAAGGTGTAGAATATACATATTATGTGCTTTACCCTTATGATGAGACTTTCAGCATCGCCGAGGGCAAGTCGAATGCTGTCGTGAAAATTTCATCAGGAACACAGGCAGCCGCAGATGATGCCGGGCATATCAAGACGCCTCTGCACGGAATGGGGACATCCTCAGGCACGGCTTCGCCTGTCATCAATCTCGCGCATGCCGCGTCTGTGATGAAAATAAATGTAGCCAACTACAGCGGGTCTGCAATGTCAATAACCAAAGTAGGGCTTGCTTCTGTGGATAAAAATGCTGTCATGGCAGGGACTTTTTCAATAGATTTCACCAGCGGTGTCCTGAGCCCGGCTGAAAACGCCGTTTCGTGCACTGCCGCAGTATCTCTTGATGCAGTTTCACTTCCGAACGAATCTTCTGCTGATTTTTATGTGGCCGTGGCTCCGTTCGCCACTGAAGCAGACCTGTCTATACTGGTTAACGATGAAGAATTTGAAAAGAACGGAATCTCATACGATTTCAAGGCTGGACAAGTGTACACTTCAGCTGTCACCTGCGGTTCTCCGGAAGTCGCAGTAGAAGCCGGTGGAGAAACTGTCGGCGCGTTAAGCCAGACTCTTGAAGATGAAAATGTCTATGCGAATCTGGTGGAGCTGTCCGCAGGGCAGGCAGATATAGCAGTGACACTCAATGATGTCAAGTATTATCTGTGCCCAGCTGACGGAGCATTCAAGGACGGCGCCGCTGTCAAGGCTTCCCTGCAGAAAACTGCCGGCACGAAATGGACTGTCCCGGCTGATGGCAAGTACCGCATAGTGTTCAACAAGCTCGGGAACACGGTCACGATATACTCGTCAGACCATGAATTCAACCAGCCGAGGAAAGTAGAGTTCAAGTATTCAGGCGGTGACTGGATCGTCGGAAGAGAGATGATCTCAGGCACATATTATATCAGAGGTTCATCTGAATGGTACAATGGTGAAGGGCATCAGTTCAACGCATCTCTTGCCGACCCTCAGATTCTGGTCTGCAACGATGCCAAGATCACACTTTATGAGAATTTCTGCATCAAGCTTGCTAGATACATTGAAGACATCGATATCATCACAGAGGGCGTAAACGGCCCGAACCCTGAGGCAGAAGCAAATGACGACCTTACAACATTCGTTTCACATATGAACGCGTTCAGCACGGAAGACGGGACAAAACAGCCGCTCAAACTGAATGAATGGATGCCTGCGACCTGCATGCATACGAACAACGGCTGGACACTCGGCGAAAAAGGCAAAACCACTGTCGACATGATTATTCTCGATGTCAGGAATAACAGAATCTGTTTCAAAAAAGCAGAATAACCGGAGTTTAAAACTGATTAGTGCAAAAATTGCCGGAAGCGCGCTTCCGGCAATTTTATTTTATCCGGTTTCCGTTCAGCCAGGCTGTTCCGGAGACCGGCGCTTGGTCGGCAATTTAATGTTTGAAGTGGCGCATGCCGGTAAAGAGCATCGCAATATGATTCTCGTTCGCCTTGACGATGGAATCATTGTCACGGATGCTTCCGCCAGGCTGGACGATAGCCTTCACGCCATATTCGGCGGCAAGAGTGACGCAGTCATCGAACGGGAAGAAAGCATCGGAGCCCATGACAAGACCGACATTTTTCACGTCGATTCCGCGTTCATTGCAAGTCGCTTCTGCCTGTTTCAAAGCTATCTCAGCAGAGCCGATACGGTTCATCTGTCCGGCGCCGACGCCCATGGTCACACCGTCCTTGACGACCACGATGGCATTTGACTTGATATGCTTTACTATCCGCCATGCGAAATTAAGGTCAGAGAGCATGCTGTCGCAAGGCTTTGTCTCGGTCACGCACATTTCAGGTTTCACCTCGACAGTGTTGATATCCTGATTCTGGGCGAGCAGACCGCCGTTTACGCTGACATATTGCATACGTGGAGTGCTGTCCTTGGTCATGTCCACTTTCAGCAGGCGGAGATTTTTCTTCGTGCAGAGAACTTCAAGAGCTTCTGCTGAAAATGAAGGGGCCATGATGATTTCGAGGAATACTGGCTTCATGAGTTCTGCCGCCTCCTTGTTTATCTCCTGATTCGTGGCCACGATGCCTCCGAAAATGCTCACCTTGTCTGCTTCGAATGTCTTCTTCCATGCATCTACCACATCCTTTCCTACAGCCGCGCCGCACGGGTTCATGTGTTTCAGTCCCACGCAGAACGGTTCGTCGAACTCACGGACTATGTTCAGGGCCGCATTTGCATCCTGGATATTGTTGTAAGAGAGCTCCTTGCCGTTCAGCTGCTCGGCAGTGGCGAGAGAGAAAGGCACTTTATCCATAGCCGCATAGAACTTGGCTTCCTGATGAGGGTTTTCTCCATAGCGGAGTCCCTGTTTGAGATCATACTCCAGGAAAAGTTTCTCGTTCAGTCCTGCCTGCTTGCGCATGTAGGTGGAAATCATCATGTCATACTCTGCCGTATGGGTATATGCCTTGGCTGAAAGTTTGAGCCTGGTTTCAGGCGCAGTGTCTCCGCTTGCCTTGATTTCATCGATGACCATGGCATAGTCTGAAGGGTCGCATACCACAGTCACGGACTTCCAGTTCTTCGCGGCGCTGCGGAGCATGGACGGGCCTCCGATATCGATATTTTCTATGGCATCATCCATGGTCACATCCGGCCTGGCGATGGTCTGCCTGAACGGATAAAGGTTCACGCATACCATGTCGATATATTCGATGCCGTTTTCCTTGAGCTGCTGGCGATGGCTCTCCAGGTCACGCCTTCCGAGCAATGCTCCGTGCACTTTCGGATGGAGGGTCTTGACCCTGCCGTCACATATTTCAGGGAAGCCTGTCACTTCACTGATGTTGATGATTTTAAGCCCTGCTTCCTGCAGAAGCTTCATAGTCCCGCCGGTGGCGATGATTTCCCAGCCGAGGGACTCCAGCTGCGCAGCGAATTCCACTACGCCGGCTTTGTCACTTACACTGAATAATGCCCTTTTCATATATAACTTCTATTTGCTTCCTATTATATTTACCCCTTCTGAATCAGTTATGCGTCCGATGACTGATGCCTTCTCGCCATGGGATTCAAGGATGGAAATGGCTTTTGAAGCCTCGGACTCATCTAGAGCCAGCACCATTCCAATGCCCATGTTGAAGATATTGAACATCTCCCTGTGAGCTATTTTGCCGTACTTTTCGAGAAGCCTGAATATCGGAAGAATCTCCCATGTGCCTTCATGAATCTCGATTCCCTGTCCGTCATGCAGTATACGCGGGATATTCTCATCGAACCCTCCGCCTGTAATATGGGCGACTCCATGCACATCGCAATTCCGTATCACGTCCAGGACCTGCTTCACATAGATTTTCGTCGGAGTCAGAGCCGTTTCACCCAGAACAGCACCGCCAAGCTCCGGATAAGATGCTTTCAGATCCAGATGGTTGTCAGCGAATATCTTCCTGACCAGGCTGAATCCGTTCGAATGCACACCCGATGACGCGATACCTACCAGGACATCCCCGGCCTTGACTTTAGAGCCGTCTATCAGTTTTGATTTTTCCACCACTCCAGTGGTATATCCGGCTATGTCATACTCGCCGTCAGCATACATGCCTGGCATCTCTGCAGTCTCGCCTCCTATAAGGGCACATCCGGCCTGGCGGCATCCTTCAGCCACGCCAGAAACGATGGCCTCAACCTTAGCCGGCTCATTGTGGCCCACGGCCACATAATCCAGGAAGAACAGAGGCTCAGCACCCTGTGCAAGCACATCATTCACACACATGGCCACTGCATCTATGCCTATGGTGTCGTGCTTGTCCATCTCGAAGGCAAGTTTCAGCTTCGTGCCCACTCCGTCAGTTCCGCTGACCAGCACAGGCTCCTTTATGTTCAACGCTGAGAGATCAAACATTCCTCCGAAAGAACCGATATTGCCCATGACTCCCGGACGGGATGTAGAGGCGACATGGCTCTTGATTCTGCGGACCACCTCGTAACCTGCTTCGAGGTTGACTCCTGCTTTTTCGTAACTTTCTGCCATAATATTGTTCCTTAATTTTTTCCAATAAATTTCCGGCCTGGAAGGCGATATCAGACATTGTCTTCCAAAGCATACAATGCCGCGCCGATCGCCGTTCTGTAAAGGGTATGTTCAGGGATATGGAAATCCAGGCCGTACAGCCTGCCAATCCTGTCGAACACCGCCCTGCACTGTGGAAGCAGCGACAGATTCCCGATAAGGACAAAATCCTTTATTCCAGTCCCCAAAGATATGAAATTAGCGGCACTTCCGACAGTCTGAAGTATCATATTCACAACACCAGCCGCCACATCCTCCATGCTAGATGATGCATCGGCCTTGCCGAAATTGGATGCCGTGGCGTCCATAGGCAGCCCCGGCAATTCGGTTCTGCTGATATCCCCTATCTGCAAATCCACCGATGAGACGCTTCCTGACAATGCCATAGCAATAACCTTCTCGAAATCAGATGTCTTGAAAATGACATTCGACAACCCCTGCAGCGTCCCTCCGCCTATTCCGAGTCCGCCGAGATGCCTGAATTTTCCATGGTCCACAGAGATGAACGATGTTCCTGTGCCCATGCTCACTACCACCATTCTTTCCAGACCGCAGCCGAAACTTGCGCCGATGGCATTGGCCGTAAACTCTTCCACCTTGCCGGTAGGCACGCCATACAAATCGCCGTCTACATATGCGCTGCCGACCCCGGTAAGCATGATACGGGAAATGTCCGCAAGATTTATCCCATTGTCATAAATATATTTGCCCAAGGCTCCAAAGAGAGATGTGACCGGGTCGGCGGCCACGATGCTCTGTGCAGAATGAATCTGGCCATTCTCCACTCCTGCAATTTTCGTGGTGCTGCCACCGACATCTATACCCAGAATCATCATATCCCCGTAAATATCAGAATTTTCCGTCCTTGTTAGCGTCCTCTATGCTTTGATAAAGCTCAGTAGGATAATGGCCGTTGAAGCAAGCCAGGCACAATCCGCTTCTTCCGGATGCCTGAAACAACGCCTTCTCTGAAAGAAATGCCAAAGAATCGGCCTCCAGGCTCTGCCGCACTTCCTCCACGGACTTTCTCGCGCATATCAGTTCATCATAGGTGGAAATATCCACCCCGTAAAAGCAAGGCATCTTGATAGGAGGGCTTGCTATCCTCAGATGCACTTCCGAAGCCCCGGCATCCCTGAGCATCCGCACTATCCTTCTCGATGTCGTGCCTCGGACTATAGAATCATCTATCAGCACCACCCTCTTTCCTTTCACGATGGATTTCACAGGGGCGAGTTTCATCCTCACACCCTTTTCCCGCATGGCCTGGGACGGCTGAATGAAAGTCCTGCCTATGTATTTGTTCTTGACCAGGCCCATCTCATAAGGAATCCCGCTCGCCTCGCTGTAGCCCATGGCGGCACTGAGGCTTGAATCCGGAACGCCCACGACTATGTCCGCATCGGCCGGAGCCTCCTGAAAAAGGAGTTTTCCGGATGCCTTGCGGAAGCTGTGGACATTTTTTCCGTCTATATCGCTGTCAGGCCGGGAAAAATATATGTATTCCATGGCGCACATGTCATGACACCATTTCTCCGTATATTTTCGTGACCGGAGGCCGTGATGGTCTATGGTGACCACTTCGCCAGGCTCAACATCCCTGACAAATTCAGCTCCGAGCACATCGAAAGCGCAGGTCTCGCTGCTCACCAAATAGCCGTCACCCAGCCGTCCTATGGAAAGCGGCCTGAGCCCGTGCCTGTCCCTGCATGCATATATCCTCTTGGAAGTCATGATCAGGAAGGCAAAAGCCCCTTCTATGGTGTTGAGAGCATTCTCTATGGCATATATTCTGGGCCTGTGAGCCTCTGCGCTGTCCTTTTTGATCAGATGAGCCAGGATTTCACTGTCGGAAGACGACTGGAAAAGGCTGCCCTTGTCCTCAAGCTGTCTTCTGAGAAGTGCATAGTTCACCAGATTCCCGTTGTGCGCCAGAGCAAAATCCCCGGTATGATGGCGGAAAAGGAAGGGCTGGACATTCTCCAGGCCCCCGCCTCCAGTCGTGGAGTAACGGACATGGCCTATGGCCATATTTCCTGGAAGAGATGCCAGACGCTCTTCATTGAAGACTTCTGTCACCAGGCCCTCGCCCTTGATGCGCTTCATGTCGCCGTCAGGACCGGCGGCCACTATGCCGCAGCCCTCCTGGCCGCGATGCTGAAGAGCGTGGAGGCCATAATACACCAGAGCCGCGGCATCCGGGACGCCCCAGACGCCGAAGACTCCGCATTCTTCATTCAAGCCCCTGTCAGACATCGTCATTTCCCCCTGAAATAGTTCACTGCATTCGCGAACAGAGGCTGGTCGAGCTCTTCTTCTATATTCTTGAATGTATTGTTCTCATATCTCTCGGTATGGCCCATCTTTCCGAGAATCCGGCCGTCACGGCTGATTATCCCCTCGATGGCATAGTACGAACCGTTCGGATTGTATGGTGAATCCATGGTCACTTCCTCAGTGACAGGGTCGACATACTGGAAGGCCACCTGCCCGTTTGCGAAAAGCTCTTTCGCGAGAGCCTCGTTCACCACGAACTTCCCTTCCCCGTGGCTCACCGCTATGGTATGCAGATCCCCGACAGAGAATCCTGAGAGCCAAGGAGAATTGGTCGTGGACACACGCGTGGTCACCATCTGCGAGATATGTCTGTTTATGTCGTTTCTGAACAGTGTAGGAGAATCCTTCGTCACCATGCCGAGCCTGCCGTATGGAAGAAGTCCTGACTTGACGAGAGCCTGGAAGCCGTTGCATATACCCAGAATCAGTCCGCCTCTGTCAAGCAAAGCATGTATGGCATCTGCGATTTCCTTGTTGTTCAGCACATTCGCTATGAACTTGCCGCTTCCGTCAGGCTCATCTCCAGCTGAGAAACCGCCGACCAGCGCCAGAATATGGCACTCAGAGATATTCTGCTTCATCTGCTCTATCGAGCGGAAGATATCCTCGCTGTGAAGGTTGCAGAATACGCTCATCTTCACCTCTGCACCGGCCTTGCGGAATGCCTTGGCAGTATCATAGTCGCAGTTAGTGCCAGGGAATACAGGGATATAGACAGTCGGCTTCTCTACCGGTGCACCAGGATATTTCATGTCCTGTTTTTTCACCTTCAGAGGCTTGACTCCATCCATGCCGTCAGGAACGAGCTTCTTGTGAGACGGCTCGCAAGTGTCAGGATAAATCTTTGCGAACTGAGCCCCGTTTGCAAACATAAGCTCGAAAATCGACATTTTGCAGCCGTTTATGCTCAGGTTTCCGTCCTCGCCGGAAGTGACTTCACCTATATATACTGCCTGAGGGTGGTCGAGTTCGGTCTCCGACTCGACCAATATCGAACCGCAGCTGTAATTGAATAGATCGCTCTCGTCGACATTGACATTGACGCCGAAGGCGTTTCCGAAAGACATCTTGCAGATTGCCTCGGCGAGACCTCCGAAGCCGATGGCATAGGCCGAAACTATATTGCCGGAGGCTATCTGGTTCTCGACAAATTTAAAATTGGCCTTGAGCTGGGCCACATCGGGCATATGGTTGGCCAAAGGCGTATGTTTGATGAGATACAGGCGGTTCCCTTCCCATTTGAGTTCAGGAGAGATGACTTTTCCTGCATCTACAGTGGTGATTCCGAAAGCCATAAGCATAGGAGGCACGTTTATGTGCTCGAATGTGCCGCTCATGGAGTCTTTTCCGCCGATGGACGGGAGACCCAGTTCCACCTGCATCTTGAGAGCTCCGAGAAGGGCGCTGAGAGGCTTGCCCCACGATGCCGGGGTATGCATCCTCTCGAAATACTCCTGATACGAGAATCTCATCTTCTCGTATGAAGCTCCGGCGGCCACGACTTTCGCGCAGGCCTCGACTACAGAATAGGCCGCTCCATGATAAGGGCTCCACGATGATATGAATGGATTGTAACCGAATGCCATGATGCTGGCAGTGTCAGTATAGCCGTCAGTCGGGAGTTTCTGCACAGAAACCTGTGTCTCGGTAGTCTGCAGGCATCCTCCGAAAGGCATCAGCACGGTAGAACGGCCGATAGTGGAGTCGAACATCTCTATAAGCCCCTTCTGTGAAGTCACGTTCGGGTCCTGGAGGTTGTTGAACACTTTTTCTTTCAGCGTATCGCCTTCTATTTCACGTACAAACGGGTCCGTGTCCTCGACCGCAGATATTTTAGCCTTTGCATAATGTTTCGCTCCGGCGCTGTCGATAAATGCACGGGAGAGGTCGACCATGAGCTTGCCCTTGTTGTACATACGCATGCGGGCATTGTCCGTCACGTCAGCCACGTATGTGACTTCTACGTTTTCACTCTGGCAGTATGACTCGAATTCGGCTCTGTCTTTCGCTTCTATGACCACTGCCATCCTCTCCTGCGATTCGCTGATGGCCAGCTCTGTAGTGTTAAGACCGCTATACTTCACAGGGACCCTGTCCAGATATATGTCCAGACCGTCTGCGAGCTCGCCTATGGCCACACTCACTCCGCCTGCACCGAAATCGTTCGATTTCTTGATCAGCCTGGTGACTTCAGGACGGCGGAACAACCTCTGCAGTTTTCTTTCTTCAGGCGCGTTTCCTTTCTGCACCTCGCTGCCGCTGGTTTCGAGTGAAGCTTCCGTATGCTCTTTCGAAGATCCGGTGGCTCCGCCAATGCCGTCACGGCCTGTACGTCCTCCGAGCAGCAGGACGATATCGCCAGGTGCAGGAGATTCGCGGCGGACATTCTCAGCTTTCACAGCCCCGACGACTGCTCCGACCTCCAGCCTCTTGGCCACATAGCCTTCATGATAGATTTCACGCACGTGAGTGGTAGCCAGGCCTATCTGGTTTCCATAGCTTGAATATCCGTGGGCGGCTTTCCGGCTGATGACTTTCTGCGGAAGCTTGCCCGGCATGGTGTCGGCTACAGGCTGGTAGATGTTTCCTGCTCCGGTGACACGCATAGCTTGGTATACATAGCTCCTTCCTGAAAGCGGGTCCCTGATGGCTCCTCCGAGACAGGTGGCCGCGCCTCCGAAAGGTTCTATCTCCGTAGGGTGATTGTGCGTCTCGTTCTTGAACTGCAGCAGCCATTTCTCGATCTTGCCGTCCACATCCACGTCCACATAAATACTGCAGGCATTGTTTTCCTCGCTGACTTCCATGTCGTCGAGCAGTCCTTTCTTTTTCAGATACCTGGCGCCGATTGTGGCCATATCCATCAGGTTCAGGCCTTTGTTCTCCCTGCCGAGCTCTTTCCTCATTTTAAGATAGAGATTCAGAGTACCGTCCAGCTCTTCTTTCAGGAACGAATCCTCCACCTCGATATCCTCGAGCTCGGTAGTGAAGGTAGTATGGCGGCAATGGTCGCTCCAGTATGTATCCAGAATCCTGAGTTCGGTCTCATACGGGTCACGGCCTTCCGCCTTGAAATAATTCACCACTTCACGGAGATCGTCTGCATTCATGGCGAGTCCCATCTTCCTGCAATAAGGGCCGAATTCAGATTCCTGCATGGATATGAAGCCATCGAGAACCTGCACCGGTATCACCGGAGCCTGCTCAGTGTCGCTGAGCTGGGACAAATCTTTCTGACGCGACTCTACCGCATTTATATAATAGTGCTTTATCTTTTCTATGACAGCATCATCAGTGTCCGGCTCCAGGATGATGAGTTTTGAACTTTTTATTCTCACATCAGCCTCCGGCTCGATCAGCTTGACACATTCCACCGCCGATGCGGCGCGCTGGTCGAACTGCCCTGGAAGGTACTCTACAGCTATATATTTGACTCCTGAAAGGTCGCAGTCATCTGAAACACGGTCGGTGACTATCTCCCCGAAAACTCCATAGCGGCTTTTCTCCAGCAGTTCCGGAGTGAAGCCGAAAAGGTCGTAGACATTCAGCAGCCTGAGACTTTGCAGTGAAAGCTGCAGATTTTCATTGAGTTCATTCAGCAGGCTTTTAGCCTCCACCTGGAATTCAGGATATTTCTCTACAAAAATGCGGTAATTCTTCATGGATGATTGATTTGAAATGCCGGCAGACAGGCTGCCTGATATCAAAAGCCGGTCAAGGCCAAACTATATGACAGCATCGAGAACTTTCTGAGTCTGTTCTTCACGGAATTTTCTGAGTTTCTGTTCAAGAGCGGAATCTGTCAGAGCGAGGATCTGCACTGCGAACAGGCCGGCATTCTTTGCCCCGTTGATGGCCATGGTGGCTACAGGTATGCCCCCCGGCATCTGCACTATGGACAGAAGAGAGTCCATTCCTCCAAGAGCCTTGGTCTGAATAGGCACTCCGATGACAGGCACTGTGGTCATGCCTGCTACAACGCCTGCCACATGAGCGGCACCGCCTGCGCCTGCTATGATGGCGCCGATTCCGCGTTCCCTGGCAGTTTTGGCATATTCACACATCAGGTCCGGTGTCCTGTGGGCGCTGATGACCTTTTTTTCGTATTCGACACCGAAGTCTTCGAGAACCTTGATCGCAGCCGACATGATCTCATAGTCGCTGGTCGATCCCATAATGACTGCTACTTTCATAAATTCCAAAATTTAACGTCGGTACAACGTATATTCATGCGCGCAAATATACGCAGAAGCCGAGAGCAATGCAAATGAACTTGTTCAAATTGCATTGCCGAGGCGTGAACAGTATATGTGGCGAAGCCAAATATACGCAGAAACTGAGAGGAATGGAAATAAACTTGTTTAATTTCCATTCCC
>CASEOO010000044.1 GCA_949289565.1 uncultured Bacteroidales bacterium
AGGTCTACTGGCACTACCTGGACGAGCTCAAGCCTCTGATGAAGGCCGGCGCGGGGAAGCACTCCGGCACGAAGGAGTCCCAGCGGTTCAACCTCCCGAACAAGCTTCTGGAGTCGCCACGCGCATTTATCGAGGAATGACACAGTCAGAGGAATAACATAGGCAAAAAAACGACGACTATGAAACAAACGAGACATAAAATCTGTATGTCAGCCTTGCTGACAATTCTGATGGCCGCTGTCACGGCCAATTCCTGCAGTCCGGACCATCAAACAGCCTTCGGAGAGAGGCAGATTTCCGGCATTTCCGCCGGAGCTGGGATTGAGGAATGCTTCAGCAAACTGGAAGGTGACACGCTGACCATAGGGAACAGCCTGACAGAGCGGAAATTTGTGTGGAACGGGGGCAACTTGATGACAGCCAGCGTTACGGACAAGTCCGCTGGCAGAACCTATCGCACTGCAGATCTTGCGCCGGACTTCGTGATGCCCTCCGTCTCCGGACCTGGAAAGGAAGGCGAACTTTTTTCAGAGCGGGTATGCGAGACTCCGGTGCGGCCGGCCCATCTGAAGGTCTGCGTCTGGTTCAGGAGCGGAGCCCTGGAAATCAGACGCGAGTACCGGATTTACGGGGACAGCCCGGCGATAGGGTGCGATACATGGCTGAAAGGACGCATGAGCGGACGGCTGGTGTCGGCCGTGGAGAACTCGGCAGACAGGAAGAACATTGAGTTTGCGGCGGATATGAAATCCAGCCCGGTGACAGCCGTTATTGACAGGGTCAGCCTGGAGGGAAATCATTGGCGCGCACGCGCAGTTGAATTCTGGGACGTCACTGACTGGAACGACAACCTGGTGTCCGAGAGGGACATCATCTCGTACCGGAAGAACTCATACAGGGGTAACATCCTCTTCATGGAGGACGGAGCTGCAGGCGGAGGCCTCTTCTTTCTGAAAGAAGCCCCTTGCCCGAGCGTCCAGCTCGAATACACCGGGGCTGATTTCACTGCAGATTTCGGGACTTTTTCGGTGGCAGGGCCGGGCGTCAGCTCAGCAGACATAGCTCCGGACAGATGGACTAAGCTCTACTCGAGCGTGCTGGGAGTGTGGAACGGAGGGGAGCTGGAAGCTTTGACGGCTCTCAGGAGATATCAGAAAAATATCCGGAGGCATCTTCCGGACAGAGACGAGATGATCATGATGAACACGTGGGGAGACCGGAGCCAGGATTCGAAAGTGAACGAGTCGTTCTGCCTGGCGGAGCTTGAGAAGGCATCCCGTCTTGGCGTCACCTATTTCCAGATAGACGACGGATGGCAGACGGGGAAAAGCCCGAACTCGGCAGTAGCGAAAGGCACGTTCAAGAACATATGGGACAACCCTGACTACTGGACGCCAGACCCGGAAAAATATCCCCGTGGACTTGCTCCGGTGGCGGACAGGGCGCGAGAACTTGGCATCGAGCTTGGCGTGTGGTTCAATCCGAGCGTCCAGAATGACTTCGAGGACTGGCGCAAGGATGCCGACGCCCTGATCAAGCTGTATCGAGAGTACGGGATAAAGGTATTCAAGATAGACGGCCTGAACATTCCGAACAAGAAGTCTGAGCAGAATCTGCGCAGGTTCTTCGACACTGTCAGCGAGGCGACTGGGCATCAGGCGGTTTTCAACCTGGATGTGACGGCGGGCCGCCGCGGAGGCTACCACTACTTCAACGAATATGGGAACATCTTCCTCGAGAACCGCTACACTGACTGGGGAAACTACTATCCGTACAGGACTTTGCGGAACTTGTGGCAGCTCTCGAAATATGTCCCGGCCGAGAGGCTTCAGATAGAGTTCCTGAACAAGTGGCGCAATCCGGACAAGTATCCTGCAGGAGACCCGTTTGCTCCAGGAAACTACGATTTCGGATATCTTTTCGCCACCGCCATGGCAGGCCAGCCTCTGGCGTGGATGGAGGCATCGAACCTGCCCGAGGAGGCATACGGAATCTCGCCGCTGGTGGAAGCGTACCAGGCAGTCATGTCCGATTTCCACAGCGGAGTCATACTCCCGATAGGCAACGAGCCGAACGGGCGGTCCTGGACAGGATTCCAGTCGATCACCGATGACAATTCAGGCTATATCCTGGTGTTCAGGGAGGCGAACGGAGAGAAGTCCTCCCATGTGGAGACCTGGCTTCCGGCAGGGGCGCGGACGGTGTTCGAGCCTGTGGCAGGGGACGGGCGGAAGTTCTGCGCGACAGCCGGCGAGGACGGCAGTGTGAAGTTCACCCTTCCTTCTGAAAACAGCTTCGCCCTCTACCGCTACGGCATAAAGCATATTTCATCACGGAAGTGACCATTGGCAGAACCATCAACCTATCACACAGAAAACACTACAGAAATGAATAGAATATTTAGTTTTTTTGCAGCGTCGTTTATGCTGCTCAGCGCATTGGCCTCTGAGGCCTCAGGAAAAGATTCTCCGTTCATGACGAATGTCTATGGCCGCGATTTCCAGTTTCTGAACGGGAAATGGAACGCGATAGTAGACTTGTATGACCAGGGAGAAAAGATGAAAGTGTATGAGAACAGGACACCCCAGTCTGACGAGGAGTTCTACGAATATTCTTTCGAGGGAGGCTTGCGCCTCAATGTACCTGGCGACTGGAATTCTCAGCTGCCTGAGCTGAAATATTATGAAGGCACGGTCTGGTATGCACGGCATTTCGACGCGTCTCCGGACCAGGGTGAGAGGCAGTACCTTTATTTCGGCGCAGTGAGCTTCCGCTGCAAGGTTTATCTGAACGGAAAGCTGATAAAGGAGCATGAAGGCGGCTTCACCCCGTTCGAAGTGGAGGTCACAGGAAAACTGAATGAAGGGGACAATTTCATTGCGGTGCAGGTAAACAACAGACGGACGGAAGACGCCATTCCTGCCTTGGCTTTTGACTGGTGGAATTATGGCGGGATCACCCGTGACGTGATGCTGATCACTGTTCCGGACCAGTATGTGAGGGACTATTTTGTGCGGCTTTCAGGACAGGATGCGAAGAGCGTGGCGGTGTCAGTGGCATTGGCCAGACCTCAGGAGGCTGACGTGCTGGTGGAGATTCCTGAGTTGAAGATTTCGGAGACAGTCAGGACAGGTGCAGACGGGACAGCAGAAGTGACGCTGAAAGCGCCGAAACTTAAGCTTTGGCGTCCTGGCGATGCAAAGCTGTATGACGTGACGCTCACCTGCGGGGAATCTGCAGTGAGTGACAGGATAGGGTTCAGGCATCTGGCCGTTTCAGGAACTGAGATATTGGTGAACGGCGAGCCGACATTCATGCGCAGCATCTCGTTCCACGAGGAAATACCGCAGCGGAAAGGCCGTGCATTTTCACAGGCTGACGCACATATGCTTCTTTCAGAAGCCGAGGCCTTGGGCGTGAATATGATCAGGCTGGCGCATTATCCGCAGAACGAGTATATCGTGAGACTGGCCGAGGAGATGGGAATAGTGCTCTGGGAGGAAATTCCTATCTGGCAGGGAATTGATTTCGAAGACGAAGGCACGAAGGCAAAGGCACAGGGCATGCTGTCCGAGATGCTTCACAGGGACATGAACCGCTGTGCCGTATGTTTCTGGGGAGTGGCCAACGAAACCAAGCCGTCAGAAGCGAGAAACGCATTCCTGATGTCTCTTCTGGAGACGGGCAGGTCCATAGACACGACCCGTCTGTATACTGCGGCGTTCGACCTGGTGTATTTCAATGAAGAAACGCGTCATTTCGAGATGGATGATCCTTTCACTGCGAATCTGGACGTGGTGGCAGTGAACAAATATATGGGCTGGTATCATCCTTGGCCCGTTTCTCCGTGCGAGGCAGTGTGGGATGTAGTTCCTGGGCAGCCCTTGATTATCTCGGAGTTCGGCGGCGAGGCTCTGTACGGCCAGCATGGAGACCGGAACATCACGAGCTCGTGGAGCGAGGAATACCAGGCCCGCCTGTACGAGGACAACATCGAGATGTTCCGCCACATACCGAACCTGGCCGGAGTGTCCCCGTGGATATTGTTCGACTTCCGTTCCCCGTACCGTTTCCACCCGACGAACCAGGAGGACTGGAACCGCAAGGGCCTTGTCTCCGACCAGGGATACCGCAAGCAGGCCTGGTACATCATGCATGACTATTATTCAGAACTTAAATCGAGATAAACAGAACCGGAACAAATATTTGATTTCATATGGACATCAGAAAAATTTTCTTCACAGGTCTTGTGCTGCTGTGCTGCATGACAGCTCTGGCCAGGCCGCAGCGGGACACGGTCCGTATCCTCGCTATTGGAAACAGCTTCTCCCAGGATGCAGTGGAGCAGAATCTCCATGAATTGGCCGAAGCAGACGGCATCACTCTTGTCATAGGAAACGCCTATATCGGAGGATGCTCTCTCGAGCGTCATGTAAACAATGCCAGGACTGACGAGGCAGATTATGCCTACAGGAAAATTCCTGCAGACGGCATCCGGACGGAGCAGAGAAACGCGAAACTGTCAGACATCCTGGCAGATGAAGAATGGGACTATGTCAGTTTTCAGCAGGCCAGCCCGCTTTCAGGCCAGTATTCCACTTATGAGAAATTCCTCCCTGAACTGTATGGCTACGTCAGCGCCAGAGTGCCTGAAGATGTGAAATTCATGATGCATCAGACATGGGCATATGCCCAGGACTCAAGCCATTCCGGATTCAAGAACTACGGGAATGACCAGATGGCCATGTACCAGGCCATCGTAGACGCATACAGCAGGGCGGCGAAGCTCGTCGGAATCAAGATTATCATTCCGTCCGGCACAGCGGTGCAGAATGCCAGGACATCTTTCATCGGCGACAGAATGGACAGGGACGGCTATCATCTGGATCTTCTCTGGGGCAGATATACAGCTGCATGCGCATGGTATGAGAAGCTTTTCGGAGGAGTGCTCGGAAACGATTATGCACCTCAGGGGCTGACTCCGGACTACGTGGAAGTCTGCCAGCGTGCCGCCAAGGAAGCCGTGAAGCATCCAGGCGAAATCACCTGCATCGATGTGCAGGAGCTTCCTGTCATCTACAAAGATGCTTCAGCATCGATAGATGCGCGTGTAGAAGACCTCCTTTCACGTATGACACTCCATGAAAAGGCAGCGCAGCTGAGCCAGTACACTCTCGGAAGAAACGACAATGTGAACAATATCGATGAAGTAGTGAACCAGATTCCGAGCGAGACAGGCTCCCTGATTTATTTCGGGGACAATGCTGAACTCAGAAACGCCATGCAGAAAAAAGCCATGGAAAAGACCAGGCTCTCCATCCCGATACTTTTCGGCTTCGATGTTATTCACGGCTTCAGGACAGTGTACCCTGTTCCTCTGGCTCAGGGGGCTTCATGGAATCCTGAACTGGCAGGAGAAGCATGCCGGATGGCTGCATGGGAAGCATACTATGCAGGTATTGACTGGACATTTTCTCCAATGGTGGACATCGCCCGTGACCCGCGCTGGGGCAGAATAGCTGAAGGCTATGGCGAAGACCCTTATTTGACATCGGTATTCGGCGCCGCATCCGTGAAGGCATATCAGGGAGACGATCTCTCGAAGCCAGGAAATATTGCGGCATGTCTGAAGCACTATGTGGGCTACGGAGCTTCAGAGGCAGGGCGTGACTATGTTCCGACAGAGATCTCACGTCAGACACTCTGGGATACATATCTCCCTTCTTTCGAAGCCGGAGTCAAAGCCGGCGCGGCCACTCTCATGAGTTCATTCAACAACATCAGCGGCACTCCAGGTTCAGCAAACCACTATACCATGACTGAGGTCCTGAAAGACAAATGGGGTCACGACGGCTTCGTAGTGGCAGACTGGAACGCAGTAGTCCAGCTGATAAACCAGGGCATGGCAAAGGACGGCAAAGATGCGGCCATGTTTGCCATCAATGCAGGTCTGGATATGGATATGGTGGACAATCTTTATATGCAGCACCTTGAAACCTTGGTCGCAGAGGGCAAAGTGTCCATGGAGCGTGTCGATGATGCCGTGCGCCGTGTACTGAAGCTGAAATTCAGGCTGGGCCTTTTCGAGAATCCGTACACGGAAGAGAAACCCGAGGACGAATGGACGCTGCTGCCGGAAAGCCTGGAAACCGCTCAGCATCTGGCTGAAGAATCCATGGTCCTCCTTAAAAATGAAAATGATGTGCTTCCTCTCAGAAAAGATATGAAGGTGGCCCTTATCGGGCCAATGGCGAAAAACCAGGCAGACCTTCTCGGCTCATGGTTCGGCCGCGGCAGGGCAGAGGATGTGGTGAGCATATTCGACGGACTTTCTGCCGTGCTGGATACTGTCCCGGCCTATGCTCCCGGCTGTGCTTTCGACGGGAATGACACCACTGGCTTTGCAGAAGCAGTGAAAACTGCCTCTGAGGCCGATGTCGCAGTCCTGTGTCTGGGCGAAAAACGAAACTGGAGCGGCGAGAATGCATCCAGATCCACCATTGCATTGCCACAAATACAGGAACAGCTTCTTTTAGCCGTGAAGAAGGCAGGCAAGCCTGTCATAGTGCTCCTCTCTAACGGCCGTTCCCTGGACCTTGTGCGCATCTCTCCTGAAGCTGACGCAGTTCTCGAAATCTGGCAGCCGGGAGTGATGGCAGGACCTGCCGTGGCATCAGTGCTGACAGGGGAGACAAATCCTTCCGGCCGTCTGACCGTGACTTTCCCTTACACTACAGGCCAGATTCCGATTTACTACAATCATCGCGAGAGCGGAAGGCGCGGTTCGCAAGGCCTGTATCAGGATATCCCGAGCACGCCGATGTACGAGTTCGGCTATGGACTGAGCTACACAGACTACGAGTATGGAAAGCTTTCTGTTTCGGATGACAGTTTCACTGTCAATGACACCGTCACAGCGGAAATCACTGTCCGCAATGCTGGAGAGATGGACGGAAAGGAAACTGTGCAGTGGTATATATGCGACCCTTGCTCCACCCTTACCCGTCCGGTGAAAGAACTGAAACATTTCGAGAAGAGAATGCTGAAAGCAGGACAGGAACATACATTCATTTTCGAGATTGACCCTATGCGCGACCTCTCGTTCGTGAACGCAGAAGGAGAGCGTTACATAGAGCCTGGCGATTACTATATTATAGTGAAAGACCAGAAAGTCAAGATAACATTGCATGAATAATCTATGCTATGAAGACAATGCAGTTTTTAGCCTGCGCCTTGCTGGCATTTGCGGCTTGCACGGCGGCATACGGACAAAGGATGGAAACTCTGCTGGAAAAGAACTGGAAATTCACACGCGGAGTGCCGGAAGGCTGTGTATTGCCAGAATTCGATGATTCAGGATGGGAGGATGTGACTGTCCCGCATGACTGGGCCATCAAAGGGCCTTTTGATGAAAGCATTGACCTGCAGGTGGTGGCTATCAAGCAGGACCTGGAGGAGAAGCCTACCACCAAGACAGGCAGGTCAGGAGGACTTCCATATATTGGCACCGGTGTCTACAGGACTTCTTTTGATGCACCGGAGAACCGGAATGTGACACTGCTGTTTGACGGGGCTATGAGTGAGGCAAAGGTATATGTGAACGGCAGGCAGGTCTGTTTCTGGCCTTATGGGTACAACTCTTTCTGGTGCGATGTCACAGACTATGTGCGTCCGGGCCGGAATGTGCTGGCTGTGGCTCTGGAGAACAGGCCTTTTTCTTCGAGGTGGTATCCTGGAGCCGGCCTGTACAGGAATATCCATCTGATAGTGTCTGACCCCGTTCATATCCCTGTATGGGGTACATATGTCACCACGCCTGAAGTTTCAGCTGAACAGGCCCATGTTGACATGAGGATAGCTGTCGTCGCTCCGGAGAACACCGGGGCGGTGAAGGTGAAAACCGGTGTTTACGGGCCTGACGGAGAATTGGAGGCTGAAGTTTCGTCTGAAAATATCTCATTGGCCTCAGGCCGTCAGGATGTGGAGCAAAGCCTCATTGTCCGGAGACCTGAGCTCTGGTCGCCGGACACTCCTCGCCTGTATACCGCAGTATCGGAAATCTTTGCCGCGGACGGGCGTCTGCTGGACAGGTATGAGACGGTATTCGGCATCAGGTCTATCGAATATATTCCATATAAAGGCTTTTTCCTCAATGGGAAGAAGACGGAATTCAAAGGAGTGTGCAATCACCATGACCTGGGCCCTCTCGGGGCGGCGGTGAATGTGTCTGCTCTGAGGCATCAGCTTGAACTGTTGAAAGATATGGGCTGCAATGCTGTCAGGACTACGCACAATATGCCTGCTCCTGAGCTGGTGCGTTTGTGTGACGAGATGGGTTTCATGATGATGGTGGAGTCTTTCGATGAGTGGGATATCGCTAAATGCGAGAACGGCTACCACAGGTTCTTCGATGAGTGGGCCGAGAAGGACATGGTGAACATGCTGCATCAGTATAGAAACAGCCCGTCGGTGGTGATGTGGAGCATAGGGAACGAGGTGCCTACACAGTGCTCTCCGTCCGGATACAAGGTGGCTTCTTTCCTGCAGGGCATCTGCCACAGGGAAGACCCGACACGTCCGGTGACCTGCGGGATGGACCAGGTGGACTGTATCCTGGAAAACGGTTTTGCAGATATGATAGATATTCCGGGCATCAACTACAGGACTTTCAGATATCAGGAGGTATATGATTCACTGTCAAAAGGTTTCGTTCTGGGCTCGGAGACTGCTTCCACTGTCAGCTCGCGCGGGGTGTACAAACTTCCAGTCATGAAACGCTACAGCGCTCTGTATGAAGACCAGCAGTGCTCTGCCTACGATGTGGAGTCTTGCGGATGGTCGAATATCCCTGATGTGGACCTGGCCCTGGATGAAGACTGCGGCTGGCTGCTCGGGCAGTTTGTATGGACCGGCTTCGATTATCTGGGCGAACCAAGCCCGTATGGTACAGATTCGTGGCCGAACCACAGTTCTATGTTCGGCATCATAGACCTGGCGTCTATACCGAAAGACAGGTACTGGCTGTACCGGAGTGTGTGGAATGAGAAAGAAAGCACCTTGCATGTTCTTCCGCACTGGAACTGGGAAGGCATGGAAGGGGAAAAAGTGCCTGTATTCGTATATACGAGCTGGCCTGAAGCTGAACTTTTCGTTAATGGAAAGAGCTATGGCCGCCAGAGAAAGTCGGCCAATGGCTATGCCGTGCCAGTCGATACTGTGGCTGCGTCTTTTTATACATCGTATGCCGGGACGCTTGGCGATGTGAATGCCCCTGTGGAGTCCAGATTCCGCTTGATGTGGCCTGACGCTGTATACGAGCCAGGTGAAGTGAAGGTCGTGGCTTACGATGAATCCGGGAATCCTGTGGACCAGGTGCAGGTGCGCACTGCAGGCGAGCCTTGCAGCCTGGTGCTTGAGCCGTCGAGGACAGTTCTGAATGCGGACGGCAAGGATCTGTCATATGTGACGGTGAGTGTGGTGGACCAGGACGGGAATTTCTGTCCGCTGGACGGGAGGCTTGTACATTTCCAGGTGGAAGGTGCCGGCCGCTTCATGGCGGCCGCCAATGGCGACCCTTGCTGCCTGGACCCGTTCCAGGAGCCTCAGATGCATCTGTTCAACGGGAAACTCACTGTGATAGTTTCTTCATCCGAGACGCCCGGCGACATGGTGCTGACTGTGTCTGCCGACGGCTTGCGCCCGGCGTCTGCTTCTATAAAAAGTGAGCGGACAGGTGACTGACTGGCTGGAGGCTGAAAAGAAACCTCCCTGCCTCATCAGAGAAGGTCTTGGAATTTACCCTCTTATTCCAGGAAAATATTTTTGCAGTATGGCAGATTTTCAGCCACTATGATGTCGACCGGCATCAGGTGGCTGATGTTTTTTTCCGGGGTTTTATACAGAAGATGCTTGATGGCCGCTTTTACTGCCGTGCGGCCCTGGAGCTCCGGGTGCAGGTCGATGATGGCGGATATCATGCCTGCTTGCAGTCCTTTCCTGTTTCCTTCAGTGAGATCGAACGCCAGCACGGGCACATCTCTGATGCCGTTTCTGGCTAGAATATCGGCCGCTATGTAGCCGCGAGGGCCTATGACGGCGATGCTCTTGACGAGAGGATGCGCGTGAATGAACTCCAGTATTGAACGCTCGCTTTCTGCAGGGTTCATGGCCGGCATGGTGATTTCCCGGAGGCAGTTTTCTATGCCTGCCCGGCTGAAGAATTCTCTGATTCCGGCTTTTCTGGCGGCTGTCTGCTGCCTGGTGCAGGTGTCACTCAGGCTGGAATCCAGTATGGCATATTCTGCATGTTTTCCTGGTTGGGGGGGGGTGGAGCCTATTAAATACAGCATTTTTCCTGCCAGCTTGCCGCAGGCTTCCTGGTCGGCATAGCACGAAGCTGCAGGAAAAGAGCCCGGGATGGCGGTATTCACCAATATGTACGGGATGTTTTTCCTGTCCAGAGAGAGGCAGAGCGACGTGGCTTCTTCAGGGAATGAGGCGCCTATAATCACTGCGTCAGGCTTCATCTCCGGTATGCTTTCGAATGCCGCCCTGCATGAATAGATGTCGAACTGATTGTAGAAAGCCAGCTTGCAGTCAATGCTGATGTCAGAGAATTCGTCCAGTGCATGGTTTATCCCGTTCAGAATGGCGTTCCAATATTCACCCCTGTCTGAGTTCGGTATGCTTACAGCTATGCTGAAGCCTTTTCTGAGGCCGACGGCAGAGGTGTGGATGTTTTTTCTGTAGCCTGATTCAGAAAGCACTTTTTCTACTGCCGCCAAAGCTTTGTCTGAGACTTTGCCTCTGTTGTGCAGTATTCTGTCGACTGTGCCTGCAGATACTCCTGCGAGCCTGGCTATTTCTGTTATAGTTAGCTGTTTTGCCATAAATTGATATTCGCATGCATATCGGATGCGAATATTGTAAAATATTTTCACTTTACAAAAATTCCTTTTGCATTGCTCTGCGCTTCTTCCTATCTTTGAAAGTTTTTCAAAAAGTTATACGCAAAATTCAGTAAAATGGGTCTGTACTCTTTCTACAGGATCAGCAAGCCGTCGCAGTCCAAGGTGCCGGCTGAAAAAGTTCCTGAAGTGTATAAAAGGCTGAGAAGAAATACATTCTGGGCGGCGACAGTGGCTTATAGCCTTTACTATGTCTGCCGTCTCAGCCTGAGCGTGGTCAAGCAGCCTCTCATCGATTCGGAGCTTTTGACAGCGGGACAGCTGGGCATCATAGGTTCATCCTTGCTTTTCGTCTATGCAGTGGGTAAATTTATGAACGGATTCATTGCCGACTACTGCAATATCAGGCGTTTCATGGCGACGGGACTTGCCGTGTCCGCCCTCATAAATCTCTTGATGGGAACGCTCGGCTTTCTGCATGGCGATATGGGGATAGCGTCGGTGGCGGTGTTCATATCTTTTGCAGTCCTGTGGGGAGTCAATGGCTGGGCGCAGTCCATGGGGTCTCCTCCCGGCATCATAAATCTTTCACGCTGGTTTCCTCTGAACAAGCGAGGAACGTATTACGGGATATTCAGTGCGACACCATATATAGGCGAGTTCCTGTCTTTCATAGTCATAGGCGCCATAGTCGGGACTTTTGGCTGGCAGTCTGGATTTATATTTGCCTCCATTGCAGGCGTGGCCGGCACTCTGGCTATACTTTTCTTTGTAAGCGACACTCCTGAGAGCAAGGGCCTGCCTTCAGTCCAGGAGCTTTCGTCTGAAGAAATCCGCAAAGAGGACCAGATGAAAACTTCTCAGGTGCAGAAGATGGTTCTCAAGCATCCTGGAATCTGGATTATTTCAGCCGCGAGCGCATTCATCTATATCACCAAATATGCTGTGGCCGGGTGGGGCGTGCTTTTCCTCCAGAAGGAGAAACTTTTTTCTCTGGAGTCGGCCTCGCAGATTATCGCTTTTTCAGCTGTTTTCGGAGTCGTCGGGACTGTATTGGCCGGATGGCTTTCAGATACGGTGTTCAAGAGCGACCGCATCAAGCCGGCTATATTGTCAGGTGTTCTGGGTTTCGCCGCCCTGGCTTTGTTTCTGTTCACAGACGGGAACTATGTGACGAATGTAGTCTATGTTTCAGTCTTCAGCCTTGCTATAGGGGTGCTGTACTGCATTGTCGCAGGCCTCATGGCCGTAGATATAGTCCCGAGAAAGGCTACGGGGGCGGCGCTTGGCATAGTCGGGATTTCAAGCTATCTGGCCGCAGGTATTCAGGACATTGCCAGCGGCTACTTGATAGAGGGCAATATGCAGCATGCCGGGGAAGTGGCTGAGGCTGTGTATAATTTTACGCCTGTGTCTGTTTTCTGGCTGGCCGCGGCATTGGTTTCTTTCCTGTTGCCTGTGTTCAACTGGAAGAAGATGATGAAGCAGGCGAATCAAAATTGACATAAAACCAGATATGAAACTGATTGCTAATATAGTATATCACACGGTGTGGGGAGAAAGCCTCAGGATGAGGTCGTGCGGGAACTGTTTCCCTATGAAATATGCCCCTGGCGATGTGTGGATAGCCGAGGTGGACGGGCTCGAGCCCGGTTCAGTGTTCGAGTACCGCTACGAGTTGCTGCGGGATGGAGTCTGCGTGAGGGCTGAATGGAAGTCTCACAGATTTGCAGTCCCTCCGGCGGGGATGCCGGTAGAGCTGTGCCCGGAAGAGCAGGAGGTGCTCTCGTCAGGAGACGGGTATGTCCAGGTGCGGGATGCGTGGTCTGATGTGCCAGTCGATCTGCCTCTGGAATCTGCTCCGTTCAAGAACGGCATATTTTCTGTTCTTCCAGGAAAGACGTGGAAGGCGGCCGGCACTGCCGTTCCTGTCTTTTCTCTCCGCTCCGGCAAGGGGTTTGGCATCGGAGAGTTTTCCGACCTGAAGCTGCTGGCTGAATGGGCGGCCAGGACAGGGCAGAAAATCCTGCAGCTTCTCCCGGTCAACGACACTAAGATGACAGATTCGTGGTTCGACTCTTATCCGTACAATGCGAATTCCACATATGCCTTGCACCCGCAGTTCGTAAATCTGGAAGCTGCCGGCCTGGAATCGGATGCAGAATACGAAAGCCTGCGAGACGAGCTGAATGCCCTGCCGCAGGTGGATTATGAGAGGGTAAATAAAGCCAAGATAGCATATCTCCGCCGTCTGTATGACAAAAATTGGAAAAATGTGGCGGAAACAGATGAATATTTTCTTTTTTTTCAGGAAAATGCACATTGGCTGAAGCCATATGCAGTCTTCTGCTGCCTGAGAGACGAGTTCGGAACAGCAGATTTCCATCAGTGGAAAGAATGGTCTGAGGCATCTGAGCAGAAAATCAAGGAATACTCTGACCGCCATTCTGCAGAAGTGTCCTTCTGGTATTTTGTCCAATATCATCTGGACCGCCAGCTGTCTGACGCCTGCCGGTATGCGCACAGCCTCGGTGTGGTGCTGAAAGGTGACTTGCCAATAGGAGTCAGCCGCACGAGTGCTGACGCCTGGCTGTATCCTGAGCTTTTCCATCTGGACAGCTGTGCCGGCGCTCCGCCTGACGCTTTTTCAAGTGACGGACAGAACTGGGGCTTCCCTACATATGACTGGGAGGCCATGTCCCGTGACGGATACGCATGGTGGAAGTCTCGCCTGACGAAGATGTCCGAATATTTCGATGCTTTCAGGATAGATCACATATTGGGCTTTTTCAGAATATGGGAGATACCTCTCGGCGTGCCTGGAGGAATGCTTGGCCATTTCCAGCCTGCCCTGCCATATGCTGAGGCAGAGCTGGCCGCCGCTGGATTCGACATGTCTGACAGCCGTGTGGCTCTCCGGGATGTCCTGGCCGGAGATTCAGATGTCCTTTTCATTGAGGATAATAGAAAGCCGGGCTTCTTTCATCCGAGGATAGCCGCGCAGAATACGCAGGTGTATTCAGGCCTTTCCGAGGAAATGAAATCCAGGTACGACGCCATTTATGAAGATTTTTTCTATCATCGCCACAATGCTTTCTGGAAAGCCTCAGCTCTGGGCAAGCTTCCAGACCTCCTTTCTTCTACAGGCATGCTGGCGTGTGGCGAAGATCTGGGCATGATTCCGGCTTCTGTTCCGGAGGTCATGTCGCAGCTTAAAATCCTGTCTCTGGAAATACAGAGAATGCCTAAAGCCTTCGGCAAGACTTTCGATGATCCTGCCTTCTATCCATATATGAGCGTCTGCACTACTTCCACCCACGACATGAGTCCCCTGAGGGCCTGGTGGAATGAAGACAGGGCGCTTACCCAGCGTTTCTGGACAGAAGTTCTGGGCGGGGACGGCGAAGCACCTCTCGACTGCAATCCTGAAATCTGCCGGCGTATCGTCCTTCAGCATCTGGAGTCGCCGTCCATGCTGGCCATTCTTCCTCTTCAAGACTGGCTTTCAACAGACTGGGGGCTCAGGTATCACGGATCGCCTGAAGATGAACGCATCAATGTTCCTGCTGATTCACACCATTACTGGAGGTACAGAATGCATGTCTCTCTGGAGGAGCTGCTGTCCGCCGGCGGGTTCAATGAAGGGCTGAGAACGATGATAGCCCTTTCCGGCCGCTGACAGAAATATGCCGGCAAATAGCATTAATTGAAAAAAACGAGGTGAGAATAGTATCAATACATCGAAAAAATGATATATTTGCGATGAAACGGACATTAGCAGATGAGATTCTCCCCGAAAATATTGTTTCTCACCGGCTTTTTATTTGCATACTCTCATAGTATCATTGCCGGGCCGGCGGTGGCGGAAACCATCGCCAAGGCAGAGCGTTTTTCCTACGATTCGTTGAGCCCTTTGGTCAGAAATGCATCCATGCAGGTGGACTGGCTGCAAGGGGACAGATATTTCCATTACAGGGCAGAAGACAGTCTCGGCGTACATCATTATGTCGTAGACACCAGAAACTGGACGAAGAAAGAGCTCTTCGACCCGAAGGCATTGTCCGGCAGGATAGCCGGACTCCTGGAAAATGAACGGGGGGGGGGTAGCCCCTGGAGCTGGAGACATTGCAGACATTCCTTCCCCAGAAGAGCCTTTGGCCATTTATTCCATCACATTCGAAGAGGGGAATCCATATCGTTTTGAATTTACATGGCACGGGCGCCGCTGGAGGTATGATGCTGAAAAAGATGTGCTGGAAGCCGCAGTCGATCATGAAAAGCAGGATGCGCCAGGCGTGAAGAACGAATGGTACAAAAGTTATTCTGCCGACAGCCTGTATTATATGTCTGCCAGAGGGCATGACCTGGTGCTTTATTCTGATGGCGGACGCGACAGCCTGAGACTCACATATGACGGGGAGCAGTACCGTTCTTTCGCCACAGGTGGCGATTCCCCGAAAGACAGCGCATCCATGTACGCTCCCATAGGCACGTGGATAGGTTCTACGCACAAGTTCTTCATCATCCGGGAGGACAAGCGCCAAGTCGGGACTATGTCCTTGATAAACAGCCTCTCTGTTCCCAGGCCTACGGTCAAGACCTACAAGTACACCTTGCCCGGAGACAAGCATGTGCCTCAGTATGATGTCTATATGGTGGATGCCGAAAAAAAGGTGATGCACCGCATTGACGCCGATGCATATCCTGACCAGCGCATAGTGGTGCCGAGATTCAGCCGCTTCTTCCAGACGGACAGATATATCTACTTCATCAGGATGAGCAGGCCTGCAGATGTCGTGGATTTGTGCAGGGTGGACTCTGAGGACGGAAGCCTGAAAGTCCTTATCAGCGAGAAATGCCTGCCTCATCTGAACGAGCAGCTGTTTTCTTTCTATGTGATGGATGAAGGCGATGAGATTCTCTGGTGGTCGGAACGCACAGGCAAAGGCATGTATTATCTATATGATGGAGAAGGCCGTCTGAAAAATGCTGTGACAGATGAGGATTTCGTAGCCGGAAGAGTCATCAGAATATTCCGGAAGACCAGAGAGGTCATTTTCGAGGGATTCGGACGGGAAAAAGGAGTGAATCCGGCATATACGTTCTATTACAAAGCTTCGCTGGATGGGAAAAAGAAAGTCGTGTGCCTGACGCCAGGCGATGGAGAGCACCGCATGACGCTTTCTCCAGACTATAAGTATCTGCATGACGAGATGTCCAGGATGGACCTGCCTCCGCAGAACAGGATATTTGACATGTCAGGAAAAGAGCGATTCAGAATGGAGGACTGTGACGTTTCCGCGCTTTCAAAACGTGGATGGAAGGTCCCGCTTCTGATGAAACTGCATGCCGCTGACTCCCTGACGGACCTGTATGGCGTAGTTTACCTGCCGTTCGATTTGGACACAACGAAAAAATACCCTGTCATCAGCAGCGTCTACCCGGGGCCTCAGACAGACCTCGTGCCGAATGCTTTTTCTCTGGATGACAACTACAACCAGTCCCTCGCCCAGATGGGATTCGTGGTGGTGAACTTTTCGTACAGGGGAAGCAATCCGTTCAGAGGCAGGGATTTCTACAATTTCGGCTACGGGAATCTTCGTGACTATCCGCTGGATGACGACTATGCCGTGATCAGGCAGATCGGGGAGAAGCTTCCTTTTGCGGATACGTCCAGGGTCGGAATCTACGGACATTCCGGAGGCGGCTTCATGGCGGCTACGGCCATGATGACCAGGCCTGACTTTTACAAAGCCGGTGTGGCCGCGTCAGGAAATTACGACAACAATATCTACATGCAGTGGTGGGGCGAGTCCTATCATGGCGTCCGTCAGGAGAGTGCCGCAGACGGCTCTGCGGCTTTCAAGTGCGATATACCCGTCACGGCTGACCTGGCCCCGAACCTGAAAGGACGTCTGCTGCTCATCACTGGCGATGTGGACAACAATGTCCACCCTGCCTCTACCCTGCGTCTTGCCCGCGCTCTCATCAAAGCCGGAAAGTATTTCGACATGATGATTCTTCCTGGAGAAGACCACGGGCTTGGGGACAAGTACTATGTGAATCTGATCCGTCTCTATTTCGCCGAGCATCTTCTCGGAATGGATGCAGACGATATCAACTGTTATTAACAACTCATATTTCCGCCTATGAAAATATCCATGAACAAATTTACAGGATTGCTGGCTTTCGTCATATCTGCATTGCTTTCAGTGCATCTGCCGGCGGAAGCCCAGACTCCGCAGATAACAGTCAGCGGAAAAATCACCGACCCTTCAGGCGAACCTCTTGCCGGAGTGTCAGTGATGGTGCCGGGGACGATGACAGGTGTAGGTTCCGGCTCTGAAGGAGACTACAGCATCACTGTAGACCTCGGCTCTACCCTGCGCTTCAGCTGCATCGGCTTTGAGTCGAAAGACATCAAGGCCACCAAGACACGCTTCGATGTAGTCCTGGAGGAAGAAGCCATGATGATGGACCAGGTGGTGGTCACAGGCTACTCTCAGGTAGAGCTCAGGAAAAGCACTGGAGCAGTGGCAGTCATCGATGCGGAGGAGCTGCAGGGCTCGCCTTTGAAAACAGTGGACCAGCTTCTGCAGGGAAAGCTTGCCGGTGTGAATGTCCAGATGTCATCCGGCCGCCCTGGAGCCGCCGCCACTGTCAGAATCAGGGGAACAAACACCATCACTGGAAATGCCGAACCTCTCTGGGTCATAGACGGGGTGCCGATGCAGAAGAACATCCCGCAGATGAACATGAGCCAGATTCAGTCAGGAGACTTTGACAATATCTTCGCCACCGGTATCGGAAATATAAACCCTAACGATATCGAGTCCATCACAGTCCTGAAGGATGCCGCGGCCGCGGCAATATACGGGTCTCAGGCGGCCAACGGCGTCATTGTGGTCACGACCAAGAGAGGCAGTGCCGGAAAGACTTCTGTCAGCTACATGGGCTCCGTGACCGTGCAGACCAAGCCTGCCAGGGATGCGAACCTGATGGATTCCCGGGAAAAACTGGCCTGGGAGCAGGAACTTTGGGATGAATTCTCTGCCGCCGGATATCAGGACTACGAGAAGGGCAATACCTCCGCGCATTATCCTGTCATAGGTATCGTGGGGCAGATCCGTTCAGGTTATGGAAAGTTCGCCGGAATGTCTGCCGCCGAACAGGATGCCTATATCGAAGAACTTGGGTCGCATACTACTGACTGGTTCGATGTGCTGTTCAGGAACACTGTTTCCACAAGCCACTATCTGTCGGTTTCCGGAGGAACGGACAAGATGACTTACTATGTGTCCGGCGGATTTGGCTACAACAACGGTCTGGTTCAGAAAACCAGCGCTACGAATTACAGCTTGAACGCAAAGATAGATTCGCGCCCTCTCAAATGGCTGAAATTCGGAATCCAGACAGACTTCAGCTATCAGAAAGCCTTGTCTCCTTCGAACAATGTCAGCCTTTTCGACTATGCCTATTTCGCCAATCCGTATGAACAGCTGTACAATGCAGACGGTTCATACCGTGCCGACGAGACATATCTGTCCATCAGCTCCGCCAACGGTGCGGTCGGGGCCCAGCTTCCGGACAACGGCTTCAATCTCATGAGAGAGATAAACGAAACCTCCAGCGAAGCCAACTCCACTACATTCACCATACAGGGGAACACGACCATAAACATCGCCAAAGGCCTGACTTTCACTGGTCTGGCATCTTTTACATATGCAGGCGACATGTCGGAAAACATAAATGGAGCGAATACTTACGCCGCCTTTATGGACAGGCCGTTCGAAGGCGACTCGTTCACTTCCCAGAGAAAATACGGGTCCATCACACAGTCATCGACGTACAATACTTCCTATATGCTCCGCGGGCAGCTGAATTATGCCAGGACTTTCGCGACAGACCATGCTCTCAGCGTGATAGGCGGGGCGGAAATACGCAGTTCATTCGCGAAGAACATCACTACGAAGAGGTATGGATACGACCCTGTGACCGGGAATCATTCCACTCCTATGTGGCCGGCAAATTCAGAAGGGGATTACGATTATGAAGACATGGTGAACTTCGGTTCAGTATTGGACGGCAGCGCCGGACAGAATATCATAGAAAATGCCTTTGCGTCATTTTACGGATCGGTGACTTACACGTTCAGAAACAAATACGTGGTTAGCGGCACTGTGAGGAGCGACGGCTCGAACAACTTCGGAAGCGACGAGCAGTTCAATGTGAACTGGTCTGGAAGCGCGGCGTGGAACATCGATGAAGAGCCGTGGATGCAGGGCGGGATTTCCAATGTCCTCAGCACGTTGAGCCTGCGTGCCGGCTTCGGCTATACCGGGGGTGTAAACCAGTCTGTTTATCCGGTATTGGTCATGGACTACAGGGACTATTTCCGGAATACAGGCGACAATTACTACAGATTAGGGCAGATATCCAATCCGCCGAACCCGCATCTGCGCTGGGAGAAAAACCAGACTTTCAACGTCGGCTTGAATTTCGGCCTTGTCCGGGACAGAATCTTCGGGGAAGTTTCGTATTACCGGAATCACAATATGGACCTGGTCACCAACGTCCGTGTGCCTGAAAGCACGGGTTTCGACACCCAGAGCTACAATACCTCCGAGCAGGTGAACAATGGAGTGGAGCTGATGCTCGGCGCGACTGTCTTGAAATTCAAGCATTTCAACTGGAGGCTTACCGCCAATGCCGCCTACAACTACAACGAGCTCACCAAATATGACTCCCCTACGGGCAATATTTTCGGCGACTATTATGTCGGCTATCCGCTCGGACACATATTCACCGGCAAGACCTCAGGCATAGACCCGGCTACGGGTGTGTACAAATTCATCATCCGCCCCGATGCGCAGATATCGGCCATAGAGGATTACAGGCTGTTCACAAATTATCTCTACTATGTGGGAACATCCCATGCTCCGTGGACAGGCGGCCTTTCGACTACTTTCACTTATAAAAGGCTGTCGCTCAATATCGCCGGAAATTTCTCCATCGGAGGAAAAATGCTGAACAATATCACCTGCCCGGTCTCGTGGCGCGATGCAGGCTCGGGTACGGACAACGAGCCGGTAGCGACGCAGCTGAATGATGTGTATGTGAATCATCTGAACGTGCGCAAGGATGTGACACACCGCTGGACAGCGGCGAATCCGGTGACTGACGGCTATCCTCGTCTGATAGATGCATACGGGCGGAGGATTACTGACCCGAGCGGACAGTATCTTGACTATATGCAGCCGTATATGGATGATGTGACAGACTGCGTCATGCTGGAGGATGTGTCGTATTTCAAGCTCAGCACTGTATCTCTGTCTTATGACCTGCCGAAGAAATGGGTGGATGCCATGAGGATGGGGTCGTTTACAGTGAGTTTCCTGATGAACAACCTTTTCATTCTGACGAACTATTCTGGAATCGATCCGGAGACTCCGGGGGCGGTTTATCCTCAGAGCCGTTCGTTCACGTTCAGTCTGAGCTGCAGTTTCTAATATATGTCTCCGATATCGCAGTGCTCGCATCTGCGAATCGCGGCTGACATAGTGAAGATTTGAGATATCGCAAGGAATAACAAAGCAATTAAGATAATTATGATGAGAAATATCAGTAAATATGCGGTGCTGGCAGGTGTCGTTCTGGCGGCGGTTTCGTGTACGGACTATCTGGACATCAAGCCGTACGGAAAGACGATTCCGCAGACTCCGGAGGAGTATTCTGCCCTGCTCCAGACTCGCTTGTACGAGATAGAGGAGGGCGAGGAGACTGTCATAGGCGATGTGGGCTTCATAGCGGATCTGGAATGCTATGCCGATGATCTGGAATCGAAGCTGACGCAGTATCCTTCAGGAAACTATGTGCCGCTGTATGTGGGGGATGATCTTTCGGACAAACAGGTGCTGTATGCCCATTTGTATGAGGTCATAAGGGACTGCAATATCGTGCTTGACGGTCTGGCGGAAGATACTTCGGACGAGGCGTCTGATGTGAAAGGCCTGGCTTATGCTCTGCGTGGCATATGCTGGTACAACCTTCTGCGTAATTTCTGCGAGCCGTGGGAAGGAAATGCTTCCGGGAAGCTCGGTGTGCCTCTGGTGACAGAGTTTGACATGGAGACTCGCGCCATCCGTTCGTCTTTCACCGAGACAGTGGAGCAGGCCGAGGAAGATTTGCTGTCGGCTATTGAATGCAACATCCGGAATGAAGACTATATGTTCAACAGCGATGTCATGCTCGGCTACTTGGCCAGGCTGCATTTCTGGGCTGGGAATTACAGCCAGGCCGCATCCTATGCTTCTGAGGTTCTGGAGAAGTATCCGCTGCTCAGCGGCGATGCATACAAGGCTATGATTCAGACCACAGGGGCTGCGGCCGGCAATATGCTTGTCAAAGGCGGCTCCAGGGTGCTTGGCAGCGGCGATGCACAGACGGTCACATATCTTCAGTGCAAGCCTGTGAGCAAGCAGTTCATCAATCTGTTCGCAGAAGGTGCGCAGGATATCAGGTACGGTCTTTCATTGGGGAAAAAGAGAACTTTTGCGAAGCAGCCTCTGGCTTGCATGAGAAGTGCTGAGATGCAATGCATCCTCATGGAGAGCCAGTATCATCAGGGGCAGGAATCTGAAGCTTTGGCATCCCTGAACGAGCTGCGCAGGAACAGGATATCTGGTGTGGCTGACTATACGATGGAGACTCTTCCTCCGGTGGATTCCGAGGACAATGTCAAGGTGGATGCTCGCGGCCAGGCTCTGACCCCTCTGCTGTATGCCATTCTGTGCGAGAGACGGAAGGAGCTTTTCCTGGAGGGCGACCGCTGGTATGAGCTGAAGAGAAACGGGCGTCCTGAGATGTGGACCCAGAGGCAGGGGCGAAAATATACGACTCTGAAGTTTATGTATACTTTCCCGCTTCCGATTGCTGATGTGATTTTGACTGAGGGGCTGGTGCAGAATCCGGGTTATGAGAAGGTGCAGTAGCCTCGCAGGGCTCGCACAGACTACAATTCCCTGCGGGAATCAACAGTGCTCGCATCTGCGAGGCTCCTGCCAGCGAAAAGGATATCAAATTTAACGTTTGCGAGGATGTTGCCAGCGAAAAGGGGATATGAAATTTAACGTTTGCGAGGATGTTGCCGGCGAAAGGAATATCAAATTTAACGTCTAAGAGGCTGCCGGCGAAAAGGATGTAAAAGATGCTGGTATAGGCAAGGGAAATTTCGATTGATGATAAAGGATATGAATATGAAAAGAGATATGAAATATTTGGTGATGGCGGCTTGCGCCGCAATGGCGATGATGTCGGCGGTTTCGTGCGATGACGCTGACGAGCTGCCTCCGATGAATGACGGCTATGCTACGGAGTTCATCCTTCCTGATCCTGTGGATTTGACTGCTGCAGACCGTGAGGTCATCCAGGAGCTGCAGGATGAGTATAATGCTGATATTGCTTCGAATTGAATGGCGCGGCATTGCAGGGCTCGCACAGACTACAATTCCCTGCGGGAATCAACAGTGCTCGCATCTGCAATGCCGCTGACAGCATAGAGAAAGAAGTTCGCATCTGCAATGCCGCTGACAGCATAGAGAAAGAAGTTCGCATCTGCAATGCCGCTGGCTGCAGAGTGAAGATATGATTTGTGAATTTACGAACTAAACAATATTAATTTTTACGCGTATGAAAAAAAGTTTATTTATGATTTTCGCGGCCATGACAGCTCTGTTCATGGTGTCTTGCGAGCCTGAAAGCTCAACACTTCCTGCTGTCTCGTTTGTATCAGCAAGTCCGCAAGCTGTTGACGGGAAAATTATTCTTAAAGCAGATGTCACAAATTATGATGGCCCAGAGGTTTCTGTGCCAGTAGTTTTTGGGGGCACTGCTGTAATGGATGTTGATTATACAGTCTCCTCTGAGTCATTCATTGTGGGTGGCAGCAACCCTGTCCTGGAGATAACAGTCACACTGACTAACGAAATATCTGTAGAAGAAAAAACCATAACAGCCACAATTGTTGAGCCAGATGGTTTCAATAAGGGTCAGTATCCAATGTGCCAGTACACTATAGGTGAATTTCTTGGATATGTCAGTTTCAAATCTGCGTTGGCTGATTTGACATTTACATTAGAAATTGCCGCCCAGATTTATGATAAAGCCGGTTTATTGACACAAGCCTCTCAGAATGTAGAACTTGAATTGGAAGTTGATACAGAGAATTCCACTGCTGTTGAGGGGACTCATTTTGAGTTTGTAAACTCAGAAAAAAAACTTGTTATTTCAGAAGGAAAATCAGAAGGAACTACTAGTGTCAGATCACTTTTATATGACCCAGATCATTCAACCATTGTCTTGACAATTAAAGAAAACGATAAGTTTTTGATAGGTCAAACTGCTAAGTTGACTGTTAACATCCTTTCAACTGATTGGTTGCAGTTCAATGGTGACTGGGTAATGAATGAAGTCGTTACAACTGCTGAAGTTTTAGATTCTTATTGGTATGGCAGCTGTACTTATAATGGATTGCCTGAGTTTAATTCTGCAGATAGGGTGACAATAGATTTCACTGATAAGAAGTTCATTCCATCTTTTGAGTCTACGCTCTCGAATTATTTTATCGGAGATTCAAATATTATTACTCACGAAAATTATAATTTAAAGACTTCTGACTGGACAGTTGAGATTGAAGTAAAACTGATAGAGCTTGATAATATAAACAGGTATTTCTCATCGTCAGAATTCAGTGAAGATAAAAATGCTTTAGTAGGAATAAGGCTGATTTCTGATGATTCAGGACAGGAATTGTTAGACATGTATATTATAGATCACAATTCCAGAACATTCATGAAAGAATTGACAGAATTTGAAGCATTGTATAGTGATAAACCGTCAGCTAGAGATTACGGATCTTATCTAAATTACACCTTCAAACGCGCCGAATAGGTCGGTATAGAAGTTCAAGCGGATTACAAATCCGCTTGTATCTTAACGTGTTTGTTGAGAGGCCGAATTCTAAGTTAAATCCAAATTTATTTTAAGATTCACCTCAGATTTACTGAAGAATGGCTTTGAAAGTCATTCTTCTTTTTTGCTAAAGAGGTAATGCAATTCAAAGAGCAATAATATGCCGACCCATACAATAATGTTTGGGTAAAACAATTCAACTGCCTGAATGTTAGATAATTATGCTATTAACCTAACAAACGGAGTCTGTCGTTTGACCACGGCAAAGCAACGATATATGATCTTTGCTCTTATCGCATTGATTACAGATGCCTTATGTTTTCCTTCCGACACCTTTCGCAAATAGTATGTCCTTATTTGAGGATCATGTACCATC
>CASEOO010000045.1 GCA_949289565.1 uncultured Bacteroidales bacterium
AATGAAGAAAATCGAAGCAATCATCCGGCGGACGAGGTTCGAGGATGTAAAACAGGCATTGCTGGATGCCGACATCGAATGGTTTTCGTACTATGATGTACGCGGTGTGGGAAAGACCAGGGAAGGCCGCATCTATCGCGGTATCGTGTACGATACGAGTTCCATAGAGCGCATATTGCTTTCCGTCGTGGTCAGGAACAAGAATGTGGAGAAGACTGTCAAGGCCATAGCGGAGGCGGCGCATACCGGAGAAATCGGCGACGGCCGCATCTTCGTTATCCCCGTGGAGGATGCGGTCCGTATCAGAACCGGCGAACGCGGCGACATCGCGCTCTACAATGCGGAGCAGGAGAAATGATTTTCCTGAAGACGGCTGTTACCTGCGGCTGAAAGATATTTTTATTTGACGAACTGTAAAACGAAAACAAAATGACACATTTACTTATGATAGATACAGGCAATACTGCCTGGATGCTGACTTCCACCATGCTTGTCCTTCTGATGAGCATCCCCGGCATCGCACTCTTTTACGGCGGTCTGGTCAGACAGAAAAACGTCCTGAGCATCATCATGCAGACCATCTTCCTGGTGGCCGTGGTGAGCATCCTGTGGGTGGCCATCGGCTATACCTGGGTGTTCGACACGACTTTCGCCGAGAAAGGGCATCCTCTGGCTTTCCTTATCGGAGGCTTCGGAAAGGCTTTCATGCATGGCATCACACTGGACACCGTCACGGCAGGAAATATCCCCGAACTCCTGTTCGCCATGTTCCAGTGCATGTTTGCAGTCATCACTCCGGCACTGATTCTCGGAGCTTTCGCCGAGAGGATCAAGTTCTCCGGGTACATAGTATTCATAGTCCTGTGGGTCATCCTGGCCTATTTCCCTATGGCGCACTGGGTCTGGGGAGGCGGTTTCCTGCAGAAGATGGGAGCGATAGATTTTGCCGGAGGCACTGTGGTGCACATAAATGCGGGAATATCGGCTCTGGTCATGGCGATAATGCTGGGGCAGAGGTCCGACTATAAGATCGGCCATCCTGTCACCCCGCACAATGTCACTTTCGTGTTCATGGGTACGGCTTTCCTTTGGCTCGGATGGTTCGGTTTCAATGCCGGAAGCGGGCTCTGTGCGGATGGCCTGGCGGCCAATGCCTTTATGGTTACGCATATCGCCACTGCGGCCGCGGCAGTGACCTGGATGGCGATAGACTGGATATTCAACAAGAAGCCGACAGTCATCGGAAGCTGTACCGGAGCTGTGGCAGGGCTTGTCGCCATCACTCCTGCGGCTGGAAGCACGGACTTGCTCGGAGCGTTCTGCATAGGCATAATTACCTCCATTATATGCTTCTGCATGGTAGCTGTAGTAAAGCCGAAACTCAGATATGACGACTCACTCGATGCATTCGGAGTGCATGGAATAGGCGGTATAGTAGGCTCAGTGCTGACCGGGGTATTCGCCACGCGTCTCGTGACAGGCGAGTCCGGCGTCCAGGGCGCCCTCTACGGAGACTGGCATCAGTTAGCCGTACAGCTTATCGCGACAGTCTTCGCTATAGCTTTCAGCGCTGTCATCACCTTCGTGCTGTTCAAGGCAGTGGATGCAACCGTCGGCCTGCGTGTGGACAAGAGGGTGGAGGAAGAAGGACTCGACATCTACGAGCACGGTGAGTCTGCCTATAACAGATAAGAGGGGATTCAGGACAAATATTAACGTCGGTCCGATGAAGTCTCTGGCATTTGACAGAACACTTCATCGGACCGATGTTGTTGTATGTTTGGTTCAAATATCTTCGGAATCGAGTTGTATTGATGCCATTTGTACATAAGTTGCTTATTTTCATAGCAAAATATATACATAATTCTCAAATCAGTTTTGCAAAATTCTCAAATCTTCTCGATTTTCGGGCCATTTCAAACGGAATTGCGGCCGCGGCCGGGAAATCTGCCGCTGTGCCGTTAATATGCCTGGTCATGCACTCCGGAAACGGCACGGCCGCTCGGATCGTTCTTTCCTGTGAAAGATGCGTCCCATGCCAGGGCCTCGGCTGTGGAGCAGGCCACGCTCGGGACACTCGGCACGCTGAGGGCTGCGCTTTCGCTCGGAAAATGTTCTTCGAAGATGCTGCGGTAGAAATATTCTTCCTTGTTCCGTGGCGGATTTACCGGAAATCTTTCGGCGGCATGTGCCATCTGCTCATCGGACACGGCTTTTGAGGTCATTTCTTTCAGCGTATCTATCCAGCTGTAGCCGACCCCGTCGCTGAACTGTTCCTTCTGCCTCCATACTATCGCTTCAGGAAGCATGTCGGAAAACGCATCTCTCAGTATCTTCTTCTCGATGGTCTTTCCGGGGCACATCTTGGCTGCCGGATTCAGACGCATCGCCGTATCCAGAAACTCCTTGTCGAGGAACGGGACGCGTCCTTCCACACCCCATGCCGACAGGGATTTGTTCGCCCTCAGACAGTCGTACAGATGCAGTTTCGAGAGCTTCCGCACGGTTTCTTCATGGAATGCGCGGGCATCCGGGGCCTTATGGAAATACAGATAGCCTCCGAACACTTCGTCCGCCCCTTCTCCGCTCAGCACCATCTTGATACCCATCGATTTGATGACCCTGGCCAGCAGATACATCGGAGTCGAGGCCCGCACCGTGGTCACATCATAGGTTTCTATATGATATATGACATCCCGCAGGGCATCCAGACCTTCCTGTATGGTATAGTTTATTTCATGATGTACAGTTCCGATATGGTCAGCCACCATCTTCGCCTTTGACAGGTCAGGAGCGCCTTTCAGGCCGATGGCGAAACTGTGGAGCTGAGGCCACCATGCTTCGTTCCTGTCTCCTGATTCGATACGGCGTGACGCGAATTTCTTCGCTACGGCTGAGATGATGGAACTGTCCAGACCTCCAGAAAGCAGGACTCCGTAGGGCACATCGCTCATCAGCTGGCGTTTTACGGCGGATTCGAGCGCATTTCTCAGCCCGGCAGGGTCGGCTGCGTTTTCCCTTACATTGTCGTAATCCTCCCAGTCTCTTCTGTACCAACGCTTCATCACGCCTTCGCTTCCGATGAAACAATGCCCCGGCAGAAATGGTTCGTAGCTCTCGCAGATTCCTTCGAGCGCCTTCAGTTCGCTGGCGCAATAAATTTTTCCTTCCCGGTCCCGTCCTATATACAGAGGTATGACGCCTATCGGATCGCGGGCTATGAGGAAGTCGTCTTTTTCTTCATCGTACAATGCGAATGCGAAGATCCCGTTCAGGTCTTCCAGGAATCCTGCGCCTTTTTCCCGGTACAATGCCAATATGACTTCGCAGTCGCTTCCTGTAGCGAAGCTGTATTTGCCGGCAAATTCCCTGCGGATTTCCTGGTGGTTGTATATTTCGCCGTTTACGGCCAATACCTGTTTCCGGTCAGGGGAGAAGAGCGGCTGTCCGCCGCTGGCCGGGTCCACGATGGACAGTCGTTCATGAGCCAGAACCGCCGATTTCCCGACATATATCCCGCTCCAGTCCGGCCCTCTGTGTCTGATTTTCCTTGACATGGTCAGAGCAGTGCTTCTGAATCTCTCAGAATCGCCCTTTATATTGAATATCGCTGCTATTCCGCACATAATATTACGAGTTGTTTCCGGTTTTTATTTCAAGATGCCGGACAGCATTCCCATACTTACGTTGCTGTCATCCATCATAAGCCATTGATATAAGCATCGATGTCGGCTGCGGCCTGGCGGCCGGAGGCGATGCATTTGACCACAAGGCTCGCTCCGGTGGCGGCATCCCCGGCTATGAATGCATTGCCCGGCAGGGCAGGGTGAACCGGTTTCAGGAAACCCATTGCTATCAGGACCATGTCAGCCTTGATGATTTCCTTTTTACCTGTGGATTTCATCATTGGCCGGCCTCCGTCGGGAGCCGGCTCCCATATCACTTCTTCCACTTCCGCTCCGGTGACATTTCCCTGGCTGTTTCCGATGAATCTGAGGGTGTTCAGACACCATTTCCTGATACAGCCTTCTTCATGGCTGCTGCTGGTTTTCAGCACCACCGGCCATTGTGGCCACGGGGTGGCAGGATTTTCTCCTACAGGAGGTTTCGGCATGATTTCTATCTGAGTCACGCTTGCGGCCCCTTGCCTGATGCTTGTCCCTATGCAGTCGCTGCCGGTGTCGCCGCCTCCGATGACCAGCACTTTTTTCCCTTTCGCGCTGATTCTGTTTTCTTTGGAGAATGTCTGTCCGGCAAGTACCCGGTTCTGCTGGGAGAGCATTTCCATGGCCAGGTAGATTCCTTTCAGTTCCCGTCCGGGTATGTTGAGGTCTCTGGCTTGAGGCGTCCCGGTGCAGATGCAATATGCATCGAAACCTTCGGGCAGGTTTTGCAGGTCGATTTCCGATTTCGTCTTGAAGACAATTCCCTCGGCTTCCATGACGGCGAGCCTCCTGTCGATGATGGCCTTGTTCAGTTTGAAATTCGGAATGCCGAAGCGCAGAAGTCCTCCGATGTATTCGTCCTTTTCGAAGACTGTGACATCGCAGCCCCTCCTGTTCAGCTGGTTGGCCGCGGCCAGGCCGGCAGGACCGGAGCCGATGACAGCCGCTTTTCTGCCGTTTCTCTGCCAAATTTGCGGTTTGACGTATCCTTCACGGAAGGCGGCTTCTATGACGGCGGCTTCATCTTCGCGGACTGTCACCGGAGCGTCGATGGTCAGTTTCAGGACGCAGCTTTTCTCACACAGTGCCGGACATATCCTGCCTGTGAATTCCGGAAAGTCGTTTGTGAGCGACAATATTTCGTAGGCTTCTTTCCATCTTCCGTGATACATGGCATCCTGGAATTCAGGCGGCCTGTTTCCGAGCGGACAGGCCCAGTGGCAGAAAGGCACGCCGCAGTCCATGCATCTGGAGGCCTGGAGTTTCCTGTCGCTGGTGTTCAGGGTCTGCTCGACTTCCCCGAAATCAAGTATGCGGTCATGTATCGGACGGTAGCCGGCTTCCTGCCGCGGTACCGTCATGAATGCTTTAGGGTTTCCCATAATTTTCGTTTTAACTTAACGTCAGTCCGAAGAATATTCTGAAAGAAAAAACAGTCTCAGTAGTCTCTCTGGACTTCGGCGATTTTTTGCTGCAGTTTTTTCATCTGCTCTTCTGCGAGCACTCTCTTGTATTCGATAGGTGTCACCTGTATAAACTCATCAGCGTATCTGTTCCAGTCATCCAGCATTTTTCTGGCGAGCTGCGAGCCGGTGTAGAGGTAGTGCTGTCTGATGAGTTCGTGCAGTTCCTTCCGTGAAGACGAGTCTTCGAGCAGCGAGAGTTCCACCATCTCCATGTTGCAGAAATAGTCGAATTTTCCATCCGGATCCCAGACGTATGCCAGGCCTCCGCTCATGCCCGCAGCGAAGTTCCTGCCGGTTTCGCCGAGGACCGCCACTCTGCCTCCGGTCATATATTCGCAGCAGTGGTCTCCTGCTCCTTCGACCACTGCAATGGCCCCGGAATTCCTGACTGCAAAGCGTTCGCCTGCGCGTCCGTTGATGTAGACTTCTCCGCTGGTGGCTCCATAAAGCAGGGTGTTTCCGGCTATGGTGTTTTTCTCTGCATCGAAGTCGCTTCTGACAGGAGGACGTACCGATATCCGGCCTCCGCTCAGACCCTTTCCCAGGTAGTCGTTCGCTTCGCCTTCGAGTCTGAAACTGATACCATGGGCGAGGAAAGCTCCGAAGCTCTGTCCGGCCGATCCCTTGAACTTGATTTCTATGGTGTCGTCCGGAAGTCCGGCTTCTCCGTATCTTGAGGCGATGACACCTGAAAGCATTGCGCCGACGGCGCGGTCAGTGTTGGCGACGGCATATTCGAGGGATATTTCCTTTTTCTTTTCTATGGCATCGCCGGCGGCCTTGATGATTTCAGTGTCGCGTACATTCCAGATATCGTGTACTTGTTCCGTGACTTTGTGCAGGGCGCATTCTCTGCTTGGCGGACAGAGTATCCTGGTGAAATCCAGTTTGGCCGCCTTTGTACCTTCCGGTGCTGGCTCTGTCTCAATGAGATCAGTCCTGCCCACTATGTCATCCAGTTTGCGGAAGCCCATCTCGGCCAGATATTCACGGACTTCCTGCGCCAGGAACATGAAATAGTTCACGACGTATCTGTAGTGTCCTCTGAAGTGTTTCCTGAGTTCAGGATTCTGGGTGGCAACTCCTACCGGGCAGGTGTTCGAGTGGCATTTGCGCATCATTACGCAGCCGAGCACTATCAGCGCCGTGGTCCCGAATGCGAATTCTTCAGCTCCGAGCAAGGCCATGGAAATCACGTCTTTCCCGGTCTTGAGCTGTCCGTCGGTCTGCAGCCGCACCTGTCCTCTGAGTCCATTCAGCACCAGGGTCTGCTGGGTCTCGCTCAGTCCGATTTCAGGCGAAATACCTGCATATCTCATGGATGAGGCCGGCGATGCACCTGTTCCTCCTTCGGCCCCGGATATGACTATGATGTCAGCCTTGGCCTTGGCGACACCTGCGGCTATGGTCCCGACTCCGCTTTCCGATACGAGCTTCACGCTGATCATGGCCTTGGGATTCACGTTTTTCAGGTCGAATATCAGCTGTGCGAGGTCTTCGATGGAGTAAATGTCGTGGTGAGGCGGAGGCGAAATCAGGGATATCCCTGGGATCGAATGTCTGGTCCTGGCTATGATTTCGTCCACCTTGAACCCTGGAAGTTGGCCTCCTTCTCCCGGTTTCGCTCCCTGGGCTACCTTGATCTGGATTTCTTCGGCATTCACCAGATACTCCGCAGTCACGCCGAAACGGCCTGACGCTATCTGCTTGGTCTTGCTGTTCAGGGATATGCCGTCTTCTGTTCCTGAAAATCTGCAGCTGTCCTCTCCTCCTTCACCGGTATTGCTTCTGGCGCCGAGACTGTTCATGGCTAAGGCGAGGGCTTCGTGGGCTTCCTTGCTGATGGCTCCGAAAGACATGGCTCCGGTCACGAAGTGCTTCACGATGTTTTCTGCAGGCTCCACTTCCTCTATAGGGATGGGGTTTTTCCTGAATCTGAAAAAGTCTCTCAGAAAAACAGGGGATGCCTTTTCATCGGCCAGACGTGAGAACTCCTTGAATTTTTCGTAGCTGCCTGTCCGCGTGGCGAGCTGGAGGGCGCTGATGGTTTCCGGATTCCATGCATGCTTTTCTCCGTCTTTCCTGTATGAGAACTGTCCGATATGCGGAAGGATTCCGAGCGGAGCGTCCGGTTTGAATCCGCTGTCATGGAATCTGATGCAGTCGGCGGCTATTTCCTTGAGACCTATTCCTCCTATGGTGGAGACAGGGGTATGGAAATATGTCCTGAGCAGATCCTCTCCCAAACCGACGGCTTCAAATATCTTCGCTCCGCGGTAGGACCTGATGGTGCTTATGCCCATCTTGCTCATGATTTTGTACAGACCTTTGCAGATGGCTTTGATGTAATTCTTCTCTGCGGTTTCGTAGTTCATCTGTATCCTTTCCGTCTTCACGAGACTGTCCAGTACGGCGAAGGCCATGTACGGGTTGATGGCGCTGGCTCCATAGCCCATCAGCAGGGCGGCGTGCATCACTTCGCGTATTTCCCCGCTTTCCACTATAAGGGCTGTCTGCACCCGTTTCTGGACTGAAATCAGATAGTGGTGTACAGCGCTTACAGCCAGCAATGAAGGTATGGCGGCATGCTCAGCATCTACTCCACGGTCTGAAAGTATGATGTAGTTGACGCCGTCGTCTACTGACTGCTCCGCCTGCCTGCAGAGATTCCCGAGAGCTTCCTGCAGCCCTGACATGCCTCCCGATACATTGAAGGTCATCGGCAGCTTGACTGTCTTGAATCCTTTGTACCGGATATTGCACAATATGTCCAGCTGTGTGTTTGTCAGCACCGGGTGGGGAAGCCTGACCATCTTGCAGTGCTTTTCGTCAGGCATGAGAATCTGTATGCCTACCGCACCTATATATTCTGTCAGCGACATCACAAGTTCTTCGCGGATCGGATCGATGGCCGGATTCGTGACCTGGGCGAACTGCTGTCTGAAATAATTGAACAGCAGCTGCGGCTTTTCCGAAAGAATGGCCAGAGGGGTGTCGTTTCCCATGGAGGCGACAGGTTCGGAGCCGTTCGTGCACATCGGCATGATGATTCTTTCGATGTCTTCTCTGGTGAATCCGAAGTTTCTCAGAAGTATGTCGTAGTTTTCCACTCCGTTTTCCACTTTCCGCCCGCTTTTGAGAGTGTCCAGCTCTATTCTGTTCGCCGACAGCCATTGCCTGTATGGCCTGGCCGAGGCCAATTCCTGTTTCAGTTCGGCATCATAGTGTATCTTTCCTTCCTGCGTGTCCACAATCAGCATCTTTCCTGGCTGCAGACGTCCTTTTTCCAGTATCTCGTTCGGCTCGAAACTTATGACTCCGGCTTCGCTCGCCACGACCATCATTCCTGTCTTGGTGATCAGATATCTGGCCGGGCGCAGCCCGTTCCTGTCCAGCATCCCGCCAGCATACCGTCCGTCGGTGAACAGCAGGGCGGCAGGCCCGTCCCATGGCTCCATCAGTATCGAATGGTATTCATAGAAGGCTTTCAGGTCTTCGCTGATAGGGTTTTTGTCATTGAAAGACTCAGGTACGAGCATTGCCATGGCATGAGGAAGGCTCATGCCTGACATCATGAAGAATTCCAGGACATTGTCCAGGGATGCACTGTCGCTCATTCCCGGCTGGATTATTGGCCGGATGGCCTTTATGTCAGGGATTTCAGGTGTGGCGAGGACGCTTTCACGAGCTTCCATCCAGGCGCGGTTTCCTCTGATGGTGTTTATCTCTCCATTGTGCGCCAGCACTCTGAACGGCTGGGCGAGACTCCATGTCGGGAATGTGTTCGTGCTGAATCTGGAATGCACGAGGGCGATTCCGCTGGTGAAATACGGCTGAGAGAGGTCTGGAAAGTATTCCCGGACCTGCGTGGATGAGAGCATCCCTTTATATACTATGGTCCGGCTCGACAGGGAGACCATATAGAAGTCCTTGTCATTCACCCGTTTCTCGATTTTCTTGCGGATGATGTAGAGTTTCCTTTCGAAATTCTCTCCGGCTGTATGGCCAGTGATGAAGACCTGCCTGATATCCGGTTCGCTTTCGAGTGCATCTTTCCCGAGGATGCCGCTGTTCACAGGCACGGCTCTCATGTGCATCAGCGAGAGCCCCTCTCTCTCGGTCTCTTCTATGATGATGCTGTAGATTTCCTCCTGCCGTTTCGGGTCTTTGGGCAGAAAGACGAGCCCTGTCCCGTATTTCCCTTTTTCAGGGACGGGTATTCCCTGCAGAAGAATGAATTCGTGAGGGATCTGGAGCATGATTCCCGCTCCGTCACCTGTCTTGTTGTCAGCGCCTTCAGCCCCTCTGTGCTTCATGTTTTCCAGCACTTTCAAGGCAGAGTCCACCAGTTCGTGCGATTTGTCTCCGTGGATGTTCACGAGCATGCCTACTCCGCACGCGTCGTGTTCGTGGCCCGGGTCGTACAGGCCTTTTCTCATAGTCATATCCATAGTCGTGTCTGTCAAGTTCCTGAGAAGATTCCGTGTCATTCGGGGATGGAATCCTCAGTCAATACAAATTTACCGCATGCTCCTTTTTTTCATTTCAGAATATCCGTAAAAGTGCATGAATAAAAAAACGGCATTTCACTTTGTAAGCGAAATGCCGTCAATGATTCCGTTCCTTAATCGCCGGTTCTTTTATAATGACAATATGAAAGTCGCGGCACAGCGCCGTATCCATAGTCGTGCCTCTTTCGTCCGGATAGTGAATACTGTTTCAGCATTTTGTGCCTGTTTCGTACAGACGATGGATGCATTTTCAGTTTTTAAGACATCCTGCCGGGACGACGAGAACATTGTCCTGCGGACGCCTGTATGCATAGTTTCCCACTCCGGTCATGACCATAAGAAAAGATGGCGGATTCATTCTGTCCGTATCGATTTTCTGAGAAAGTTCGATTAAGGTGGACGCTCCTTCTTCGATCAGATCATGTCCCCCGATTTTTATTTCGACCAGGCCGTATTTCCCGTTGCGAAGATGGATGACAGCATCGCATTCAAGATTGTTTTTGTCGCGATAATGATACACCGTTCCTTTTAAACTTTCGGTATAAATTCTTAAATCTCTGATACACAGTGCTTCAAAAATAAATCCGAAAGTTTTCATGTCGTTTATCAGGTCCTCCGGGCCAAGGCCTAATGCTGCTGTGGATATGGATGGGTCTGTGAAGTATCTGGTGTCAGAAGTCCTGACAGCAGTCTTGCTGCGCAGGTTGGGATTCCATGCCAATGAATCTTCTATGACGAAGATTCTCTTCAACGCCTTGATGTATGAATAGACAGTGTTTTCATTAATGGCGGCCCCTCCTGAAGCCTTGATATCTGCAAGAATAGTTCCTGCTGTGGCTTGACTGCCTTGGTTTCTTGCATATGATCGCATGAGCCGCCTTGCTATTTCTTCGTCTCTTTCCACGTTATCTACACGTGATATGTCCAATCTGACGACAGACTCGAAATATTCTTCTGCCTGAGTCAATGCTGCCTCCGGCTTTTTTGACAATACAGCTTTGGGCCATCCGCCCCGGCAGGCTAAAAAGGCCAGACGGTCCAGGTCAATTTTATTTTCTCCATCGATTTCCGGGCCGGATTTGAATAGTTCTCCGAGACTGACACTTCCAGAAGAGTCTCCAGATTCCCAGAGACTCATAGTCCGTAATTTCAGCCATCCCACGCGTCCTGTTCCTGTATGATATATCTGCTGAGTATTCGGAGGAACTGCCGATCCTGTCATGATGAATTGGGCTTCTTCTCCGCGTTTGTCTACCTCGTTCCTCACGGCGTCCCATAACTGAGGCGCAATTTGCCATTCATCTATCAGTCGCGGCGTGTCGCCTTTGAGAAGTCTGCTTATGTTTGTTTGGGCCAATGCCAAATTTTGGTCTTTAGTCTCAGGATCTGCCATGGCAAGTATGCTTTTGGCGTGTTGCATGCCTAAAGTGGTTTTTCCGCAATATTTTGGGCCCTCTATAAGGACTGCTCCCATTGCCTGAAGTTTGTCTTCCAATATCTGGTCGGCAATACGTGGTTTATATCCATTCATTTTTGAAAAAATTCACAAAGGCAATATTAATCATAAATTTCTAAAAATCAAAGAAATCAAATATTTTGATGTGGCAGTTGGCCGATTTTTGATGTGGCAGTTGGCCGATTTTTGATGTGGCAGTTGGCGACATGGCCAGTGCAGACGTCAGTTTTTAGTTTCCATTGCACTTTTCATATATGAGGCAGGTGATTGACCTTTCAGTTTCTTGAATATCTTGGAAAAATAGCTCGGTGAATTGAATCCTGTCTTCCAGGCAATTTCAGACACCGATTCCTCTCCGTCTTTCATCATCTGGACTGCCTTGCTTATCCTGACTTTGTTGATGAATTCGGTAGCGCTTATGTCAAGTGATTCTTTCAGTCTCATATACAGTACAGTACGGCTTACATTCATCTGGTTCGCCAGGAAATCCACTGTCAGGTTTTCTGTTTGGATATTGTTTTCTATGACAGCAGTGAGCTTTTTGATAAACAGCTCGTTTTTCTGGGATGGAATTGCCCCGAGATCCATCTGGCTGAGACCGGCATAATATTCCCTGATTGAATTCTTCGATTCAAGCAGATTGCGTATCTTCAGAATTATCTCCACAACTGAAAATGGTTTGCTTATAACAGAACTTGCGCCTGCTTCCAGTGCAAGGAGCTTGTTTTCTTTGGAGTTTTCACATGTCAGGATTATGACAGGCAGATGCCTTGTCCGTTCATCTTCTCTTAGAGCCTTGCACAATGAATAATCGGCCGAGTGAATGTCATATATTATCAGATCAGATTTTTCCGCTGCAGGCAAAATCTGTTTCAAATCTTCTGTATGCACAGGCCTGATATTAAATCCGTTTTTCAGTTTTTTCCTGAGCATATGCCTGATTTCCGGATCCGAACCTATGAGAAGGATATTTTTCTTTTGTCCTGTATCAGTACCGGCGTCAATAGCGCTTTCAGCCTGTCCGGTTTCCAGATGATCCATGGCATACACTGTGTCATCTATAATTTCCAAAGTGCTCCTGCTGGCTGCCGGAGATGATACCTTGCAGCCTTGTACATCGGTCCTTTCAGGAAAGGAGACAGTGAAAGAAGTACCTCCGTCCGGCGAGCTCTCGATGCTCATCGTTCCCGACATCAGATCGACAAGTTCTTTTACAAGAGCCAGCCCTATTCCTGAGCGGCCGCCGTGTCCGGTGTCAGGTTCTGTGTTGAGAAACGGATGCAAAATATGGGCTTGTTGCTCAGGTGATATATATGAACCTGTATTATGGCATATATATAAGATTCTGCCGTCATAAATTGAAATGTCAAGAGAAATGGCTATGCTGTCAGCCTCTTGAACCGCATATTTCACAGCATTGCTCAAAAAATTGCTCAGGATTTTCTCGATCTTGTCTGCATCGAAATTCGTTATGCATTGCTGCGCATTGGAAGAAAAATTATATGTAAGACTTTTTCTCTCGAATAGAGGGACAAAAAGCAAGAATATCTTTCTGCTGAATCCGATTATGTCCCCATTTATAAGATTCAGTCCGGCATGTTGTGACTCCAGCTGTCTGAACTCGGAAAGCTGGTTTATCAGAAACATCATCCGCCTGGTATTATGCATTATTATATCCTTTTCCTGCGAGGATATGAATGTATTTCCATCCCTTTGGCCAAAGTCTTCGAATATCGCGGCCAGAATTGTAAGCGGAGTCTTGAATTCGTATGAAATATAAGTAAAGAAATCGGTTCTGTGCTTATTTGCCAGCTCTAGATTCTTCTTTTCTATCTCTTGGATGCGCAGATTCATTCTGTCTTTCACTCTGTTCCGGTATCCTTTCAATGAAAGCGCGCACGCACTGAGGAGCAAGATTGTGTATAAGACCCATGCGCCTGGACTTGAGAGAATATGAGGCCTGACATGTATCCCGAGCATTCTAGTCTGCAATATCTTGCCGTCAATATCGCGCAGCCTTACTATAAATTCATATTTCCCCGGAGAAAGATTGCTGTAACCGCAGTTATGCTTCATGCCGGCATCTATCCAGTCCCTGTCATTTCCCTTGAGCATATACTCGCACTTGTATCTGTTCCGGGACATGTAATTGAAGTCTATGCATATAAAATCAATTGAAAATGTACGGTCGTTGTGTTTAAGTACGATATTGTCCGTCATGTCAAGGGATTTTGCAAGTATGTCGCCATCGCCGGGAACCATAGTCCTGTTATTGACTTTGAGAACGGATAAAAAGATTTCTGGAGCAGGTCCGGCATCTGGCCTTGCAATGTCTTCAGGCTGAAAGACGGCGACTCCGTTGATGCTGCCGAAATACATTTGGCCGTTTATCGGATTCTTATATCCGGCATTGTAGTTGAATTGGTTCGAGATGATCGGCACCTTGTAAATGGAAAAGACTCCATTAAGAGGGTTGAATGAATAAATGCCGTCATCCGTGCTGAGCCATAAATTTCCGGAAGAGTCCTCGTCTATAAAGTAAACATCTCTTTCAGACAGTTCTGATTTCTCCCCGAAGCTGTCTATGTCATTGGTTTGCCTGTCGTATTTCAATATCCCGCCGCTGTTTGTCCCGAACCATACATTCCCGGCAAAATCCTCGTGACAGCAGAATATGCTATTGCTGGCCATATCTCGCCCGGCCGCATTGCCGCTATGGAAATGCACAATATCTCCAGTGAGCGGATTGTACTTGAAAATACCGTCGAAATGTGCGGCCATCCATATGTTTCCGTCACAGTCCCGGATGATGTCATCAATCCTTACATTGTCCAGGACATCCGGTCTCAACGGGCTGAACCTGCCTGTTTCGAAATTGTATGTTGACACCCCTGTATCAAAACCTATGTACATTGAATCGGGCCGGTCGGACAGAATGCAGTAAACGGAATTGCCTTGCAGGCTCTTTCTGCTGTTCTCACGGTTCTTGAACTGCTTTGGCTGCGATTTAAGATCAGGAGAAAATCTGAACAGCCCGTCAATGAAATTTCCTGCCCAGATATAGCCATATGGATCCTCGCTGACAGCATGCACGTTCGTTCCTGAGATGCATGGAAATGATTCCGTATTGATAGCTTTCACTGCTTGTGAGCGTGAGTCCAATATGAACAGTCCCTTATTCTCTGTAGCAAACCATAGACGTCCTCTGGAGTCTGCGCAGATACTGCTTACTGCGGCGCCGTCCAGGAAATAATTGCCATCTCTGTCATTTATGGTCCAGAAACGGTTTTTCTTTATGTCCGTGTAGTTGACTCCTCCGAAGAAAGTGCCTATCCATACAATATCATCCGAACTTTCGAAAATGGAATATATCGCATTGTCGTTTATATTGCCGGAATCTGTGCCGTTATGTGGTTCCTTGTAATAATGTTCACAAAGATCGGTGGTGTAGTCATAAATAAAAAGGCCGTTTTCTGTCCCTATCCAGATATTGCGCCCTGTATCTTCTTCCATAATGCAGCGGATGTATCTCAGATCGTCGCACTTATAGTTTCCCGTACTTATCGGGGAGACGGATTCATCGGTCCTGTTGAAGAGATACAAACCGGATTCGGTGGTTCCAAGCCATATCATGCCCTTGGAATCTGAATAAATTTCCGAAGGTACGATTCTCTTCCCGTTTTCCTGCCGCAGTCTGACTGATCTCTTTCTTCTGCCTTCCGGAGTATACGAGGTGACGGAGGTCTTGTTTATTGTCCATATAGTCCCTAATGGATCTTTGGTAAGTTTATCCACAGCTAGTGTGTCGGCTTTGGCAAGAGTTCTTCCGGCGATGTCGAAAATGAACAGCCCTTCTGTTGTCCCGATCGCCGCCCGGCATGTATCTATCATTTCCATATCGGTGACAGCTGGATGTCTGTCGCATCTTACAGGAAAAATCCTTTCCAAAGAAGCGTCATAAATACATAATCCCTTGTCTGTCCCTATCAGAACATTTTTTCCGACTGCTTCCACGCATTCAATGCAGCTTGATATGAGACCTCCGTCTTCAGCATAAAACTTTGTGATGCCATAGCCGTCATATCTGTTCAGTCCCTTGAGCGTAGCTATCCATATGAATCCGTTTCCGTCTTCACTGATATCTCTTACGGACTGATAGCTCAATTCGTTATTTACGGTCTGGAATATTCGCTTTTGTGATGATGCCATTCTGCCCCAGCCGCCGGCCCATGCCGGCATACCTGGCATGGAGCACAGACAGAAAACGATGAATTGTAAAAACAGCCGTTTCATAGCTTTTGTATTTCCCGGATTGTAAAATTATAATAATTTTCTTTTATGCAGGATGTGTATTTGTGTAATTATATTCTGATAATTGTAATTATGTTCGCATTCGCTGTATTTATGCCATGAGTGTCAAAAAAAAGAATTTACAAATCCGGCAAGCATGTACAACTGATTTATTTTTGTATTGCTAACCAACATTTTTTCATTATGAACAATAATCGCAAATTAAAATGGCGGAAGTTGCGTGGATGCCTGTTGGCGGCATCATGTCTTCTGTCCTTCTCTTCCTTTTCGGAAGCCCAAACCAAGGATGGGAGTATTTCCGGAATCGTAAAAGATGAATCCGGGAATCCGATGGAAGGGGTAGTAGTAATGATTGGGGAGACATCCATCGGAACCACTACTGATTCTGACGGAAAGTTTTCACTCGGGGACGTTCCTTCTGATGCCTCGCTGACAGCATCTATGATTGGAATGGAAACTGTGGAAGTCAGTGTTGCAGGCCGTTCGTATATCGAAATATACATGAAGCCTGACAATCTGCTCCTCAATGAAATAATCGTTACAGGATACCAAAGCCAGCGGAAGGTGGACATAACTGGATCTGTAGCGAGCATATCTTCCGAAGATCTGATGGAGATGAATCCTTTTAGTACGGAACAGGCCCTCAAAGGCAAGTTCTCCGGTGTGCAGGTCATGAACAATGACGGGGCGCCAGGAGGAGGTATCACAGTAAAAATCAGGGGAGCAAGCTCTATTACTGCTGGCTCGGCGCCATTGTACGTTGTCGACGGTTTTCCTTATCCTGTATCAGACAATCCGTATGACAGTCCGTTGTCAACGATTTCTCCGGATGCCATTGAGAGTATCTCCATACTGAAAGACGTATCCTCTACTGCTATATATGGGGCGCAGGGAGCGAACGGTGTTGTTCTGATAACGACGAAAAGAGGCAGTGAGGGAGTCAGCGAGGTGTCATTCAAGGCCTCGGCAGGTATCAGTTCCATCGCCAATGAAATAGAAATGCTCAATGCTGAAGACTATATGAAAGCTTATATGAGGGGCCAGATCATGAATCAGCATTGGCAAGATACTGATTTTTATGAGGAATACATTAACAGGATATGGGAAACTGATCCGTCGCGATTCCAGTTTTATCCGGACATATGCCTCAGAAACGGGGTCAGACAAAATTATGAAGTTTCATATCGTGGAGGATCTGAAAGAATCCAGAATGCCACTACTTTTTCGTATCTGAATGAAAAGGGCATAGCTGTAAACACAGGATATGATAAATATTACTTTCAGTCCAATACTTCTATAAAAATATTGCCAAGACTGAGCTTGAATACGAACATTACGTACGACAGAAGTTCAAGAAGCGGAGCATTCTGGACACAGAGCAATCTTTTCAATGAAATTCAGACCTTCTCGCCACTTGTTCCTAAAGAGTGGACATTTCAGGATGTTGATGACAATCTGTACTATACTGGAAAGATGGATAACCCCTATAGAAAACTTACAGACATAGATTACAGGAAGACATCTGAAACCTTTTTCGGGCAGGCAGAACTTTTTTATGACATTCATGAAAACTGGTTTGCAAAAGCGACTTTCGGAGTACGTGCACCTAAATCTGAGACACGGAATTTCATTCCTGAGACCATACAGGAAGGATATGACAACGGCGGTAAAGCCACGTATGGGACTGAAAATGAGATGACGCTTCGCGGAATGGTTCAGGCTGGTTTTGAAAAGACCATCCGCGATGCACATAAGATTTCGGCAAGTGCCGTATGGGAAATCAACACCAATGAGTACAGGACATTCTCTGAAGATTATACTCATTTCAACACAGATTTGGGATGGGAAGGCATATATGCGGCAGAAAGCGGCAGCCATGTCACGCCGCCATCAATAGGTTACGAAAAAGTCGCCATGATGTCAGCCGTGCTTATGGCCAATTATTCATTCAAGGACAGATATTTGTTCAAGGCATCATTGAGGGCGGATGCGTCATCAAAATTCGCACCATCAAACCGTTGGGGCTTTTTCCCTTCAGGGGCTTTCGCCTGGAGGATTTCGGAAGAGCCGTTCTTCAAGAATTCCGGATGGCTCGAAAGAAATGTCTCGAACTTGAAACTCAGGCTCAGCTACGGACAGGTAGGAAATGACCAGATCAGTCCATATGCTTATGTCAATACACTTGAATCGGGAGACAGATACGGAATATTCGGAAACGGGAGCATACCGGCTCTGTACATGAACAGAATGGTTAATCCGGATGTAAGCTGGGAGGTGACAGAAGAATTCAATGGCGGACTGGATATAGACATGTTCAGAGGAAGACTGAACTTTTCCATGGACCTGTATACAAAAAAGACATGGAATATGCTTCTGGACCAGCATCTGCCGCTGATATCCGGATTCGATTCCGTAACAAGAAATGTCGGTTCAGTCAGAAACCGGGGATTTGAGATAAGTCTCGGAGGGCACATCATCGACAACAAGAATATCACCTGGACGGCAGCCGTGAACTTCAGTTCGAATCAGTCAAAGGTATTGGACCTGGGAGAAGACGATATGATGCTGGAAAGCCGCAATGTAGGCTCTGCTTCAGGAACTGAAAATGTCCTGATAAAAGAAGGTTTGCCTTTGGGCCTGCTGTACGGCATGCAGATAGAAGGAATCAGAAGCAACTGGAATCTGGACTCCAATGCAGTAGGCAGCACTGATTCGGACTGGTGGTGGGCGACTGAACGTGAAGCGCCATATGGTTTCCCGTCATTTGCCGACATCAACGGGGACGGAAAAATCACCATTGATGACAGAACTGTCATAGGTTGCGTCAATCCTAAGTTCATCGGCGGTTTCAACACAGCATTCAGATGGAAATTCATCGAACTTGCAATGGATTTCAGCTGGTCTTACGGGAACGATATCATCAACGGTAATTTTTACAGCCTTATGAGTCATGGAGATATCAGGAACAAGGCTGCGTCATACTATCAGAACGAGTGGTTTGCCAACAATACTGACGGCACATTCCCCGGCCCAGGTGGCGGAGACTGGTCTGGATACTGGTCTGTGGCATCAAATTCCGAGATAGTGGAAGACGGCTCGTTCCTGAAAATGAACAATCTCGCGCTCACTTTCCATCTCCCTGCAAAAGTGATTGAATCATGGAAAATAAGAGACTTGTCATTGACATACTCCGTAAATAATGTTTTCTGTATCACGAACTATTCCGGTTATGATCCGGAAGTGAATTCAGGAACCGACATGGAAAACAGAATACTTTCAGGTGTGGACATATCTTCCTATCCTTATGCAAGAACCCATACTATTACGTTGAATTTTAAGTTTTAAATGATGAAACGAAGCTATTATATATTGTCATTGATCTGCCTGCTGACGACATCCTGCGAAGACTTTTTCAACCAGATGCCTGAGACAGAGCTGCCGGCAGACAATGTATACGAGACTTATGACGGGGCGCTGAGAAATGTGGCGGTGCTTTATGCCCGGCTCGGCAACATGGACAATGGCCTGAACAGCAGTGCCAGATTTGAAATGCCGTCGATAATCAATGTGGGGCCGTTTGATCTCAACAGCTCTTCAAGCGTGCCGCGTGACATCTGGTCCAGACATTATAATTTTATCGCACAGGCCAACCTTATCCTGGAAAATCTGGAAGCACACAGAGAAGACATTGATAATACTTATGCAACATCTGCTTATGACAGTTTTGCATCGGATATCCTGCCATCGACACGGATCGAGGCAGAAACGCGGTTTTTAAGAGCATACGCGTATTTCAACCTTTACCGGTATTTCGGGGGAGTCCCTCTGATAAAACAGCCGACCGGCCCGACTCCTGAATATGTCCCCCGCGCGGACAGGGAGACTATATTCGATTTCTTGTATGATGAACTGGATTTCGCTTTGAAGAATTGCGAGGACAACAATTCAGGGATAGCGTACGGAAGGGTGACCAGAGGTGCCGCCGCTGCCCTGCTGGCAAAAGTGAAAGTCTTCCATGCGTCTTATATCCGCAGGGCGGAGATGGTGGGCGACAAGATAAATGAATCCGCATCTTCGGATTACAAAACTGCCGATTTGTACAACGAAGCTATAACCTTGTGTGAAGACCTGATTTCAGGTGAATACGGGACATATGACCTGGAGGACTATTATCCGGCTGTATTCACACGCCGGAACAATGAAATCATTCTGAGCGCCATGGCAGATGAAGGCAAGGGTACAGGGAACAGTATTCCAATAGGATTCCCAGGTCCTGGGAAAAACGGGGCGGCTGGAGGCAAGGATCTTACTTCATGGCTTACCATACTGTATGACATTCCTATGTGGGAGCACGGCTACTCGCTGCATCAGGTCAGCTATGATTACGGACAGGTAGACAGGTTCAACGAAACCGCGCCGAAGCCGGGCACCACATCAAATGACCTGAGAAACCTTTATGAACGGACTCTTGAATACACCGTTACTGGGGATACGACCAGAAGAATGTGGACCTCGGTGAAGGGATATGTTACCGGATCTGCAGACAATGACCCTGATGGCCTGTGGGTATTCGAGCCTGCCGGACGTTTTCTCGGTCCTGAATTCTATATAGAGCCTGGAAAAATCAATGATTATACGGAAGATGAACTGAAAGTATTCGACCGAGTGCTTGAACCGCATGAACGTACATGGTGGCTGAATGAGACGAATGGCATAGACAAGCCTGACCTGTGGAATGTTAACTGGTGGAGGCTGGGCAAATTCCGCAATCCAAATCCTTCGGAATTGTCATCTACTTTCGAAATAGATTACGGTGCCGTGGACTATCCTCTGCTCAGGCTTGGAGAAATCTACTTGCTGAAAGCAGAGGCGCAGATCATGACTGGACAGACGGTTGAAGGAATTAGATCTGTCAATGAGATACGTAGCAGAGCCTGCAATCAGAGTACTACCCGGGATATGTTCCTGTATCAGGGAGATGCAAAGTATTCATATATCGCCGGATCTGTTGTCCCTGTCCCGGAGAGCATCACCAATGCGCAAGCCATCAAGGAGCTCCTTTATGAAAGACTCAGGGAACTCGCAGGAGAGGATGACTGCGGATGGCTGGATCTCGCCAGATACCCAGACATATTGGTCGAGGACATGAATGACGTCTGCCGTTATATAGACCCGCTTCAGGGAGTGTCATTCTTCGGCGACCCGGCCAGGAACGAATATATGTGGGATATGTTCGATGCAGAAAATCTGGTTTACAAGGTACTGATGCCTATACCATACACTGAACTGACATTTTTCCCTGAAATGCAGCAAAATCCAGGATATCTTAATTAACGTCAAATTATAGAGAAAGATGAAAAACATATTCAGATATTTGCAGGTGGCGGCCTGTATTCTGCCGATGATTTCCTGTCAGAAATACGGCGATGACGTGTCTGTGCCGACGGTTTCTGTCAGAGTGGAGCCTGCCTCTCCGAAAGCCGGCGAGACAGTCAGGATTTACGTGGAATCCGATGCTCAGTATGTGTCTCTGTTCACCGGTGACGATGGACACAGGTTTGAACGTTCACGTATAAAGGCTGTCATGGAAAACGATTGGGAGTCGTTCCGTGATACTGTATACAGACTGTCATACGCGAAGAACGGAGAAAAACAGACATGGAACCGCTATTTCAAAGACTATGAAACACTTGAGCAAGTATATGAAGACTTCGAGTTTTTCGGAGCCTACAGCGATGTCGAACTTGTAAGATATAATGAGGATGATTTTCCGGAAGCCATGATGCAAATGAGCTATCCAGGAACGAATCAGCTTAAATTCACTGTCACAGACAGGCGGATTCCGACTGGCATACGGATAAAACCTGACATACATCTTTTCGGAGGCTCAGAGAACCAGCCAGGATTCTCTATAATAGAATCAAGATATGTAGCTTGTGATGAGGACAGGAAGGTGCGAGCATTTTCTAATGACGCCAAAGTGCCGGCATACTTCGGACTTCACACAGAACAGCTGGAAGCCTCAGGGGAGTATCCTGCAGGGTACGAATACGAAGTGTGCACGCAGGCAGGTGACAGATATTGGGGCGCATTTCAGACCAATGACCCGCTTTCAGGACGTCCGACAGAAGGATTTTACAAACTGAGTGATATTTATACGTCAGATACTTATCTTGCACCGTTCCTCGACTATGGCGAAAAACTTGTGATCCGCCAGATAGACATTTATTCTACATACAGATGTACAAAACCTGCGGCAGAGACCTCGCAGTGGCGGTATGATCTGGATGGAGACGGTCAGCTGGAGTATTATGAATGCGAACTTGACCCTGAAACAGGCCTGCCGGTCAGGGAATCGGACTATGTCTACTACGCAGGATTCCAGGGAGATGTCTACCTTTCTTTTCTTGAGATTGGATCCAATGAGTATGAGCCATGGAACACCGGGGTCAACTTAGGTTCAGTATACTCAGCAGGCGGAATCGCGGATGTTTATGAATACGTATATGACGGAGAAGGAGAATTCACTGTGACTGCTGTCGCCACCAATGTCGGAAACAAACAGCATTCAGGCATTGATTATAATGAAGACAGGGGCAATTCGCTTGATAACTATCCGGCATTCAGAAGTACTGCATCTGTGACAGTGAACGTTACTAAATGATGAATTATTATCAAAAAAGCGGCATAGGGATGATCGCATTCCTATGCCTTTCCCTTTCTCCGGTATCTGAAGCAAGGACTGTCATCGCTTTATCCGATTCAGGGAATGGCATCGGCAATATGGACTTCAATATGAACGGCCGCGCGCGGAATATGGTAGATAAAGGAAAGACTCTCGGCTTCTTGAAATTGAGATTCGAGAAGTCGTCAGAGGAATTCCATTATTCTACAGACAGCGATACTCCCGCGATATTATCGAACAAAGACTCTGAGATACAGCTTTTTTGGCAAATGCAGAAAGGAGTCCGTCTTTATGAAAAATTCAGAGAAAAGGCAGACACGGTATTCTGGACTATAGAGATATTCAATAGGTCTGCGTCTCCGGTCAGACTGACAGATCTGGGATTTCATCTGCCGGTCGGAGGCTTGGATGAAAACATTCCAGCAAGAGAGAACTATAACTTGCACACATCGGTAAATATGGATGCGTCTTTCCTTTATTGGGCTCCGTACAGCGGACAAGGAGAACATCTGGTGATGTTGCCTGCTCCAGGTACGCGGCTCGAGTATGCTGCAGATGACGGATGGTACTATATCCATTCAGCCACATCAGTTGACAGAGTGAATGATTCATGGAGGCTTCCGTCGTCAACGGCAGACATCGGTCCATATGGTAAAATCCGATACTGTTTCAGATTTTTCAAAGCCTCCGGGAGGGAAGCTATTCCGGAAATCCTTTACAGCGAAGGATTAGTAAACGTGTCAGTAGTGCCAGGAATGGTCGTTCAGAAAGGCGAGGAAGTGAAAGTCGCATTGCGGACAAAGTCCGTTATCAATAGAATTTCAGCTGAATTCGTAGAGACGGCATTGTCGGAGACTGAAGATAAAGGAAACGGGTACACAGTCTTCTCGGTACGCTTCGGAAAACTTGGGGAAAACGCGCTGATGGTAGACTACGGAATCGGGAAAAGATGCCTGTTGGACTTTTTTGTTACGGAGCCGACAGAGAAACTTATCAAAAAAAGAGCGTCGTTTATTGTCAGAAAACAGCAGCATCGTGACACGTCAAAGTGGTACAACGGTTTATACAGCCTGTATGACATGGAAAAAGGCGAACTGCTGTCCCCTGATTATCTTCAAGATCTCAGAGAACCGTTTATGGTCGGAGGCTCGGATGACCCGTCAAATAGCAAGCCGATGTTTGTCAGCGAAAAGAATACAGTCTATCCTGATTCATCAGAAATAGCTTCACTTGAGTACTATGAAAAGAATTTCGTATGGGGCAAACTCCAGAGAACTGACGAAGAATACCCTTACCCTTACGGAATATACGGCAGTGAAAACTGGTTTTTGAACAGAAGCGGAGCTGACGGTGATTATGGATCCGGGGGCTTGGGGAAGGAGCGCATGTGGCGTACATTCGACTATACTACGCATTTTGCCATTTATTATAATCTTTACCTTATAGCCAGGGACAACCCGCAATGGGTAAACTATCTGGATGCCGATGGATATCTGGACAGGGCTTTCAACACTGCAATGGCATTCTTCAATGTCCCTTATAATATCATGATGGGACAGCAGTGGACATTCCATGGCTGGTGTGACTGGGCATACAAGCAAGGGAACTTTCATGAACGCTATATTCTTGATATTGTCGCGGCGCTTGAGGATAACGGCAGAAGTGCTGATGCACAGAAATTACGCAGAGAATGGGAAAAGAAAGTGTCCTATATGATATACGAGGATGAATGGCCTTTTGGATCCGAGATGTTCGTAGACAGGACAGCGTTTGAATCTTCCTATTATGTCGGTGAATATGCCTTAAAGTCAGGAATGGTCCCGCAGGAACAGTTCTGGTACGATAAAAACAGACATAAATGGTACTCGTATACGTCTTACGATACAAATGAGATGTATTCGTTCATGCAGAAGCAGCTTGATGCAAATCTGGCCTTGCGCGGAATATATGAGCCGGGATATGACAGGTGCGGCACTGCCTGGACTGGCACCAGGACGGCACTGGATTATATGTCGCAAATGGGTGGAGCTGCGCTTCTTGACTACGCAGTCAGATTTTCCTGCAAACCTTATGAATATGTCAGGTACGGGTATAATTCCATCTTGTCATCATGGGCTCTGATGAATACCGGGGAGCCGGATTCGGATTATGGATATTGGTATCATGGAGAGGACAGAGACGGTGCGGCTGGATGGGCGTTCTGCGTATACCAGCACTCTCATCCTTATATGATGTACATTAATACAGGAAGAGGGCCTTGGCGATATGACGGAGAAATTGACCACGGATTTACAGGCGGGATTCATAGCTCAGGGTGTTATCTCGTCCATGATCCTGTCTTTGGCGATGTTGTTTACGGAGGCCGTGTGATATCAGAACCGGGCAGATGGAAAATAACGCCTACAGACGGAGTGAGAAGATACCTCGCGGTGCCTGGCAAGGGGCGTTTTGAGATGAAACTGGAAAATAATGGTTTCGCAAGAGGTCATGAAATTATTTTATCAGAAAATCTGGAGTCTCTGGAGTTTGTGATAGAGAGGCGCGTATGTACAGCAGAGCAGAGGATTCTGTTGAAGAACTTGCCAGAAGGGAATTATATTCTCACTTATGGAAACGGAAAAGAAAAGGTTTTTTCGGCAGGAAAGGAAGAGACTCGCCTGGCCTTCAATCTTGACAATGATTGTAAAACAGAAAAAATATATATCAGGAAATTATGAAAATAATCGGATTGTTAATAAGTGCGGCTGCTGCATCGTTAGTGCTGTCATCTTGTGATAACGAAGAGAAAATCACTCCTGTTCCATTCAACAATGTCACCCTGACAGATGGATTCTGGAAAGACAGGATGCGTACAGAGATAGACGTTACTGTCCCGTTTTCTGTCATGCAGAGTGCGCCTGCTGTAGAACGTTTCAGGAAGTGTGCGGATTTCGTGGCAGGAAAAAGTGACATCCTCCCAGAGCCGCACCGTTTCATCAGTTCGGATCTGTACAAGGTAATGGAGGGGGCCGCATATTCTCTGATGCAGGAACCTGATGACTCCCTTGAGATGTTTATGGATTCAGTGATAAACCTTATCGCGGCGTCCCAGCTTCCTGATGGGTATCTTTACATTTCGCATATATGTGGCAATCCGATTGTTGAGGAAATGGGCGACAAACCTTATTCGTGGGTCGTTCATAGCCATGAACTGTACAACGCCGGGCATCTTTACGAGGCCGCCACGGCATATTATCAGGCTACAGGGAAACGGAAATTGCTTGACATAGCCATAAAGAATGCCGATCATGTGAACAGGGTCTTTTTCGAAGGAGATCCTGCATACAACGGAGGTGTTCCTGTCAATCAGGCGCCGGGGCATGAAGAAATCGAGCTGGCTTTATGCAAATTGTACAGAGCGACAGGAAATGTCAAATATCTTGATATGGCAAAAAGATTTCTGGATATCAGAGGCGTAACATACATTCCTGACGGGGAAGGTGTGATGTCTCCGGAATATGCTCAGCAGCATCTCCCGGTCGCTCAGCAGAAGGAACCTGCCGGACATGCAGTCAGGGCTGGCTATCTGTACACTGCCATGGCGCAAGTAGATGCACTTACAGGTAAAAAAGATTACAGAGAGGCTCTGGATTCGATATGGACGAATTTGGTAAGTACGAGAATGCATATTACCGGCGGACTTGGATCGGCCGAAGGGATCGAAGGATTCGGGAAACCATATGACCTTCCTAATAAAACCGCTTACAATGAAACGTGCGCCGCCGTAGCAAATGTATTCTTCAATCACGGAATGTTTCTGGCAGAAGGCGATGGAAAGTATATGGATATAGCTGAATTGTCCTTGTTTAACAATGCATTGGCAGGAATCAATCTTAATGGCGACCGTTTCTTTTATGTCAATCCTCTGGAAGCCGATGGAAAAAGAAAGTTCAATCATGGTCTTGCAGACAGAGCCGAATGGTTCGGCTGCGCCTGTTGTCCGCCGAACATTTCCAGACTGATTCTTCAGATTCCGGGATATATGTACGCTTATTCCGATGACAATATATTCCTTACACTGTATGGCGGCAGCAAGACTGTTGTCCCGCTTCAGAATGGTTCAGTCCAGATAGAGCAAACATCGGCATATCCGTTTGACGGATATGTAAAAGTGAAAGTGACTCCAGAGCGGAGCTGCAGATTTGCAGTTTCTTTTAGAGTGCCTGCATGGACTTCTGATGAGGATTTTGTCCCGGGAGGACTTTATAAATACACCGATGGTCCTGAAACCGCATTTTCAGTAAAGGTAAATGGCAGATTATATAATGCCAGAGTGGAAAAAGGCTTCGCAAAAATAAACAGGCGATGGAATCCTGGTGATATTGTGGAATTTGTCCTGCCTATGGAAGTCCGTTATGTGAAAAGTGATGACAGAGTCATTGCCGACAGGAACTCAACGGCGGTCGTGATGGGGCCGCTGGTATTCTGTGCAGAGGAAACAGACAATGGATGCAAAATCCAGAATCTTTCCCTGGCAGGAAAGTCTCCGGCCAGAAAGTCCAATATTCACGGAGGTGTACTGGACGGGATTCCGGAGATATCTGTATCCGGATATCGTAATGAGAACGGGGAAATTTCCGGATGCGACATCAAAATGATCCCGTATTACGCATGGTGCAACAGAGGAGGAGACAAGACCATGATGGTCTGGTTGAAAAATTCTCCGGAAGCGGCCGATGTCAAACCGGATTCGCTGATGTCTGCAGTTTCGGCTATAGAACTTTACCCGTCACAGAGCAGATACGGCACATCCGGCCTGACTGACGGAAAAACGGGAAGGTCTTCCGATGATGCCGCAGCCATAGGATGGATGCCGGAAAAGATTGAGGAAGAATATTATATAGATTTTATTTTCCGTCGCCCGGTAAGGATGACTTCCCTGTCAGTCTACTGGTCGATTGCAGACGGAGCCAGTTTGCCGGCTTCATGGAAAGTAATGTATCATGATGGCGGCAAATGGAATGATATGGAACTGTATTTGACAGATTCATACCGCATACAGAAGGACCAGTTCAATGTAGTACATCCAGCCAGCCCGTTTGACAGCGACAGGATCCGGATATGCGTGACACCGCAAAAAGGCAGGCTGGCAGCCATATCGGAGGTGTATATTGAATAGAATGCTCTTGTCTGATTTGTGTAAATCTCCACAATGAGAACGTTTGCATTGTCCGGGAACGATTGAAAAGAGATTCCCGGACAAAATATTGACGCGGAGCGGTATGGGGAAACTCATTTTCGTTTAAATTTGACGGAGTCATTGATTTTGGCAGAGCCATATAATTTAAACACTGGAATATTGTTATGGAATCAGAGAGAAAATATGTCGTCGGCATCGGCGAAGCGCTGTGGGATGTATTGCCCGAAGGGAAAAAAATAGGCGGTGCGCCGGCGAATTTCGCTTATCATGTGTCACAGCTCGGGCTGGAAAGCCTGGTAGTCAGCGCAGTGGGCGACGATGCTCTCGGCGAAGAGATTCTGGCTAATTTCCGGGAGAAAAATCTGCAGTGCATCGTTCCTGAAGTGGCATTTCCTACAGGGACAGTGCAGGTAACGGTGGATGCCGCAGGTGTGCCGAGCTATGATATCAGGCAAGATGTGGCCTGGGACAATATTCCGTTCACCGAGGAGCTGAGACGGCTGGCAGGGCAGACTTGTGCAGTTTGCTTCGGGTCGCTGGCCCAGAGAAGCAGGGTCTCGCGCAATGCCATACAGTCGTTCTTGGATGCAATGCCTGGCGGCGTTTACCGGATTTTCGATATCAATCTAAGGCAGAGCTTTTATAGGCAGGAAACCATATGCGATTCCCTGAAAAGGTGCAACATATTGAAAATTAATGACGAAGAACTGGCAATAGTCAGCAGGATGTTCGGATTTCAGGGGGCGGATATGCAGGAGAACTGCAGAAAACTGCTGGATGAATACGGGCTTAAAATGGTGATTCTGACATGCGGGGTGAATGGAAGCTATGTCTTTACTCCTGAAAATGTGTCATTTGCGGCCACTCCCGAGGTGAAGGTGGCAGACACTGTAGGCGCAGGAGATTCCTTCACGGCGGGATTCATTGCCGGCCTGCTGAAAGGGCTGCCAGTGAGTGAATCCCATCGGCTGGCCGTCGATGTTTCCGCATATGTATGCACGCAGAGCGGAGCTATGCCAGAGCTGCCTGAAGCTCTGATTCGCCGTGCAGAGTGACAGGCGATTCCTTATTCTGGCCGGACATTTCCGGAGGATTCTCGCATTCTGATTTCTGCGTTCACCACTTCGATGCGGTTCGGACAGGCCGGATTCTTGATCTTTTCCAGAATCAATTCGGCCGCTTTCTCTCCCATCTGCAGCAGCGGCGGCTCTACGGTCGTCAGTTTAGGGTATACGATAGTGGAAAGTTCTGTTCCGGAAAAGCTGGCTACAGCCACTTCTTCCGGAATTTTCTTGCCCAGTTCCCTCAGCCTGTTCATGACTCCGATGGCAAGCGTGTCTGTAAATGCGAATACGGCATCAAAACTGACACCTTTTTTCACCAGTGTTTCAGCGACTTTTGCTCCTGCATCGAATGTTATTCCTGCCTTGAATATCATGGAGTCTTCCTCAACTGGCAGCTTGTATTTAGCCATCGCATCCATGTAGCCTCTGAGCCGTTCCTGTGAATTGTATATGTCGTCCGGGCCCTGGATGTGGACGATTCTTTTCCGTCCTCCGAGTATGAGCTTCTCTACCAGGAAAAATGACTTTCTGTAGTCGTCTACTATGACCTGCGGTACGTCCAGGCCATGTGGAATGCGGTCATAGAACACCATGGGAAGTTCGGCTTTCTGAAGACGGCGGTAGTCTTCGGCGTTTTTCCGCCAGCTGCAGAGGCTTATGATGATGCCGTCCACCATGAAATGCTCCATGAGCTTCAGGTTTTCACGCTCCCTTTCAGGATCTTCGCCCGAGTCGGCTACGATGACTTTGATACCGTTTGCATACAGCACATTCTGGATGCCGCTTACGACTTTGGATGCGAAAGGCGTGACCATCTCGGGAACTATGACTCCCACTGTATTTGTGTGCCCGTACTTGAGGTTTGTAGCTACAGGATTCGGCTTGTACTCCAGAATTCTGGCCGCTTCGAGCACTTTTTCCTTCGTCTCTTTCTTGACATTCTTGTCATCGACCAGAGCCCGGGAGACAGTGGAGACGGATATGTCAAGATATCGTGCAATGTCCTTTATCGTGACGTGTTTCATTGTTTCTCGTGTTCAACTCCACACAAAAATACTTTTTTCCGGCGATAAATCCTAATCTCCGGTAACGTTTGCAGATTTTGGGAACGTTGCCGCAATCGTTTGCAGGAAGATGCCATGCAAAATATGCGGCTTGAGTGCCCGGGAATTTTAACTTTGTAAATACAGAACCGCAGAATTAAATTAATGTTAAATAATAACCGATTATGAAATCCACAGTCAAATCTTATCACTACGACAGGCAGAATGTAAAGGCAGGAATACTGCATATAGGTGTTGGAAATTTCCATCGTGCGCATGAAGAGTTCTATACGAACGCACTTCTTGAGTGCCCGGACCAGAAGGAATGGGGCATCTGCGGCGTTATGCTGCTTCCAGGTGACGAACGTCTGTACCGGATATTGAAAGAACAGAACCGCGAATACACGCTGACTGTATGCGGACGCGACGGTCACGATGAAGCATACCGTATCGGCTCGCTTGTGGAGTTGCTGTGGGGAGTGGAGAATCCTGAGGCCGTGCTCGCCAGGATAGCAGACAGGGATATCCGCATCATCACCATGACCATCACCGAAGGAGGATACAATATAGAAAAATCCAGCGGGGAGTTCATGCTCGATGACACGGCAGTCCGGCATGACCTGCAGAATCCTCAGGCTCCGCAGACAGTGTTCGGATTCATTGCCGAGGGACTTCGCCGGAGGAAGGCTGCAGGAGGCGGCCCTGTCACCATCCTTTCGTGCGACAATCTCCAGCACAACGGCAATACCGCCCGCAAGGCTTTCACATCATTCATACAGGCCCAGGATCCTGAGCTCGCGGCGTGGATGCAAGCCAATGTGACTTTCCCGAACAGCATGGTGGACCGTATCACTCCTGCTACAAGGCCGGAAGACATCGTCCGTCTGAATGAAAAGAACGGGACCGACGACCAGGCTCCTGTTTATTGCGAGGATTTCATCCAATGGGTGATTGAAGACAATTTCATTGCTGGACGGCCGGCATGGGAGAAGGTCGGGGCAGAGTTCACTTCCGATGTCACGGCATACGAGAACATGAAGCTGAGCCTTCTGAACGCTTCACATACCCTGCTTTCCTATCCGTCCTTCCTGAGCGGTTACAGGAAAGTGGACGATGCCATGCATGACGAAAGGATCGCGAAATTCGTCAGGACCTTCATGGATGTCGACATCACCCCTTATGTGCCGGCTCCCGGCAATACCGATCTGGAACTGTACAAGCAGACGCTGATAGAGAGATTCGGGAACCGTTCGGTGAGCGACCAGATCGCGCGCCTGTGTTTCGACGGGATTTCGAAGTTCCCTGTATATGTGATGCCGAATCTGATAAAAATGATCAGGGATCATGCAGACCTCACCAGAGTCGCTTATCTGATAGCTGCTTACAGACACTATCTGAAATATCGCACCGATGACCACGGAGAGACATTCGAGATCGCAGAGCCATGGCTGACTCCTGAAGACGAGGCAGTGATTTCCAGCGATGATCCTATGGATTTCCTCGGACTCTCGGCGTTCAGGAGCACAGACCTTAAATCCGCTCCTGAATTTGTCAGACTGTATCAGGCCATGGTGGCAAGCATCCGCGAGAAAGGGGCGATGGCCACATTGGAGGGCATATTGTAATCGTGACAATTATCTGCCGGCGGCCTGAAGGGTATTTCCGCACAAGCGTTGAAATCACGCTTTGAGGCCGTCCGGCATAAAACGGAAAACAGATGGTATCTCAGAAAAAATATGGTTTGGGCCCTTTTGCTGTCATTACATTCATTTATTTCATCGTGGGTTTCCTTACTACGGTGAACGGTCAGTTCCAGGGCCCGATGAAAGTGGCTTTCCTGTCGCAGACTGAAGAGCTGCGGAATACGCTGACGACCATGATATCCTTCTTCTTTTTCCTCGGATATCTGCTGAACAGCTCTCTCGGAGGAAAATGGGTGAATGCCCGTGGATATAAGGTGACCATGCTGCGTGCCCTGGTCATCATGGTGGCGGGGCTGGTGATGTATTCCCTGTCATCATGGCTGGCGGTTCACTGCGGGAATGCAAACGTCAGGATAGGCGATGATGTGATTCCGTGCGGGTATTTCGCATTTCTGCTGGGCTCGTTCCTGATGGGTACGTCAGCCGCCATCCTGCAAGTGGTCATAAACCCGTATGTTTCGGCTTATGAACTTCCGGGAACTCAGCCTGTCCAGAGGATGAACATTGTCTGCGGCATCAATTCGTTCGGCACTACGATAGCTCCTTTCTGTGTCACCGGTATTTTCTTCTCCGGTGTGGCACTGGAAAGCGTCACTGCTGACCAGCTGATGATGCCGTTCCTCCTCGTGGCGCTGTGCATCGTGGTCACGACTCTTGTCACATCGAGGCTGAATCTTCCGGACCTCGAAGGCACGAGGGCGGAGAAAGGGAAGGGACTGACCAGGAGCATCTGGTCTTTCCGCCATCTGACATTAGGCGTGATAGCCATATTCTTCTATGTTGGCACTGAAGTAGCTGTAGGCTCGAATGTGAATCTTCATGCCATGGAGCTGATAGAGTCCGGCGACGGGCTGACTTTCTTCGGAAAGGACCGTCTGATACTCTGGGGCATGGACCTGGGAATACCTGCGCTGCTGGCCACCCTTTACTGGGGCGGAATGATGGTGGGACGGCTTGTCTTCAGCTTTTTCAACAATATTTCCGCCCGGTGGCTGCTGACTGCAACGACTGTCCTGGCTTCTGCATTGATAGTGGCGGCCATGATCACTGACAACCTCTGGCTTCTGGTATCCGTAGGCTTGTGCCATTCGGTCATGTGGAGCTGCATTTTCACTCTGGCTGTACAGGGCTTGAAGGAATACACGTCGAAAGCGTCGGGTGTCTTCATGATGGGCGTGTTCGGAGGTGCGGTCTTCCCTGTGCTGCAGGGGGTGTTTGCCGACCTTGCCGGCAGCTGGCAGTGGACATGGAGCATAGCTCTGGTCTGCGAACTCGTGATGCTGCTTTATGCCCTGTTCGGTTCGAAAGTCAGGAAAGAGGATGTCATAGCGTAGTTTGAATATATTATAGGTTAGTTACTAGTTTTTATAAGGGTGCGGGTGAATGGAAGTGATTCCATCCACCCGCAATTTTCGTTTTCTCCATATAACTTTTTACTCCTGCAAAGGTAATCAAAAAAACATGTTCGGTGATTTGGCTTAAAATTTTTCGGCAATTCGGCATTATTCTATTTCAGAGATAAATGCAAACGTTTTCAAAAATTGCAAACGTTCCCAGACGGGACGGAGAGATGATATTTGCCGAATATGTTTGATTCGGGAAAATGTTTTCATAGATTTGTATAGAGCCAAAGTGGCTTCCGCGTAATTGATAATATGTTATAAAACAGGAATAATGGCAGGCCTCTGCCGGATTTTTGATGAAACACGCTTCATTTACAGCACTTTTGCATTCAAATCCGATGCTTTCTTCCCCGGCTTTTAACAGTGGGGGGGGGTGCACATACAGGCCTCATCAGATAATCTTGTAGTTTCGTCCGAAACTCTCGCATATTCCATATGTATTAGATCCGGATGCCCTTCCGGGCAATGTCTGCAAAGACAATATTCATTGCGGGCAGTCAAAAGTCCAGAATGGACTGTGTCTGTCCCGGCCAAACATGGCCGGGGCCGTGTCTTCGTGCCCTCTTTTATGCGAAAACAAACTGAACTAACAATCCAGATATTATGAAAACACTGAAACTTTTGGACGCAAGTCCGGCAATATGCCGGGCAGTATCGTCAGAGGACTATTGCAGTCCTGAAATCAAGATGACAGCAGTGTCATGCGAGAAAGGATTCTGCGAGAGCGGGGTCAGCAGCCAGACCGGCCATACCGGTTTCAGCATCAAGAACGATTACGGAGACAATTTCTGGGAGGACTAAGCTTATGAAAACTGTTTACAAGGTATTGACAGCGGCGGCGATAGCGGCCGTGTCAGTCAGCTGCGCGAAGGAGGAGATCGAGGGGCAGGACCAGACGGGTCAGGAGAAGGTGGAGATGGCCTTCACGAGCGAGGCGGCCTCGACCAGGACCCAGCTGGAGAACGGCGGGAAAGTGATATGGACAGAAGGGGACGCCATAGGAATCATCGGCGGGACAGAGGCAGTGGAAAGATTTTCATTGCAGGAAATAGATGCTGAAGATGCATCGAAAGCGGTATTCACGGGATCGGCAGTGCCATCGGAGACCTATTATGCGATATATCCGTACCGTGAAGGGGCGAAGATGTCAAATGGAGTCATCAGCACCGTCCTTCCGGCGGAGCAGGAGGCAGTGACCGGGACATTCGGGACAGACGTGAATCTGTCGGCGGCGGTGTCCACAGCGGAGAACGTCTTGAGTTTCCAGAATGTGTGCGGGCTGGTTTCACTGCAGATAAGTTCAATTCCTGAAGGGTACTCGCTCCAGGCCGTCAGCATTGAAGGTCAGAACGGGGAGAAGATAGCAGGAGATGTGAATATCGCAGTACCGGACCTGACTGCGACCGCTGCAGAGACAGCCGTGACAACAGTGACAGTGAAGGCTGAAGAGAATGCAGGTCTGGAGGCAGGGACTTATGTCTTCACGATTCTTCCGGCAGACTTCACGAAAGGGTTGAAGTTTACTTTCGACTATGGTGATGCCGGCAAGTCTGAACTGGTATCGAACCGGGAGGTGAAAGTAGCTGCAGGGGAGAACCATCAGCTTCCGGCCGTGGCAGCCAAGGCGCCGGAGGGGACGGCAGGGAATCCGTACAAGATTTCCGATGCCGATGAACTTCTGGCATTCGCGTCAGCTGCAGGGGAATACGCTGCAGAGGATGTCGTAGTCCTGACAGCCGATATCAACATGGACGGGAAAACATGGACACCGTTCGTGCTCGGCTGCACCCTTGACGGTCAGGGACATAAAATTTATAATGTGACGGATGACCAGGGTGCTCTGATTTCACAGGTCACCGGCACATTGAAGAATGTCGTCTTCGGTTCTGCAGATGGTCAGAACTATGACGAAAAGAGCGTCATTACACTGGAAAACGGAAACGGCAAGATAGGACTTGTGCAGGATAACAACGGTACTTTGGAGAACGTGACGACATATATTCCGGTCACTGTGACACTCGGCGGCACAGCGACTTCCGAAGTCCGCATCGCAGGCCTTGTAGCCAGCAACTACAGCAATATCACATCCTGCGCCAACTATGGTGATATAAATGTTTCCGGTACATACGGAACCAGTGACAAAGACTGTTTTATCGGAGGTATCACCGGCTGGGCATCGAATGCTGAATGTACTATTAAGGATACGGATAACCATGGAGATATTACGGTCAACACTGCCAATCTGTGCGGAGTCGGCGGTATAGTAGGTATGAACAGAGGCGAAAACATCAACGGCTGCGAGAACACCGGGGCGTTGATCATCCAGGATGCCCTTCCTGGAGAAGGCTGGGTAGGCGGAATAGTCGGTTTCGCACAGCAGCAGTCCGGCTCTGAGAAGAAAGTATCCGGCTGCAGGAACAGCGGAGAGTTTTCAGTCACTACACCTTCAGTAGTAGGTGTGGGAGGCATTTTCGGATGTATTAATTATACTCCGGCAGACACGGATGCCATTGTGATAGAAAACTGTACTAACGAGTCGGACATAGCTGTGACCACGGCCAACTCTTCGATGCATATAGGTGGGATTCTCGCCAAAGAATCGGCTTCGGGCAACGCCAATGTCCAGAACAGGATTACCGGCTGTGTCAACAGCGGAGCCATCACTCTCGGAGCGCCTGCCGGAGCAGGGAACAGCGGTTCCGCATACATCGGCGGCATTGCAGGTAAGGTAGAGAAGAAATCTGTCATAGAGAACAATACAAACACCGGAGCAGTCATCGGCACCAAACTTACGGCCTGCCATGCAGGAGGCATACTCGGCCATGCATCAGGTTCGGCCATAACCCTGACGGGCAATGACAACGCAGGTTCCGTAAAGCTTTCTCCTGACAAATCCGTTGCCACCCAGTGCTATGCCGGAGGTATCCTCGGCACATCAGCGAGCGACAATGCCGGAATCACCGCCAATACAAACTCGGCGGCTGAGGTCAGCATCATCTGCAACTCTGCCTCAGCCAGCTACAAGCCTCTGTCATACGTAGGAGGTATAGTGGGCGGTACGGCAGATGATACGGTATGCAGTACTTCGCAGAATGAAAATCATGCTTCGGTTTCTTCCGACACGCAGGCCATATGGGTGCCTACGGGTGGAATCATGGGGCTTGCTAAAGGAAGTGTCAGCCTGAGCGAGGATGTGAATCTGGGTGATGTAACCTTGATTTCCACCAATACGGGGCTCGGGGATATGTTCGCAGGCGGTATCATCGGACTGGTTTGTGAACCCGCTTCCGGCAGCACAGGAGAAGTAAAGGCATCTCTGTCCAAAGTCATGTCGTTCGGTGACATAGACAGTGACGGTCTGTGCGGCTTCGCGATAGGATGCATATCGTATAACTACACATATACGGTCACTGTCACCGATTCCGTATTCGGAGGAACGTCTGTTTTCAAAGGCGGAGAGCCGAAAAATGCTGCCGATATGAAGATCGAAATAGGCGGAGGATTGTTAGGCTACAAAAACAAACCGCAATATACACAAAACGGAAACAAGGCCGGAAATGCTGAGGATTACGGATATTGATTTTATAACACAATTTAATAACGGACATTATGTACAGAATGAAAACATTGGCCATCGCCTTCATGGCGATAGGACTGACAGCACTCGTCGGCTGCAAGAAAGACGAGATTCCTGACGATAGTGGAAATCAGGGTACGAACCCTCCTTCATCGTCGATGGTCGACAAGACGTTCACGGTGTCCATAGACAATGTCGCTATCATGGCGGACGGCGGCCCTGGTATCACCATGACCACAGCCGACCAGATCGGAATCTATGACGGCTACGGCAGAAGCCTTTTCAACATCACTGCCGTGGATGACAAAGGTGTGGCCACTATAACAGGCAAGGTGGATAACAGGGCTGAAGCATACTATGCAGTATGGCCTTCATCTGCAGCCCAGGTTACAGGCACTGATCATCTGATGAGGATTCTGGTGACAGGTTCCCAGACCATTTCTACCGGAACTTCCGCTTCTTCTGCCTCACTTGTCTGCACCGGCAAGGAAGCGGACGGCAATTTCTCTCTTTCGAGTATGGTTTCTTTCCTGAAACTCGATTTAGAGGAAGGCACCACATCCGTGACACTCAGAGGAAAGGCTTCCGGGCCTGTTTCAGGTGATGTGTATGTGTCGGCTGACGGAACTGTCACTTCAGTAGACGCCTCTACAGTATGGACTGATACCGAGCAGACTGTGACCATCAGGCCTCAGGCAGAGACATTCACTGCTGGAACATATTACATGTGCATCCTGCCTGTGACGTTCGGCAGCGGATTCGACCTGATATATCAGAAAGGAGAAGCCGTTACTGGAAAGACTACGACTGATGCTGTGGAGTTCAAGGCAAATGCCGTAGTGGATGCCTCCAAGCTTTCCACCAGCACGGCCCAGACCGGTACCGAGTTCGATCCGTTCATCATATCTACAGTCGATGAGCTTATGGGCCTGTCATCTGAAAAATATGCTGCCGGTACATATGTGAAACTGGCTGCCGATATTGATATGTCGGATCAGGCATGGACTCCGATCAGCATCGCATGCCACTTTGACGGAGACAACCATAAGATATACAATATCAAAGTATCTGGCACCGGTGCTGCAAGCATCTTCAATGTAACATCGGGAGCTTCACTGAAAAATATCGTTTTCGGCTCTTCAGACGGAAAGATGTACGATGGCGAAAGTTCGATAACGGTGACTGAAGGAAACGGCAAGATAGGTCTTCTCGGTGAAAACCGAGGTACTCTTGAGAATGTCATCACTTATATCCCTGTCACTGCCCAGCTTGGCGGTACCGCATCATCCGAAGTGCGTATAGGAGGCCTTGTGAGCAGCAACTACAACAATATCACGTCCTGCGCGAACTATGGCGATATCGACGTGTCAGGTACTTATACTCTTGCAGGTAAATTCCAGAATTGCTTTGTGGGAGGCATTACCGGCTGGGCATCCCAGGCCGAGTGTGCCATTAAGGATACGGAGAATCACGGAGACATCGTCATTAACAGTTCGAATGTGCTCGGAGCTGGCGGTATTGCAGGTATGCTCAGAGGCGAAAACATCGACGGCTGTGTGAATACCGGTACCATGACCGTGCAGAATGCCATTTCCCAGAACAGCTATTTCGGAGGAATAGTCGGTTATTCCCAGCAGAATACCACATCAGAGAAGAAAATATCGAACTGTACGAACAGCGGGGAATTCAACATCCAGTCCCCGGCAGTGACAGGTGTGGGCGGCATCTACGGCTGTATCCATCTGTCGGCTTCCGGCCCTGTCACGATAGAAAACTGCAAGAATACCGTCGATATATCTGTGGCTACCGCCAATGAGGGTATGATCTTCCTGGGCGGTATCCTTGCCAGGGTCGCCATGCCTGGAGACCCGGCTGCGGCTCTGTCCGTACCTAATGTCGTGAAAAACTGTACGAACGAGGGCAATATAGCTCTGGGAACAGTCACCGGAGCGAAATACGCAGGATCTGCATATATCGGGGGTGTAGTCGGAGCAGCGAGCAAGAATTTCACTCTGGAAGACTGTACGAACAGCGGAGCGGTATCCAGCTCCAAACTTACGGTCTGCCATGCCGGAGGAATCCTGGGTATATCCGAGTGCGAGACTCTGTCACTTATGAGAAATGTCAATAAGGGTAATGTCACACTCAGTCCGGACAAATCAGCGGTTGCCGAATGCTATGCAGGCGGTATCCTGGGTACGTCACGCAAGTCTGATGATACGATAAGCCAGAACGAGAATTCGGCGGCAGAGGTCAGCATAGTCTGCAATTCTGCATCTGCCAGCTACAAGCCTCTGTCATACGTAGGAGGTATAGTGGGTGGTACGACAGATGATGCAGTATGTACTACATACAAGAACAAGAACAGTGCGGCTGTCTTGTCCGACACACAGGCGATCTGGGTCCCTACCGGAGGTATTATGGGTCTGGCCAAGGGCAGTGTCAGCCTGAGCGAGGATGTGAATCTGGGTGATGTAACCTTGATTTCCACCAATACGGGGCTCGGGGATATGTTCGCAGGCGGTATCGTAGGCCTGGCATGCGCACCTGCAGCCGAAAGTACAGGCGAGGTCAAGACATCCCTGAGTAAGGTCATGTCATTCTGTGACATAGACAGTGACGGCTTGTGCGGCCTGGCAATCGGCTGTATCGCTTATAACTACGATGCTCCGGTATCTATTCTGGATTCCGTATTCGGAGGTACGTATGTATTCAAAGGCGGAGAGCCGGCAAATGCTGCCGATGCGAAGATCGAAATAGGCGGCGGCCTTCTCGGGTATAAGAATCCTCAGTTCTCCAAGTACACGCAGAGCGGTAACAAGGCCGGAAATGCCGAGGATTACGGATATTGAAATCAGAATGAATAATATGAATTTGACTAAAAACATGTTTTCGAGGGCAGCGGCTATGCTGCTGCTCTCGGTTTTTGTCCTCATTGGCCGTCAGGCCGAATCCATCGCGGCGGAAGCTGGGCAGAGCGACAGGACAGTCAGCGGAATCGTGGTGGATTCGAACAGGGAACCTGTCGCCGGGGCAAGTGTCGTGGTAAAGGGTACGCTGAACGGTACGGCCACGGACGCTAACGGACATTTCGAACTGACGGTGAACGACGGAGATGTGCTGGAAGTCAGCTTTCTGGGCTTTGCCACTGCTGATGTCACTGTCGGAACGAGAAGTTCGATGACCGTGACTCTGAGAGAAGACACGAAGTTTCTGGATGAGGTCGTCGTAGTCGGTTACGGCACTCAGCGAAAGGGCGAAGTAGCCAGTGCCATCGCTTCTGTATCTTCTGAAAATTTCATTGCCACGTCTACGAATGATGCCATCCAGATGGTAAAGGGAAAGATTCCGGGACTGCAGGTCACTACGACAGATGCGAACCCGACATCATCTTCCGAAATCTCGCTCCGAGGTATCACTACATTGGCTTCTTCTACCAGTCCTCTGGTGCTCATAGACGGCATTCCGGGCGACCTGAATACCGTATCACCTTCGGATATCGAGCAGATAGACGTGCTGAAAGACGGTTCTGCCGCGGCGATCTACGGTACTCGCGGTACGAACGGTGTGATTCTGGTCACCACGAAGAAAGGAAAGCTGGACACTCCGGCGGAGGTGGATTTCAACGCATACGTATCCACCCAGCAGATTACAAAGACCCTTCCGTTCCTGAATGCCGATGAATACCGTGAACTGGTGGCGCAGGGCATTCCGACTGTCTGGGATGACGGGGCGTCTACGAACTGGCTTGACGAGGTGACACGCACACCGGTGAGCCAGATCTACAATGTCAGCCTGAAAGGAGGCGGAAAGAATACGAACTATGTGGCCAGTTTCGAGTATCGCGGTCTGGAGGGTATAATGAAAAAAAGCGATACACGCGTCCTGTACCCGCGTATAGAAATCACCCACAGGATGTTCGACAACATGCTGAAGATCAATGCCGGTGTGAACGGCTACAAGCGTAACTATCATGTCGGAGGAGATGGTACCAGTTTCAATACCGATGTCTATCGTACGGCCTTGATTTACAACCCTACCACTCCTGTCTATCAGGAAGACGGCTCTTACTCGCATGTGAGCAAGCCGACATATTACAACCCTGTAGCTATCCTGAATGAAGGTAATGGCGAGCATCAGAATACCTACCTGAGGATGTACGCTGACGTGACTTTGACTCCGATCGAGGGGCTTGACCTTAAAGTCCTGGCGTCTACCAGTGTATACAACAGCGTCAGAGGCTATTATGAGACATCCAAGCATCCGAGCAGTATCGAGCGTTCGAGAAACGGCTTTGCATCACGCGGGACACAGCGCACTCAGGATGACCTGATAGAAGCTACCGCACAATACAGGAAGACCATAGAAGGACATTCTTTCTCGGTGATGGCAGGTTACAGCTGGCAGAAAAACCATCAGCAGTTCTACTGGATGCAGAACTGGGATTTCCCGACGGATGAGACTACATATAACAATATCGGATCGGGTTCCGCTCTTCTGGATGGCGATGCTTCAGAGTTTTCATCAGCGCAGGAGGATCTTCTCGTCAGTTTCTTCGGCAGGGTAAACTATTCGTACAAGGACAGATATGTGATAGCCGCCAGCCTCCGGCATGAGGGCTCCAGCAAGTTCGGCGCCCGTCATAAATGGGGAAACTTCCCGTCCGTGTCCGTGGCCTGGAATGTGGCCAACGAGCCTTTCATGGAGGATGTGGATTTCCTGACCGCCCTGAAACTGCGTGCCGGATATGGTGTGACAGGTACTGTGCCTACGAACCCTTACATGTCGCTGAGCCGTGTGAATGCCTCGTCGTGGGTGTTCTTCAACGGGGAATGGATTCAGTTTGCCGAGCCTTCCACCAATGCCAATCCTGATTTGAGATGGGAAAAGAAGAAAGAGTTCAATGTCGGTATTGATTTCGGTTTTCTGAATGACCGCATCACCGGTAGTTTCGACTACTATAACCGTAATACAGTGGATCTGATCTGGACATACGATGTCCCTCTTCCTCCGTACATGTATTCTACCATGACCGCAAATGCCGGTTCTATGAAAAATGAAGGATTCGAAGTCGGACTGAATTTCATTCCTGTCCAGACCCGTGATTTCCAGTGGACGAGCCAGATCAATTTTTCTACCAACAAGAATGTCCTGACATCGTTGTCGAATGACAGTTTCATTTCCAGCGGTTATTCCGATCAAGGTACGACAGGTGAGCCAATCCAGCAGAGCACGCACCGCATCCAGGAAGGACAGCCTATAGGCAACTTCTATGGTTTCAAGGCCATCGATATCGATGATACCGGTCATTGGATCATTGAGGACAAGAACGGACAGCCGAAGCCTATCACCGAAGCTACGGCCGATGACAAGAAGATCATAGGAAATGGTTTGCCTCAGCATTATCTGAGTTTTAACAACTCGTTTACATACAGAGGTTTTGACCTGAGCATCACTATGAGAGGGGCATTTGACTATGATATCTTGAATATGCCGCGGCTTCAGTACGGCTCACCTGTGATGCTTGACAGAGGAAATGTCCTGAAAGAGGCTTTTGAGCCTAAATTCGGAAAAGTCCCTCTGGCCCTGGACCAGAGTCTGGTGTACGTAGACTATTATCTGGAGAAGGGTGATTACTGGAAGATAGACAATGTGACATTGGGCTATACCTTCAATTTCAACAAATGGGTGAAGCGACTCAGGATATATGGAATGGTACAGAATCTGGCCACTATAACCGGTTATTCTGGAATGGATCCGGAAGTCAGCGTGACCGGACTGACACCTGGAGTGGACAACAAGAACCGCTATCCTATGACCAGGACATTCACTCTGGGAGTATCTGTGAAATTCTAAATATCATCGGACATGAAGAAAACAATTAAAATAATTCCGACTATTATCTGTATGACTCTGATGACAGGAGCCTGTACCGATCTGGATGAAACCGTATACTCTGACGTGACAGAAGCGAATTTCGATTACGGAACAAACATCGGAACCGCCATGGGCATGGTCTACAAAGACCTTAAGGTCATAGCGGACTATACGAAGAATTTCAGTCTGCAGGAGGCGTCTACGGATGCTATCGTCATGCCTGCAAACGCCTCCGGATGGTATAACGGAGGTGAGTACAACAGGGCGCATCATCACACATGGACTTCGATGGAACCTCAACTGGAGGCATTCTGGAATGAGTTCGTCAGCGGAGTCGTCAAATGCAACACGGCGCTCGATCTTCTGAATTCCGGACGGCTCGAAGCTTCGAAGGAGGATATAGAGTACGCAAAATATGAAGTACGCGCGGTCAGGGCATTCTATTACTGGTATCTGACGGACCTGTTCGGGGATTTCCCGTTGGTGACCACTACTGCCGAACAGTCTCTTCCGGAAAAGACTCCGAGGGCTGACATCTGTTCATGGATTGAGGGCGAACTGATAGAAATCATCCCTCATCTGACTGAGGAGTCCGGGATAAACCAGTATGGCAGGATGAACCAGTGGGCTGCAAGGACTCTTCTGGCCACCCTGTATCTGAACTGGGAGGTCTATACCGGGACTCCGAGATGGGAAGACTGTATCACTCAGTGCGATGAAGTCATAATCAGCCGCAAATATGACCTGGAAGCCAACTATAAGGATGCTTTCAAGGCGTATGGCATGGAGACCAGTCCGGAAATCATCTTCACTATCCCGTATGACAATGCCACTCATTCCTGGGGAAACAGACTTCATTGCGCTTCATGGCATAACCTCTGCCAGAAAGTATTCTCTCTGACGGACGGGCCGTACGGAGAGGGCTGTATAGCTGCTGTACCTCAATTCATAGATACATACGATGAAGATGACACCCGCCTGGAAGACACCTGGCTCATGGGAAAAATGTATCTGCCTGACGGCTCTCCTGCTCTCATCGAGACAGGTGCGAACAAAGGCAAGCAGCTGGAATTCACGAAGGAAATGAAAGACGGGGATCTGGTGGAAGAAGGAGAAGGCTACAGAATGTGGAAATTCGAAGTGGCCAAAGGTTCATACGCCCAGTCTGATACTGACTATCCGCTTTTCCGCTATGCCGATGTATTGATGATGAAAGCCGAGGCATTGCTTCGTCTCGGACGTTCCGGCGCTGGAGCATTGGTGACCCAGGTCCGTCAGAGAGCATTCAGAGATACCGATCCGTCGAAAGCTACGGTCACTGACGAACAATTGGCTGAAAATTCCTGCTATAGGTACGGGTATGTGGAAAACTATCGTATAGTCGATGACGGTGATCAGACTCCAGTCAAATTCGGACGTATGTACGATGAACTGGGCTGGGAATTCGTATGGGAGTGCCACCGTCGCCGCGATGCTATCCGCTTCGGTGTCTATACCACGAAAAGCTGGCTGTCCCACAAGCCTAACGGAGACTACCGCATTGTGTTCCCTCTGCCGGAGAAGAAACTGGCCGCGAACCCTAACCTGAAGCAGAACCCGGATTATGTAGATTAATTTTCAATCGATGGACAGAATTTTGACAAACTCATTTTTATCAGTTTTGCTGATGACGACTGTGGCCTGCAGCTGCAATGGCGGCGCTGATGGCGGGCTTGACTACACATATAAGGTGGAGACCCTGCCGGAATGGCAGGAAGGATACTTGGACATTCATCATATCAATACCGGCAGGGGAAATTGTTCCTTCATGATCCTTCCTGACGGGACGACTATGCTGGTGGATGTCGGTGATGTCGGGAGCGAGTCTTTTCAGGAGATAACCCCGGCCAGGCCGGATGATACGAAAACACCTGCCACATGGGTCGCCGAGTACATAAACTACTTTACAAGACCTTTGCAAAAAGCCGGGGAGCTTGACTATGCCTTGATGTCTCACCTTCACAATGACCATATAGGTGGTGAAGTCAATACCGCCATATCGCAGGTGGGCAAGAGCTACAAGCTTTCAGGTATCACCGAGCTGGCAAACCTGCTGGATATAGACCTGCTGGTAGACAGGGGCTACCCTTTGTACAACTATTATCCGGACAATACCGCGATGATAACCGAGAACAAGAACACTCTGCCGAACTACAGCAAGTTCATTGAGGAGCGGGACAAGCTCGGACAGAAGACCGAAATGTTCGAAGTCGGGAGCAATACCCAGTTCGTCCTGAAAAACAATCCGCGAGCATATCCTGATTTCGAAATCAGGAACGTATGCGGGAACGGCATGGTCTGGACAGGGTCGGGAAACAGTACGAAGATCGTCTATCCGAGCGGCAGTTTCAAGTCCGGCGGAGAAAACAGTGCCAGCTGCGGCTTCGTGATGAAGTACGGCAGGTTCGGCTATTGCAATTGCGGTGATATCCAGGGTGAGAACAATTCCGGCGGCGCTGTGGACATGGAGACAGCTGTGTCTGAAGTTCTGTCTCCATGCGAGGCCGTGCTCTGCAATCATCACGCATATACTGATGCGATGCACGAAAAATTCATTTCGGCCGCCCGCCCGAAAGTATATGTGATCCCGGTATGGGGTATAAACCAGCCTACATCGCCTGTCATGAAGAGGATGCTGGACACCGGCCTGTATCCTGGAGACAGAATGATATTCGCCACTGGAAGACTGGACAACAATGATAAAAATCTGGGCGAGTATGCGGATGATATCCTCCAGACTGGACATATTGTCATCAGGGTGTACGAAGGCGGCAGTACATATCAGGTGTTCGTGCTGTCCGACACATCGAGAACATATCAGATCATATACAAATCTGATATCCTGACAGCCGAATAGGGCTGTCTGTTTACCGGGTCCGGACACGAAACAAGTTTTGTACAAGAAAAGAAATAATAACATCGGAATAATTCCGTCCGGATCAGGATAGGTTAGTAATAGTGTAACCATTGAGAAGGGGAGGACGGCCATGAAGGTTTTCGGGCCGCCCTCTCCTGATTTTTAAGGCAACGCCGTATGATGTTTGTAATTTTGTCTTTATATTGAAATTCGTTTATGAAAGGAATATTGATTGCCGCGGCCATCTTCTTGGCCTGCGCCTGCTCGCAGACGGACAGGTCTGTCGCATACGAAGAACTGCCGCTCGGCAGCATTGCCCCCGAAGGGTGGCTAAGGGAAAACCTTGAACTTCAGAGAGATAATATTTCCGGTGATATGGACGAGACATATCCGGAGGTGATGGGCCCGCGGAACGGATGGCTCGGAGGTGACGGGGACCAGTGGGAGAGAGGACCGTACTGGATAGACGGGCTGCTCCCGCTGGCTTATATTCTGAATGACGATGTCTTGAAGGCGAAGGTGAAGCCTTGGGTGGAATGGGCATTGGCCAGCCAGTCAGAAGACGGGAATTTCGGCCCGAGGACGGATTACTCTTCGGAGGCCGGTCTGCAGAGGGACAATTCTCTGGACTGGTGGCCGCGAATGGTCATGCTGAAGGTCCTGTACCAGCACTACAACGCCACCGGGGACGAGAGAGTGCCTGTCTTTTTCGACAGATATTTCCGTTATCAGCTTAAAGCGCTGAAAGAAAAACCTCTGGACCACTGGACATTCTGGGCGGCATTCCGTCAGGCTGATGAGATGAACATCGTGCTGTGGCTGTACCGTAGAACAGGGGAGAAGTATCTGTTGGAGCTGGCTGATCTGCTGCATGAACAGGGTTTTGATTTTGTGGAATACTTCGAAACGGAAGGCATTTCGCGTCCAGGCTCCATCCATTGCGTGAACCTGGCGCAGGGGCTGAAAGAACCTGTAGTCTACTGGTCGGCCAAGCGTGATGACCGCCTGCTCAGGGCTACAGACAAGTTTTTTGCGGACATGCCTCGCTTTATCAGCTATCCGACAGGAATGTACGGCGGCGACGAATGTCTGAGGGACAACGATCCTACACGCGGCTCTGAACTGTGTTCGGCGGTGGAATTCATGTATTCTCTTGAAGAAATGTTGAAAATCACCGGAAATCCGTTTTATGCCGAATATCTGGAACGCATCGCGTTCAATGCCCTGGAAGCCCAGATTTCGGATGATTTCCGGCTTCATCAGTACTATCAGCAGACGAACCAGGTGAGTGTTTCGCTTGGAAACCACAATTTCTCCATCATGCAGGACGGCACGGCAAATCTGATGGGCTTCCTTACCGGCTATCCGTGCTGCCTGAGCAACCTGCATCAGGGCTGGCCTAAATTCACCCAGAACCTGTGGCTCCGGAGTTCGGACGGAGGACTTGCAGCCCTCGCATATTCTCCGTGTACGGTGCAGACCGAGGTGGCCGGTGTCCCTGTGACGATCAGGGAGGTGACAGACTATCCTTATAGTGACCATATCAGGCTGGAAATCAGTGCTGACAGCCCGGTGGCATTCCCTCTGCATCTCCGTATCCCTTCCTGGACAGACGCTCCGGAAGTCGTGGTGCGGCCAGACCGGACATACCGGATTCCGGCAGATTCCACATCTGCCGGAACGGAAACGGCAGGAGCCGGGACTTTTACTCCGGGAGAGATTGCAGTCATCGACAGGGAATGGCGCGACGGCGATGTGGTGGAACTGCATTTCCCTATGAAAGTGAGCGTCAGCCGCTGGTTCGAGAATTCTGCCGCCATAGAGCGCGGACCTCTCGTATACGCTCTGGACGTGAAAGAAGAATGGACACGGAAAGTAAACCAGTCAGGACTGCGGAAAGGCCAGGAGTATTGGGAGGTGAAGCCTTCGTCGCCATGGAATTATTCGCTGATTTATGAGGATATCGACCATCCTGAGGAGGCCTTCCAGGCCAATGCCGACGGGACCGTTACGGCCCGTGCGGTGAGAGTGCCGTCATGGGCCGAAGTGAACGGAGATGCTGCTCCGCTTCCATATTCTCCTGTACGCCAATATGGTACATTCCGGGAGTTCTCCCATCCGACAGGCGAAGTGGAGACTGTCACCCTCGTGCCTTACGGCCAGACCGTCCTCCGTATCACCGAGTTCCCGGTCCTGCGTGCTAAATGATACCTGAAGCCCCTTTTTGGTCACCCTCATACATTGCAAACGTTTTCATGTGAGGATGCGCCAGTATCTTCAATTTATTGCCGCCCGGTATTGTTTTTATGGTATGTTTTATGGAACTTTACTGAATCCGAGATGCATTAAAGAAAACATACCACGAAAACAACAAATCAATATTATGAAAAAGATATTTTACAGTTCAATGATTTTATTTGCATCTGCCTGCGGTGATGCTAATCTTTCAGAGTCCGGACTGAATCCGGCTGATTTCATGTCCGATGTCGATGGAAAGCCTGTAGCCTTGTACACATTGACCAATGCTTCGGGCATGGAGGTCTGCATTACAAATTTTGGAGGCCGTATCGTGTCTGTCATGGTGCCGGACAGGGACGGAAACAAACGTGACGTCGTCCTCGGCTTCGACAACATTAAGGATTACGAGACTGTCCCAAGCGATTTCGGCGCGGCGATAGGACGGTATGCGAACAGGATAAACCAGGGAAGATTCACCCTGGACGGAGTGGAATACCAGCTGCCTCAGAACAATTTCGGGCATTGCCTTCATGGAGGGCCTGAAGGCTGGCAGTATCGGGTTTATGATGTCGTGAGTGCAGAACGGAATACTCTGACATTGTCGATAGACTCTCCTGACGGGGATGAAAATTTCCCGGGCAATGTGACAGCAGTGGTGAAATACACTCTCGGTGATGACAACAGCCTCAGGATAGACTATTCGGCGCAGACCGACAAACCGACTGTCATCAACATGACAAACCATTCATATTTCAATCTTTCAGGCGACCCTTCTCATTCTGCCATGGACCATGTCCTTTATATCAATGCTGACAGCTACACGCCTGTGGACTCTACATTCATGACAAACGGAGAAATATTGCCTGTAGAAGGCACTCCGATGGATTTCAGGACTCCTAAGCCTGTGGGCCAGGACATTGATTCCGATTTCGGGCAGATTCAGAACGGAAAAGGCTATGATCACAACTGGGTTCTGAATACGGCAGGAGATTTGTCTCAGCTTGCCGCTACTCTGTACTCTCCTGAAAGCGGGATACAGCTGGCTGTCTATACGAATGAGCCTGGCATCCAGGTCTATGCCGGCAATTTCCTGGATGGCACTGTGACTGGAAAACATGGCATCGCATATCCTCACAGGGCGTCGGTATGTCTGGAAACACAGCATTATCCTGACTCTCCGAACAAGCCTGAATGGCCTTCTGTGGTTTTGCGCCCGGGCGAGACATATGAAAGCACATGCATCTTTGCCTTCAGCGTGGTGCCGTCTGAAGAATAAATGCAGATTCCAATGAAATCGTAAATGTAGATTGCCGGTATGAAGAAGATATTGTCTGTCAGTCTGATACTTGCCTGTTGTTTTTCTGCCGTGGCGGGAAACAAAAATATTCTGCCTTATAAGGATGCTTCTTTGCCTGTCGAAGAGAGGGTGGAAGACCTGCTCTCCCGCATGACTCTGGATGAGAAGATAGCCCAGCTGAACCAGTATTCACTGGGCAGCAATGACAATGTGAACAACAACGGCGAGATGGTGAAAGTCCTGCCTCCTGAGATAGGCTCGCTGCTGTATACTGCCGATGACGCAGTGTCCAGGAATGCGATGCAGAAGCGCGCCATGGAAGAAACGCGTCTGGGAATCCCGATATTGTTTGGCTATGACACGGTGCATGGGTACAGGACCATCTATCCGATACCATTGGCCCAGGGGGCCTCATGGAATCCTGACCTGGCCGGTGAAGCGTGCCGTGTGGCGGCGCAGGAGTCGTATGACGTGGGAATCGACTGGACTTTCTCCCCTATGGTCGATGTGGCCAGAGATCCGAGATGGGGCAGGGTGGCAGAAGGCTATGGCGAGGACCCATATCTGACTTCGGTTTTTGGAGCATCGGCTGTGAAGGCGTATCAGGGGGACGACATGTCCGAGCCGGGGAATATAGCCGCATGCCTGAAGCATTATGTGGGCTATGGAGCATCTGAGGCCGGGCGTGACTATGTCTATACCGAGATTTCCAGGCAGTCTCTCTGGAGCACATATCTGCCGCCTTTCGAGGCAGGTGTGAAGGCTGGAGCGGCTACGCTTATGAGTTCGTTCAATGATATCAGCGGCACTCCCGGGTCTGCAAATCATTATACCATGACGGAGATTCTGAAGGAGATGTGGGGACATGACGGCTTTGTGGTCGGCGACTGGCATGCAGTAAAGCAGCTGGTGACGCAGGGCATGGCTCCAGATGATGCCACGGCTGTGGAGTATGCCATAAATGCCGGTCTGGACATGGATATGACTGACAATCTTTACATGCCTCACCTGGCGTCTCTGGTGGAGTCCGGCAGGGTGTCTGTGGACCGAATAGACGATGCCGTGCGCAGGATTCTCAGGATAAAGTTCCGTCTCGGCCTTTTCGAGCATCCTTATGTCGAGGAAAAACCGGAGAACGAGCGGATATTGCTTCCTGAAAGTCTGGATGTGGCCAGGCGTCTGGCTGAGGAGACTTTCGTCCTTCTGAAAAACGAAGAGGATGTGCTGCCTCTGAAACCTGGTCAGAAAGTGGCTTTGATAGGCCCGATGGCGAAAAGCCAGAAGGACTTGCTAGGCTCATGGCATGGCAGAGGTCTCGCAGAAGATGTGGTGAGCATATTCGACGGGCTGTCCGAGGTCCTGACCGAGGCTCCGGCGTATGCCGCGGGATGCGGTTTCGAAGGGGATGACCGCTCAGGTTTCGATGAGGCTGTGAAGACGGCGTCAGAGGCTGATGTTGTGGTCCTTTGCTTAGGTGAGAGGTATTCATGGAGCGGGGAGAATGCTTCGCGTTCCACCATAGCCCTTCCAGAGATCCAGGAAGATCTGCTGAAGGCAGTGAAAGCGGCCGGAAAACCGGTAGTGGTCCTGCTCTCGAACGGGCGTGCTCTCGACCTGACCAGGATTTCCCCTCTGGCTGATGCCGTGCTGGAAATATGGCAGCCTGGAATCATGGGCGGTCCTGCAGTAGCTTCTGTCCTGACCGGAAAGACGAATCCGTCGGGCCGGCTTACGGTGACATTCCCGTATACAACGGGACAGATCCCGATTTATTACTGTCAGAGGCATCCTGCGCGCGATGGCTCCCAGGGGCGTTATCAGGATATTCCGAGCACGCCGATGTATGAATTCGGCTATGGACTCAGCTATACTTCATACGATTACGGGACTCTGACAGTTTCGGCTGACAGTTTCACTGTCAATGATACCGTCACAGCGCGGGTTGCCGTCACCAATGCCGGGGACATGGACGGAAAAGAAACTGTTCAATGGTATGTATGCGATCCGTACAGCACCATTACCCGCCCGGTTAAGGAGCTGAAGCATTTCGAGAAGAAACTCATTCCAGCCGGAGAATCCTGTACATTTGAGTTTGAGATAGACCCGATGCGCGACCTGTCGTACGTGAATTGGAAGGGGGAGCGCATTCTCGAACCGGGGGACTACTATATCATAGTTAAAGACCAGAAGGTCTGCATTACGCTTGAGTAAATTCACCGTTCCGGCAGGGCCCTGCCGGAACTTTTATAACCGGTTGCGGTACAGGCTGGCGGCAAGTTTATGCCAGCTGTTCTGAAGAGTGATGCAGGCGGTGAGGCTGCTGTAGATTCCGGAAGCTTCCACGAAGTAGTCTATCAGCGAGATCTCTCCGCCTTCGACAGCCTGCCTCAGCAGGTCCAGTGTCTCGCGCATCAACGGCTCGTTGTAAGCATCTATAGCGGCCTTCGTCTGGCCCATCTCATTCAGGATGGCGCGCACCTGAGCTTCGGCATTCAGCCTGGTATAGTTTAACGTACTCTGGGCAGAGGTGGACTGCGCTTTCGCCATGGCCACTTTCTTGTGATTCGAAAAGAGCGGGATGGAGCAGCCTACCAGGAAACCATGCTCGGCATCACGGATGGCTGTGTTCCTGCGGTAGCCGATTTCCAGCTTAGGAATCCAACCCTGCTTGCTTATGGATATTTCCTTGCGGGCGGCTTCTGCGGCGCTGGCGGCGGCCATGATGGATGCATCCTCAGCCAGATATTCTTCTACAGCTGTTTCAGGGTCGCTGACATCTTCTGTCAGAGGAAATTCGTCTGCTTCGAAGATGATTTCCTCTCCTCCGTTCATGGATGCAAGATTCCGGTATGCCGCGTCGAGTGCCGCATTGTTCGCGGCCACATCCGTGGCAAGACCCATCAGTTCCATCCTGATCTTGTTCACTTCCAGTGATGAAGCGTCTCCTGATTCCAGTCTCTGCTCATAAAGGGAGAGCAGGTCATCGGCTATTTCCGACTGCATCCCGAGCAGGTCCCCGATCTGGCGGTACATGATAATGTCCAGGCACAGGTTCTTGGCATCCAGAAGTATGCGGCGACTCTCGTTTTCCAGCCCGCTTTCCAGTGCGGAGCGGGACAGTTCGTTTTTCCTGTGTCTGGCTGCATACACGGTAGGGAAGTCGAATCCCTGCGATACCACCAGTTCCGAGCCGGACTGGCCCGTGACACCGCCGCTGTAGAAAGAACTGTATTCGATGGACGGGTCTTCAAGGATATTTTCGTTTTTAAGCTGGAAGGCCTGGGCTTCGGTATTCTGCCTTACGGCTTCGAGTTCGGGATTGCGGCTGCGGATCGAGGAGAGGACTTCTTCGATGTCGGAGGTTCTCAGGATTCCGCCGGCAGCGTCATTGCTGTGTGCTGACAGGCTGTCCGCAGCCTGCAGTCCAGTGGCGACAGCTCCATTGTCCTGAGCTTCCAGGCTCAGGACAGCCGAAAGAAGAAAAACTGGTATGATGGTATATTTTTTCATTTTCAAATCGGATTTATTCTGATATCTTGGATGGTGTGTCAGCCTCTTTCCTGTGCAGCCACCAGTACATGACTGGCACGATGAATCCGTTCAGAAATGTCGAGGTGAGCAGGCCTCCGAGGATGACTTTTGCCATAGGGCTCTGGATCTCGTTGCCTGGCAGGCCGCCTTTCAATGCAAGCGGAATCAGGGCCAGGGCAGATGACAGGGCTGTCATCAGTATAGGGTTCAGCCTGTCGAGCGAGCCTTGGATGATGCTGTCATAGAGCGGCATGCCCTGTTCCCGCAGGAGATTGTAGTGGCTTATCAGCAGCATTCCGTTTCTGGTGGCTATGCCGAACAGTGATATGAAGCCTATGATGGCTGGGATGCTCAGCTCTCCTGTGGTCAGAAGCAGTGCGAATACACCTCCGATGAGCGCCAGCGGCAGGTTCAGCAGCACTACTCCGCTCTGTGATGCGCTTTTGAACTGCATGTACAGAAGAAGGAAAATCACTATGATACTCATGATGGAAGTCAGCAGGAGCACGCGGCTTGCGGCTTTTTCGCTTTCGAACTGTCCTCCGTATTCGATGTGGTAACCTTCAGGGAGTGCTATGTTTTCATCCACTATTTTCCGTATGTCGTCGACCACGCTTCCCATGTCGCGCCCGGCCGCGTTGGCGGAAATCACGACTTTCCTTTTCACATTTTCCCTGTTGATGGCGTTCGGGCCTGTGGAGGAAACTACGTCAGCCACGTATGACAGCGGGAGTTTATTGCCATAGGCATCATCTATCATCAGGTCTTTGATGTCTTCGATGGAGCCTCGTTCAGATTCCGCCGCGCGGACCACGAGGTTGAAGGATTTCCCCTGCTCATATACTTGCGAGACTGTCTCTCCAGCCATGTTCACAGTGACGAATTCGCTGAAGGCAGGCATTGAGATGCCGTATTTCGCGAGCATTTCACGTTTCGGTATGATTTTGATTTCCGGCCTTTCGATCTGCTGCTCCACATTCAGGTCTGCTATTCCTTCGACTCCGCTTATCAGATCTTTTATCTGGTTTCCTATCTGGAACATGCGGTTCAGGTCATCGCCGAAAAGCTTGATGGCGATTCCTGCCTGAGTGCCGCTGAGCATGGCATCGATTCTATGGCTTATCGGCTGGCCGATCTCGATGTTCGCCCCGGAGATGGTGGAAAGCTTTTCCCGGACCTCTGCAAGCAGTTCGGCATGGGAGCGGTCTTTCAGCTCGAAAGGCGCTTCTATTTCAGATACGTTCACTCCGAGAGCGTGTTCGTCCAGTTCGGCTCGTCCTGTCTTGCGTGCCACTGTCTGTATCTCAGGTATGGACAGCAGGAGTTCCTCTGCCTGACGCCCTATTTTGTCTGATTCTTCCAGCGAAATGCCTGGAAGAGAGCTCACGTTTATAGTGAATGAGCCTTCGTTGAATGCCGGAAGGAAGCTGTGCCCGAGTGTGAAGAACAGTCCGAGGGCCACGCAGAACAGTGCTATGGTCGCTCCTACGACACTTTTCTTGTGCCTCATCACCCATTCGAGGGCTGTCTTGTAGTATTTTTTCAGCCATACTGCGAGAAAGGCTTCTTTCGGCACCCCGTCTCCTTTCACCTTGTAGTCAAGCATATAGCTGCAGAGCACAGGAGTCAGAGTCAGAGCCACAAGGGTGGAGGCGAAGAGCGCTGTGATGAATGCCACTCCGAGCGGAGCCAGCATGCGCCCTTCCATGCCTGAAAGGAAAAACAGCGGCACAAAGCTGACGACAATGATGAGCGTGGAATTCAGGATAGGCATCCTGACTTCCTTGGAGGCTTCGAACACTACTTTCAGGATAGGCTGCCGTTCCGCCGCTGGCAGGGCCTTGTTCGCCCTTATGTGTTTCCATACGTTTTCCACATCGACTATAGCATCATCCACCAGGGAACCGATGGCTATGGCCAGGCCTCCGAGGCTCATGGTGTTGATGGTCATGCCCATCCAGTTCAGGGTCAGGATGGATATGAGGATGGAGAGAGGCAGGGTGATGAGCGATATGATGGTCGTCCTGACATTGGCGAGGAACAGTATGAGCACTATCACCACAAATATCGCCCCTTCATACAGTGATGACTTGACGTTGCTGATGGAGCTTTCTATGAATCTTGCCTGGCGGAAGGTGTCTGTGGATATCTTCACATCAGGGGGCAGATTTTTCTGCAAATCTTTCAGGGCTTCCTCCAGCTTCGCCGTCAGTTCGAGCGTGCCCGTATCCGGCTGCTTGGTGACGGTTACAAGCACTGCCGGCTTTCCTTTTTCCGAGGCCAGCCCGAGTTTCGGCTGCTGGGCGCCTATCTGCACGTCAGCTACATCTTCCAGTGTTACGGGTGCACCTCCGGCTGTCTTGATGACACTTCTGGCCATCTCCTTAACATCTTCGGTGGAAACAACGCCGCGTACGATATATTCGTTCCCGTATTCATAGATGACTCCGCCGTTCGTGTTCTGGTTCATGCCCCGTGTCACGGCCATCACTTCGCCGAGAGTGACGCCATAGTATTTCATCTTTTCCGGATGGATGAGCACCTGGTATTCTTTGATGTCGCCTCCGAGGACTGCCACCTGGGCTACGCCTCCTGTGGAAAGAAGCCTTGGCCTGACAGTCCAGTCAGCTATGGTCCTGAGGTCAAGCATGGATGTCGAATCTGCTGTCATGCCCACTATCAGGAGCTCGCCCAATATGGATGACTGCGGCCCGAGAGTAGGATTCCCGACATTTTCAGGCAATTCTTCCGCCGCCATTGCTATCTTTTCGGAGACTATCTGCCTGGCCAGGTAGATATCCATGTCCCAGTCGAATTCAACCCAGACCACGGAAAAGCCAGTCGTGGAAGAGGAGCGTACACGGCGCACTCCTGTAGCCCCGTTCACTGCTGTCTCGATAGGGAATGTGACCAGCTGTTCGACTTCTTCCGCCGCCATGCCTCCTGCTTCTGTCATTACTACGACAGTAGGTGCGTTCAGGTCAGGGAAGACATCCACTTCAGTGCGGTTCGTTACATATACTCCAGCGGCCATCAGCAGCGCCGCGGCCACGAGTATCAGCAGTCTGTTGTTCAGTGAAAACTGTATTATCTTGTTCAGCATTGCTCGTATTTGTCAGCTAATCAGGTTTTATCTCGTATTTGTTTGTGTGGTGGGAATCTGGGGAATTGTCAGTGGTTGTGAGTGTGGGCCGGAATAGCATTGCTCGCTGAGGCGAGCTTTACATTATAGGCTCCTTTTGTCACTACATTGTCGCCAGGTTTCAGTCCGGAAACTATTTCAGTGCGGATTCCGTCGCTTTCGCCCAGTTTCACTTCTTGCTTTTTATAGCAGCTTCCGTCCAGTTTCAGGTATACGAAATACAGTCCCTGTTCTTCAGTCAAGGCTGAGACAGGCACGCTCAGCACATTGTTTCTCGTCCGTGTCAGAAGCCACACTTCGGCGAACGAGCCTGGTATGATGTCCCCGTTGTTTTTGAATTCGAAAGTGACAGGGATGTAATATGCTGATTCCTTGGAACTTTGCCCTGTGGCGAGGAGCTTCCCGCCGAGATCTTTCAGATTATGTGCAGTTTCGTCATATTGCGTAGCGAAATTCGCTGATGTTATGTTTTGCAGCTGGGCGAAATGCCTCTGGGAGACATCTGCCTTCAGAATGAGAGTTCTGTCTTGGGTGACGCAGGCCAGGGGAGTTCCAGTGGCGACGAAATCACCTTCGCTGACGAAAATGTCCCGTATGCTGCCGTCGAACGGTGATTCGATCTGCACTCCTGTGCCGTCTGCATTAGGCTTCAAGGCTTCGTATGCCATACGGGAGTTTTCATAAGCCTCTTTTATGCGTATGAATTCTTTCTGCGAAACTATCTGGCTGTCCACAAGTCCGGCCGCCCGTTCGTATTCGGCCTTGGCGGTTTCGTATGCTACTTTCGCTTTGCCGAGCCTGTTCCCGTCCTGGATGTTTTCAGAAAGGATAGAAAACATTGCCTGCCCCTTCTTTACATTCGTGCCCTCGAACAGATTTCCGCTGAAAGAGACTATTCCGTCGGTGGGGGCGGCTATATTTTTTTCATCGCCCAATGCCGGAAGTATCTGCCCTCCGGTTTTGATGACGCCGGAAAAATTTCCCGGCGCAATGGCTTCCGCCACAATGCCTGCGGCTTCCGCTTTTTCAGGTGCAATGACAATTTCGTCCGAGTGGCCTGCTTCTCTGCCATGTCCGTGAGCTTCCTCGTGGTCATGCGGATCTTCGCCTTCATGGTCAGATACGGCTTCTGTGTGATGTCCGTCGTGGTCGTGTCCGGTTTCATGGTTGTGGCCTGCACCGCAGGACCATAGCAGGAGCAGTGCACAGGCCGCCCCAGGAATCAGTGCTGACAGTTTCATGATTTTCTGTATCGTTTTCAAATGTCTGCAAAGATACCCCGCACTCCCCGCAACCCGGTTGCAATCAGTGAATAGGAAATCATCGGTACAGCTGGATATGCGGAAAATTTTATTGAAATTTTAATGTAATATATTTTGAATTGAGATTGTGATTATATATCTTTATACTACATCTTTATTTTGTGCCTGATATGAAAAAATTATTGTTTGTATGTGCTTGTGTCATTGCTTCTTTAATGTCCGTCTCATGTATGGAGTCCGATCTGGTCATCAACGATTTCAGCGTCTCTCCTGTTTCGTTGAAAAATGGTGAAGAACTTATGTTATCCGTAGAAATAAGCGAAGAGACGAATGTCAAGGGGATATCCGTTACTTTTTATTTTGATGATGTCTGTATCGGAGAGGTTACTTCAAAACCATACAATCTGACATATCTTGTCACAGGTTACGACCCCGGTCCCCATACTGTCACATGCAGTGTCTCATATGACAGGAAAGGTTTTCTTGTTTCGCAAAGGGGAGGTAGCACCTATAGTGGTACAGTGTCGGTGATTGAGTAAAGTAATCACTTAGCCAAACAGTATCTTTTTTAATGAGATTTTAAGGGATGAATACTGATTTTTCAATCCTGACTATGCATGACTTGAAAAGATTCTTGTCCGTCATGCCGCGTACGGCAGATGCCGATTTGGAGTTTGCGTGCCGTGTCGTAAAAAATGACCAAGAGGCAGTAGATTATTTTATCGGGGATTTCAGCCATCCTATATTGAATTATATTTATTCGAATGTCCTTTGGCTTAAATCAAATCCTGATACGTATCAGGATTTGAGCGGGGATTATTATTTGTTTATTGCAGCTCCATTTGCTCCATTGGCCGGGTGGTCGAAAATAAAAGCCTACAAAGGTAAGAATAATGCCAAGTTGTATTCTTATGTTAATAAAATAGCCTCAAATTATTTCAGGAAAAAAAGAAATGAATATGGAAAATATGATAAAAATCATATGAGACTTCTGGAGTATGTTGACTATCAGACTTTGTTGACATATGATTATTCAACCTGTGATGATTCTGTGGAGAGAACTATGTCAGAACGATTGGTAATGGAAGCATTCAGCCAGCTTTCTGATACTGACAAACGGGTTTTGGAATGTTTGTGTGTGCGAAAGATTCATTGGTCAAAAGCTTTCGAGGAATTGAGAATATATATGGATCCTACAGGCCCTGCCGGACTTTGGAAAGACTGGAGTATTGAAGAAAAACAGTCCGCAATGGATCGGGAATGGAAGCCTGTGCAGAAACAGTTTGCAATAGCCGGACTGAAAAAACGGGCTATTCTTCATTTGACGCGACGGTATTGTAAATTAATTGAAAGAGAACATGAGTAATGACGGGAAAAAGATATCATATGATGATCTATACGATTATATCTCCAATAATCTTGATGGAAAACGAATGTTAGAGGTGGAGAAAAATATAGTGGATAATAAAGAGTCGGAAGATGTTTTCCATATGATGATGTTTGATTATCAATGTGAAAAAGATTATATCGATTCATTGATCGGTGAAGATCCTGAAAATAATGAAATTTTTTTCGATCAAAATCGACCAAATTCCGAAAATCAGACTCTATATGGTAAAGACAAACAAAAAAATCTTATTATGGATACTAAAAATTTCAAAGGATTGCCTGAAAATTTCGAGGCTGTAAAACAAGTAGTGGAAGATCTGACTCCATCTATTGAAAAGATGATTGCCGAAGGTGGCAGGGAAAATTATGAAATGTATGCCCAAGAGCTGATTCAGGAGCATTGTGGCAAGCCGAAGGAGACTGCGAAAGAAATCGTGGATGATTTATTGTCCGGTATTGCCGAATTTGATTCGCAATATGAGAGTCTGAAAACACATGATTCGGTCAATGTGTCGGATATCCTTGGCGACAAGTCCGATTCGGAAAAGAAGAATATTGTCATTAATTTTCTTGTAATGCTGAAAGCATTTGAGGCCGGGAAAAATTTCTCCGAAAAGGAAATAGAGTCGTTTTACAATGAGTATGATAAACAAGATCTCGAGTCCTTGCTTCCTGAATTGAATGATGCCATCATGAAAAATGGCATTGTAGATGAAATTATCGGAAAGATGGCTTATGAAGAAGAGCTGACTCCGGAGGAGATCGCCCAGTTCAAAGAGTTGGTGGAGAAAAATACGCCGGAGAACAAGAGACTGCAGAAATTCTACACTGCTCTCGCTCTGTATCTTGCGACCTATGACGAAAAGATTGATTTGTCAGTAGACGGAAACAGGATTGAACCCAAAACTATTGGAGCTTGTGCTGGTGCGGCTGTTGAATTCTCGTCAGTAACTGCGGATCTTGCAGCCGGCAATGTCGATCTTCCGACGTGGGCCAAGTGGGTGAAGTATATCTTTGCAGGACTGCTTATTGTGTCATTCATAGTTGCAACCGGTATTATAATAAGCTTTGCAGGAATCGGACTTATGGTTGTATTGATGGCAATGTTCGGGCAAGGAGTCCTTTCTACGCTTATAGCATTTGCAATCGCAATTCCGGTCATAAAGGTTTTGGTGGACAAGACAGTGGAGTTTGGCGGGTGGTTGCTTGAAAAACTTGAACAGCCATACGAGAATGCAATAAAGAAACTCGTGTCAGTTGTCGGCTGGGCTGCATCCTTTGCCAAGGGGCAAATCGACAAGGTGAGGGCACGGATTACGAAGGAATATGGTTCGGAGAATAAAACTGAAGCGACTGCTTCGGTTATGAATGAAAACAAAGAAACGGAGACAGTTTCGGATGAGCAGCAGACATCATCAGCACAGGAAAAAGCTGAGAATGAGTACTCAGACAGCGGAAAGAAGAACAGCCGTACTGAAACAGACTTGAACTTCGACCTTGCATATTAGTTTCAAACCTGTGAAAGAAGGTGATTGTGTTTTTTAGAGTCACCTTCTTTCAATTCATCAGATAAACAGAAATGGATCCGATAACGATTGCCATAGGTGCTGCAACTGCAGTTACTATTGTCATAGTAAGAAAAGTCCGGGCAAAAAAAAGACTGGATGCGGAAAAAGACGCTTTCATTACAGCTTTGATCGAAGAGAACATGCTTGTAAAAGAGCAAGGAAAGGCATTGGCGCAAGTCGTGGCGCAGAATGCGACTGCATACATGAAAGAATCTCCAGATCTGATATTGGAACAAAAATGTGCCAATGTCCTGAAAGACTTTTTCCCTGATGGAATAGAGGCAAAATTCAACACTTTGCAGACGGAAGAAAGCAAGGAAAAGTTTGTTAAGGACCTGATATCAAAATTGAAAGATGTGATGGGGGTGGGCTTGAATGCCGTTATTTTCAAGGGTTTGGATGCCACTGATTGTGGCGTGTATCAATATATGGATGAAGAATACGGCAAGACCATTACGCTTAACAAAATTTATCTGTCAGAAAATCCGGTAGAATTAATCAAAACTGTTATTCATGAAATGAAACATGCAGTACAATTTGAGGCAATATTCGAGGGGAATAAATTAGGATATTCTGACCAAAGGCTTGCGCAATGGCTTAGATGCATCGGGAAAGACAATTATGTCAAGGGGGACTATTGCTATGAAGCGTATGCGCTTCAGGCAGTAGAACTTGATGCCAATATGTTTGTTGATGGTGTCATGGAAGAATTCGGTAAAAGCAATTAACTGGAATGAAGAGATGAAATATAAAGATATTTGCGACTTGTTCGTAGACAAAACGATTAAAATCAGGACGGCTGTACGCGTCTCATTCTGTAAACCGTATGTGAGAAAGGCTGTTAATGAATGGTTGAAATCAGGAATAGAGCCCGATTTGACTGTGGAACTTAAGTTTGGACGCCAGGAAAAATCCATTGAATTGTCTGCACAGTCACTTATACATGATTATGGCTTGTCTCCGTTGGATGCTCTTTTATTCATAGATTGGGCCAACAGGTCACCACAGGATGCGTTGCAGGCATTGCAGTCTTTGAGACATAAGTCTACATTTGTTCCGGTTTCCATAACTGAAGAAATGTGGAAACAGGTAACACCGGAAGTTATGGAGGAATATCGAAAACTTGTGTCCGAAGACAAGTTGAAGCAGGAAAGAATAGAGCGGCGGTATAACGAAATAGCAAACAGGGAAATCGATGAATAGTGAGTCTGTGGCATACTTGAGAAGCCAGTATGGCAAAGTTCAGGAAAAGATTAAATATGCCCTTCTTTCCGGGAAGCCTGTAATTTTCCTGCATACGCAAGAGATGGACATTGTTAATTATCTGATTGACAATAAATCGATTTATAAAGATTATAGTACGTTTTCTGATGTCGATAATGTCAAAGATGATCCCCTGCGTTATATAATGGACCTACGTGTATCGGATTCTGGTATTCCCGTTACATTTACGAAGCCGAGATTATTCATATTATATAATATTGACGCAGACGGGAAGGGAAAGCTGGATTCTGATATCAGTACCGGGTTGTCGCGTTTCATTCAGCTATATACGGGCATGTCATTGCAAGGAAAAGTTAGAAGCCAAGGTATTCCGGATGCAGTAAAACGCACCGTTGTCATAGTCGTGATTCCCGCTATTGTTGAAATGCCGAAGGATCTGGAAACCTATTCTGAATATATAAGTGTGGAAGCAATGGAAGATGATGAAATGAAGGCTTTCATTACTTCTGAGATTGTGAAATTGACGGATGGCTCAGCCGCATGTATGGCATCGGACAGCTATGGTTATGTGTTTCTGGAAAACAAAGATTTTCTTAGTGGTCTTGCAAGAAATTTCAATGGTTTGACAAGAACGAAAATCAGTCAGATTCTCATACAGATAAAGCAGGAAATAGGGGTAGAATGTTTAAGAAACGGTGATCTGAATAACGATATACTGAAGATAATACGGGCGGAGAAGGAAAAGTTGATTGCAAACTCTACGATACTTACCCTTATAAGGCAAAGTTCGAAAAAAACTGCTGCAGGTCTGGAAAATCTGGAAAGGTATCTGGAAAAGAAACGCAAGATCATTAAAGATCTTGAAGCAAACAGAAGACAATGGGGTACAGATGTCCCAAAAGGCGTGCTTGTATCTGGCATACCAGGAAGTGGCAAGTCTCTGATGGCCAAAACCGCAGCAAGTATGCTCGGTCTCCCGTTGATAAAAATGGATATGGGAGATGTCCAGAATAAATATGTAGGTTCGTCCGAACGGAGAATGGTTGAGACCTTGGCTCTTGTAGAAGCTATGTCTCCATGCGTATTGTGGATAGATGAAATTGAGAAATCCTTGTCGGGAAGTGCGGGTCAGAGCAGCAATGATGTAACCAAACGTTTGTTCGGCAAATTTCTGACATGGATGCAGGAAAAAGAAGAGAAGCATATCTGCTGTTTTGTATTTGCTACTGCAAATGATATCAGTTCATTACCGTCCGAGCTTTTCAGGAGCGGACGTTTTGATGCCAAGTTCAGCACATATATGCCTTCATCCGGGGAGTGCGGGGAAATTTTCGCATCGCTTATAAACAAACAGAATAAGGACTATGTGGAAAATTTGGAGAAAGAAGGAATAGAAAGTGATTATCAGCTTTTTGATTCATCAAAACTTGATGCCCGGTTATTTGAAACATACTTAAACAGTGACCTGTGCCTTCCTGAAAAGGTAGATAGGGATTCATCGAGAGTGACCAGAGCCAACAAGTTTTTTACGGGGTCTGATATTGAGAATGTAGTGAAAGTCGCCAAGGAGATCTATGTTCTGGAAGCACCTCATCGTTCGGTTTCAGGGAATTTCGTATATGATACCGAGCTTTTCAAACTATGTATTGAGGAGTCTTTAATGCAAGTCCGTACTTATGGAGAAACAGATCTCTTGAATATTGCGAGTTGCTATGCAGGGCTGGCATACAATAATTTTACACCTGCCTCAGGAACGGATATTATGCCGATATCCGGATACGATGAAGCTAGAAAAGAGATGATTGATGGCAGTAAGCAACACGTGTTGTATAAGTATCAACCGAAAATGCACATAAATCTCAGAAGAAAATACGGATTGAGGAAAAATGTTTCGGAATATAATGTTGAGAAAACGTCTGATACAGAAAAGGATTTTTATGAGAACCTTGGAACAGATTATAACAGATGCTTGTATTGCATAGTCCGCAATGTCTTGAATGAGTCACGGGAAGAAATTATAGCTAAAAGAAAAGGCACAAGATAAATCCAGATTCTATGAAACTTAATGGTGTTTTGATATTTAGAATAACCGATTTCAGGCGATATTTTGATTTCCCTTCATTCTGGTCTGAAAAGGATGAATTTTTCCGGCTTGTCAAACCATATGACATTCTTGATGACTTCTTTTTCGATACGGAACAGGAGAAAAAGTATTGTGCAGTGCTTTTCAGGTGTTTGAGACGCTATGACAACCTGTGGACTGAAATCAGATCTGCCGGGACAAAATCAGTGTTTATTACGTATGTGTCGGATAACTGCAGACAACGGATGCATGAACCGTTTATTCACGAATTGACAGAGACCCAGATACGATGCTACAGATTAATAGAAAGCAAGTCAAAGGACAGGTATGCCGTACTTGGGCTTTTTTCTTTGTATATGATGCTCGGTTATATGCCTGATGAGACGGAAGTGTACAGCGCTTTGGATGTTATAGGCGGCCGGGATACTGGACTTGATGACAGTGTTGTACCATTGAGGGAAGATATGGTTTTGGTATCATACGATGAATGGGAAACTCCGGAGTATCCGCTGATGATAAAAACTCTTGTCAATATGGGGATTTCTGATATAAGAATTTCCCCTGACAAAAATTCCCGGCGGGATAGCACAGTACTGAAACAGGGAGAGTGCGTGAATTGTATATTCCATGAAAACAAATGTTACAGAATCCTCAAACATAAAGACTCAAAAGGGGGATTTGATTTCAGGATACAGTACAATAGCAGAACCCGTAAAACAGATCTGCAGATTAAGAAGATACTGTCAGGAGAAACAAGGGATATAGAAGATGTCGTGTCTTTCTATGCTGATAATAGCGGATATGTCCTGGTTAAATCTGATGGGAGTTATTATCTGCATCAATTGGTAACGATGGCGAAATTTTTAAATAATTTACAACAAGAGTCTATTCTGACTGTGTCAAAAGACGAAAATGGAATAATAAGAGTAGTAACAGCTGAAAATATTTATTGAAATGAGGAAAGAGACATTATTAAAACTAAATGAGTTGCTGGCATGTAATGTAGCTGAGGAAGAGCTGCAGGAGTTGTGCAGGTCATCTGTAAAAAATGAATTCGAATGGATGTCTGATGCGATTGATAAAAAGATGCTTGTCGACAAAGTGGTCAGGTTGATGAACTTCCCTGTCGTAGTTTCGGACTCTATGCCGGTGTGTTCAAAACGAGAGGTTGATAAAAAGCTATACGTCATTTTATTGTTATGTGCGGTAATATACTTGGTTTTGAACTTGATATGCAACTTGACTTTTCTGGGTTGGATTATATCTACTATTGCAATGTTTCTTTTAATCTACTTTTTTCAAAGTAGTTCGGGCAATAAAGTATCTGGGAAAGTACAAGTACTATACAAATCCGCTGATGAAATTGCTATGGAGATAGACAAAGTCGTAAATTATCTTAATGGCATGATGAGACAGGACAAGGAGTCTGATTTCCCGATGGAGAGAAATCCGTATTTGCCACTTTTAAGACAGATATATAATAAGGCTATTGAAACTGATGATGAAATAGAAAGGAAAAAATTGATATGGACTTTAGAAAATGCCGGATATTCAATGATTGAATATTCTGATGAATGTAGTGATATGTTTGAAAAATATGAGTCTAAGATTACTCAGGTGACAACAACGGCTAAGGCATTGATAAATCAAAAGACGAAATTGTGCATATTTAAAGGAATTGTAGTTTTCCCAATTAAATAAAGTGTTTGATATTAATAATATAGATGTATGAATTATATTTTAGGAATAGATTTTGGCCATGGTGAAACCGCTGCATCATATATGTTGTTTGATGATACGGTGAAGATTGACAAGAACCAGATTAAAGGAGTCAGATTACAGCCGTCTACGAATAAAGACCAGTACAAAATTGCGTCAACGATACATCAGTCCAAGGATGGTGAGTATAAATTAGACGCGGCATACGGAAACTTAAAATTAGCATTTAAAAGTAAGATTACACAAGGCCTTGATATTGATGCACCGTTAAATAGATATAGCGAGCACGATCAGAAGATTGTAAATAATCTTCGCGCATTTCGGGCATTTATCAAGGCGGTGTATAGTAACGCCCTTAAGTATAATTCCGACGTTTTTCAGAGCGATGGGGCTAATGTGGATTTGTATATTGCTGCGCCGACAAAGTGGACGTCCGACGAAAAATTGGCATATAAGAATTTTGTTGAAAAAGCCTTAAACAAGAAAGTGGGATGGGTGATAAGTGAAAGTGAAGCAGCTTTTTTTGCGAAGCATGAAAAGGGGGCTGTACTTGTTGTGGATTATGGTTCCAGTACTATTGATTATACCCTAGTTATCGATAACGAAAAAAATGACATAGATAAGTGTTCCAATGACACTTATGGCGCTGGAGTCATTGATCAAGAATTCTTCAATGCATACAGGAATACCGATGATTATAAGGAAAAATTATCAATTGCAAAATCCGAATTAAGACGCACGGGGAATATGCATATTGACATAGATTCTTTTATATTGTTTTGGATGAGAAAAGCCAAAGAAATAGCTTATACTGATAACGCCCCATTTATAGAGATGTCAGGCCATTTAAAGGCTATAGCTCCAGATTGTAATGATGTGGAATTCAAATGGACATGTTTTGATTTCGAGAAGTTGATTAATGATTATAAGTCTATAATTGTTAAGGATTTTCAAGATCTGAAAGAAGAAGTTGACAATGTTTTGAGAGCACGAGGAATTAATTGCTTGTCTAAAATTATCTTGAGTGGTGGAGCATCAATTATGCCGTGGGTTTCAGATAGCTTGTCTTCTATATGGGGTATTGATCCAGTCCGAGATTCTACGCCATCGTATGTTGTGTCAGATGGAATTGTATATTATGCAGCTGCACAGGAGTCAGGGCGAAAGAAAATTATGGATTATCTGGATAAACTGGATTTTATGGAGATGTATAAAGATTGTGACACTATGTCAACCAGAGACATTATAGAGAAGTTGCTCCCTCCTGTACTTGCAAAATATCAGAATGATACACAACATACTACAGGGGAAGATCTATGTGATATGCTGAAGGAATTTTTTGATGGACTTACCGACAGACCTGAATATGGCAAGAATTTTCGAAATTCCTTTAATAAGAAAATGGGCGAAAAAGTAAATGTGGCTCTGCGGTCGTCATTAAAAGAAGTTTTCGATTATGATTTGAAATGCGAAATAGAGATGCATTTGCCCCAAGTACCAATCGTACCGTTTGGTGAAATGGAGCATTCAATTCGTCAATGGATAGAGAGTTCCGCCCCAAATGCCTTTCCCTTTTTTAGATGGGATAAATCGAGAAAGAGTAGTGAACGCATAAAACTTGCTGATGGTTGTTATAATGCAGCGACTTCGATATCATTGCAATACGACTTCAAAGGGACGGAGAATGATTTTATCATGAGCCTTAAAACTATGATAACGGATAAGGCCATGGACATATTTAATGACCGGCAACTTTTTAAGACTATCAGGTAATTGTCTGCCTCAAAATTCTCAGAAACATTCTTAATAGGAATCTAAGAAGTATTATAAAAGATAATAGATGGTGAATACAATGAAGTCATGGGATGAGCTGAGCAGGGCAGAAAAAATCAAATCCCTGTTTGATTACCCTGATGAAATGCGTGACAGTCAGGCAAAGGGTTTGTGGGGACCGGATGCTTACGCGTATTCCAATCATATTTGGTTTCCAATTGATGCCCCCTGGAATGAGATTGTAGAAGTTATAAAACACAGCCATGGCTCCCATGCCGTATATGTGCGGCTGACATATAAAGATTTCAAGTCCTTTGACTCGGATTATACGGTACGTGGGTTTGAAAGGGGAAAAGATCGGACTTCCGGGCACGAATATGTTGCATTCGCAAAGTGGCGTAAAAAGAGATTGCGCAGTTCCAGGCCTGAGCCGCTGGACCTGGAACTTTATGATGAGAACAGGATCGTCTGCAGGGTGTGTACGGAGGAAGGCGATCGTGGTGACGAGTATGGATTCGGCGTGGAACCGGATATGTGGGCCAGCGCTTTATTTGATTTAGACGGAAATATTATCCGTCCGTTTGCCCCGGGATATCTTTCCGGACCTCGTGATGAATATTGACATATCTTCAGCCACAACGTATTTTTACAGTGCCCTGAATAGATCATCGAGTACGATTTCTTTCTGCACAATGTCGCTATGGATGTTCTGCCTGACGCCTTCTGTGGTGACCATGGTAAGGATGATGGATTTCCGTGTGCCAGTTTCGGATATGAATGAATCGATTTTATTCCGCAATTCTGTTTCGTATGATTTGTCGATCACGAACTCTTTCCCGGAATATTTCATCTCGCAGATGTTCACTGTTTCATCTTTCCTGTCTATCAGAAGATCTATCTGTGTTCCATTCCCGGGAGTCCTGCTTCTCCAGCTGCATGCGGCAGTTTGCACCCCTGATATTCCCAGTGTGGCTTTTACCTGCTTCAGATGTGTCAGACACAGGATTTCGAAGGACAGGCCGCACCATGCATTGTGAAGCGGGCTGTTGAATGATGCTGACCAGAAATGCTCGTCATGATAGTGATTCCCCAGAATGAATTTATAATAGAACAATGTGTAAAAATCCACCAGTTGAAACAGTGCGGCTTTCCCGAGCCTCTTGCAGTCTGCACTTTTCATTCTGCCGAACGGTTCGTAGAGCCTGATGAATCCGCAGTTCTCCAGTTCTTCGAGGGCTGTGCTCAATGCTCCGTTGTCGCTGAGTCCGCTCGCTTTTACAATTTCATTGCGCGTCATGCCCATCCCTTTTGAGGCCAGGCACCGGACGATTTCCATATGATGGACGGCGTTCTTGAATAGGGCTTTATACAGATCTTTGAATTCGTCTTTCAACGGTGCGTTCCTGGAAAAGAAAAGTCTGTCAATATTCTGTGCCAGACTTTCTGACCTGTCCAGCATTGAAAGATAGTATGGGATTCCTCCCATGACCATATAGCATTCGGCTATCTGCTTCCTGGAGTATGAAAAACCATTTCTCTTGAAGAAGTCTTCACATTCGTTCAGTGAGAATGGTTCGAGAATCAAATGATGAGTAAGCCTGTTATGCAGCCCCCCTTTGCTTCTTATCAGATTGTTTATCATCCATGACGTAGCTGAGCCGCATACGATGAGTTTTATGTCATCGCGCATTGCCGCCCATGTGTTCCAGAAATTCTCCAGAGCTGGCACGAATCCTGATTTCGCAGTGTCCATCCACGGAAGTTCGTCTATGAAAATGATTTTTATGCCTTCCGGCAATGTTTCCATATACTTCGACAGTTCGAAAAATGCCAGAATCCAGTTTTTTGGTACTGACAGCTGTCCGGAGCCGGAATATTTTTGCATGGCGATTGCAAAGTTTGTCAGCTGCTCTGACTTGGATGCTCCATAGATGCCTGTGACAAAGAATGAAAAACGGTCATGTGCGGCTGTCCGTATAAGGCATGTTTTACCTACACGCCGTCTTCCGTATACTGCGATAAATTCTGATTGCCCGGATTCCATATATCCGGACAGTTCCTTGAGTTCAGTCTTTCTTCCGATAAAGTCTTTCATGACAGCGGGATTTTCTGCGTAAATATACAATTTTTTCGTGGATTGCGCAGATTTTGTTGCGATAATCAGCGTAATCGTGTGTTTTTATGTATAATTGCGCTGATTATCCATAGATAATCGGCGCTAACATGTCTTTTTATATGTGTTTGCGCAGATTATCCCTGAAATACTCTGCGCTAACTGGTCAAAAATACCTCGTTTGCGCAGATTATCTACTTGCAGTCAGGGCAGATGCCTTTGATGATGTAGTTCACGGAATGCGCCTGGAATCCTTCGGGAAGATCTACAAGAGGGGCGCTTATTTCTTTTAGACAGAATGTCTTGTGGCACTTTTCACAATAGAAGTGGGTGTGCATGTCGGATATTGAGCAGTCATCTTCGCTCTCGCATACTTCGAATTTGATGGAGCCGGTGCCGTCGTCGATTGAATGCACCAGATGGTGCTTTTCAAATATTTCCAGAGTCCTGAATATGCTTGACTTGTCGACAGTCTCCAGTTCGGACTCCAGGTCAGTTAAAGACATGGTCCTGGTTGCATTCATCAATGCATCCAGGACCAATATCCTTATAGGAGTCGCCCTGACTCCTTTTTTTTCAAGCCTTTCTATGCATTTCCTGTTATCCATGCATAAAATTTATGGTCCAGTGACTTATTTCTCCTCGCTGACGACAGTGCTGAGCTTTTCGCTGAGTTCATCGAGCTTCTCGAGCATTTCTTTGCGGATGCTGTCATAGTAAGCTTTCTTGGCGCCTTCGGCCGGATGATTGATTTTGGCCTTGAGGTCATTGTAGAGCTCTACAGCCTCGTCTATGATTCCTGAAACTTTGCCATCGGCCTTTTTAGGATTGAGCGCGATGAACAGAGAGCAGTCATCGATGAATTCACCGATGAAGTATTCGATGTCTTTTTTGATGTTTCTGAGATTCATGTCGAAAAGTATTAATATTATTCGTTTTCCGGCGCAAAGATAGCAAAAAATCCGTTATCCTATCTTCCGCCGTCTTTTTTCCTGATTTCGACTCTGCGGATTTTTCCGCTGATAGTCTTTGGCAGTTCGTCCACGAATTCTATGACACGCGGATATTTGTACGGGGCAGTCACGTGCTTTACATGGTCTTGCAGCTCTTTCACCAGCTCAGGGCCGGCCTTTGCCTTGTAGTCCTTTGCCAGAATGATGGTGGCTTTCACTACCTGCCCTCTGATTTCGTCAGGGACTCCCGTGATGGCGCATTCCACCACTGCCGGATGAGTCATGAGCGCACTTTCGACTTCGAACGGCCCTATGCGGTATCCGGAACTCTTTATGACGTCGTCGGCGCGGCCGACAAACCAGTAATATCCGTCTTCGTCGCGCCATGCCAGATCTCCTGTGCAGTAATATCCGTCATGCCAGGATTCCCGGGTCTTTTCTTCGTCACGGTAGTATTCCTTGAACAGCCCTGCAGGCTTGCCCCTGTCAGTGCGTATCACTATCTGTCCCTGTTCACCTTCTTCGGCATGCCTCCCGTCAGGTTTGAGCAGGTCTATATCGTATTGCGGATTCGGGACTCCCATGCTTCCCGGCTTAGGCTCCATCCACGGGAAAGTGCCCAGGGTGAGAGTCGTCTCTGTCTGCCCGAATCCTTCCATCAGCCGGATGCCTGTGATTTTCAAAAAAGTCTCATACACAGAATAGTTCAGTGCTTCGCCTGCTGTTGTGCAATATTCCAGAGAAGACAGGTCATATTTGCTGAGATCTTCCCTGATCAGGAATCTGTAGATGGTCGGAGGCGCACAGAGCGATGTGATATGGTAGTCATGGATTTTCTGAAGGATGTCGGCAGGAGTGAATTTTTCATGGTCGTAGACGAAAATATTGGCTCCAGCTATCATCTGTCCGTATATTTTCCCCCATGCGGCCTTTGCCCATCCTGTATCGGCGATGGTGAAATGAAGGCTGCCGCTGTGGAGATTGTGCCAGTAACGCGCCGTGGCTATATGCCCGAGAGGATAGGTGAAGTCGTGCGCTACCATTTTCGGCTCGCCGGTGGTGCCGGATGTGAAGTACATCAGCATGATGTCGTCATTCGTATTGGCCTGCTCCGGGCGGGTGAACGGAGCTGAGCCGTTTATTCCTTTATGGAAGTCCAGGAAGCCGTCAGGATATTCCGGCCCGACGCTGACGATTTTCTCCAGGCTCGGGCATTCCGGCTTGGCGTCTATGATATGTTTCAATATCACATCTTCTCCGGCGGCGACTATCATTTTGATGGTGGCCGCTTCGCAACGGTAGACTATATCCTTTTTTGTGAGCAGGTGGGTAGCCGGAATGGCCACCGCCCCTATTTTATGCAGCGCTATGATAGAGAACCAGAATTCATAGCGGCGCTTGAGAATCAGCATGACCTTGTCTCCGCGTCCTATGCCTAAACTCTGAAACCACGATGCCGTCATGTCCGTGTATTTTTTCATGTCGGCAAATGTGAACTGGATGCACTCGCCATGGTCGTTGGTCCAGAGCAGGGCTTTCTTTTCAGGCTCTTCAGCGGCCCATGCATCTACTATGTCGTATCCGAAATTGAAATTCTCGGGAATATTGATCTTGAAATTCTTTATGAAATCCTCCTGAGAAGAGAATTCCGTCTGGGGCAAATATTTTTCTATCATGTCTTTTCGTTGTCCGTTTGTTGTCAGTCCGTCAATGTCTTGTGAAAAGCCGTGTGCATCCTATTGCATCACCATGGCCAGAAATTTCACCGGTTTTCCGTCCAGGGCTTTCAGTGCGTGGGGAGTGCCCGAGTCGAAGAACAGGCTGTCGCCGGGTAAAAGCGAGAGCTCCTTCCCGTTTATGTTCACCAGCAGTTTCCCTTCGATGACAAAGTGGAATTCCTGGCCTTCGTGTTCGTTGAAAAACAGGGGAGTGTCTTCAGGCTTCGGTTCGATGGTCACTATGAACGGGTCTGCCATTCTGTGCTTGAACCCTGAGGCCAGCAATTCGTATTTGTACGCCTTGACTCTTTCCACCGAGATGCCAGTGCCTTTGCGGGTCAGGAAATACGAATCCATTTTAGGCTCTTCCCCGAACATGAGTTCGTCCAGGGTGATGCCGTATTTGTGGGCTATCCGCTGCAGTATGCTGATGGACAGGTCGCATTCCCCGGATTCGAGATCGCGGTATTCGTCCACGGTCAGGCCGCAGTCGGCGGCCACTTCTTCTTCGGTCATGTCCAGAGCATCGCGCAGCCCTTTCAGCCGTTCGGCTATCTGTCTGATCTGTTCATCCATATGGCTTGAATTGGCGTCAGTTCGATAAGATATTTGTCCTGAGCCAGAGATTCCGTCGAACTGACATGGCGATTTTCGAAATCTTTGGGCTGCTGCGTCGCGATGTTTTTCAGCGGCGATTTTTCAAAATTAGTAAAAACTGCTCTTAATTCAAAATCTTGCACAGATTCCGGCAATTCCGGCTTGCCTGCCGTTCTTTCTCGGAGTCCCCGATGCCTTGGCTATCAGTCAGTCCTGAGGAAAATAAGCCGGGCTGCCGGAAATGCTGACTATTCCTTCGGAAGCACTGCAGCCGATGATACGGCGAGCCTTGATCATCTTGCCTGAAAGCTCGTAGAAGTCAGTTTCCCCTGGGATGAGCGAATTGATCCTGACCAGTTTCGATGCGTGGATGAACCGTCCGTCCCCAATATAGATCCCGACATGGGTGATTCTTTCTTTCCGGGACGGCATACAGCCTCCTGCTGACAGTCCCTCTGAGCCGGAAGATTTGCCTGCCGCTGTTCCGGATTCTGCCGCAGATGCAGGTGTGCCGAAGAAAATCAGGTCTCCCGGCCGCAGCTCTGAAATCCGCTTCAACATCTCTTCCCGGAATGCCTCGGATGCCGTGAAATTTTCTATAGAATCCACCGGGAACTGGTCTGTATCGGCATCCACGCGGACAGGCAAGCCCGCACATGCCTGCTGTGAAGCGTTCCTCGGCAGCAGCACGCCGTTCAGAAACCAGGCCATTTTCGTAAGTCCGCTGCAGTCCACTCCCTTGATGGATGTGCCTCCCCAGAAATACGGGACGCCGAGAAACCGCATGGCCGTGCTGATGATATTTTCTGCAGACGGGTCGCATCTCCGTACCCATTCACTGAAGACAGATGCATCCTGCACCGGTACATATCCTGTTTCGCCGGTTGCCAGCCGGACTTCATAACACCCTTTCACTGTCTTGCCGGAGTACAGTATGAGGTCTCCTGCCACTATGTCGCAGATTTTCTGCAGGCCGCAGTCCGCTCCGGCAGTATTTTTCCCGGTCTTGCCTCTTATGGCTTTTCGTCTGACAGGCACGTTCCATACTGTGCTGTAATCCGCAGTGCAGATGATTTTTTCTGCTGCGATATAGCCAGCCGCCTCCTGCATCGTCATTTCCTTCACGCCCAAGTCCACGCACCAGGCCGTATATGGGTCAGGAGTCCGGACTTTCAGCCAGTAGCCGTCTTCATCCATGATTTCCACCGGAGTCCCCATCAGAGTCTGGTTCCCGAGTTCTGCGGTGAAATCCGGTTTTTCACGCAGATAATTGGCCGACAGCGTCGTCACTCCATATCTTTTCCCAGCTGCACTTCGTGCAATGCCGTCGTCTCCGGCGAAGGCCGCATTGGCAGGAACTGCCAATATCATTGCCGCGGCGGCATACAGGATGATTTTTTTTTCGATTCCGGACATATCTTCTGAATTTTATGCGAAGATATGAATTTTCCGTCTTCGTGACTTTTGCCCCGCCCGCTTATTTCCATATCTTGAAGGTGGATTTGACCGGTGCGGCTGACTGCCATTTTCCGGCGATGCCGTATTGCCATGCGGCTACTGTCACTTCTACAGGGAATTTTGCACGAGGCGGTATATCAGTCAGGACCAGCCTGTTCCCGTCGATGAATGCAGGGCCGCTTTCGACATAGAAATACACAGGGAGTCCGCTGCTGGATGTGGCTGCAAGTACGATTTCTTCATCCGTGCCTGCATATACGTCACTCAGTCCCGGAAAGTTTATCGTTTGCGGCTGTCCGTCGGTGATCTGGCCCGGAATGCGCAGTTCCAGATTCAGGATGCACCTTTTGTACAGGCTGTCAGAGTTCGCATAGCAGTCGAACATCATCCACCCTGTCTTCCTGCCGTCGAATCCAGTCCGGTGGAATGCTATCCTGAAAGTGCTGTCATTCACTATCCTGACAGGGCCATATTCTCTGCGTATCTGAATCGGGGAGCTTGAGTGTCCGGGTTCGGAATGGCGCACCTGGAAATGAAAAGTCAGGCCGTCATCTTCAGGGGTGAACCGTATTCTGTCCACGCGTCTGCCGTTCTGCCATGCCTCCAGTTTCTGGTTTTTCTTTCCTCTTTCCCTCTGATAGTATTCTTCTGTAAGCCTGGCCATTTCTTCATCGAAATACCAGAAGCAGCTGTCCCTGCCGCCGCCATATTCTGAATAAGGAGCCGCATGGATGCTGTATGGCGATTCTTGGGCGCGATGCTCTGGATACCATCTGTCCGCCAGCCATCCGTCACGTTTGTCCAGCTTTTTCAGACTGCCGTCTTCGGCAATCCTGTATTCTGCGGCCTTTCTCAGAAAGGCCAATATGTAATCTATCTCGTATTCTGAGCAGTCGCTGTGGCTGTGCCCTGCATCGCATAAAAGGGAGAGCGCGGCATCAGGATAACGCTTCATGAACTGGAAGGCGCTTTCTATCCTGAATTCTCCCCATTCATATTCCCCGACACACATCAATGCAGGAATGCCGTCAATATTTCTCGAGCCCCAGTATGGATTTACGTGTCCGCAGCACAGGACTTCGCTCAGAGGGGAGTCTCCATGCATCGATATGGCCGCAAGTGCCCTGTCTGGATTCCATGCGGCGAAATTGTATGGTGAAGACGCCTGGGCGCTATGGCTCATATAGGCCACCGGCACTGAACGCAGTTCGTCATATCCTGACTTTTCAGCCAGTTCTTCCATGGCTTCTTCGAATCCTGCCTGCGCTCCGTTCGGCGCATAGAACAGGTCGCTGGGTTCCCATCCTGGAGTGACCCAGATGAGGGCCATGTCCATGTCTGAGAGTCCGTTCCGGAATTCAAAAGACTCTATTATGCCTTCCTCCATGGCATTGTGCCCGCACAGGAGGACGGCTTTCACTTTTTCGCAGTGCGGAGGAATCCACAGGAAAGCCTTGGTCTGATATCCTGGCTCGGCAGGCACTCTGGGCGAATTGATTTCAGTCTGCCATTGGTAGACATTGTCATAATCGTGCACGATGATATCCTGGCCTGCGGCTGATGCGGCTGAAATGAGCAAAGATGTGCAGACTGAAAAAACGTACACGTGGCTTTTCATGATTTCTGCCGGATTTATTTCTCAAGATTTTTCAGGCGCATCAGGGCTTCGATATAGTAGTAGTCTGCATATATTATGGCGTAGTCTATCTCTGAGCCTGCCGGCCTGTGCCCGGTGGAGTGCACCAGGAATGCAGGGCAAGAGTCTCCGCCGCGGTAGTTTTCCTGCAGCGATTCCAGTGTCTTTTTGGCCGCATCCAGATATGCCGCTCCTTTTTCGCCTCCTGCGTATCCGGAAAGCTCTATCAAGGCAGAAGCCACGATGGCGGCAGCTGAAGCGTCTTTCGAAACATCAGGAATTTCCGGGTCGTCGAAATCCCAGTACGGCACCATGTCCTCAGGAAGCCTGGACAGGTATACATCAGTGATGCGGCATGCGAAATCAAGATATTTCCTGTCATGCGTGAATCTGTAGCACATAGTGTAGCCGTAGATGCCCCACGCCTGTCCCCGGGCCCACATAGAGTCGTCGGAATACCCCTGATGAGTGCAGCTTTTGATATGTTTTCCGCTGGCCGGGTCGTATACAGCCACATGGTATGAGGTCCCGTCAGGGCGGAAATTGTATTTCATCGTCATGTCTGCATGGCTTATGGCGATATCGGCATACTCTTTCTTCCCTCCGTTTTCTGCGGCCCAGAACAGCATTTCGAGGTTGATCATGTTGTCCATGATGGTGTTGTGCCCTCCCAGGCTTTTCATTTCGCGAGGCCATGAGAGTATGGTGCCCGCGGCAGAATTGTACAACGAAGCCAGCCTGTCAGCGGTGGCGAGAATCACATCTTTGTATTCAGGCTTGCCTGTCAGACGGTATCCGTTCCCGTAGCTGCAGAATATGATGAAACCCAAATCGTGGTCGTAGGCCGGGATTTCGCTGATGAATTTCAGAGCCTCGGTGTACTTCTCGGCGGCTTTAAGGATTTTTTCATCAGAAGTGTATTCATAGTCGTACCAGAGCACGCCTGGCCAGAATCCTTCCGTCCAGAGTTCTTTGCTTGCAGGGCAGAGCTTCCAGGTGCTGTCGCCTGGTGCGATGTTGCGGGGGGACATCCCGTATCCTGCTGATTCGATCTGTGCGAGAGTCCGCTCTGTCTGTCTGGCACAGTAGTCCAGCCCATTCTCTGCGATAGGGGCGTCATCCCCCTTCGAAGCCGGCGAACATCCGAGTGCCGCCATGCAAATAGCCGTAGCTATGAATACATTCCTGATCATATCTAAAATACTTTTTATATCTTATCCGCAGTGCCTTCCGGAAGGTCTATTCTTGACATCCGCAAGGCAGACTGCATATGCCGCTTCAGGTCAGTCTATTCTGAACCAGTCGGCGTCTATCCATCCGCGGTCCTTGCCTGTGCCGGCGCTTGAGCAGAACAGCCCTATCTTAGCGCCAATCCAGCGTCCTTCCCGTGCCTGGAACTCTTCTCCTGCCGGCTTGAAAGATTTTCCATCCAGGCTGTAGAAAAATCTGCACAGCCCGTTCTCGTCAGATTTCACCCTGAACCATATGTCAGCTGTATATTTCGGTGTCGCCCCGCTTTCCACACGTGCCAGAGGCATCGTGGCGGCGGTCACTGTCTTTTCGCTTGTCCCCTTGTCGGCGTCATGGCAGGTGGCGAACTGTATGCTGGCATTTTCTCCGTCACGGACGATGGAGATGCACCCGTAGTCAAATCCCATCACCACCAGCCCGGCTCTGTCTCCGTCGCCTTTAGAGTTGAAACTCAGTTTTGTGGTGGCGGTGAAGGCTTCTGCAGGCATTTTCTGCAGGAGCAGGTCTGGAACTCCCCAGAGATTCGGCGTATCTTCCCTGTGCCCGTACAGCCTGAAAAATCCGTAGCCGCCTCCGAACCCGAACCAGTCCTGGCGGTTTGCGTGCCACTGCCATTGAAGCCCCGGCGCCAGAGAGTTGAATTCATCGCTCGTGGCCATGCATGCAGTCCCGCCTGCAGGAAGATCCGGCTTTTTCCATGTCCTGACAGGCTCTCCGCGTCCGTCTCCGTCTTCATCAAGGCCTATTACACACCATCCGTCATCTGTCCAGGACATAGGATTCAGATGGATGATGCGTCCGAAAGGCTGCCTTTCCTGAAAGTGGATGAACCAGTGTTCTCCAGAAGGCGTGTCCACCCATGCTCCCTGGTGAGGGCCGTTGATGTCTGTACTGCCCTGTTCCATGACATTGCGTGCCTCATATGGTCCGTAGATGGACTTCGACCGCATCACCAGCTGCCATCCTGTGGCTACTCCGCCTGCCGGGGCGAAGATATAGTACCACCCGTCTCTTTTGTATATTTTCGCGCCTTCCACAGTATGATGGCCGTCCCTGTTCCCGTCGAATACCATCACTTCGTCGGAAATGCACTTGGTGCCGTCTTCGTTCATCTCAAATATGGTGATGATGCTGTTCAGCCCGCTTCTGCTGGCCGCCCAGGCATGTGCGAGATAGACTTTCCCGTCGTCATCCCATAGCGGAGAAGGGTCGATAAGGCCTTTCCCTGCCTTTACCAGCACAGGCTCGGACCATTCTCCTCTGGGGTCCTGCGTCTTCACCATGAAGATGCCGAAGTCAGGGTCGCCCCAGTAGATGTAGTACCATCCGTCATGGAACTTGATGCATGGAGCCCAGACTCCGCGGCCGTGCTGCACATCCCCGTAAAATTCTTCCGGCTCCAGCTTGTCTATGGCGTAGTTCACTATTTCCCAGTGCACCAGGTCAGTGGAATGCAGTATGGGAAGACCAGGAATGCAGTTGAACGACGATGCCGTCATCCAGTAGTCTCCTCCGGTCCTGACTACATCAGGGTCGGAATAGTCGAAGCAGATGACAGGGTTCGTGTATGTGTCCTTTTCTGTCCTGGCTTCTATGCTTGTGCACAGCATGCAGGCGAACCATAGCGCGGCGGCTTTCAGCGCGGCTGTTGATGTGAAAAAGTTTCTTAAATTTTCCATAATGCAGAAATTAATACGTTTCAACCAGTAAATTTACCTAACAGTTACGCTGAATTATTGAATTATTTGCCAATTTTCGTGAAATCCGAAGCTGAAAGACGATATTTCTTCCCGTTTGCCTTGATAGTGCAGTCCCTGTCGGAAGTGTACCATATTTCTCCATTCCTGACGACCACGGCCGCATCCGCAGGCTCTTTCGCTGATATGCTGATGCCCCCGAATGATATGCAAGTCCCCTCATGCATGAAGAGCTCGATGCCGCTTTCTTCTGAACCGGCATTGCCGGACGCCTGGCTGCAGACGGCGATGAGTGCATCGCTGCTCAGCCCGAGGCATTGCGATTCCTGCCGGCGGTCAGAACTGATGACTATGTCATGCCTGCCGTCTTTTTTCAGGACGGATATTCCTGCGGCGTCAGACTTGTCTCCGCAGGACAGATATTCCACTTTTTCCACATATCCCGGGGCTGATGTGGAGAACGGCTCATAGACAGCCGTGAATGGATGTGACCATGCCTCGCCGTACTGGCGTGCGACAAATGTCAGGCAAGGCGAATTTTTTACATCATACGGCATAGGCATCCTGCTCAGCCCGTCTATGTACGGAGAATAAGCTTTGAACACTTTCCTGTCCTCTTCTCCTTTCATCCACATTCTCATACCTGCCTGGCTGCCGTCTTTGCAATGCATGGTGAACACTCCGTGCACATCGTCTGAAGTCACTGCCGCTGACTTGTTCCATAGGTATGAGTATGCGCTCAGGTGCGCTCCGGCGAAAGCCAGCTCCTCAGTAGGCTCTGTCGGTACAGACAGCTCGAATTCCTGGCCGATATTGTGGTAGAAATAATCGTGCATCTTGTCTTTCCCGTCACGTCTGCGGGACCGGAACACATCGATGTAATAGCCATTCTCCGGGTCAGTGTTCACTATCAGCACCTGCCGTCTCTGGTCTGAATATGTCTCAGGCTCGATAAAGGAGAAATCTCCGAACATCAGCCCCGGATAGAATCCGTCTTTCTGCCCTGGTGCAGGGTAGCTGCCGTTCAGCGAGAAAGCATGGCTGGACTGCATCGTAGGATAAGACGATATGCCGTCCACGCATACAGTGTTGTGGGCAGGGAACTGAGAGTAGAACTCCCTGTGGTCCAGGTTTGTGTATCCTGACCCGCGTCCGAGGTCGGCGGCCTGGATATAGCCTTTCCCGTACAGTTCCATCGATATGCCGTTTGCATGCATATGGTTGCCCATAGAGCCGGCTATGCTCATCATCAGGCTTTTCTGAGGATTCATCCCGGTGCGCGCGGCAAACCAGCTCACGCCTTCTGACCAGAATACGGGACTGACATAGTCTTCTATTTTTCCTGCTTCAACCGACGGGTCCAGGCGCAGAGGCTTCATGGATGTGAATGTAGACACTTTCCCTGGAAGTTTCTGCTCTTTGGCGCCGTCAGAGGCAGATTCCGGCACGAAGCATTTGTACATGGCCGTGAAAAGCCTTTCCTGCTCAGTTTTCCCATGTGAACGGGCATTTTCTATCATCCGCAGGAAATAGTCCGTCCTGAGCGGCCCGCAATGCGTATCTCCCCATCCGCAGATAATTCCGTTCGGAAAGAGATATTCAGGGGTGGCCTCCACTGCGTCGGCCAATATCGGATAGGCTTCCACGAGATCTATCCCCAGCACTGTGTCAAGAAGACTTGCAAAGCTGCTCCATTCTGAGACCACCATGGTGGAATATCCCGGAGATTCTTTCCACAGCCCTGTGGAGGCGTCGAAACCATAGTCTATGAGTTTCCCGGGAGACCACTGGCGTATGCTGTCTTCATTGAGAATTTCATTCAGGAACCACTCCCTGCCGCGTCCGTCGGCATAGCTTCCGTCAGGACTCAGCACGAGAGCGATGCGGAGCACGAACTGCGCCTGGATCAGATTCCAGTTGTTGTGCGGCACCCCTCCTGCTATAATATTGTCTGCCCATTTCCTGAAGGCCTCTTCATATACGGGAAGTTTCTCCGGCAGAGACTTTTCCAGATAGCCGTGAAGGAAGTCATAACATTCGGCGCAGGATACGGCTATGTCCTCATGTATCACCTCGAACGAGGTCAGTCCGACAAGAGTCTGCTGATGCCCGTGGTTAAGATCGACAGGTACGTTCCTGTAGTAAAGCCCTGTCATGTAAGTGTCGAATATGTCTGCGGCGAATTCCGCATACATATTGTCGCCTGACCACCAGTAGAGGAAGGCCGCGTCTCTGGCGAGGTTCAGAATCTCATAATTTATGGAAGTGATATTCCCTCCTGTCTTTCCAGGTTCGGCTTTTTCAAGAGGCTCTCCCGGCAATGTCTTGTTGTACATCCATAGCCCGGCAGTGTCCTGATAAGGGCGGATGTCTGCCAATGCCGGCCTCCTGTAGTTCGAGGATGCTTCCCTCGCGCCTGCGAAACGCACGGTAGGCACAGGCGCATGTCCGTCTGCATGGGAGTACACTTCACCCTTGACATACACATCAGTCGCATGGGTGTCCCAATACATCTGCAGCCTGCTCACTATCCATTCGGGGTCTGTTTTATGCCTTTCGGCATAAGGCCTGATTCTAGATTCCAGCTCTGCCATGGCTCGCGCTCCCGGCCCGGTCTCCAGAAGTGCGGAGATTTCCTGCCGGCATTCCTCCCCGTCTATCAGTCTCGGATAGCCTGTGTCCAGTCTCGGGATTTCTATGCTTGTCTGTGCCATTGTCATGGCGCAGACCGCAATGGCGGCTGCAGACAAAAGTGTTCTTTTCATATTGTTTATGGACTTCGAAAGTGTTATTTGACTGTAATATTTTCTATAAATTCATTGGTGTCGGCATTGCCGAGGCCTTTCATTTTCCGGCCGCCGATGCGGACATTGTCGAAGACAACATTATTGACCGTACGGTCAGCGTCATAACCTTTCAGCGACGATGGTTTCAGGTCAGGTATGAACGGGCAGGTGATGTTCCGGAATGTGACTCCGGAGACTGAATTTCCCGGGGCAGAGCAATATTTGCTGTTGAACACGACTTCCACATGGAAGAGCTGCCCTTCCTCTATCCGCTCCACGCGGATGTCTTCATACAGTATATTTCTGATATGATTCATGTCGCCGCAGCATATAGCCATACATCCCCGGTATTCAGGGTCGTCTTCATCATGCTCCAGCACGTCTATGTTCCTGAATGTGATGTTCTCTATCGTATTTCCGACGCCGTCGCCAGTGTAGCCATGTATGCCCATGTTCATCGGGTGCGCTATGTCGGCCCAGAGCACAGAGTTCTGCACCGTGATGTTCCTGGTGTCTCCTCTGTAGTCCCAGCGCGGCCCGTATACGGCTATGCAGTCATCGGAGTTCCGCATGAAGACGTTGTCCACGAGTATGTCGCGGCTGCTCATCACATCTATGCCGTCGCTCCATCCCTGATAGCTGAACGATCTCAGGTTGCGGATAGTGATGCCTCGGCTCTGGCCACCCAGAAAGGTGTAGTGGCGAGGGTTCACCACTATGATGTCTTCTACGCTGATGTTTTCCGAATATGTGGCCTGGATGCCTCTCTGCGGAGTCACCAGCAGCCCGCGCCCGCCTATGGACACATTCTTCACAGAATCGCAGATGAGTGTGCCTTTCACCACAGAGCCTGGAGCCAGGTATACGCGGGTGCCGGACGGTATTCTGAATCCGTCTTCTCCTTTTTCAGGCGTGTGTGTCCCTGCCGCGAAATACATCACGCCTTCATCGTCAGGGGAGGGAACGTTGTTTTCCAGCGGATTGGTGAAGATATGCAGATTGTGATGCTTGTCCCCGTTGAATTCCACGGATATGTTCTGCGGACGGCTTAGCGTGAAAGTCAGGATGTTGTCTTTCAGCCGGCTGCGTATCCCGCGTGACAGAGGCCGTATTTCTGCTTCATGGGCGATGCCGTTGTTCTTCTTGACCATGATTTCTACCTCGCCTTTGAAATCGAAATAGACCATCGATGCTTCAGAAGGGGAGTCCATATTCACTTTCACTTTATATTCGTAGAGGTCCTGCCACTCTCCTCCCGGTATGCGCGCATATACTGTGTAGTCATCGTTGTGCATGGCATAATATATTCCCTGAGGTACAGGATGGGTGATGAGCGTGGATGTCCCGTCGCTCACTGATGCGCCTCCGTGCAATGTCTCATTGCCGGCCGTCGCCGGCAATGAAATTACGGCTGCCGACATGAACGCCGTCAATAATGCCCGAGCTGTTTTCATAGTATGGCCTTTTTTGCAAGTTTGCTGACGCCTTTCATGTTTTCTTTTGTCGCAGGGATGAACTGCATGGCGGCGCCTCCGCGGTCCATGAGGCTGAATCTGAGCACATCTCCGCCTTCGATGATATATTTTGCGGCCTTGACTTTCGTAGGCGAGTCCGTGTTTTCATCATCAGTGTAAGCCTTCATGATATATTTCATTCCGGCTTCGAGAAAATCGCCGGTAGGAATCGTGACTTGGCAGGCATCATCGCCGGAGATGGCTCCGGCAAACCATTTGCCGCCGGCACGGCGTGCGATGACAACATGTTCTCCGATGCTGTCGTCAATGACCTTCGTATCGTCCCATACGACAGGCACTTCATCGAAAAATTCCAGTTCCGGGACATCCTTGATCCTGGCAGGAGTGTCATACCAGTAGAGAGTCTGGAGCGGAGAGAAAAAGATGACAGGCAATGCCAGCTGGTGTGCATGCGTGTTTTTCAGCCGCGGATCGAAGTAGCAGACAGTGTAGTCGGCCGCTCCGCAGAGCATCCTGGTGAACGGAAGTATGGTGTTGTGCGTGGCTGAAGGAAATTCTTCATTTCCCCTGATGCCTTCCTGGGTCAGCAGGTTCGGATATGTGCGCGAATACCCTGTAGGCCTGTATTCATCGTGTATATTCACCATGAGATGATGCTTGGCGGCGAGTCTGACAAGCCGGTGGACATGGTCAGCCCAGTGCTGGTTGCAGAACTGCACAAATCCGAATTTCACTCCTGCCACTCCCCATTCTTCGAAAAGAGGGAACAGCGCCTCGGCCTGCCTGTCGAGTGCATGCTGGTTGACATACAGCCAGACGTCCACGCCTTTCTCTTTTCCGTAGGCAATGACCTTCGGCATGTCCAGCTTCGGTATGACTTTCGTGGCATCGCTCCTGTAGTCGAATTCAGGGCCGTACCATTTCGCATCGAACAGCATGTAGCTGATATTCCGGGCTGAACAGAAGTCTATGACTGCCAGTGCATTTTCAGTGTTGAGCCTGGTTTCGCGCATGATTTTGCCCGGGCGTATCCAGCTTTCATCGGCGATTTCAGATGCTTCATTCAGATTCAGGAATATGTCATTGTTTTCCAGCAGTCCTCCTAAGCTTTCAGCGGCCATAACCACCCTCCACGGCATGCTGTACGGAGTGACGATATCTGTGCCGTCGTCATTCAGAGACGCTGTCAATGTGTTCTTCTTGGTCTGGCTCAGTTTCAGTTTCGTCCGGGGAAAATCTATCTGCCCGGCTTCACCTACAGCGGCGTACAGGCTGTCTGTAATCTTCAATGTCACTGGACGTTCGCATTCGTCTTCCCAGCCTGCGAGCGGACGCAGGGCATAAGGGCCCTGTGCCCATGAGGTGTACCATGCAAGGCTTCCTTCCGGGAAGGTGAATTCTGTGTTGTCAGCCTTGATACGGTGATATATGGCGGCTGGATGCATAGGAAGCATATACCGGAAAGCTATTCCTTCGTTGTATGCCCTCACTTCGATGTCCAGCCGGTAGCCGGAGCCGTCATCTTTTGCAAAATGCAGGATCATGCCATGATATGCATCCCGCACTGAAGACCTTTCTCCGAAACGGTTCTGCCACACTGTGTCGCGTGAAGTCATAGTGGTGTCAGCGAGAATCAGGCCGTCAAACCATTTTTCTCCGTGCGTGAAGAATTTGCCCATGGCGTGTTCCCAGACATGATTGTCCAGCTCCAGGTCCATGGATGATTCCAGTATCACCGGCTGGCCTTTGTAGGATGCCGACCATGAAATTCTGGTCTGAGGCTCTGCGGCCGCTTCTGCATCGCCGCTGTCCAGCCCCGGGCTGATGACAGACACTGTGACGGACTGCCTCCCGTCTGGAGACGACAGAGAAAAATCGCGGGCTTCCGCCGCTATGCACAGGCAGATCACTGCCGCTGAAATTATCTTTTTCATATTCTGTATATTATATTTTCCTTATCCGCGCCGCAAGGGCATCTGACACGCAGACGTGTCCTCAAACATTTATATATACGTGCGGGATGCTTGATTTACTCATATGGATATGGAAAAAATGCCAGGCTCTCGGAAAACCGGGAAAATTTGTAAATTTGAGGCTTGAAACCACTGGAACACACTGAAACTATGAAAATACGTCAGAACAGAGCCGCTCTTGCGGTCTTGCTGGGCATTTTTAGCCTGTGCCGCATCGCTTCGGCTTCGCCAGCCCCTTCAGGAGAATATTTGTTCAGGATGCTCGACACATCCAGCGGGCTTCCTGACAACAATGTCCGGAATATGACCATGCTTCCCGGGGGAATGATGTGCATCCAGACATCCACCATGCTCAGCCTGTATGACGGAGCTTCATGCAAAAGCTACAAGTACAACCCTATCAAAATACCTTATACAGAATACAGCGGCTTGAATAATTCATATTTCGACCGCACTGAAAATCTGATGTGGTGCACCACCAGGGATCATATATGGATATTCAATCTGAATACACGCAGGTTCGAATACGACATCGCAGGCAGAATTTCGCGGTTCGGCCTCTGCGGTGAGGACATTTCGAATTTTTTCATAGACTCTGCGGACAACTACTGGATTGTCACCCGCGATGCCCGTCTTTTCAGATGCGACAGGACCGCAGGACGCGCAGAACAGGTGGACATTCCGTCCAATATGCGCGGCCCGGTTCTGATATCGCAGTCGGGAAATCATCTCTGGCTTCTTTCCATAAACGGCATTCTTGCCGAGTACGACCTCTCCCTGAAGACTGTCAGGAATTCCATAAAAGTCCTGACGGACAATGCCGCCGGCCAGGTGGCCAGCAGAATGGACATGTGCATTGCATCTGGAGGCAATGTATGGGTCATGTACGACCATTGCCTGGCATATTATGACAGGCAGACAAGAAAATTGACTTATGTGTCAGGAATTCTGGGTGGGGAAAGTGATTTGTACACGACTATTGCCATTGACGGCAAGGATGACTTGTGGGTCGGCACTGCACGCTCCGGGGTCAGCCTGGTGGATGGGGACGGCATGGAAATTTCGACTTTCCCGTATCTGATGCAGATGAACGGGAAGAAAATATGGCCGCATACGGACATTTCCAAGATATATGCAGATGCCAGGGGAGGCATATGGATAGCGACATTGGCCGAAGGCCTCCTTTTCTGGCACAAGGATATTTATCGTCTTCATACAGTGAACTCTGCGACATTGTCTTCCGGGAGGATGACTGACGAAGGTGTGAAGTGCATGGTGGAGGATGTGGACGGGACGGTGCTGGCGGGGACTATAAAGGGCTTGCTGCGTTATGACCCTGAGACAGATTCGATGACAGTGCCATATCCTGAGCTCAGCAATGAGCTGTGTATCAGCCTGTACAGAGACAGCCGCGACAGAATATGGCTCGGAACTTTCTATCACGGGGCTTTCTGCATAGATGGCGGCAGAGTCAGGCACTATACTTTCCCTGAGACTGCAAATGCAGAGCTGTCATATTATGTCGAGACGCCTAATCTGAACTGTGTCAGGGCTTTCTATGAGGACAGCCTGGGGAATTTCTGGATTTCAGTTTATGGCGGAGTCGGAAAATTCGACACGGAGCGGGGGACTATAGAGATGCTGAGGGACAGGCATCCGGAAGTGGCGAGATTCATGATAGTCAGGGATGTGTGCGACCATGGGGACGGCCTGCTGCTTTTCTCGGGTGACAACGGGCGTTTCCTGTATTCTCCGTCTGAAGACAGGGTGGAGACGGACTTGAATTCCATTAAATGCTATACTCAGAGCCACCAGGCGGTGCTGGACTCCAGGGGCCTGCTGTGGATAGCGACATCGGACGGGCTTAATGTTGTCGACCAGACATCAGGCTCGTCTTATACTGTAGGGGCGTCGTCCGGACTGCCGAACGACAATGTCATCAGCCTGGCTGTGGACGATATCGGCAATATCTGGGCTGCTACTTTCAATTCTGTTTCGAGGATCACCCCTGTCAGAACAGACAGAGGCTATTCTTTTTCAGTTTCTAATTTCGGCGAAAATGACGGGGTGGATGCAGGTGCGTTTTTCCAGAATTCCATACTCAGGCACTCGGGCGGAAGTATATTTTTCGGGGGAGCGCACGGAATGACTGTCGCCAGGCCGGACAGGCTGTATCAGGACACTTTTGATATCTCACCCCAGATTTCAGACATAGCCGTCTCGGGGAAAAAGCTTGATTCCAGCGAGATGGAAATGGCCGGAATTCCTCTGGGGGGGGGTAGGCCAGACAATAATGGCAGGAGCGGCCGTATGCTGCATCTCGACTTGTCTCACGATGAATCCTCGGTGGCATTTTCTTTCTCGAACATGAACTATATAAATCCTGCCCATACTTCTTATCGCTACAAGCTGGAAAATTTCGACAGGTCATGGACAGAGCTCCATTCCCAAAGTCTGGGAAAAGCCGTCTATACATACCTTAAGCCAGGAGACTATGTTTTCAGGGTATATGCCGCTGACAACGGCACGGACTGGAGCCGCATTCCTGCTGAGGTTAGCTTCACCATTCATCCTCCATTCTGGAAATCTACAGCCGCCTATGTGCTGTATGTCATTTTAGTTGCCGGAGGGGTAGTCCTGACTACGAACATGTATCTCCAGAGGAAGCGCAGGCAGATACTTTTTGAAAAGAAAGCCGAACTGCAGAGGCAGAAAGAGGAGCTGGACCAGATGAAGTTCCGTTTCTTTACGAACATCTCGCATGAGCTCAGGACTCCTCTGACCCTGATACTGCTTCCACTTGAGAGTCTCATGAAGGAGAATAAGGGCGGGTCTCTTTATCCGAAACTGGAGACGATGCATCATCATGCCCGCGAGCTGCTGTCGCTTGTAAACCATCTTCTTGATTTCAGAAAGCTGGAAATGGGCGGGGAGAAGCTGGGCCTGGTGAAGGGTGAAATGGTGGAATTTGCATCCGGGATCGTTTCTTCCTTCCAGGACGCGGCGCAGAGAAAAGGCGTCACTCTGTCGTTTGAAAGCGGGCTTTCCAAGGCTGTCATGGCATTTGACAAGTCTCAGATGTCGAAAATTCTGAACAATCTCCTGTCCAATGCCATGAAATTCACTCCTGAGGGCGGATATGTTTCGATGGAGCTTTCGCAAGTCTCGGAAACGGGAAGAAATATGCTGAGGATAGATGTTTCAGATTCTGGAACAGGAATCCCGGAATCTGACCTGCCGCAGATTTTCGACAGATTCTATCAGAGCGACAATGCCGCCATGTCTACAGGGACAGGGATTGGCCTCAGTCTGGTGAAGCAATATGCCGAAATGCATCACGGGCATGTCGCCGTGGCTTCGGAAGTGGGCAAGGGCACTGTTTTCAGCGTCTGGATTCCTATGGACCTGGAAGTGTCTGCAGACGGTCATATGCATGGCAGTGAACCTGCTTCTGCTGAAAATGCTGAAACTCCTGTGTCTGGAAGGACCGGCATGTCCACTGTGATGATAGTGGATGACAACCAGGACTTCCTTTCATATATGGTCTCAGAGCTGGGCCGGCATTTCAATGTGGTCTCGGCTTCCAGCGGCGCGTCATGCCTGAACAAACTCCGCAAGGTGCAGCCAGATGTCCTGATCTGCGATGTGATGATGCCCGGAATGGATGGATTCGAACTGACGAAGCGGGTGAAGGGCGATATAGAAACTTCCCACATCCCTGTGATTCTCCTGACGGCGCGTACTTCGGACGACATCAGGCTGGAGGGCTATGAGACGGGCGCCGATGCATACCTGACGAAGCCGTTCAAAATGGACATTCTGGAGGCCCGCATCAGAAATCTGATAGATGAGAGGCAGAAGCGTATATCATCGTTTTCGGCAGATACAGATATCAAGCCTGCGAATGTGGCTGTGAATTCTCTGGATGAGAAGCTGATGGACAAGATTATGGAGTCTGTCCAGAAAAATATGGACAATCCTGACTATTCAGTGGAGGAACTGTCATCGGATGTGAGCATGCACAGGATGAATCTGTACCGGAAACTCCAGTCTCTGGTGGGGATGACTCCATCGGAGTTCATCAGGACCATCCGGCTGAAGCGGGCCGCGCAAATACTGACCGAGCGTCCGGATATTTCCGTGACCGAGCTTGCCGACCTCGTAGGCTTCAACACTCCGAAATACCTCACCCGCTATTTCAAGGAGATGTTCGGCTGCACGCCTTCACAATATGCCCGTAAATAATCCCTGCCGATATGGTAAATTGCAATGTCTATATTGCAACTTCTTAAAAAATCGCAATGTCTATATTGCAATTTTTGTATATTAATTTCCAAGGGCGCGGAGCAGGAGGGGTTCCATGATCCTGTAGCCGGCAAGGCCTGGATGGACGCCATCGTATGAGTATTCCTTAGGGAAAGAGCCGTCTTCACCCGCGAGTGCAGAGTGATAGTCGACATATGGAATCCTGTTCTCTTCTGCGTATTCTTTGATCATCTGATTGAGCTCAGCGATTTTTTCAGCCACATCTGTGATCGATTTCCTCCAGCCGAACTGCACCGACGGCGTGACAGAGCAGAGCACTGGCCTTATTTTGTTCGCTTTTGCCAGTTCGCACATGGATTTTATGTTCCCGAGGATGTTTCCTGGTGAAATATAGCCGGTGTTGCATGCCAGGTCGTTCGTCCCGGCGAGTATGACCACATATTTCGGATGCAGGTTTATGACATCCTGGCGGAAGCGTATCAGCATCTGTGATGATGTCTGGCCCGAGATGCCGCGGCAGATGATATTGTTTTTCGGGAAAAAGTCAGGGTCTTCGCGGTCCCAGTTGTCGGTGATGGAGTCTCCCATCAGGACGGCCAGCGGCTTTTCCGTTATCTTTTCATTTTCGGCGGCATATCTGCCGAACTGGGCCCAGTCCGCGTCCGGTGCTATCTGGGCTGAAGCGCATACTGCCGCGAACGCGAACGATGCGATGAGAATCAGTTTCCTGTTCATAATGTGATGTTTTTCTGTTTTGTAATATGTTTTTTATTCATTCATATCCGCAAAGCTGCTCCTTTCATGTCATTTCGAGCGGAGGGCATAGTCCGAAGCCGGGAAATCTGTTTTTGAAGTATGTCAGATCTCTCCACTACAGCCCTTCGGGCTTCCGGTCGAGATGACAAGTTGAGGGTATTTTTGCAGATAATCATTTAATAATTCAGTCCGAAATGCCAGAGAGGAATTTCGATTCCATGACCATATTCTATGTCATCTTTTACGATTATGCCCCCGGTTATGTTTTCTATTTGTTTGTGTCCTTTCTTTTTCCCTCCGATTTCAAAAGTATGCTGACCTATGACGAAATCGGACTCTTTTGATGCAGTGACTTCATTCATGACTTTCATCTGGCTGTAGAAGAATGTTTCTCTGAGATTCCCGATATCCGGAGTCCCGTTGGCCAGAACAGTCATCAATGTCGGATTGTCTATATAGATTTTTTCTGTTTTTCCCAGGCCTCTCATACCTCCGGTATCATCCCTGAGCTGCCCTATCATGCCGGCTTTTTCCAAGTACAGCAGATATTCAGGAACATTGTTCTTGCTGACCCCTATTTCAACTGCAAGTTTCTCGGAACTCGGTTTGTATGGAGCGAGAGTAGATATGATGCCAAGCATTTTCTTAAGTTTCCTGGCTGTTGATGCTTTTAAGTCGGCATATTGGGCTATGTCTGATTCTATGGTTTGGGTGATGACCTGCTGAAGCCTTTTTTCGAACCCTGTTTCCGAGGCAAAAGGATAGTAGCCCCGTTTAAGATACTCACGGAAGTATGGCAACGGGTGTTCGATTCCTTCAAGACCGGCTTTGTGTTTCAGAATCTCGTCAACGGTAAATGCCGGGGACCGGACACTGTGGAACAGTTCCATATATTCTCTGAAAGACAGTCCTTCCAGTTTGTACATCAAGGCTCTTCTGCTCAGGTCGGCTTCTCCTTTTTCGATATCCATGATGGATGAGCCTGTGAAGACGACATGAAGCCCCGGATGAATGTCATATATCTGCTTGAGCTCTCTGGACCAGTTTCTGTATTTGTGCACTTCATCTATGAACAGATATGTGCCTCCGTCCTTTACAAACTCATCAGCGAGGGCAGTGAGACTGTGATCCGTGAAGTATGTATGATCAGCTGAGACGTAGAGCATCTGCTGTCTGTCTTTCCGGGACAGGATGTACTGCTTGAGCATCGTTGATTTCCCGACACCTCGTGCGCCTACTATACCTGTCATCTGATTTTCCCAGGGAATTCCGTCGTACAGATATCGTCTGAAACTTACAGGCGTCCTCTTCAGCTGCTCTTCCATGTAAGCATATAGTACCGATTCTACCATTTTATGCGAATTTTCCGCAAATATACTATTTTTCCCTCAATGAGTGCTGGTTTTTGCCGAAATCCTCCCTCATTGAGGGAAGATTCAAAAATTCCGGTGGCTTGCACAGCCACCGGAATGAGTATGATGTATATAAGGTCAGAACTGACTATTCGGCAGGAGTGTTTTCGCCGGCAACGGCTGCTTCGGTCTGGTCAATCATGGCCTGGATTTCTGAAGTGTTGTTGAAGAAGCCTATCCAGTAGATTTTATATGTAGGTGCCTCAATATCCACTTTGTTTTTATCTTTTAATGTGACTTTAAGATCTGCAATTTTAAATTGGAATGCTTCATTGGCTTTAAAAGTTGCAAATTCATTAGTCGGAAGGAATGTCCCATTTCCAAAGTCACCAAGCATATCATAGTACCATACATTCGTGTTTGCAATATCGGTTTTGATTGCCCCTGTTTTCCCGTTTGCGGAATTCTTTCCATGCCATTGTCCAAATGTTGCAGTGTCAAATGTAATACGTCCGGCTATATTCTTATCATCCACATTGACTATAGCACCAGATTCGGCAGGAATCGCAATGTTGCCATCCCTGACAATATATTCAACATCGGACATGATTGCACAATAACGATACGTTCCGACATTTACATTGAATCCTGTCTTAATTCCGAAGTCGCTTCTGAAAGTATAGTATGGCTGGTCAAGTTCTACTACATTATCACCATTTTTTTGAGTCGTTGTATAAGTAGAACCCATTGTTACAGCTGCATAGTGTGGGTTTGTCGCATCTAATATGCCATTATTCCCAGCAGTCCACGAATTCGCTCCTCCATTTTCAGAACCGAACTTCCAAACCATAGCACCATCGTTGATTGATTCTTTTGTTAATTCAAGGAGTGGCATTTCGATTACTTTACCTGATGTAAACTCAATAACAGAAGTTTTTCTTCTGTAATAGCTGAAGTCTGCTGTTCCTAATGCATCTTCGGGCTTTTCGGCCAGTACTTCGAGCGTTACAGATTTGGCCTCCGATGCAGAAACTACAAAATATATTTTTTCAGGAATGTCAGATAATGCAAGAGGTTCATCAAAATTTAACTCATAATCGGCATTCTTGTAATTTATCAAATTTGCAGTTGTCGGAGTATAGAGTTTTGCTTCCTTGATGGCAATGTCGCCGGTGAGGGTGTAGCAGATGACTGCGGAACCTGCATCAGCTGCGGAGAATGTGATGTTCTCGTCTTCGATAGAAGAACTCTGGAGCAGAACCGGGACTGAGCCGTATGTCTGAGTGGTCGGTACGGTCAGCTTTCCGTCATTGTACGCCTCATACGGATAATATGCTGCAGACAGGGTGAATGTTTCCGGTACTTCTGTCTTGATGATGGTATTGCCGCCGTTCTCAGGGACGGAAACAGTTCCCTTGTAGACATTTGTCCCGTCTGTAAGGGCGATTTCGTCACCGTCCTGGAAATATGCAGGGATGGTGTTTTCGCCAGGAGTGCCGAAAGCGACCTTGGTCGAAGCACCGTCCTCGATGGTGGCGGTATATTCACGATATACGAGATTCTGTCCCTCTTCCGGAGCTGCGATCTCTTCCTTGTTGCAAGCCGTCATGGCTATTGCCGCCATGGCTGCGAATATGAATGTCTTTTTCATTTTCCTGCAAGTTTTCAAGTCAAACATCAGTCCCAGTTGTCGTAAAGCTGATAGCTGAGATCGTTGATACTGGCCGCATCTTCTGCACCGGATGTGGCGAAGCCTTTCTCTGTCTGCACTGTGGCGACAGTCATTTCAGGAGTGGCATACACTCTCTGAAACGTTGATTCTGTGGTTGTTTTCATAAAATTTTGTTTTATAACGTTATAAAAGTGGTTCATTGCTGAAGCGCGTGTTATATCACGACTGTAGTTTTTTTGTCGTGCTGACTGATTGCGAGCACCATTTTTCTGCGTGCGAGCAATAGTCAGCCGACAAATAAATACTAGCCATGCTACTCCTGATAAAACAGAAGTGTGCCCCATCCGATCTGGTCGAAATTTGCAGTCGTCTCCGCTCCGTCCTTATTGTTATATCTGCTGTCTCCTGCCCCGCAGTCTCCCGTCAGCTCCCCGTCTGTGTGTCGAAGCTGTTCGGCGAATTGCTTTGTATAATGCAATTGCTTGTCACTCAGTCCTTCAGACTTGTAGTGGCTGTAGATCAGGTCCCAGCACGGACGGATGGTTCCACGTCCGTCAGAAGACACAGCCGTATGTATGGCGCCGTGTGTCTGGTTCCGGCATTCGCAACCAGTGCAATAGCTGTATTCGGTGAACGGCATTTCTACAGTCGGATAAGGATTGCTGTTGTACATCGCAGTGTATTCGAACATCGAAAGCACTAAATTGTCCTCCATGCCCCAGAAATCGATGCCGATATTCCATGCCATCTGGCACAATTCGGCACAGACGGCAGAAACGAGAGTTGCATGTCCCTGGTCTCGTCCGGACTCCATACATTGTGCTATAGGGGTCGATGACAGGCCGGCAGGGTCTGAAACCGGGGCATAAGGGATCATGTTGTGCAAGGCCCCGCTGCCTTCGCCCTCGCGGAACTGCCGGTAAACGTATGTTATCATTTCCGGATTTTCCGTGTAAATTCCGATGGCGAGAATGGATGCGAGGTTCGCCAGCTCCCAGTTCGACCAATAGTGGAGGTTGCATACATTTGTGCCGCCGTGCGAATCGATAAATCCTTTGTTTATGGAATACCATACATCGATAAGCCACTGTCTGAATGCGTTTTGGTCGGCCTCGGCCCATCCGTCATAGTCGCGGAGAAGTTCTGCGGCATTGGCGAACTGATAGCCCTGGAATCCGGCTGCAAGATTGAAGTCAGCATCGTTGGAAGTAATCTTTTTACATGTAGCAGCCCAGTCGTTGAGAATCTTCACAGCTGTGGTCGCATAATCCGTGTCTCCGGAAATCTGGTAGCGGAGAGCCAGTTCGAAAGCCGCCGCGGCATCCCGACCGGCATTGAGTACATTCTGGCTGCTTACTCCGGTTCCGGTAGGATCGCCACGGACAAGTATTTCCACTGGATTTGCCGTATATCCTTTTACGGCATATTTGCTGTTGCAAAGCTCCAGCCAGCATTTGTATGCGGGGTCGGTCTCATCAGCAGCTGCAACTGCCGCTTTTGCCCTGTTGATGTCATCCATTGTCACATAAGCGCACGGATGGTTGAATTCGTAAGTTGTCGGATAGACGAACTCTTCTTCCTCCTCCTTTGGAGTAAGGTCCACCTCGCCTTCATAGAGGAAGTCGGTGCAGGCTCCGGCACAAATAAGTGCCGGAACTGCAGCCAATATTGTTATCAAAGTCTTTTTCATGTTTTCTATATCTTTATGATATTCCTTTTTTCGCTCCAGGAGATTTCTAATTTGCAGGAATTCCTGGAAAAGGACGGCAGAAAGCGAACACCATTGCGCCCGCATAGGGAGGGCCCCATAAAATGGGA
>CASEOO010000046.1 GCA_949289565.1 uncultured Bacteroidales bacterium
CATCTTCGAGTCTGACTTCCAGCTTCACCTCCGAATCCGGCTGATAAATTATAATCTCCCCACGTTCCTCCATATCGAATTAGTTTTCTTCAAAGTTCTGAAATTCACTCCAGCTTTACAACGATTAAACGTTTAATTTCGTATGGAAGGCCAGATTGGCAACAAGGAATACCGGACCAACGCCATCTGGCGATGAAAACGCAGTTAGTCCTGCGAGGATTTGACTGCGGATCAGGAATCCGGAGCAAGGATTGAAAGGATGAAAAAGGACGGCCGGGCGAGTGGCCCGGCCGAACAATAATGAATAGATAAATCAGGTTATAGTTAATTTAGAAATGTTCAATTTCTGATTAATTTCTGCAAATCTTTGACAGACAGATTTGCAATCTGCCTGTCAAAATATTTTCTAATTAATTGTATAACCCATGTCTCTGATATAAATTGCACCAACGCTGTAAACATATAATGTAACTATACCAGAAGAAACTGTAACTGGCTTTGTATACTCAACCTTTTCATTTACAAGTAACTGATTCATTATCTCAGTAACTTTGCCATTTTCATCAACAGCTATAACAACCACGTATCTCGCTGCATTATTATTATCTGCAGTAATAGAGAAAGTCCCCGATGATGCTACCTTGAAAGAAATGTATCGAGTCACCGGGATACCATTATCATCAAGTTTAGATCCTCCATTTGTCTTGATTCTATCTCCATCAAATGTTAACTTATGATTATTGGTTTCTCCTGCTGCCGCAGTCCTTCCTACATAAGTAACGTCATCTATTTCAAGAGATTCAGCCTGCAATTCTTTAGCCTCAAATGTTGAAAAGTCTAATTTGAAACTTTGCGTTTTAACGCCATCTATTGTCGCATCAGGATCATACCCTGCAGGAGTCCAAGTTACAGAGAAGAAATTGATACCACTGCTCTTGCTGAAGAGACTGATTACTGTTCCTTCCGGAATATTCTCGCCTGTCAAATCAAGCGTATGAACAGCTTTTGCAGTAATTTCCTCTGGTTTGGATTTATCAGGAGCTGGATAACCACCATTAGCAGAATCATACCCGTTACCCGCGGTATATTCATTCTCTCCAATATAGACTTTGACATAGCGTTCGGTGCCTCCTGATATCGCTTCGAATGTCAAAGTACCAGGGCCAGGAACTTTAAATTGAAGAGCACGTTTCTCTGTACTTCCGGAACCGCCAGAGCTGAAAGCATATGCATCTTCACCTTTAGCATTCTTGGCAGATACAAAGCTTATCGAATTGTTGCCTGCCAAATATTTCATTCCATTGTAAATATAATCTACTGTGGAAATCTTTTCACCTCCTGTTATCTCGTTCATGTACTGCAAATCAGTGCTTCCCCATGATGAAATTGCTGATGAAGAAACTGTGCCCCATGTTTCATTTCTAAGGTATGAAAGTGCCTCTGAAGGTTCTGAAGGATCATGAGTCATGTCACCTTCTGCTACCGTTGCTTTTACAGTGAACGAATAAGTTCCTACAGTCAAGTCAGCAGGGTTAAACTCATACTCAGTACCTGAGATATTATATGTATTGACATCTGCGGCACGAGGTCCGGTCACTGTAACTTCGTATCCACCTGCTGCATCAACAGCATTCCACGTCAATTTCACTGCTGAAGAAGTCTCATCTCCAGATGCTGCAGTCAACTGCACGTTTTCAGGAGTTGCAAGCACCTGTGGATTAATAGTCTCAACAGCTGAAATCCATGACAACGCAGTCATCGTTATAGGACCGCAGGCATAGATATAAATCATAGTCTTCTCGCCAGGAGTAAGGTCAGGAAATACGACTCTGTTCCTATCCGCTCCTGTAGAAATAGAACCCTGGACTTTCGCTGACGACCCGTCCGCTGGTCCGTAAGCGACTGTGATATGGTCATTCGTAGAACCAGAAGCCTGGGTGGAAATCACTACTGAGCCTGGTTCAGATACCAGGAAGGCAAGTGCTCCGTCTACAGGGACGCCGCTGTATTCAGTCGTGGCTTCTCCTGTGAAATGGAAGCCTTCCTCATCCACTGTGACAGGAGTGCCGTCGATATAGAACTGGATGTTTCCAAGGCGGCATTTCGACTCAATGCTCTCGTAGAATGTATCCAGGTCTGTCAGATTCCAAGTGTAAGATCCTGTAGATTTATACTCGTCAGATTCATTGACTGCAGAAAGCTCAGGCTCAACAGGAACGATATAGTCAACCAGCCATCTAGGGTCACCGGCGCCAGCCTCCAGAATAGCGGCATTTGTGACATTGAAGATGCTTCTTCCGCTGTTGTAGCACGGATCTGATGAAACCACTGCACCGCCGCCTGCTGTCGCAATATCTTGAGTGAACTCATCTGAAGGCTCTTTTCCTTCTTCAACTTCCTCAAAGAACCCTTCTGCGGTGTTGTGATAGAAGAAATTCCCGGAAAGCTCGGTAGGAAGAGTTGCCTTAGAATCAGAGTACATGAATATGGACTTCTCAATATTCATAAAAATATTGTCACTTACAATGAAGCTTGGGACAGCGGCTCTCACATAAAATACCCTTTTTCCAGAATCGACACCGATTGCGTTGACTGTATTATGATCGAACAGGAATGAGTTTACAGTTGTACCGCCAGTTGCATAATTGTCAATCCTGATAAAGTCACGGTATCCTCCGTCGAAAGTATTATTTGTGATCTCTATATTGTCAGCTGAAGTGACCTGACGCAAGTCGAAACCGTCTCCGCTTGTACCTTGAATATCTGTAACAATGTTATTGTCAATGATGACTTCAGTTATCTTTGCAGTAGAAGCTTCATCTCCATCATAATATACGCCGGACTTATAGGAATGTATGTCACAATTGATTATATATGCCGACACTGGAGTTTCTTCAGTGAAGTGAGAACCTTTGGCATGTTTCAAAGGTCTGTCAGCAGAATAAGCATTTCCATCAAGTTCTATCGCCTCAAGTCTGACATAAGATGCACCGGCAGCTCTGACAGTCTCACTGCCATTCTGATAAGCCTCTGTAGGAGAAACCATGCAGAAACCGCCTATGACTTTCGGGCTGCGGCTTCCATCAGGAGATTGTGCACCCAAGATCTCCACAGGACCGAGGATATCGGCATATCCACCGAGATCATAAGGAGTGTCAAGGTTTGTAAGCTGGATTCTCAAAGGCGTCCCTTCGTTTTCAGGGGCAGGAGAACCGGCATCGATAAGTGCTTGCTTCAAGTCAGCGGCAGTAGAAACAGGCGTCACCCCTTCCCAGCTCGGGGTCGTCCATACGAACTGCTGGCCTCGGTTTGCGCTGTTATAATGAACAGCTACCGTGTACTTGGTAGATGGAGACAGATTCGAAATCACAGATGAGTTCTCTTTCTCAGTAGGATTTTCCACGTTTACCCGAGTGTAAGCCTGAAGATCATCAGTACCAAAATCATATACGCGAACCTGATTGATACCAGTTTCATCTCCGTCTTCAAGCGTCCAGGATATGGTTATACTATTTTCCGTTCTGCCAGTAACTGTCACACTTGCGACAGGATCCATGACCGTATAGGTCTCTATAGGGTATTTGAATACAGCCCATTTGGAATCACCCGTGGTCTTGGTGTCGGGGTCTGCGCTTGACTGGGCGCATACTCTGGCATACAAACTCAGTTCAGGGTCAAATTTAACCGTGTGGCTTGATGTGCTTCCGCTTTCTGCTGGGGCGACATCGTATGAGAATTTCATGTTTTCAGGGACTGAGGCGAGAATCTCGTCAGTAACTGACATGGCATCATCTGGCGTATTCTCGTCTTCTGTCTCGAAAGCATATACTTCAAGATGATAGTTCGCAGCCTTCGAGTTCGTCCAAGTGAAAGTAACGGTACTTCCGTCTTTCGCATCTATCACATACGCAGTGCTGCTCGGAGTGAGCAAATTAGAGAGCTGCACCTCCTCGATCACTTCCGGCATCTCCTCGACACACCCCGTCGCCAGAGAGGCCAAGGCCAATGCTGAAAGTCCTGCGGACAATATTGAAAATATTTTTTTCATACTATAAATCTTTTTGAAATTTCCAAGTATCGTTCTAAACAACGATTAATATCCGTAATCATTCTTGAGAGATCCCTGAGAGTTAGTAATGGTCGTCTGAGGGATTGGCCAGTACTGCTTGAGATTAGGATCGCTGTCATAAAATCCTTCGGTTGTATTCTTGTTCTGGATATTCTTCGACTCGTCACTGGTAAATATCTTTTCATCAAAATACTTTGATGCCTCACCTTCGGAATTAGTGTACGGCTGCCATCCTGAACCAGATGCAGGGCATGACGTTTCGGTAGCTCCTTCATCTCCTATGTGGTTGCCATACATTTCTATGGCAGGTATTCCATCCACTGTAGTATGACGATACCACAGGTATTCGCTGGTGCTGGTATAGTTTGCATTGGTAATCGTACCTGTACCGCGGTTTCTCATGGCAGTAAGTTCCTCTGCCGCTTTGTCTATATTTGACTTCAGACAATTCCACCTGATAAGGTCTGCCTTGCGGAGAAATTCTCCGACAAACTCGAGAGCGCGCTGCTTCTTGACTTGTTCGAACAGAGCCTCTTCACCGCTGATGCCTTTCAGCACTTCTTCCGCACGTGACTCACTGCCGTATGCCCTTGCAAGCACTGTCTGCAGACACTCCTTGGCAAAGGCTTCATCTCTCGTAAGTGTCCCTGCATTATTGCCTTCCTCGCCTTCGCCTGAGCTGTTGGCAATTTCCGCAGCCATGAGAAGGATATCTGCATACCTCATATAGACAGGTTTCACGCCGTCATCATTTCCTCCGCCATACGGAGCTGTAGTCATCCATTCGAAACGGTATTTTCCGAAATACCAGTTTTCCATGCCTGCCGGATAAGGAAGGGTGCCGTCTCCCCTGTTTTCCCACTCATAATTCACGCAGCTGACATCACGGCGGGTGTCATCCTTATCATACCAGTAGTAGACATACGGCACCGGGCCTGCCTGCCCTCCGCGGTTTGAAGTAGTCGGCGACCAATCAGTCTGGCCATTATTGCGGATGGCGAATGTATAGTTCCAGCGGCCACGGGAATTGCTGAACGGAATCACCCACATTATCTCCTTGCCCGCAGTGAGATCCATATTGTTCACATCCTTCCATAGCTTCTCATAGTCAGATTCAAGCCTGAGGCCTGAATTAGTTATACAATCCTTCAGATAAGCCAGAGCTTTGGGATAAAGCGCATTTTTCGAAAGCTCAGGATCTAATGAACGCCTGATGCTTCCCATATTGCCGGTCCCGACCTGACCATTATCAGGCCTCTGTGCATATCCGGAGGCCATGAGGGCCACACGCGCATACATACCCTGGGCGAAAGCCTTTCCTACACGGTCGGTAGATGACGGAGAATAATAATCGATATATCCGATAGCTTCCTCCAAGTCTGCAAGCAGCTGTTTGTAAATCACATCCCTGTCGGATTTGTTAAGATAAATGGTTTCAGGCGTGACCGGAGCAAAACGCGCTGGCACTTCGCCATATGCTTTCAAAAGTTCGGTATAGAGGACAGCACGGAGTACGAGGGCCTCACCGAGCAGGGACGCCATTTCAGGGCGGGTCTCAGGATTTCCGTATTTGCGGATACCGTCGATAGACAGGTTCGCACGCTCGATACCCGAGAACAGTTCGTTGTACGGACCGTTGGCCAGATTCAGCTGGCTGTTTGTAGATATTAATGAATATCTGACAATCGCTGATTTGTCTTCACCCTTCGTATTTGATATATACCATTCGATATCAGTATTGTAGCCATACCACGGGAGATAACGTCCGCGGTGGCAGTTCGTCTCTCCGAAGCACTGCGAGATGGAATAGATCTGATACTCGGCCAGTGTCGGGTCAGAGAAGACCTGAGTCTCGTCGAATGTAGACTGGGACTCTGTCGTGAGGTCGCAGGAAGCCAGAGAAAGTCCGGCCGCTATGCCTGCTCCGATAATGATTCTTTTTATGATATTCATAACTCAGTCTTGTTTGGAATTAGAATGTAAGGTTGACACCGACCACATAACCGATGCTCTTAGGGTAAGCTGAATAGTCTACACCAGGAGTAAGAGGTGTGGCGCGACGGGTATCGACTTCAGGGTCATATCCTGAATATTTAGTCAGGCAGAAGAGGTTCGTTCCTGTCACATAGAAGCGCAGACGTGAAATCTTAGCCTTCATAGTGATGTGTGACGGGAGTGTATAACCTATGGTCGCAGAAGTCAGGCGGAGGAACGAGCCGTCCTCGATAGCCCAGTCGGTCAGGACTGCATTTCCTACTGCCGGAGACCAGAGAGCGGCGTCAGCATTGACTGCATCAAGCTGGTCAGGGTCAGTGATGAGCTGGCCTGTACTCCAGTCTATATTGGTCCACCTCTTTTCATCAGTCTTCATGAAGTTCCTGTTGTTGTACTTCCTGGATGAAGTGAACTCTATCTTGTTCGCATTGTAGATATCGTTTCCGAAGACATAGTTGAAATTCGCAGAGAAATCAAAGCCATAGAGATAACCGGAAAGCGTGATACCGCCGAAGCCCTTTGCCTGTGAATTTCCGATCACTACTTTATCATCCACTGTCACTTCGCCGTCATTGTCTTGATCCTTAAGTTTCATGGCACCAGGCCTGAGATAGTCTGCTCCGATGACTGGGCTGCAGTCCACAATCCCTTCATTCAAAACCCATTTCCCGTCTGTATACGTAAAGTCGCTGGCCTTGTAGAAACCGTCTGACTGATAGCCGTACATGTTTCCGAGCGGTTTGCCGACTTCAACTATATAGTCAGTGCCGACTTCAGTAGAAGCCCACTGGGTTTCAGACTCGATTCTGTCCAGTCCGCCGAGGTCAGTGACCATATTTTCGTTCATGGAAAGGTTCGCTCCGAGAGTGAGGCCGAAATTGTCTTTCTCTACGAGAACTGCGTTCAATGACACCTCGAAACCTCTGTTTCTGACTGAACCCATGTTCCTGTACTGGAATTCATAACCTGAACCGGCAGTCGGGAACTGGATGAGAAGGTCCTTGGTGGTGTTGTGATAAAGTTCTACGGAACCGCTCAGCCTGCTCTTGAAGAAAGAGAAGTCGAGACCGATATTGTGAGAAAGCGTAGTCTCCCATGAAAGATCCTCATTCGGCATGATGGTATCTCCATCGTCAGTCACTGTAGACCAATAAGTATTGCTCTGCGAGATCCATGAAGTGGAGAATGACGCGAAATTAAGCTTTGTCATGCCTGCCGGGATATTGTTGTTTCCGGCAGTACCGAAGCTGTAGCGAAGCTTGAGATTGTTCAGCCAGCTCGAAGCACCCTGCATCCAAGGCTCATTGGAAATAGTCCAGGAAGCGGCGGCTGAAGGGAAATAGCCCCACTGGTTACCTTTGATGAACTTCGACGAACCATCGGCACGCATTGTCGCAGACACCGAATATCTCTCGTCGAAGACGTAGTTTACTCGGCCGAAGAATGAAAGGAGCTTGTCATTCGGGTCGTAGTAGTTGTTCGTGGAGATGGCGGTACCTGTGGACATGAAGTTCCAGGCTGTCTCTGCATCGAAGAAGTCAGGGAAGTTCTCGACTATCGAAGTCAGTTCATTGGATTTCTTGAAGATGAACTCCTGGCCGAGCATCAGGTCAAGGTGATGGCGCTGATCTGTGAAAACTTCTTCGAAATTGTAACTGAGAGTATTCGTATTTCTGATAGTCTGCCTGTATGTGTCAGTATAGCGGGTGGCAGGCTTGTCCTTGTACTGCGCAGTGTTGCCTACATAGTAGGTAGTCATGCCGTAGAAACGATTGTTTTCCTGGCTGTAGTCTTCAAGACCGCCCTCTACCCGGAGATTCAGGTTCTTGATGATATGCCATGTGACGGCGCCGTTCACTGTCCAGTTTCTGCGGACGCGGAGATTGTCATTGTCAGCCACTGACTGGAGAGGCGGAGCGTTGTCGCCATAGTCTTCTTCGAGGTCAGAGCCTGAGACTACACCTTCAGCGATAGGAATAGGGGTGTACTGTACGGAATGTTTCAGACGGCCGTTTCCTGATGTGGAGCCGGCATCGTTCATGGAGTTAGAGCCGGAACCTCTGATGGAAGTGTGAGAGTATCTGGCGTTGATATCGAATTCGAGTTCCTTTATAGGCTTGTAGTTCGCCTTGAAGTTCAAGTTGTCCCTCTTGTAGTCGGAACCCGTCATGATGGCATTGTCTCCTATGTGGGAGTAGCTGGCAGTCCATCTCACTTTGTCTGTGCTTCCTGAGACTGAAATATTGTGGCTGAAGTTCGTTCCGGTGTTTCCGAATACCTGCTGAATCCAGTCATTCCCCTGCACGTTTTCATAGAGACCCATATCATCATAGATACCGAAATAAGGGACATAGTCATCCTCATAGCGGCCTCTTACCATGGCAAGTTCGTACTGGTTCTTCACGAAGTCATACGGGCTGTTCACTTCGATGGCATCCTTGTTCGCCATCCATTTCTGTCCCCAGTAGGCGTTGTAGCTGACAGAGAATTTGCCGCTGGTACCGCCTTTCGTAGTGACGAGGACTACGCCGTTCGCTCCACGTGAACCGTAGATGGCTGTAGAGAAGGCATCTTTCAGGACATCGATGCTCTGGATGTCGGAAGCCGGGATGTCGGAGATGCTTTCAACAGGGAAACCGTCCACAATATAAAGAGGGGAGCTGTCCTGTGTGATAGAGCCGGAACCGCGGACCCGGATCTTGATATCTGCGTCAGGATCACCTTCCGTAGTGGTGACCTGGACTCCGGCCATCCTTCCTGTGAGGGCTTCTCCCACTGTAGTCACAGGCATGGCGGCGAGGGCCTTGCTGTCGACAGATGATACGGAACCGATGAGGTCTTTTCTCTTCACAGTAGCATAACCGATGACCACGGTTTCTTCGAGGAAGTTCGTGTCTTCTTCCATGATGATGTCATAGACGAGGCTGTTTCCTATGTGCACTTCCTGCTCCCTCATTCCGATGAACGAGAATACAAGCACTTTGCCTCTGGCGTTATCAATGTCCAGGACATACTTTCCGTCCACATCGGTAGACGCTCCGATAGTGGTGCCGTCCACGAAGACGGAGACTCCTGCCAACGGCTGGCCTCCGGTATCTCTGACGACACCTGTGATCTGCTGGGCTGATACCGTCATGGTGACGAAGAGGCCCACGATCAAAAGATAAATTTTAGAAGTCAGATTGTTCATAAAACTATTAGTTAGTGTTATCGAATGTGCGAAATTACTTATTGCGGTGTCTTAGGGCTGGCAATAATTGTCGTATTGGATGCACTTTTTGACAATCGCGTTTTTTTTGATGTTTTTTAGTGTTTAGCGATACAGGAGATGTTTTTTCTATTGGCCTGAACGGAGAGTTCTTTCAGAAAATACATCCAATACGAATCCATACAAAGACCGATAAGTATGGAGTGGAGGGGGGGGGAAGGGAGTTCACCCCCCTCCTGCCAATCAGAGCTGCATGTAGGTGGAGCCTGATGTCTGGGATGCAACGATGTCGCGGACGAGATAGTGGAGATACATCTCGAGATTTGTGTATCGTCCTTTCTCGTCGAGATTCTTCGCCGCGCCGTCGGCGGCGTCAGACGGATCGAGACCGAACTCCGTTTCGAACCAGTCAGGCATGCCGTCTCCGTCGGTATCGTTCACGGATTCAAGTTCCTCATCAGTGGCTTCGTATTCAGGCCAGCCTCCTGCGTCTTCTTCAGTGTCGATGATACCGTCAGTACCGCATGAAGCTTTGCCCGATTCTGCTTCCGAAGTCACACGCTCGTCCACTTCATCTCTGGAAAGAGAGGCTCCGGCATGCTTCAACACCACATTGAAGGCATCGTAAGCATTATGCGTGGAAGTATAACATGCTTCCGTGTCATCCACCTTTATAGAAAGCGGGCTGTCGAGGACTATTCCTTTCGGATTTTTTCCAAACTCGCTCTGATCGTGGTAATATATGCCGCCAGGGTATTTGCTCTCATTGATTCCTTCCGTATGGACGTTGCCTTCCATATAAAGCTCAGGATATGCAGATCCGATAGAGTTAGATTCATTGTACCAGTATGCATCCACAAAATAATCGCGGTCCTTCGATGCCGGACCAGGCTTATAATAGTTCCCTACAATATTGAAATGTCCGTCTTCACCTCCGTATGTAGAATTATCACCCCAGTTGTAGATAACATTGTTTCGGTAATCCACATTTCCGCGATGAGTAGACCGATAGTCCTTGCCTTTATCAATATAAATACCAGGATGGTCTATTCTTGCATTCCGGCTATAGTTGTCCGCCAGGAGATTATGATGGAAGGAAGCATTACGTCCTCCCCAAATCCCGCCATAGCCATGCGCTCCTTTCGAATGGAAGCCGGACTGGTTCAGGGCTTCGGATATTATGCACCACTGCATAGTAAAGTTCTTGTTCGCATAAAAGGAGGCTCCCTCATCTATAGACCAGGATACCGAACAATGATCGAGTATGATATTTTCATGATAGCGTCCCCATATCGCATCGGAACCGTCATCCAGTCCGGGACCTTTGGTCCCCAGCCGGAAACGCATGAAACGGATGATGACATTGTCCGCATCCACACTTACTTTCTGACCGGAAATACAGATTCCGTCACCTGGTGCTGTCTGCCCTGCAATGGTTAAGTTTCCATCGCTTATTTTCAGTTCTCTACTGAGATCTATTCTGCCTGCCACATCGAACACCACTGTCCTGGTCCCGCTGGCTTCCACAGCGGCCCTGAACGAGCCTTCTCCGCTGTCATTCAGGTTCGTAACATGGATGACCCGGCCTCCACGGCCTCCCGTGACATACATTCCGCCGCCTTCAGCCCCGGGGAATGCCAACGCTCCAAGCTCCTCCTCGTATGAAGGTATCCTGAACTTTTCATAACCTTCAAGCGGCACATCGGGTTCCGGATCTGGTTCCGCCGTACCAGGCTCAGACTCCCCTGGAATGACGGACAGAGGTTCAGAATATCCTGAATCCCCGTCCGCTGTCTTCACCCTGACCTTGAACTGATATTCAGCTCCGGTCTCCAGCCCGGTAAATACGGCGGTATTCACAGTGACCTGTTTCTGCTGGTCATACTGGCCGTCTTTCTCCAGCCTGGCGGTGTAATTCTCTGCTCCGTTCACTGCAGTCCAGCTGAATGTCAGGCTCGTTGCATCCGCCTGCACCAGCCTCACACCTGTCGGCGGCAGAACTTCCACAGGCGTTTCAGGTTCCACTTCAGGGCCGCAGGCTATAGCCAGCGGCAGTATAATCAATGACAAAAACAAACGTATCTTCATATCCACTAAAAAATATTTCAATATTTTGCCCCATGGCATTATAAATACAGGATTTTCTATAACACATCATTCTCCGAATCTATAATGCCTGGCAGTCCTGTGACAGAACCGGAAACAGTTACTTTCCCGGTCTTTATCTGCTTCACCACCCTCTTGTCCGTCTCATCTCGGCTGAGCGAAGCCCCGGCATCCTTGAGCACGGCTTTATATGCATCCATGACAGATTCCACTGCCGCCGGAGATTTCATGAAAAACGGCTCTGCCGCCGAGATCTCAGAATATTCGACAGCATAGCGGGCGGCAGCCTCATTGTCCGGAAGGACACCTTTCCAGTTCCCCTTATTGACACGGGACGTGTCGTAAATATTGTCCTTTATATAAAAGGACCCGGGAATCATGGATGTGGTCTCGGAGGTGTAGACTTCGAGATACCGGCCGTTCAGGTTTCTGGTCGCAGGGCCTGGGATGAAGAGGTTGGATATGACGTTGAACCAGCCTTCCTCGCCGCCGTAGATGGCTTTCATGCCCCAGTTGAAGACGACATTGTTCACAAATTCGACAGTTCCGCGATAGAAAATGCGGTCGGAGCCGCTGTAGATGGCAGGATGGTCGAAACGCGGATTCCGGCTGTTGTTGTCAGCGATGATGTTATGGTGGAAAGACACATTCCTGCCTCCCCAGATGCCGCCGTAGCCATGCTCGCCCTTGTGATGAATAGAACTGTTCAAGGCCTCTGCGATGATGCACCACTGCACGGAAGCATCGCTGATGGCATAGAACGAAGCATTTTCATCTGTAGCCCAGCTCATGGAGCAGTGGTCGATGATGATGTTCTTCACATGGCGCGCCCCGAGAGCGTCATTCTCGTCTTTCACGGCAGACCCCATACGGAAGCGCATATATCTGACTATCACTTCATCAGCTCCGATATACATTCCGTGATCCCTGAGGGTGACGCCTTTCCCGGGCGCAGTTTCGCCTGAAATGGTGATGTACGGATTCTCGATTTTCAGCGTAGACTTGAGATGGATGTCCCCTTCGACCGCGAATTCGACGATTCTCGGGCCTTCAGCCTCAACTGCATGTCTCAGAGTGCCTTCCTCTCCCGTGTCTTCGAGAGACGTCACTAAATAGACCTTGCCTCCACGTCCGCCTCGGGTATATTTTCCGCCGCCGTCAGCACCTTCGAAAGCCAGTTCAGGTGTCACGGACTGCTCCGTGACAATTTTTCCGGCCCGGACAGCCTTCCCTGCCGGGATGTATTCTATATTGTTCGCCGCCTCGTATTCGAGCGAAGCCCAGATAAACGGCCCCACACCCTTGCAGTCGTTGTCTATGACAGGTTCGCTGAGATAATATTCGTAAGTGCCGCTCCTCATTTCCTTTCCTCCGAGTCCGGCCACGGAACAGCAAGAAGTTATGGAAATGGTGCCGTCACCGTTCTCTTTCACGAACGTGTCTATGAATTTCCAATAAAGGTCGCGTGAATAACCGCGCCATTCGTCTGAAAGCCAGCCCTGCCGCACTCCTTTCAGATAGCTGTACACGAACATGGAGGAGGCGGTGGCTTCCAGATAGTTTCCCTCCTGGCCTGGACGGTCGAGCACCTGATACCACATCCCGGTCTCAGGGTCTGCATACTTCGGAAGGAGCTCCATCATATAGCGGAACTTCTCTATGAGGTCCTGCCTGGCAGGGTGCTTTTTCGGCATATAGTCTATGGTCTCGGCCAATGCCATGACATACCAGCCGCAGGCCCTTCCCCAGGCGTGGGCTGACTGGCCAGTGAGAGTATCAGCCCAGAACATCTGACGGGATTCATCCCACGCATGCCTCGGAAGTCCTGTCTCAGGGTCGAGAGTATGCCTGAAAGCCACGTCGAAATGGTTCGCGATGTCACTGAAAAGGGAATCACGCTCCTTTTTAGGAGAGAACTTAGCAGTGTATTCCGCATAGAAAGGCTGGGCCATATAGAGACCGTCCAGCCACACCTGATGAGGATAAATCTGCTTGTGCCAGAAGGCTCCTTCGGAAGTCCGCGGATGCGTGTCGAGCTGTTCGCGGATTTTACGCAGGACGCGGCGGTATTTCTGATTCCCGGTATCGTAATACAGTCTGTAATAGATACGCGCCGGACATACATGATCCACATTGTAATTCTCCTTCTTGTATGTAGCAACCTTCCCGTTCTCGTCGGCCATGGTATCTGCCCAGTCTCTCACATAGTCCACTGCATACGGAAGGTCATAACGCTCAGCCACATCCAGAAACGAAAGCAGCTCCAGACCTGTGGTATAGTTCCATTTCAGCTTGCCCTGACGCCCGTCGAGCCAGGTGGCTTCAGGATTCCTGAGCATCTCCGAGTTCATCATCCTGACGGAGTATGGTTCTCCGCCTGCGGCTTCCGCCGCCATCGTCTGCGCCACCAGTGCCAATGCCGCAGCTATGCATGCCAGATATTTCATTGTTTTTCAGTTTTATGTTCCTTTATATAATCCACCGGCGACATGCCGAAATGCTTCTTGAACGAACGGCTGAAATAGCCCGGGTCAGAGAATCCTACCTTGTAGCAGGTCTCCGACACCGAATACTGCCCGCTTTTCAGGTAGTAAGTAGCTTTCTCCAGCCTGTAATCCTGGATAAGCTCGACAGGTGACTTGCCTGTAAGTCCCTTGATCTTGTTGTACATCGATGTCCTGCCCATCCCCACATATGAAGCGAGCTGGTCCACAGTCACATCCGCATCAGACATATTCTCCTCCAGCCATTCCATGACTTTGTTGATGAGAACCTCGTCCCTGTCAGTGATGACTATCTCCTCAGGCTGGATGTCTATCTTCACACCTTTTTTCGATGCATCTCCGGAAGTGGCGAACCGTGAAAGCAGAGTCCGGCGTCTTTCTATCAGATTGTCTATTCTGGCAGACAGAAGCTCCATTGTGAACGGTTTGGAAATATAGCCGTCCACCCCGTATTTCATTGCTTTCAGATGAGTGTCATTTTCGTGCTTCGCCGTGATCATGATGATAGGGATGTGGCTGGTGTTGAAGTCTCCACGGATATGGTTCACCAGGCCAATGCCGTCCATCTGAGGCATCATCAGGTCCGTGACTATGATGTCCGGAGTCCAACCCTGGTCTATGATATGCAGGGCCTCGACGCCGTTCGACGCGTCGCGGACATCATATTTATTTATAAGCGAATTGTATATATAAATTTTCAGCTCTGCATTGTCCTCGACAATCATAACTTTGAGAGCATTGTCAGGATGCGTAGGCTGGACCTTGAACTTGCTGAGCCCATATGACTCGGCCTTGTCTTCAGCGATGCCTTCATCTGCAATCGTGGAATTCTCCTCGCTGAAATGTTCTTTTCCTAGAGGAAGCCTGACATAAAATCTGGAGCCATGACCTTTTTCGCTCTCCACCCATATTTTTCCACCGTGGACATCCACTATCTCTTTGCAGAAAGACAGGCCGATGCCGCTGCTCGCCACCCCGTTGAAAGGTGTCTCGGATGTGGATATGAAAGGTTCGAAAATAGCTGTCTGCCTGTCCTTTGGTACTCCGATGCCATTGTCCTTCACCATGATGGTGCAGTCCTGCTCCCCGTCTTTCCAATACACGGCCACTTCTATCCGTCCTCCGTCTGCAGTGTATTTGAAGGCATTGGATATAAGGTTGTATATCAGAGCCTCTATGCGGACAGAGTCGCCCCACATCGTCAGTGAATCCCCGGAACGGGCAAGCCTCAGTTCAATATGCCTGTCAGCCGACATATCCTTGAAATCTTCATAGACCTGCGTCACAAGCTGCACGATATCTATTCTGCTGACGTTCAGCTTCATTTTGCCTCTCACTATGCGTCTGATATCCAGCAGCTGGTTCACAAGCGTCATCATACGCCTGGAGTTCTTGTACACAAGGTTCACGCTGTATTCATCGGGAGACCCTGGAGGCATCTTCTGCCGGATGTCTTCGATGCCGCCCAGAATAAGCGTCAGCGGAGTCCTGAGCTCGTGCGATATGTTCGTGAAGAAGCGGCCCTTGATTTCATTCAGGCTTTCCTGAAGAGACACATCATTTTTCAGTTTCACTGATGTCACAAACATTCTGACCAGCGTCAAGACGACAGCCAGCGCTGTCAATACATAGAAAGTGATAGCCCACCACGATGCCCATGGATGAGGCTTCACGATCAGATCTACAGAAGCTGTCTGCGGGTCGGAATACCCGTCCTCCGTAGAAGCCGACACTATGAAAGTGTATTTCCCTGCCGGTATTCTGGAATACGAGACAGAAGTATTGCCGTCAGCGGCTGTCCAGTTCTTGCTGTATCCCTTAAGCCTGTAGGTATATCGTACATTGCGCTGTATCTTGAAATTAAGAGACGCGAAATCAAAGCTGAAGAACGAATAATCATGAGGGACTACGATGCGGCCGGAAACAGGTATGCTGCGGCCGTCCACTGAAATGCCGGATATGACCAGATGCTTGTCTTCCGGCTGGTAAGTGAACATGTCAGGGTCAATATGATAGAGATTGTTCAATGTGCCGAATACTATGGACCCATCCTGCAGCCTGGCGCAAGCCGCCTCGCTGAAAGTAGTGGCAACCACCCCGTAATACCTGGAGTAATTTACTGCCGACCTGCCGCTTTTCGAAACTTTTGATATGCCTGTCTCTGTAGCAAGCCATATATTGCCGTTGTCATCATCCACCGCTGATAGAACGATATTGCTGCTCAAGCCGTCAGCTTTGCTGACAATGTCGAAGCGCGCCTGGTCTCCCTCAAAGCGGACCTGGTTCAGGCCTCCGCCAAATGTACACAGCCACGTATCGCCTCCTCTGTCAGTGAATATATAGATAATATCATTATTCCCCAGTGAATGTATATCGCCCGGAATCTTTTGAACCACATGGAAAGTCACAAGCTCTGGAATGTCTTCAGGATAGAACCATATCAGGCCGCTGACTGTAGCCGCCAGCATCCGCCCGTCAGGCATGCAATGCACATAGCGGACTTTTTCCCCTGCCTCCAGAGGATAGTCAGGAAAATGGACATAGGCATTTTTGAACCTGGTGCTGTCCGGATGAGGCAGCATATTGATGCCGCCTCCATATGTAGCCACCCACATCCTGCCTGAGCTGTCCTGCGCGATGGAATATACATCATTGCAGGAAAGGGAGCTATTGTCATGGCATCTGTGACGGAAACGGCCAGCCACTGCATAGCTGCCGTCATTCCGGCGTTCGAGCTTCACTATCCCATCGCCCTTAGTGCCGATCCAGATGCCGCCGTCATTGTCCTCAAACAAGGAATAGATGACGCCATAGGAGTCTGAACCTGGAATCTTCCTGCAAGATGACATGTCAGGGGCATAGACGAAAAGCTCCCTGCTCTTAGTCGCCGCCCATACCTGTCCGTGACTGTCAGTGAGGACTGCCCGGACCTCAGCCGCAGATATTTCGTCATCCGATTCCGCTGGAGGATCGACGATTTCCACTCTTGGCGTGATGACTGTAGCCCGTTCAAGACCCCTTCTCGCCGTAGAAAACCAGAGGACGCCGGAATCATCCACCATATAGCATGCAACGCCGTTCATAAAACGGCATCCAGGCTGTTCTTTGACATTGCTCAGCGGAATGACAGAATCTGATTCGCGGTCATAATAGCCGAAGCCATAGCGGTTCATCTTGATCCAGAGCCGGCCGTCGTGGTTCACCACCCTGGCCAATGTATCTGAATAATACGACATGACATTCCTGCTGTGCTCATAATGCTTGAATTTCTGGCTGGAGCTGTTCCAGGAACTGATTCCTGTACGGTCTGTGACTATCCACAGCAAGCCCTCAGGGTCGGGCAAAGTATATCTGATACGTCCGAGGCCTACCCCCCCCCAGTGAATTTTCGAAGAAAAATCCGCAGTATCTATCGATGCTATAGCCCCCTGTCTCAACGCCGCATACAAACTGCTTCTGTCCGGCGGGCCTGTCACAGTGAGAGATACAGCCGGCCCTGTTTCCGAATCTCCGACAGAGGCATGCTTTCTCAATCCCGAAACCTTGTCAATGGCCAGAAGCTCATTCCCGGATACGAAGATTATCCAGTTTCCGAATTCAGCGAAATCTGTCACACCTGTATTTCTGGTGACAATAGCCGCCTGGTCATCCTTCACCGAGGCCACTCCATACTCCGACACTATATAGACCGTTCCGTCCGAATCCTCATATATAGACCTGATTTCCTTGCCTATTGCATTGTCAGAAATATTGAAAAAAATATGGGGAGACAAGCCGCTGTCCAGCTTGTAAAGCCCGATTCCCGACAAAGCTATCCAGATGTTCCCTGAACGGTCACAATGATATTTTTCCACCTTGGCTTTCGCCAATTCCGGCGTAATGTCCCCTGGCACGGCGAGGAATTCTTCCCGCCTGGAATCGAACCGGTAGATGGAATTGTCATAAGTCGTCACCCACAGATATCCGTTCGCATCTTCACTCAGAGACAGAATCCTGTTATGGGACAGATTCGAATAGTCTCCCGGCTGCACAGTGTAGTTCACAAAGCGGTTTCCGTCAAACCGGTTCAAGCCATACCAAGTAGAAATCCAGATATAGCCGTCCCTGTCCTGCAGAATCTGGCTGATATAGTTATGAGAAAGTCCGTCCTCTGAAGAATAATGCTCAAAAATACAGTCCAAAGGCGCCGCGGCCATCCGCAGCGCCAGCATCATTGATATTATAAATACTCCTGCTCTCAGTTTCATTATTATCGTCCGTTATACCGGGAAAGTCTAAAACACCTTGAAATACCAGTCTCCGGCAGGGCCGAGGACATTCTCCGGGGTATACAGCTTCAAATCCCGGGGTTTCAATTCATGAGACCACTTCACTCTTTCACGCGGGCTTGCCGCTCCCGGGCCTGAGTTTCCGTATTCGGCATAGAAAGATGTTTTCTCAGCATGAGGCTTGTTCCAGTTGTGCCAACCTGCCTTCAGGATATGGTCTCCCAATTCACACTCTATGAATACGGTTTTCGCATACGGCCTCCACGGCCTTCCAAGATAGACCTTGGAAACATTGGCGTCATGATGCAGACGGCAGTGCCTGAACACATATCCGTACTCCTGTCCTTCCGGTGTGGATGCGGCTGTGACATAGCTGTTCTTCTTGCTGAGAATGTCGCAGTCCTCGAACCACGCAGTGGAGAAGCCGAAGATAAAGTCTGTTGTGCCCTCGATATGGCAGCCGCGGAAATATTGGCGCTGGCCGGCGCCAAAAGTATAGATGGTATCCTGGTTGGCGACGAAACGGCAGTTAATGAATGCGATCCTGTCGCCGTTTACAGTGATGGCGCACGCCTGGGCCACTTCCTTGGAGCTTCCGGCGGTATTCTCGAAAGTCAGGTTCTCGGCAAGGAAATCATTTGCATGAAGGAATACGGTCGATGTCGCCGAAGTTCCCATAGTATAGCCTGTAGAACCTGTCTTCGTCGCATAGTCCGCCCACGTGATGACCGTCGTCATGGCATCTTCACCTGTCAGATGCAGCTTTTCCTTGTTTGCAGGTATGGTTACCTTCTCCTCATAGATTCCTTTTCTGATACGTATCCTCGTTTCATCCTGTTTGCAATAGTCCGGAGCGGCATTCACAGCTTCCTGCACGGTGAAGAAATCACCGCTGCCATCTTTTGCCACTACGAAATCATATTCTTCGACATGCGCAGCCAGTTCAGGAATGACTTCTACGATAGCAGGGAGAAGCAGCTCGACCAGCTTCCTGGCTCCGGCCACGTTTGTATGTGTGTTGTCGGTCAGACCGTCAGGATGCCTTGGGCACGTGCCCGGCTCTACCCACATATAATATCTTCTGGAAGCCTCGTCTCCGATGGATTCAAGCCACTCCTGTGTGATGGCATTCGCATCTATTACCGGCACATCATATTCTTCCGCCACCTGGAAGACTGCGTCAGGATAGTCGCCATGACAGTCTTTCTTCAAATTTCCCTCAGCATCGAACCATCTGCGCGACACAGGAGTGAAAAGTATAGGTTTCGCACCGGCAGACTGTGCATATCCGATGAATTTTCTAAGATTCTCCTGATAGGCCCCGAATGCCGGAGCATATCTGGCAGGGTCGTCCGCTTTCGAATCGTTGTGGCCGAACTGTATGAAAAGATAATCGCCAGGCTTCAGGTCTTTCTTCACCTGGTCCCAGAGCCCCCTGTCTATAAAACTTTTTGTGCTGCGGCCATTCTGCGCATAGTTGCACACCGTCACCATGGTGTCCAGATGAGACGGAAGCCTCTGCCCCCAGCCTCTCTCCGGATTTTCCTTGGACAAGTCCTTGTCAGCCATTGTAGAGTCACCCATCAGCCTGAGAGTGATTTTCTGCCCGTTCCCCTGGCCCCAGGCGGCAATGCCGAGAGTCAGGAAAACGAACATGGTCAACGCAATATAACGGTTCATTTCAATGAAACATTTTCATTATTATACTGGAAAATTTCTGTGGCAGGTCCCTCAGCATCGGAACAGCCCTCAAGAGATACATTCTTGCAGTTCGCCACGACATAGCCCCGGCCCTGGGACTGCTTTATATTCACATTTTTCAGATGCACCCTGTCAGAATAACGTATATCCGCCCCTTTTTCTGCGACTATATGGCAGTTCTCGACACTGATGCCTGAAATATTCTTCTCAGGGATGCCGTTGAAATACATGGCCCGTCCCGCACCATTGCAGATGATATCCTTTATATAGATTTCCCTGAATTCCGGAGTAGTCTCGTCTGCCGGGACAAACTCTATGTCGTAAACTGAGGACTGTCCGTCCTCCGCCGCCTCCAATGCAGATTTTCCGCCATAGTGAAGATCAAAGAGAAGCGGCTCTGCAGGGATGTCTGTCATGACTATATTCTCTATGAAGATATTCCTGACCACCCCGCCGCGTCCTCTGCAGCTTTTGAAACGGAGCCCCACGTCAGTGCCGAGGAAGCTGCAGTTCCTGACGGAAATATTCTCGACTCCACCGGACATTTCACTTCCCACTACGAATCCGCCATGGCCATGGAATACCACGCAATTCTCAACTATGAGATTCCGGCATGGCCTGGCACGCCTGCGCCCGTCTTCATCTTTCCCGGACTTGATGCATATCGCATCGTCGCCGACGTCGAAAGAGGAATTCACGAGTATGACATCTTCGCATGAATCTATGTCTATTCCGTCACCGTTCTGGGAATACCATGGATTCCGGACTGTGATATTGTTTATAATCACATTCTTGCACATCAGAGGATGAATATTCCAGCATGGTGAATTCTGGAACAGCACGTCTTCGAGCAATACGTTCTCACATTCCTTCAGGCCTATCAGCACAGGGCGGAGATAAGTTTTCACAGATTCCCACTCCTCTTCAGTTTCCAGTCCCTGCGGGACATTGAATGCATCGCTCACTATAGAACCTCGCCATGAACTGGAGTCCGGATACCATATCGTGCCTTTCTTGTCAGTGAAACCTCCTGAAGCCAGCAGCTCTTTCCACTGCGAATCAGTCATTTTCGATCTCTTGACCTGGCGCCAGGAATCTCCTGAACCGTCTATCGTCCCTCCTCCTGTGATGGAGATATTCTTCGCCCCGTCAGCGTTCACAGGAGCCAGGCATCTCTTCGTGTCAAGACCTTCGAAAACAGTCTCTACGATAGGATAAAGGTCTCTGTCTGGAGAAAATAGAATCACCGCATTCGGAGTGACATGGAGGTCTATGTTGTCCTTGAGAGTAATAGGCCCAGTCAGCCAGATGCCTTCCGGCACTATCAGATGACCGCCGCCTGCAGAGGAAAGATGGTCAATGGCAGACCGGAAAGCTTCGGTATTCAACGCTATTCCGTCCCCGACACCGCCGAAATCTACAATATTCACTTCGCGGCCAGGTATGACAGGACGCGAAATCTTCTCCATTTCGAAAGGAAGATTTTCATACAGGCTGTCGAATTCCGCAGTGCCGCTTCCTGATAATGAACATCCGGTCAGCAAGACAGCGGCCGCCAGAGGCAACATAGTCTTAGTGCAGAGTTTTTCTATGCCGGCTATCATAATTACATGGTTTTGGTTCAATGCAAAAATAGCAATATGAGCCTGCTGTCCTGTGGATTTTTTATCATAAAAGAATGATTAATCATCAACAGGCTTGTCTTCAGGCCATACCGGTCAGCGAACATGAAAAAAAGGCGGCTCAGAAGAATACCTTCCGGGCCACCATCTTATGTAATAGGTTATAGTTCAGAAACAAGCTACTTCACTGTGACTTCAAGCGGATGAGCCTGGGCATAAGCGAAATCTTTCACGATCTGGTTCCAAGCCTCCGGAGATTCTATGCCTCCCTTGCTCCAGCCAGAACCTGTCCAGACATCGGCACGCTTGCCAGGAGTGATGTTGTACTTCAGCACAGCATGCCCGTCCATAGTGCCAGCCTCTACATTCTCTTCCTGTGCATCCACCACGAGGCCTACGGAAATATTTCCGTCTGCATCAGGATCGGCGCTGTCGGAAGCTTTTTCAGTAAATGCGATATAATATTCGCCGTCTTCCCTGTCCAGGACATCATGAAGGACTGCGCCGAGAACTACAGGAAGCTCTTCCACCGGAGCATTGAACCAGTTGGAAATCTTGATGAAGTTCGTATTGGCATCCACCGTAAGTTCCCTCTTGAGAGTGACAGTGTTTCCGTCCACCTTGAACGGCTTGTAAGTGAAGAGCACTTTTGTGCGGATAGGGCCGTTGCAGATGCGGGTATAAGTCTCGTAGTTGTCGCCGAGAACTATCTTGTCATCGGCATACGGGGCCAGAGCGCCGCCGCCAAGAGTGTTGGCCACCTTGTAGCAGTCCATGCCGTCGCCATGATCATGATGATAGTCATTCAGCTCGTATCTCTTGTCCACAACGAGAGACTCCACCCTTTTCAGCCAGATATCAGGACCGAGAGTACGCGGATCAGAAAGCGCAGGGCCATATACGCGGCCAGCGATGCGGTTGTTCTCATAAGCATAGTCGTCAAGCCTCTCAGGCACATAGCGGCTGAAGACCAGGGTGTCGTATGCCTCGCGTTCTCCGGCTTTCACCGTGTATTCCACAGTCTCGCCCGCAGGCACAGAAGCCTGGAATATGAGTTTCACCATGCCGTAATCCTCTGTATACACCTGAGAAGGAATCTGGACTCCGGCGGCGTCAGTCACCACCACGTTGTCTGCAGTGATCTCAGGATGCGAAGCCACAACGTTCCCGAAATCAAGCTCAATAGTCTCGGCTGCACGGTCAAGCTCAGAAGAGTTTTTTACAGCCACTTTCATATCCTGCTGTCCGCAGGAAATCATAAGTGCAGCTGCCATTGAGGCAGCTGCAATAGCAAATATACGTTTCATATCCATTACTGAGGCTGTTTTCCGATATAAGCGAGGATACCGCCGTCAACATAGAGGATATGTCCGTTCACGAAGTCTGAAGCGGATGACGCGAGGAAGACTGCAGGTCCCTGAAGGTCTTCTGCATTTCCCCAGCGTGCGGCAGGAGTCTTCGCAACGATGAATGCATCGAACGGATGACGGGAGCCGTCTGCCTGACGCTCGCGGAGAGGAGCTGTCTGCGGAGTGGCGATGTAGCCCGGCCCGATACCGTTGCACTGGATGTTGTACTCGCCATACTCTGAAGCGATGTTTCTGGTCAGCATCTTCAGGCCGCCCTTGGCAGCCGCATATGCAGAAACAGTCTCACGTCCGAGCTCTGACATCATCGAGCAAATGTTGATAATCTTTCCGCCGCCATTCTTGATCATTGAAGGAATGACTGCCTTGGAAACGATGAACGGACCGTTCAGGTCGATGTCGATGACCTGGCGGAACTCCTCTGCCTTCATCTCGATCATAGGGATACGCTTGATGATGCCGGCATTGTTCACGAGAATGTTGATAGGGCCGAGGTCTTTCTCGATTTTGGCCACGAGTTCCTGAACCTGGTCTTCCTTGGTCACATCGCAAACATACCCCTTGGCATCGATGCCTTTCTCTTTATAAGAAGCAATTCCCTTGTCAACAAGTTCTTGCTTGATGTCGTTGAAAGCAATTTTTGCTCCTGCCTCGGCAAATGCAGTTGCCAAGGCAAATCCGATTCCGTAAGAAGCGCCTGTTACGAGAGCCACCTTACCTTCGAGTGAAAAATTAACCATAAATTTTAGTTTTATTAAGTAGTGTTAATATGATGCAAACTATTTGAGATCAGTGGTTTGGCAGCCATCCATGTCGCCATAGTCGAGATTCTCGCCGCACATCGCCCATATGAATGTATAGTTCTTCGTGGCGCAAGCTGAATGGATGCTCCACTCCGGAGAGATGACAGCCTGGTCGTTCTTCATCCAGATATGCCTGGTTTCCTGAGGCTCTCCCATGAAGTGGCATACTGCCTGGTCGTCAGGAATTTCAAAATAGAAATACACCTCCATGCGGCGGTTGTGAGTATGCGCCGGCATAGTGTTCCATGTGCTGCCTGGCTTCAGCTCTGTCATTCCCATCTGCAGCTGGCATGTAGGAACGACTTCCTTCACAAGCATCCTGTTGATCACGCGGTGGTTGCTCTCCTCGAGGGATCCAAGCTCCATATGAACTGCCTCGGCGCGTGTAGTGAGATGATCCGGGTGAGACGCATGGGCAGTAGATGAGCAGAAATAGAATTTGGCAGGGTTTGCAGGGTCTGCGCTTTCGAAAGTCACCTTCCTGGCCCCTTTGCCCAGATACAAAGCTTCCTTGTATTCAAGGGTGTAAGCCTGGTCTCCGGCTTTCACGATGCCTTTGCCGCCTACATTGAAGATTCCCATCTCCCTTCTTTCAAGGAAATATTCAGAACGGAGGATATCGATCGGCTTGAGCTCCAGGACTTCCTTCACCGGCATAGCCCCGCCAGCTATCATTCGGTCGTGCATAGTGTACACGATATTGATTTCGTCAGCAGAGAAGACCTTCTCGATAAGATAGTTCTGCCTGAGCTGCGCTGTATCATAATGTTTCACATCCTGCGGATGAGCCGCATACCTTACTTCGCTGTTTATTTTCATAACTTTAAAGTTTAATTAGTTTCCAGATCCTTTCCAATGCCGATGCATCCGGTTTCATGCCCGCATTCAGAGCTTTAAACAAAATTACTATTTCCGGATGATTCCCAAGCATCATCCAAAAATAGTAATTTTAATCTGAATGTCAAACAAGATTCCGAAAAAATCCAGTTTTTCCGTTCCCGTTCACGACCTAAAGGGTCACACCTGTCTTGAAAATAGCGATCTCGGAATATGAAGACTTCTCATTGCATGTTTTTTGTCCGGACGCGGCCGAAAGCACGAAATCTATAAATTCATCATCCACAGACGCCACAGGCTTCCCGTCGAGGATGGCGCCCGCATTGAAATCTATCCATCCAGGTTTCAGCGAGGCTATCCTGCTGTTCGTGGATATCTTCGCTGTCGGCACAAAAGTCCCGAACGGCGTGCCCCTTCCTGTTGTGAAAAGCACCAGCTGGCAGCCTGCGGCAGCCAATGCCGTGGCCGCCACCAAGTCATTGCCAGGGGCACTCAGAAGATTCAGCCCTCTGGTCTTGAGCCTTCCGCCGTACTCAAGCACATCCATGACTGCCGACTTGCCTGATTTCTGCGTGCATCCCAGAGATTTTTCTTCAAGGGTGGATATACCGCCGGCTTTATTGCCGGGAGACGGATTTTCATATACAGGCTGGCGGTTCGAGATGAAATATTCCTTAAAGCCGTTGATCAGGTGAACAGTCTTTCCGAAGACTTCCTCATTGGCACACCGTGCCATCAATATAGTCTCGGCGCCGAACATTTCAGGGACTTCAGTGAGAACCGTAGTGCCTCCTTGGGAGACGATCCAGTCCGAGAAACGGCCCAGCAGAGGATTGGCAGTGATGCCGGAAAAGCCGTCCGAGCCTCCGCATTTGAGCCCTATTTTCAGTTCCGAGGCAGGAATCGGCTCCCGCTTGTCTGAGGAGCATGCATCAGCAATCTCTTTCAGGAGGCCGACACCGTAACTGACTTCATCGCCTTCGATTTTCTGGCATTCCATGAATTTCACCCTGGCCTCGTCCACAGGACCGACAAGCTCCTTGAATGCCTGAAGCTGGTTGTTTTCACAGCCAAGAGACACCACCAGCACACCGGCGGCATTCGGATGATGGACTATGTCTGCGAGAATTTTCCTTGTGTTCTCATGGTCATCGCCCAGCTGGGAACATCCATAATTATGAGTGAAGGCGGCCACCCTTTCTATGGAAGGCCAGCTGCCAGCGTCTTCGCGGAAGCCGCGGACTATCGCCTCGGCCACGCCGTTCACACATCCTACTGTAGGAATAACCCAGAGTTCGTTCCTGATGCCTGCATTGCCGTCTTTCCTGCGATATCCCATGAAAGTGGCATGCACGTCGGGCTTTTCTATCTTCGTCTGAATAGGCTCATATTTATAGTCCAGCACGCCTTCGAGGTTCGTCTTGAGCACTCTGTGGTCAATAAGCCCTCCTTCAGGCACATCTTCGAGAAGATGGCCTATAGGATAGCCGTACTTGATGACATTTTCACCTGCCTGGAGCGCTTGCAGAGCCATTTTGTGGCCGGCGGGAATATCGGAGGAAGCTGTGATTTCCCTGCCCTCTACATGGCAGATGTCGCCTGCCGCCACATTCGTGACAGCTACGGCGACATTGTCTGCCTGATTTATTTTAAGAATCGCGGACATAATCTTCTAAAGAACTACAGATTCCACTGCCTTGCGCATACCTTCAGCCTGGATAAGAGCCAGCTTCTCGGCAAGCATCTGCGCCAGCCCCGGCACGGCATTCAGATCTTCGCCCCAGATGAATTCAGCGCCGAGCACTCCTTCAGCCACCTTAGATACATCTCCTGATGCCCAGAGGTCTTTCAGAAGCTTTATGATGGATGCATCGTCAGCAGGGACAATTTCCACATCGCCTCGTTTTCCACCTTTATAATATGTAATGATGCCTGCAAGTCCGAGCACCAGGCCCTGAGGAAGAACTCCTTTCCGTTTCAGATATGTCTTGAGGCCAGGAAGATCCCTTGTTTTGTATTTAGGGAATGAATTCAGCATGATGCTGGTCACGAAATGCTTCACATACGGATTCACGAAACGCTCTATGACAGCGTCAGCGAACTGCTTGAGTTCGTCCATCGGAAGGTCCAGGGTCTCGATAAGCTCGTCGTACATCACCTTTCTGACGAACTTGCCGATGAGAGGGTCTTCGACACATTCCTTCACAGTGTCCAGGCCTGAAAGATAGCCTACCGGAGAAAGGACTGTGTGCGGCCCGTTGAGCAGTGTGACTTTACGCTCGTGATAAGGGGCTTCGCTTGGGACGAAAAGCACATTGAGGCCGGCCTTGTCTGCAGGGAATTCCTTCGCGACCTCCTTTGGAGCTTCAATGACCCAGAGATGGAAAATCTCGGCCTTTACTACGAGCTTGTCTTCAAATCCAGCCCTGTCGAGAAGTTCGGAAATATTGTCTTTCGGATATCCAGGGACGATTCTGTCGACAAGGGTGCAATATACGCCACATGCTGTCTCGAACCAATTCTTGAAATCTTCGCCCAGATTCCACAACTCCATGTATTGATGTATGCATTTATTCAGTTCCTTGCCGTTCAGAAAGATAAGTTCGCAAGGGAAAATAATGAGGCCCTTCGACTTGTCGCCGTTGAAATGCCGGTATCTTCTGTACAGGAGCTGGGTGAGCTTGCCCGGATATGAAGATGCAGGACGGTCTTCGAGCCTGCAGGACGGATCAAAGGCGATACCGGCCTCTGTGGTGTTCGATATTACAAAACGTATTTCAGGGTTTTCTGCCAGAGCTATATAATCGTCAAAATCTCTGTATGGATTGATTCCACGAGTAATCACATCTATCATGTCCAGAGAATCCACCGGCTGGCCCTTGTCGATGCCCTGAAGGTTCAAATGATAGAGGCCGTCCTGCTCATTGAGGACATCGACCATTCCCCTGTCGATAGGCTGCACGACCACGACCCCGGCATTGAATTCTGAAGCTTTGTTCGTTTTCCATACTATCCAGTCTACAAATGCCCTGAGGAAGTTCCCTTCCCCGAACTGAATGATTTTCTCAGGATATTTTACAGCCTGAGCAGCAGATGTTCTGTTCAATCTTTCCATAATGCTATATTTTGTCTGTTATAAATTAGCTATATTTATTTTTTAATGGACACCAGCAAATGTAATGTTTTTCCGTGTTCGTTCACGGGCTTTTTCTTATATTTGCCATACAATTGTCAAATTTTGCCAGAAATTTGAATAATTTTAATAACTGCAGATTCCGATTCAGACGATATTTGCAGACAAGGAATGACAATAACCAATAATTGTACATAATAAAATGGATAAAATTTTCTCAAAAGTAAAAGAGAACATTGAAGGGCTTATGGACAAGAAGTTCATCAATGACGACTTCATGCTCACAAACGATTATGCCAGGGAGCTGTACCACGAAAGCGCAGAGAAGATGCCGATTATCGACTACCACTGCCATCTCGTTCCGAAAATGATTGCTGAAAACCACCAGTTCCACGACATCACGGAAGTATGGCTGGGCGGAGACCATTATAAATGGAGAGCCATGAGAGGCAACGGCGTGCCTGAAGAGTTCATCACAGGCAACAGGAGCTGCTATGAGAAATTTGAAAAATGGGCTGAAACTGTACCTTACACAATGAGAAATCCTCTCTACCACTGGACTCATCTGGAGCTGGCACGCGTGTTCGGAGTGTATGAGCCGCTGAATCCCCAGACGGCCAGGCAAATATACGACACCTGCACAGAAAAGCTGCAGTCTCCTGAATACAGGGGGCAGGAGCTGATGAAAATGTTCAATGTAAAAGTGGTATGCACTACAGACGACCCTGTGGACTCTCTGGAATACCACAAGCACATTGCGGAGCATCCTTTCGGCGTGAAAGTGCTTCCTGCATGGAGGCCGGACAAGGCTATGGCCATAGAGAAACCTGGCTACGCGGACTATATCGGGAAACTTGCAGATGTGAGCGGCGTGCAGATTACAGGATATCAGGACTTGCTCGATGCGCTGAAGAAAAGACATGAATTTTTCGAGTCCATGGGATGCCGTCTTTCCGACCACGGCCTGGAGACATTCTATGCAGAAGACTTTGAAATAGAAGAAATAGATGCCATCTTCAGAAAAGGCCTCGCAGGAGAAATGCTGACAGAAAAAGAGGTTCTGAAATTCAGGAGTGCAATGCTTCTGGATTTTGCCAGAATGGACTGGGAGACTGGCTGGGCCCAGCAGTTCCATATCGGTGCCATAAGGGACAACAACACACGCATGTACAATATCCTCGGCCCTGATACAGGATATGATGCCATCCATGATGTCCAGTGCGCCGCCGCAGGACACAAGTTCCTCAACAAGCTCGCTATGGAGGACAAGCTCGCCAAGACCATTCTGTACAACCTGAACCCTAAAGACAATGAAGTGCTTGCCACCATGGCCTATACTTTCAATGACGGGTCCGTACCTGGAAAGATGCAGCTGGGCTCAGGATGGTGGTTCCTGGATCAGGAGGACGGCATGCGCAAGCAGATGAATGCATTGTCAGCGCTGGGGCTCTTCACCAGATTCGTAGGCATGCTTACAGATTCACGAAGCTTCCTCTCATATCCTCGGCACGAATATTTCCGCAGGATACTCTGCAGTGTCATCGGAGAGGATTTGGAAAAAGGCAAGCTGCCTAAGAGCGAGATGGCGTTTATCCATCAGGTAGTGAAGGATATTTCGTACAACAATGCCGCTAGATATTTCAATTTCTGATGCCTCTGGCCATTAAGAAAAGACGTTTGAGGGTGACCAAAAAGGGAATTTTGGTCACCCTCAAATGTCTTTCTTCGAAAGACTGGCCCCATCTTAACCCCCTGCACCCCCTATTAGGGGGATCTCGCTCCTTCCAGTCGCGGTCACTTCGTGACTTTTGACCCACCCTCTCTTCATATTGTTGAATTCAGAATATAAAAAGGATTATTCCATGAGTTTCTTGTACTTGAAACGGTGCGGGGTGTCGTTGCCCAGACGCATTTTCTTGTTCTCCTCATATTCTGAATATGAGCCCTCGAAGAAATAAACTTGCGAATCCCCTTCAAAAGCCAGTATATGGGTCGCGATTCTGTCGAGAAACCATCTGTCGTGGGAAACTACGACAGCACATCCGGCGAAATTCTCCAAGCCCTCCTCCAGAGCACGTATCGTATTCACATCCACATCATTCGTCGGCTCGTCCAGAAGCAGGACATTTCCTTCGTCCTTGAGTGTCAGGGCCAGATGCAGCCTGTTCCTTTCACCGCCTGAAAGCACTCCGCAAAGCTTCTCCTGGTCTGCCCCGGAAAAATTGAACCTGGATACATAAGCTCTGGCATTCACTTCCCTCTTTCCAAGCTTGACAAAATCAGAATCCCCTGCAATAGTCTGATATACCGTCTTTTCAGGATCTATGCTTTTGTGCTGCTGGTCCACGTAGGCAATTTTAACTGTTTCACCGATCTCAACAGTTCCAGAATCAGGCTTTTCATATCCCATAATCAGCCTGAAAAGCGTCGTCTTTCCTGCTCCGTTAGGACCTATGACACCTACAATGCCGGCAGGCGGAAGCACGAAATCCAGATGTTCGAACAGAAGCTTGTCGCCATAGCTTTTCGAAACATCATGAAAATTGATGACCTTGTTGCCAAGCCTCGGTCCGTTAGGGATGAATATTTCCAGAGAAGCCTCTTTCTCTTTGGCATCCTGTCCTGCCAGTTTCTCATAGGCGCCGAGCCTGGCCTTTGATTTGGCCTGCCGTGCCTTAGGGGCCATCCTTACCCATTCAAGCTCTCGTTCCAGGGTTTTGCGGCGTTTGCTTTCCTGCTTTTCTTCCATCTCCAGCCTCTTGGCTTTCTGGTCAAGCCAGGAAGAATAATTCCCTTTCCACGGAATTCCCTCGCCCCTGTCAAGTTCCAATATCCAGCCGGCCACATTGTCCAGGAAGTAGCGGTCGTGTGTAACAGCTATGACAGTCCCCTTGTACTGGTGCAAGTGCGCTTCAAGCCACTGTATACTTTCAGTATCGAGGTGGTTCGTCGGCTCATCCAGGAGCAGCACGTCAGGCTGACGGAGCAAAAGCCGGCACAAAGCCACTCTTCTGCGCTCCCCGCCGCTCAGATTAGCTACCAATGCATCAGGAGGCGGGCACTGGAGTGCATCCATAGCCCTTTCAAGTTTGGAATCAATTTCCCATCCTCCGCAATGTTCTATTTTCTCTGTCAGTTCTCCCTGTCGTTCTATAAGAGCAGACATCTCATCATCAGACATCGGCTCTGCGAACTTCATGTTCACCTCTTCATACTCTTTCAGCAGGTCCATAACTTCCTGCACACCCTCCTGCACCACTTCCAGCACAGTCTTTTCAGGGTCCATCTGAGGTTCCTGCTCCAAATATCCGACAGAATAGCCAGGAGCCCATACGACCTCTCCCTGATAAGATTTCTCCACTCCTGCTATAATTTTCAGCAATGTGGATTTTCCTGAGCCGTTCAGACCTATAATGCCTATCTTGGCTCCGTAAAAGAAAGACAGATATATGTCTTTCAGGATCACTTTGTTGTTATGAGGCAGGATCTTTCCCACCCCGTTCATTGAAAAGATAATTTTCTCGTCTGCCATAATTTTCCGGTAGATTCTAACGGGGCAAAAATAGTAAAAATACAGTACCGAACAAAACTACTTCATTTTCTCCTCCAGCTGTTCGCGCCTGTACCTGCGGCACCAGTCTCCGGCACTCTCGTTCATGAATGACCTGAACGATATCGTAAGAGATGTTACAGAATTGAATCCGGACAGCTGAGCCATCTCTATTAAATGCAGTTCAGGCCTGCTTGAAAACAATGACATAGAATAACTCACCCTGTAGCGGTTTACATACTGGCAGAAATTCAGGCCGGAATACAGCTTCACAGCCTTCGATATATATGCTTTATTGGTATAGAGGTGTCTCGCCACTGCATCCACTGAAAGGCCGCTGTCCAGATATGGCTTGCTTTTTCTGAAATAATCCTCCATCCTGATGTAAATATTTTCCAGCGTTTCGCTCATACGCTCGTCGACTTCCCTGGGGCGCTTCACTGTTCTGGCCGGAGAAAACCATAAATTACGGATGTTTCCTGCAGCCTGGAGTCTGGAAACGGCCCGCGCCAGAAAAAGAGCGGAATAGAAAAGAAACAATATGACGGTCATTTCGACCAGCATACAATGAATAATGATTTTCATAGTTCAGTTATTTAATATTTGATTTACCAGTTTAAGCAATGGCAAAATTATAAAATAACCTACCTATGGAAATGCATCAAAGGGTTGCCGGGCAGATGATTTTCGTTTTTAAAGAAAGATTTTTCTTGTTTTTTGTGATTTTTTCTGTTTTTTACTCTTACGGAATCAAGCGTTTTTCTTTTTTTTATTGCCTGTTCCTTTCAGCACATCGAACCCCTGGCCATATACTCCCATCACATTCGACACCGAAATGAAAGCTTCCGGATCTATCATCTTCACATATCTGAGCAAAGGATTCAGGTCCGTCTTCCTCGCCAGAATCATCAGGATATTGCTTTCAGACTTCGTATACCATCCCTCGGCACTGATATGGGTCACGCCCCTGTGCAGTCCATGTGTGACGGCATCTGCTATTTCAGCATATTTCTTAGAGAATATGAAGACCTGTACAGACTGCTTTGTACCCGAAAGGAACATATCTATCGCATATCCGTTCACGGTAATGAATATCAAGCCATATATAGAGTTCGCGAGCTTTTCGGCAAATGGTATGACTGTGTCCGTACCTACATAATATGACGGCACAAACATAGATGAAAGTATGATGATGACGTCCATCAGAAGTATAAGCTTCCCTGGAGATACGTTTCTGTATTTAGCCACTATCAGCGCTATGATATCCGTACCGCCAGAACTGCCGCCCTGCGAGATAGCCATGGCTATTCCCACCCCGGTCATGACTCCGCCTATGATTGTGCTGAGCATCTTTCCATTCGATACTGCAAGAGCTTGCGATATATATTCCGGAATAAGCGGAGGTATGACATTCAGCATGATGGAAGTGATGACTATGGCATATACAGTCTTGCCTCCAAAGCCTCCGCCCATGACCTTGAACCCTATGAGCAGAAGGATGAGGTTGATTACGAAGTATGTATAGCCCATCGGAAGCCCGAGAGCATAGTATACAATAGCGGAAATTCCAGAAACCCCGCCTCCGACGAGATTGTTCGGAAGCAGGAATATGGACCATCCGAGAACATAGCAGAGCATCCCGAGCGTGGTCAGCCCATATTCCTTCACAAAAATCCAGGGCGATTTTTTAAGTTCAAGCATTTTTCCCGTCCTTTTCGCTCTTCAATTTCAGGCCCGTTTTAATTTCTTCAAAACCTTCACCGTATACACTTGTGGCTGTGGAGACAGACACGAAGGCTTTGGGATCTATCCGCTTGACAGCAGACACTATCTGATGAAGCTGAGTCTTGTATGCCACTATCAGCAGCACTTTGCTGTCCTGTTTGGAAAACCAGCCCTGTGCATAAATGGCAGTCACGCCGCGGTCCATGTTCTTGATGATATAATCAGCCACTTCATCGTATTTGTTTGAAAACACAAGTATCTGCACAGACGATTTGCGTCCCAGCAGAATGGCGTCAATCATAAACGAGAATGTAACCATGGTCGCATAACCATAAATCATGTCCTCTACGGTTTTACCGGGAATCAGGAGCACGGATGCTATGATGAAAAGGTCTGAATAGAGATATACTTTTCCAGGAGACACCGGCCAGTATTTGTTTATCACCATTGCCGCTATGTCTGTCCCCCCTGAGCTGCCTCCACGGAGCAAGACGATGCCGATGCCGACAGCTTCCACTATGCCTCCGACTACCGCCACCACAAGCCTTTCATCAAAATGCGCCACGAGGCATTCATATTCAGGCAATATTTTGAACAGCACGGTGGAAAGCAGTATCACATAAATAGTCTTGAACCCAAAGCCTTTGCCCAAAGCCAGAAAGCCGGCTATCAGCAGGATGGCGTTGAGAACAAAGAAGGAATAAGATACAGGGATGCCTGTAGCGAAATATACGATGGTGCACAGTCCGGTCCCTCCTCCGCTGGCTATCCCGTTAGGAATCAGAAAAGATGTCCACCCCATACAATACAACAATGTGCCGACTGTGACTATGATGTAATCCCAGATTACGTACAAGACTCGCTTAGCAGTGATCATATATTATTTCAGATAAATCATTTAATTACGATATTGACTATCTTCCCGGGAACTACTATGACCTTGACGATATTGGCATCGCCGGTATACTTTGCAGTCATCGCGTGGGCTCTGACATTGGCCTCTACTTCATCTTTAGGCATTGCCTTAGGCAGATCGACAGTAAACCTGGTCTTGCCGTTGAACGAGACGGCGTATGTACAGGTATCCTCAACGGTATATGCTTCGACATATTCAGGGAAGCTGGCGAATGTTATGCTTTCGCTGTGTCCGAGAGCCTCCCAGAGTTCTTCGCAAATATGCGGGGCAAACGGCGAAAGCAATATTACAAGCGGCTCCAGAATCTCGCGTTTGCTGCATTTGAGCTCATAAAGCTCGTTGATGGCTATCATGAACGCACTGACAGTGGTATTGTATGAAAAACTTTCAATGTCAGCCTGTTCCTTGGCTATCAGCTTGTGGAGAGTCTTGAGTTCCGCCGGAGAAGCTTTCTCGTCTGTCACAATAAATTTCTCCCTGTCGTAGAAAAGCCTCCAGAATCGCTTGAGGAATCTGTTCACTCCGTCGATGCCCTTGGTATCCCATGGCTTGGACTGCTCGACAGGGCCGAGGAACATCTCGTACAGCCTGAGTGTATCTGCCCCGTAAGTGTCGCATATCATGTCCGGATTCACAACATTGAACATGGATTTGCTCATCTTCTCTATGGCATAGCCGCAGATGTATTCTCCATTTTCAAGGATAAATTCAGCGTCTGCATAGTCAGGCATCCATTTTTTGAATGCTTCGATGTCGAGCCTGTCATTATGAACTATATTCACGTCTACATGGATCTCTGTAGTTTCATACTGGTCTTTCAGCCCGCATGACACGAAGGTGTTCGTGTTTATGATCCTGTATACAAAATTCGAGCGTCCCTGTATCATTCCCTGGTTTATCAGTTTTTTGAACGGCTCCTTCTCGCAGACATATCCGAGGTCATACAGGAATTTGTTCCAGAAACGTGAATAAATCAAATGGCCTGTGGCATGCTCTGTACCTCCGACATAGAGGTCCACATTCCTCCAGTACTCGTCTGCCTTTTTGCCGACCAGGGCGCTGTCGTTGTGAGGGTCCATATAGCGCAGATAATACGCGCTGCTGCCAGCAAAGCCCGGCATAGTGCTCTTCTCGATCGGCCAGCCGTCGAAAGTCCAGTTTTCAGCCCGTCCAAGAGGCGGCTCGCCAGTCTCTGTAGGCAGATATTTATCCACCTCCGGCAGTTCCAGAGGAAGCTTGTCTTCCGGCATAGGAGCAGCTATGCCGTCTTTGAAATATATCGGGAAAGGCTCTCCCCAATATCTCTGGCGTGAAAATATCGCATCCCTGAGCCTGTAATTTACTTTTCTGTGTCCCAGCCCGTTCTTTTCGACATACTCGATGGCTGCCGGTATCGCTTCTTTCACTGTCATGCCGTTCAGGAATCCTGAGTTGCACATGATGCCGTCTTTGGCGTCGAAGCTGCTTTCGCTGACATCGCAGCCCTCTATCAGCGGTATGACAGGCAGATTGAATGTCTTGGCAAAAGCATAGTCTCTGCTGTCATGGGCAGGCACAGCCATGATGGCTCCTGTTCCATACCCAGCCAGGACATATTCGGAAATCCAGACAGGCACTTTTTCGCCTGTAAGCGGATTCACTGCATAAGAGCCTGAAAACACTCCTGTCACTTTCCTGGTCTCTGCGATTCTTTCCCTTTCGGTTTTCTTCTTGGCCATGGCGAGATACTCTTCCACAGCAGCCTTCTGCCCTGACGATGTGAGCTTTTCAACCCAGTCGCTTTCCGGGGCCAGAACCATGAAAGTCACTCCGAAGACCGTGTCAGCCCTGGTTGTGAATATGGTGATGTCATACTCCCGGTCTCCATTATATGCCTTGAAAACTATCTCGGCACCTTGAGATCGTCCTATCCAGTTCCTCTGCATGTCTTTCAGAGAATCTGTCCACTCAAGGTCCTCCAGATCATCCAGCAGCCTGCCTGCATAGGCAGAAACCCTCAGCTGCCACTGTGTCATTTTCTTCTGTTCTACCGGATAGCCTCCCCTGACTGAATAGCCTTCTTTCACTTCGTCATTCGCCAGCACTGTGCCAAGCTTAGGGCACCAGTTCACGGCAGTGACTCCCTGGTAGGCTATACGCCAGTTCATCAGGACATCTGACTTTTCTTTCTCGGACATGGAATTCCATTTAGAGGCAGAAAAATGCATCTCTTCTCCACAGGCTGCATTCACGCCTTCTGTTCCATTCTTTTCGAAAGCCTCCACCAGTTCTGAAATAGGCCTGGCCGCCTGCCTGTCATTGTCGTAATATGAGCCGAACATCTTCAGGAATGCCCACTGCGTCCATTTGTAATAAGCCGGATCGCAGGTCCTGACTTCACGTGACCAGTCAAACGAAAAGCCGATCCTGTCCAGCTGCTCCCTGTATCTGCCGATATTCTTGGCTGTAGTGACGGCAGGATGCTGCCCAGTCTGTATAGCGTACTGCTCTGCCGGAAGCCCGAAAGCATCATAGCCCATCGGATGGAGGACATTGAAACCGCACAGCCTCTTGTATCTGCTGTATATGTCGCTGGCGATATACCCGAGAGGATGTCCTACATGCAGTCCTGCCCCTGATGGATAAGGGAACATGTCCAGCACATAGAACTTAGGTTTAGACTCGTCTTCAACCACCTGGAAAGTATGATGCGAGGCCCAGTAAGCCTGCCATTTTTTTTCTATTTTTCTAAAATCGTATTCCATATCCAGAAATTTTGTGCAAATATAATATTACTTAACGGCCATTGATACCGAATTTTCTTCTTTCAGTCTTTTTCTCCAGCCTGAACTCCACCGGGATGGTCATCGACACAGCCACTTTCTCGCCTCTAAGCCTCCCTGGACGCCATTTAGGAGATGCGCTGACGACTCTCAGAGCCTCGTTGTCCAGCAGCGGGTCCACACTTTTGGCGATAGTGACATCCCTGACTTTTCCGTCTTTATCTATGATGAAATTCACCTGCACAGTGCCTTGGATGCCGTTCATCACAGCGTCCTCCGGATACCTGAGATACTGATAAACCCACTTCTCCATGAACTGCCGGGGATCCGGACTGTTCAGGAACATTGGCCTCTGGTCACAGTCATAATACGGAATCACATCTTCATGGCCTGATTTCTTTTCCGGGACAGGCTCATCCCTGAAAGTGATATCACGGTCAGTGTTGGCAAGTTCCAGGATGAAATTGTAAATATACTCGAGCTCTCTCTCCATCATGCCATAATCGAGGATGGCTTCCGTGTCCCTCGGAGTATTGTGCTCGGTATATCTGCCTGTAGTGAAATGCACTGCCGGAATCTCGCTGGCATAGAATGCCCTGTGGTCAGATGGATACTGTTCGTCAGACCTGAGTTCAGGATATATAGGATGCAGCTGGCCCGACAATGAGGCCAGCAGAGAATTCAAATCTGAATTCGATGCGGTATATGCATAGAAGCCCCCCTGCCCGGCGCCTACCATGTCCAGGTTGACCATAGCATCGATGAGGCCCGCATCCTTGAATGACCTGTTCAGGAAATACCATGCACCGGCATATGTTTCAGAAGAAGCCCCAAACCCTATGAAAATCACAGACCGGCGGAACAGAAGAGAATTTGTGGAAACCAGCCTGGCAAGCTCCAGCATCATGGCGACTCCTGAAGCATTTCCGTTCGCCCCGGTGTATATCTGGGTGACTTCCTTCCCGTCCACAGTCATCACGTTCGTGCCAAGATTGTCCATTCTGGCCCCGACTACGATATAATGATTGCTGAGATTCCTGTCATATCCCTGAATAAAACCATATACGTTGCGCGAAGCCAGGGTGTCCCCAGGCTCACGCGCAATGCCGAAGACCTCCCCGTCCGCAGGAGTAAGCATATCTACGCCATAGTCCTTGAGAGTGCCATAGACATACTCTGCCACGGCTTTCTCACCCTCCGAGCCGGCTTTACGCCCCTCCAGCTGCGCGGCGGTGACAAACGAAACATGGCGTTTGAAAGATGCGACAGTCTCGCTGTCGTACAAATCTGAATATGCATCAGAAACATTCTGATACTGCGCATAAGATGAGACGCTGGCCAAGACTGCGGCCACGGCGGCTGTCAAACGATTCATGCTGAACATAATGTTTTACTCATTGACCAAAATCCAGACATCATCAGGACAGAATGGCTCCGCTTTCACTGTCTTCAATGCACGGAAAGCCTCACGGAGACTGTCCGAAGGAGATACTGCTATGGAATTGAAGCCGTTACGGAAATTAATCAATATCGGATGGTAGCCATTGGCGCTGACTTCAGAGAACAAGGATTCGGCATTGTGGCGGCTCCGGAAAGAGCCGACTACAATATAATATCTGGAGTCGAGCCTGGTGGTGAAAAGCCCTCCCATTTCAGATGGATTCAATATCGTGCCTTGAATCTGGGACAGAGAGTCCATGATGGCAAGAGAGTCTTCCATTTCTGCTTGCAGCCTGGCGAGAGAATCCACCCTGTGCCGTCTCACAGCTTCTTCTGCCTTGAGTTTTTCTATACGCATCAGCTCCACCTCCTCTGCCGTAGGCCTGCCTGCAAGGGAGCGGAACATGTCGCAGCCGGCAAGCGGCAGCAGCATAGATACAGCTGAGATGATGACTGCTGTCCTGAACGTATTGGTCTTCATTATCAATTAATATTAGCGTATTCTTGCAAATTTAACCATTTATTGCTCCTGCTCAAAATAAAAGTGATTATATTTGGCTGACAAACAGCCATATTTAAAAAAAATGTCTTTCTGGAAAAATTTGAAAAACCAGGCAGGCTCCATAGCCAGCCTGGCGGACCACATAGATACAGCGGCCGCTGAGGCGAATATCAGGAACAGCATTTACTTCAGGGGTCCCAACGTATGGATTCTCGTCTTTTCCATCGTGATAGCATCTGTGGGGCTGAATGTGAACTCCATACCCGTAATCATAGGCGCGATGCTTATTTCTCCGCTGCTGGGGCCTATTTTCGGAATTGGACTGGGACTGGGCATCAACGATACCGGGCTTTTGAAATCTTCCCTGAAAAATATCCTGGTGATGATGGTGATAAGCCTCGTGGCATCGTTGCTGTACTTTCTGATCACACCTCTGAACCTTTCAAATCCTACTGAACTGCTTGCCAGGACCAATCCCACGATATATGATGTGCTCATCGCCCTTTTCGGAGGATTTGCAGGGATATTCGAGCTAAGCAGAAAAGAGAAAGGCACAGTTTTCTCCGGGGTGGCGATAGCCACTGCCCTCATGCCTCCGCTCTGCACAGCAGGCTTCGGACTGGCAAACGGAAATCTGATGTACTTCATAGGTGCGCTGTACCTGTTCACGATAAACTGCATATTCATCATTCTGGCTACGTACCTGACGGTCAAGTACATGAAGTTCGAGCAACATGAGTACAAAGACGAGAAGTCAGGCAAACGTGCCAGACGGCTTATAACCATAGTCACAGTGATAGTGATAGTGCCGAGCATCTGGTCCGCCATCGTAATGATCCGCGAGAATACATTCAACGAGACTGTGGCTGAATTCATCAACACAAACAAGAACCTGTACTCAGGATACATAATGGACTACAAAACAGAGCACAGGAACGGCTCCAAGGTGGAGGTTTATTTCACGGGCGAACCGCTGTCCGCGTCTGAAAAAAACAATTTCCTGGAATCGGCGAAAGAGTTCGGGCTGAAACCGGAACAGGTGATCATAAAGGAGCATGCACTGGGAGAGGGCACCAATGATGGCGAGATACTGAAAGGCATTTACGAGAGGACTGACAGCGAGATCACGCGCAGAGAAGCTGAAATCAAGAAACTGGAAGATGAACTGAAAATGCTGCATTCCAGCGAAATACCATTTGAACAAATCACCAGGGAAGCCGTAAATCAATATCCGTCAATAGTTTCACTGTTCGTGGCACGGGGAGCAGAGGTCACGTCAGGCAATTTCTCCAGACATGACGGTCTGCTGGCCGTGGTCAAGACTTCCGAACCGCTCGATGAAGAGCAGAACGCCAGGCTGACAAACTGGCTGAAAATCCGGCTGAACATAGAGAATGTAACCCTGTACGAGATACACGTCAAGCCTCAGGCAAAATCATCAGATGAGAAAAAGTAGCTTCATCATAGCCCTGGCCATCCTCCCGGCCCTGCTCCACAGCCTGAATGCCGCGGGACAGGTCGATGACAGGACGCTCCTGCGGACAGCCATGGAATCCTGCCCCGCACACAGGCGCTTCGACACGCTCACCATATCTTTCATTGGAGATGTGATGCTGCATCAGGCACAGATAGAAAACACACGCAGAGAGGATGGAAGCTTCGACTTTTCAGAGTATTTTTCAGACATCAGGGATGACCTCCGCCATGCCGACCTCGCCATAGCGAACATGGAGTTCACTCTGGCCGGAGCTCCATACACGGGATATCCGTTATTCAGCGCACCAGATTCATTCGCGGAATACATTGCAGACTGCGGAGTGGATGTATTTCTGACGGCCAACAACCATATCCTGGACAAAGGCGAGAAAGGGCTGCGCAGAACCCTTGCCACGTACAGAAAACTCGAGAACAAGTCCGGAACGAGAATGGCGGGAAGCGCTGAAAACGCCGATTCAGCCAGCATGAACTACCCATTGATGATAAATGTTGACGGGCTGAGAGTCGCCATCATCAACTTCACCTACGGCACAAACACATCGTTCGGAAAGAGATGGCCTGGCACCATGCTCGCTGACCGCCAAGAAATCGCTGGCGCAATAGACAAAGCCAGAAGAATGGGAGCCGGCCTGACCATAGCATTGCCCCACTGGGGCAATGAGTACAAGCCATTCCATTCCCATGAGCAGGAAGAACTGGCGCAATGGCTCGCGGCCAATGGTGTCGACCTGATAGTGGGCACGCATCCACATGTTGTGCAAGACACACAGATGCTGCAGGGGCAGGACGCAGAAGGAAAACCGAAGACTGTGCCTGTGATCTATTCTTTAGGAAACGCCATATCAAATATGAGCGCAAAAAACACACAGATAGGACTGCTGGCAGAGATAAAAATAGCCAGGGACTGCTGGGGAGAGGTCTCCGGCGTCAGGCCCGGGTATGTTTTTCTCTGGTCGTCATTGCCGGGACGGCTCAGAGACAGCCATTGCACCATCAAGGTAAAAGACTATCTGGGACGTGAAACATATTGGCGTCAGCCGTATGAATATAAAAAAATGGTGGATACTTATCTGAACATCAAAAATTTGACTGGGATAGAAGATTAACTTGAATGCAATGATTTTCGAAGAGACGGAATGAAAAAAACTGTAAAACTGGAGAATATCGACCCCGTGGAAATATACGGGGCGGGGAACAGAGTTCTGGAAGCGCTCTGCGGATGGTTTCCTCAGCTGAGAGTGGCGGCGAGAGGTGATGAAATCATGCTGGATGGTTCTGAAAACGACTGCACCCGCTTTGAGGAAAAAATAAGCCAGCTGGTGGAAAGAAGGCTGCACAAGCGGAATCTGACACCATACGATGTAGAAGACTTGTTCGACGGTAAAAAAATGCCGGAAAGATTCATGCCTTTAGGTGATTCTGTGATAGTGCATGGACTGGACGGCAAGGCAATAAGGGCCAGGAACAAGACCCAGGAAGAGATGGTCAAGGCGTATTTTGAAAATGACCTGATTTTCGCTGTCGGGCCCGCCGGCACAGGGAAGACATACATAGCCATCGCTCTGGCTGTCAGGGCCCTGAAGCGCAGAGAAATCAAACGGATTGTGCTCACGCGTCCTGCCGTAGAGGCCGGAGAGAGGCTGGGATTCCTGCCCGGGGACATGAAAGACAAGCTGGATCCATATCTGCAGCCACTGTATGATGCCCTCCGGGATATGATTCCGGGCAAAAGACTGGATGACTTCATGGAAGAAGGCATAGTGCAGATAGCCCCTCTGGCATATATGAGAGGAAGAACCCTGGATAAAGCATGCGTGATACTTGATGAAGCGCAGAACACAAACCTGGGACAGCTGAAAATGTTTCTGACCAGAATGGGCTGCGATGCGAAGTTCATCGTCACAGGAGATGCCAGCCAGGTAGACCTGCCGGACAAGAAGGAGTCGGGACTGATGCGAGGCATAAACCTGGTGAAAGATATCAAGGGAGTCAGCTGCATTTTCTTCAAGACTGAAGACATAGTCCGGCATCCGCTGGTGAGCAAAATTGTAAAAGCGTTCGAGAGCATAGAAAAATAAAAAATTGAGGGTGGCCCGAATCGGATCACCCTCAAATGTCTTTCTTCGAAAGAGACTAAAGACCGTTCTCTACGATGGAAGAATACTTCTGATAGCCTTCCATATATTTAGGGTCCTGGTCACGGAACCTGTAATAGATATTCTTCAGGTACTCAGCTATGCTGACCTTTATCTCGTTGTCTTTCGAAATGGTGAAAGCCTTCTCAAATGGGTCGAGCGCATTTTTCAGAGCTGTCTCGAACTCAACAATGATTGCCTCATACTTGGCATTGTCGAATTCAGTGGAAGCTTTCTCCTGAAGTTCAAGAGCCTCGTTGTAGTACATGATACCCAGACCGATGAGACCGAATTCGTAGTCAGGATTGATCTCGTTTGACTTCAGATATGCGGCCCTGGCCTCTTCCTTGTGGCCGAGTTTATTGTGGATGTCACCCTCTACATAGTAAAGCGACGCATTGTTCGGCTCATTCTTCTTGGCCACGTCCAGAAGTGCAAAAAGTTCATCCGGCTGCTCGCCGCTTTCGATATAGTAGTTAATCAAGCCGATAATGATGCTCTGGTTGGAAGGATACTTCGAGAAGCCTTCCTCGAGCACAGCCTTTGATTTTTCTTTCTCGTCAAGCTTTGAGTAGATGTCGCCGAGCTTCGCATAGACTTCGCCGTCTTCAGCATATCCAAGCTCTGCACACTTGAGGAAGAAAGACTCAGCTTTTTCCATATTTCCTGCCAGCAATGCTGTAAATCCTGCATTGTAGATAGTCATGGTGTCGATGACAGGATTCGGAGCCTCTGCATTGGCATTTACGGAATTCTCAAAATTCTCAGCGGCGCCTTTATAGTCTCCGAACATGTAGTCATTCATGCCCAGCTCCATATATTTGGCGGCGATATTCTTGATGCCAGCATCGATATCTTTCGTCTTGCTGCCTTTGACATCCACTTTCTGGGCCTCTTTATATGCATTGAGAGCCTGGTTCAATGCATCATCATAAACAGGCTTGGTCACCTCGATGATAGCGAGCTGCTGATTTGCATTGAAGTAGTAATTCATGGTAGCGTATGACTCCTTGCTGTAGCTTTCGCCTGCCAGGGTGACGTTCTGGGTAGAGCTCGGTTTCTCACCGCCCATCAGGAAAGTAAGCTCCTGCTTGTTGGCGCCTATCCATCCATTGCCCATAGGTGCGGTATAGGCATCCATGTATGCTCCGGCAAGCTTCAGCCATGTGGCAGGCTTGACGGCCTTTTTCGGATTCTCAGTGGCGGCAGCGGCAGATTCAACAGCTTTCTTGGCATCTGCAGGTGTCTTCACCTGTGCATCAGCTATCTGGACAGTCAACAGGACAGCCAATGCTATAAAAATTCGTTTCATAACTGATTTTTATTTAAAGTTTTGTTATTTAAATCCTTGTCATTCATTTTGCGGAGCAAGGTCAGCACCCTGAGCGGCATCTTGAGGAGAAGCTTCCTGAGCCTGGTCAGCATCGGAAGCCGGAGAATCCTCGTCATTTCTGCTGACAGCGGAAACGGCTGCGATGGCATCGCCTTCCTTGATATTTATCAGGCGCACGCCCTGAGTGGCCCTTCCTGCCACCCTGATATCGGAACCATGCATCCTTATAGTCAAGCCGGACCTGTTAATTATCATCAGGTCATTGTCGTCAGTGACATCTTTGATGGCCACCAGCTTTCCAGTCTTGTCAGTGATGTTCAGAGTCTTGACTCCTTTGCTCCCCCTGTGGGTCAGCCTGTATTCCTCGTAGTCGGAGCGTTTTCCGTAGCCGTTTTCACTGACTACAAGTATAGTATGTCTGGATGCATCTTCTGCCTCAGGATCATGGCAGATCATGCCGACGACTTCATCGTCATCACTGATATTGATGCCTTTCACTCCGGAAGCTGTCCTGCCGAGCGGCCTGGCATCAGTCTCGTCGAAACGTGCGCAGTTTCCATTCTTGCCCGCCAGGAATATCTGGCAACGTCCGTTCGTCATCGATGCCTCCAGAAGTTCATCTCCGTCCCTGACTGTGATGGCATTCACACCATTGGCCCTAGGCCGCGAATAAGCCTCGAGAAGAGTCTTCTTGATGATGCCCTTCTTCGTGACAAGAACGATGAAATTGTTGTTTACATAGTCCTCGTCTTTCAGGTTCCGGACATTGATGAAGGCCTTCACGGTATCGTCAGGCTCAATGTTTATGACATTCTGGATAGCACGTCCTTTCGATGTTTTCGTTCCCTCTGGAATCTCATAGACTTTCAGCCAGAAACAGCGTCCGTTCTTCGTGAAAAGAAGCATGGTGCTGTGCATGTTGGCTACATAAATGTACTCTATGAAGTCTTCGTCTCTGGTCGCGCTGCCCTTCATTCCGACACCGCCCCTGTTCTGGGTCTTGTATTCTGCCAATGGAGTTCTCTTGATATAGCCCAGATGAGATATAGTGATGACTACATCCTCGTCTGGATAGAAATCCTCCGGATTGAACTCTTCGGCAGACATGGCAATCTCAGTCCTGCGAGGGTCGCCATATTTCTGCTTGAGCTCCATAAGCTCGTCCTTGATGACGCCCATCTGCTTGTCGTAGCTGGCAAGTATCTCTTCGCAGTAATGGATGAACTTCATCAGTTCGTCATATTCTGACTGGAGCTTCTCACGTTCGAGTCCTGTAAGCTGCCTGAGCCTCATCTCCACAATGGCTGTGGCCTGGGCCTCTGTGAACGCGAACCTCTCTGTAAGTTCTGATTTCGCCTGGTCCACGCTGCGCGACGCCCTGATGATGTTTATGATCTCGTCTATCACATCCAGAGCTTTCAGCAGGCCTTCAAGGATGTGGGCGCGCTTCTTTGCCTTCTCCAAGTCGAATTTCGTTCTGCGCACCACGACATCATGCCTGTGGCGGACGAAGTACTTGATGATGTCCTTCAAGCTCAGAGTCCTCGGACGGCCGTTTACCAGAGCGACGTTGTTCACTGAAAAGCTGGACTGCAGCGGAGTATACTTGAACAGGGTGTTCAGCACCACGTTCGAGTTCGCGCCTATCTTCAGCTTGATGACGATACGCATTCCTTTTCTGGTGGTCTCATCGTTCACATAGACGATTCCGTCCACTTTCTTGCTCTCCACCAGCTCCACGATCTTCTCGATGAGCTCCCTCTTGTTCACCATGTAAGGAATCTCCGTCACGACTATGGTTTCCCTGCCGGATTCGCTCACTTCTATTTCAGTCCTGGACCTGATGACTATCCTGCCACGCCCGGTCTCGAAAGCATCGCGTATGCCCTGATGCCCCTGGATAATGCCTCCTGTAGGGAAATCCGGACCTTTAATATAATGAAGAAGCTCGTCTGTAGTGATGTCTGGATTGTCAATATATGCACATATCGCATCGCATGCCTCTGAAAGATTGTGCGGGGCCATATTGGTCGCCATGCCGACCGCAATTCCGGATGATCCGTTCAGCAGCAGCAGAGGGGCTTTGGTAGGGAGCACAGTCGGCTCCTGAAGAGTGTCGTCGAAGTTGTTCTGGAAATCCACTGTGTCCTTGTCGATATCAGCCATCACCTCTTCTGAAAGTTTCTCCAGCTTGGCTTCAGTATAACGCATGGCCGCAGGCGAGTCGCCGTCCATGGAACCGAAGTTTCCCTGGCCGAAAACCAGAGGATATCTCATGCTCCATGACTGGGCCATCCTGACCATGGCATCATAAACACTGCTGTCACCATGAGGGTGATATTTACCGAGGACTTCTCCGACTATCCTGGCCGACTTCTTCGTCTGCCCCGAATAGCTCAAGCCGAGCCCCGTCATGCCGTAAAGCACTCTCCTGTGAACCGGCTTCATGCCGTCCCTGACATCCGGCAACGCCCTGGAAACAATGACAGACATAGAATAGTCTATGTACGAACTGCGCATCTGCCTGTCAATGTTGACCGTCTCAATCCTTCCAGCCGTGGTCTCCGGATCTATCTGATTTGTTTCATTCTCCATAAAATCTCTCCTGAATTTTATATCTGTCCAGTGCCGGTTCCGGCAATGTCTGACTTCCCACGCCCAGCACAGACATATTCGGCAAATATAGCAAAAAATTCAGCACACATAAACGAAATTAGACAGGTTCTTTGTAATTTTGCATGAAATTCGTTCAAGAAGATATGGAAATCAAGATATCAAGAGAGCTTAACATTATCATAAACTTCGCCAGAGACGAAGCCATGAGGACAGGGAGCTACGGCATCTCCCCTGACCACCTGCTGCTGGGAATCATACGGCACAGAGACAATGCCGCGGCTGATGCACTGCTGGGGCTGGGCGTGGACCTGGAGATGCTGAAGCAGTCCATAGACGAAAGCATTCGCACAGACAAATATATCCCGTTTTCAGAATACGAAAAAGTATCGCTCTCCAGAGGGGCATACAACATATTGAGCATCACTATATTCGAAGCCACAAAGGCGGAATCGTCCGTCGTAAGGCCGGAGCACCTGCTTCTCGCCCTGCTCAGGAGCTCCGTCAACGGATTTGGACAGACTTGGCTGAATGACAGGGGGATAGACTACGAGTGTATCCGGAACTACATGGAAGCTGCAGGCCTGTTCTCACCGGCCAGCCAGAATAGCTCGCAAGAAGAAGACGGGGCCACGGCACAGGAAGACGGCAATGCGAAAGAGCATTCAAATGAGGCTTCCGAACTGGAAAAATACGGCTATGACCTCACGAAAGCGGCCATGGACGGGAAACTGGACCCTGTCTCCGGGAGAGAGGCCGAGATAGAGCGTGTCATCCAGATTTTAGGCAGAAGAAAGAAAAATAATCCCATGCTCGTGGGCGACCCGGGAGTGGGCAAGTCTGCCATAGTGGAGGCCATAGCCTTGCGCATTGCCAGCGGCGACACTACCCCGGCACTTCTGGGGAAAAGAATAATCTCGCTGGACATAGCGGCCATCGTGGCAGGCACCAAATTCAGAGGTGATTTCGAAAAAAGGCTGAAAGCCATCATAAATGAAATCAGCAGCAACCCTGACATAATATTGTTCATAGATGAGTTCCACACTATCGTAGGAGCAGGAGGAGCAAGCGGCAGCCTGGACGCGGCCAATATTCTCAAACCTGCTCTGGCCAGAGGCGAAATCCACTGCATCGGCGCCACCACCATGGACGAGTTCAGAAAAATCGTAGAAAAAGACGGCGCACTGGACCGCAGATTCCAGAAAATCATGGTGGAGCCTACGGACATCCCGCAGACCATGCAGATATTGAAGCTCCTGCAGATGAAGTACGAGTTCTTCCATTTTGTAAACTACACAGACGAAGCCATCGAAGCCTGCGTCAAGCTTTCTGACAGATATATCACCGACAGATGCCTTCCTGACAAAGCTATCGACGTCATGGATGAAGCCGGCTCAATGGTCAGGCTGAAGCGTCCCGGGGAAAAGGCAGGCGACCTGCCAAAGGTGACGGAGGAAGATGTGGCGGCTGTCATATCCACCATGACGGGAATCCCTGTCTACAAAGTCGCTTCATCAGAGAGGACAAAGCTCATAAAAATGGAGGAGAAGCTGAAAGAACGTATTGTAGGCCAGGATGATGCCATAGAAAAAGTTGTCAAAGCCATCAGGAGAAACCGGGCGGGCATCAAAAACCCATACAGGCCTATAGGCTCCTTCCTTTTCTTCGGTCCCACGGGAGTAGGCAAAACCCAGCTCGCAAAGTCACTCGCCGAATATCTTTTCGACTCAGAGGACAACATGGTGAGGATAGACATGAGTGAATATATGGAGAAATTCACTGCATCAAAGCTGATAGGCGCGCCTCCAGGATATGTAGGTTTCGAAGAAGGCGGCCAGCTGAGCGAACGAGTAAGGAGAAAGCCGTACTGCGTAGTCCTCCTGGACGAAATAGAGAAAGCGCATCCTGACATTTTCAACCTGCTGCTTCAGGTGCTGGATGAGGGCAGGCTTACAGACAGCAACGGCAGGACCGTGGACTTCAGGAACACCATATTGATCATGACTTCGAATGTAGGCAGCCGCGAAGTGGACGAATTCGGCACAGGGCTTGGCTTCGCCACATCGGCAGGTTCTCTCGAAGAAAAACGTAAAAGCATTCTCGAGAAATCGATAAAGAGGCTTTTCCCGCCTGAATTCCTGAACAGAATAGACGAGCAGATATTTTTCAATTCCCTGAGCAGGGAGGATATCGGCAAGATCATCGAGATCGAGCTGAGAGACCTTAGAAAAAGAGTGTCGGCGGCAGGATACAAGCTGACTATCACAGCGGCCGCGAAAAAGATAGTTCTGGATGCAGGTTTCGACCCTGCATACGGGGCCAGGCCGCTGAAAAGGGCCATCCAGAAATACATAGAAGACCCTGTATCTGAATTCATAATAGCAGACGGGGGCTTGCAGGAAGGCCTGGCAGAATCAGACTCCGGGAAGCGCCTGTACATCGTCCCTGACAAGAGCGGGTCAGGCACAGCTGCCACTATGAAAAGCTGACGCCAGTAAGTTCGAGGTCAAAGTCTTTCACCAGGTCCATGATATCGCGGTATGACTGCTCTGAAGAAAAGAATGAACCAAGGCTTTCAAGGGAGAAATCTGTATTTTTCATGGCTATAAAATTTAATGTTTTCCTTATTTCTGATGCAAAGATAGCATCGCAATGTACCAAAGTATGGCACAAGTAAAAATAAAACTCGCTATTTTCGATTTGGACGGCACACTGCTGAATACAATCGAGGATCTGGGCAGATCCTGCAATTTTGCACTTGAATCATGCGGCTTCCCGGCCAGGGCGCTCAGCGAATACAACACGTTAGTGGGAAGGGGGATATACAACCTGTTCAGGGGAGCTCTGCCGCCGGAAGCCCGGACAGAGGAGATGGTAATGAAAATGAAAGGATATTTCATACCATATTATAATGAGCACAAGACAGACTTCACAAAGCCATATCCAGGAATTCCAGAAATGCTGGAAAGGCTTGAAAAGGCAGGCATTGCCCTGGCGATAGCGTCAAACAAATATCAGGAGGGCACAGAAGCCCTGGCAAGACGGTTTTTCGGTGACAGGAAATTCGTAAAAATACTCGGACAGAGAGACGGCATGCCGATCAAGCCGGATCCGGGAATAGTCAGGGAAGCCGAGAAAGGATATGGAGAGAATCCAGCCCGGAACGAGGTCATCTACGCAGGAGACTCGGATGTGGACATGGAGACAGGAAAAAATGCAGGGGTAGTGACGGCAGGGGTACTGTGGGGATTCCGGACTAGAGCCGAGCTGGAAGCATGGAAGCCGCAGATGCTGTGCGCCAGCCCTGAAGAACTGGGAAATGCTATATTGAATTGGCCCGGAACGGGCTTTTAAGTATATGCCGGTATCATTTTTGACCGGAAGCCGAGCTCAAAGGCGGCAGGAACAACAAGTTTAATCGAAAAAAAGAAGATATGATCAAGAAACTTTTATTGGCGGCGGCCATTTTGACGATGGCAATAGCGGCAAACGCAGAAAATGCAGGGGACAAACCAGCGATATTGCCTGATGCGACATACATGTTCGCCCAAAGAGACACCTGCGAACTGTTCATGGATGTGTATGAACCGGCAGAGGGAAGCGAAACCGAGATCAACGGGAAAGAAAAACCGACAGTGATTTTCGTATTCGGAGGAGGCTTCATCATGGGCAGGCGTGACGAACCATTTCATACTCCGTGGTTCAAAATGCTGACTGACAACGGATACAGGCTTATATCCATAGACTACAGGCTGGGGCTGAAAGGTGCGAAAAAGGTAGGGGTGGCGCAGGTCAACCTGCTGGACAAGGCTATACACATGGCCGTGGAAGACTTGTTCAGCGCGACAGAATATATCATAGACAATGCAGAAAGCCTGAACGTCGATCCCGGCAATATCGTTATAAGCGGATCATCGGCAGGGGCCATAACAGTCCTGCAGGCTGACTATGAACTGTCAAACCGTACAGAATATGCCTCCTCGCTGCCGGAAGATTTCAGATACGCCGGAGTCATGTCGTTTTCCGGAGGGATTCTTTCGAGAAAAGGCAAGCTGAAATATGCTGAAGAGCCTGCTCCCACGCTGATGTTCCACGGCACGGGCGACAGACTGGTGAACTACGGCCAGGTGAGATTTTTCAATATCGGATTCTTTGGTTCGGAGAAAATAGCGCACAGGTTCAAGAAATTAGGATATACTTACAGCATATACCGCTATCTGGACTGCGGGCATGAGATAGCGGTCATCATGGACGACAGCACGGAATACCAGTTCAAATTTCTGGAAGAAACCGTAATGAACGGCGGCAAGACAGGCGTGGACATGACCATAGACGACCCAAGCATAGTCAGGTCAGGAAGCCAGTCCCGAAAAGAATTGTACGGAGGGGAATGACTTTGGAAGAGTCCAGTCTTTCGAAGAAAAACGTATGAGGGTGGCCCGAAACTGCTTTCGGTTCACCCTCAATGTTTCACTGCGCCAGACGGTCGAGCGAGAGCTCTATCAGCTTACGCACCTGAGGTTTGTAGTCCGGGTTGCTTGACTTCAAATAGCGGTTCGCTATGATGCAGCAGACCGTGCCTGCATTATGGCCCAGATGCGCGGCTATGCCGGCAATCGCCGAGCCTTCCATCTCGAAATTCGTGACTCTCCAGTCCCCGAACCTGAACGATCCGAAAGTGTCCAGCATGTCAGGCATAGCCAGAGGCATACGCAGGACCCTGCCTTGCGGCCCGTAAAATCCGGAAGCGGCTATGGTCATGCCTTTGACAGTGCAGTCTTCAAACCTGGATATCATTCCGGCTCCGGCTTTCACGAAATATGGGTCTGGCAAATGGCTGTTCCAGCCGGTATGCGACTTGAAGGCCGCTTCGATGTCAGGAAGCGCTATCTTGTCCCTGTCGGCATACCAGTTCAAAAGGCCGTCGCATCCCACTGAAATATGGGCGAAAACGAATGAGCCGAGCGGGATATCAGGCTGTATGGCGCCTGACGTTCCGATTCGGAGAATATTCAGAGACTTCTTCACAGACTTGATTTCCCTTGATGCAAAATCTATATTCGCCAGGGCGTCAAGTTCGTTCATTACGATATCGATATTGTCTGTGCCGATGCCTGTGGAAAGTACAGTGATTCTCTTCCCGCGGTATTTTCCCGTCACAGATACGAATTCGCGTGACTGCCGGCGGAATTCCTTATCCTCCAGATATTCAGACACGATATCCACTCTTCCAGGATCGCCCACCAGGATCACATTGTCTGCCAGTTCCTCAGGTCTGAGATGAAGATGAAAAACAGACCCGTCATCATTTATTATCAATTCAGATTCCGGTATCATAATTCCCATTGCTATATTGTTAAACATTCTGACACGAGCCTGCCATCTGCGCCAAAGCTCCAGCCGGCGGCGCGTCATAAATGTCAAATATAGTTTTTTCTGACGATTTTTCCTATTTTTGCACAACCATTACTAAAGACATGCAATCATGTGGCAGAGAATACAGACATTGTACCTGGCGATAGCGACAGTCCTGATCGGGTCGCTTTTATTCAGCAGATTCGCGACAGCTTTCGGCGAAGGCGAAAGCGCAATACTTTACAGGGAATATACACCGTACCTGCTGTTCATAATCATGACTTTCCTGGCGAACCTCATAAGCCTGGGGCTGTTCAAAGCCAGAATGATACAGATGAGGCTGTGCATCATTTCAGCGATAGTGCTGCTTGCTTTCCAGATATGGATAGGCGTGGACTATTTCAAGCACATGAAAGACATAGTATTTTCTTTCACTGCGATATTTCCTGTCATAGCGGCGATACTGGATGTCCTGGCCGCCAGGAACATCATGCTGGATGAAGCCATGGTGCAGTCGGCGTCACGCCTGCGCTCAGCCAAAAGGAAAAATCGCTGACAGTCAGGCTTCAGCCTCCATCTTTTCAGGATTTTCCCTGCTGAACCATTTGAGAACAGAATCCGTATAAGTCTTCGAAACCGAAAGCGGCGGAATGGAATCATTGTCCAGATCGAGGAAGTATGCGTCACGCTCCTTCCGCAGAATCTTCACCCTGTCCAGGTTAACGATATATTTTCTATGGCATCTGACCAAGGAAGTATCTCTGAAACTCTGCTCCACGGTTTTCAGCCTGCATCTCATCATGTAGGTCGTCAGCTCGCCCCTGGCATTGAGATACCATACCTTTATATAATTGTCGTCAGACTCTATATAATAAAGGTTGGATGTCCTGACGGACAATCTGAGAGCTCCGCTGTTGTCGAAAAGAGTGATTTTCCCCTCAGACTTCGAAGAAGGCTGCTCGTCTGAAACTACATCAGGGCTGTTCATCAGGCGGATAGTCTTGTTTTTTTCCATAATGGTGAAATACATCCCAGTCAGAATGTACGGAATAACCAGCGAAATAGCCCCGTACAGCAATGCTCTGAAAAACACCTGCGGCCATGTGCCTCCGCCGGAATGAACCACATCCACAGTGACAAGAGTATAAAAAGCGCAGATAAGCATAACTTCAAGTATGCACCACAGGACATACCCCAGATATGTGAATTCACACAGTTTTCCGACATGATACATCGCTGTCCGGCTCAGGACCAGAATGAGGATGGAAATAAATGCAAAACCGGCGGTGAAGAGAAAGGTCTGGGAATTTCCGAGCCCGAACCATGCCGTGTCGGAAAATGGTATGTACAGATTCAAGAAAACGAGAGCGAACAGCACGGAAAAAGTCACCGTGCCGACAAGCCTGTTTTTCTCAAGCAAATACCCAGGGAGTTTCTTGTTCATTTCCGCTCTGATTTATGCGGCAAATATATGAATTTTGCCACAAATAGTCAAATTTCACCACTTTTCAATGATGTAAGCCACTATTTCAGAGGAATTGCCACAATTATTTTACACTTCGGAAAATACAGATTACTTTTGCATGATTTCATATGAAAATTTTACTATAAATATTATGAGAATAGTTGGTACAGGAAGCGTAATTCCTAAAAAAATCGTCACTAATGACATGCTTTCAGAATTTCTCGACACAAGCGATGCATGGATCTACCCAAGGACAGGCATCAAGCACCGCCACGTGGTTTCGGACGAGAAACTCGAAGACATGGCCATCGAGGCGGCTAAGAAAGCGCTCGACAACGCAGGCATGAAAGCCGAAGATATGGATTTCATCATCTGCTCCAATGTAGTTAACGAATATGTGACTCCGTCTCTGAGCTGCATAATACAAGGAGGCATTGGAGCCACTTGCCCATGCATAGACATCAACTGCGCATGTGCAGGATTCATATACGCACTTGACCTCGCCGAAGCATACAGCAAGGCAGGGCGCGTCAAAAATGTTCTGATAGTCTGTGCTGAAGAGCCTACCAGAATGACCAGCTGGAAAGACAGGAACGTATGCGTTCTCTTCGGCGACGGTGCCGGAGCGGCCGTCCTCACAGAAGGAAACAATATCAAAGGCACAAAGCTCTCGGCGGCCAGCGCCACTGACAAGCTGTATCAGATCCGCACTCTCGAGCCGACGCCATACGTAACGAAAGAAGAAGTGAACATACCTCTCCAGATGAAAGGCCAGGATGTGTTCAAATTCGCAGTCAAGGCTTCGAGCGGAGACATCAAATACCTGCTCAACGAGCTGAATATGACTCCTGACGATGTGGACAAATACCTGCTTCACCAGGCAAACATAAGAATCATTAATTCCATCAAAGACCAGCTGGAGCAGCCTGAGGAGAAATTCCCTCACAATGTCGAAAGCCACGGAAACTCGTCTTCGGCAAGCTGCCCTATCCTTCTGGACGAATGTAACAGAAACGGTGTCATCAAGAAAGGCGACATCCTGGCTCTGAGCGCATTCGGAGCCGGATTCATCTCCGGAGCGGCTATCATGGAATGGTAATCCTCTGAAACAGAAACGTACTAAACTCCAAACTTAATGATAAAAAGTAAAATATGCGACATGCTGGGCATCCGTCTCCCTGTAATACAAGGAGGGATGGCCTGGATAGCAGACGCATCTCTGGCAGCCGCTGTCTCCAATGCAGGCGGGCTCGGGCTGATTTCTTCCATCAATGCCGGAACTGAAGCAGTGAGAGAGGAAATCAGGAAATGCAGGAAAATGACTGACAAGCCATTCGGCGTCAATATCATGCTGCAGGCCCCGAACGCTGCAGAAATAGCAGAAATGGTTGTAGAGGAAGGCGTTAAGATTCTTACCACCGGTGCAGGTTCTCCTGCACAGTACATGGAAATGTGGAAAGCTGCAGGCATCGTAGTGATGCCGGTTGTAGCTTCAGTGGCTCTCGCACTCAAGATGCAGGCTCTGGGAGCCGCGGCAGTGATAGCCGAAGGCGCAGAATCAGGAGGTCATGTGGGAGAAATCCACACGATGGCACTGATTCCGCAAGTCGTAGATGCAGTCGACATCCCGGTAGTGGCGGCCGGCGGCATCTGCGACGGCAGAGGAGCGGCCGCTGCGTTTATCTTCGGTGCGCAGGCCGTACAGGTCGGCACCAGGTTCATAGCCGCTGAAGAATGCACCGTAAGCCAGTACTACAAGGACCAGATCCTGAAAGCTACGGACATTTCCACTATCGTGACAGGGAAGACGCTTGGCCACCCTGTCAGATCTCTCAAGACCGTGTTTTCAAAGACTTTTGCGAAGATGGAAGCAGACCCGTCCGTCAAGCCTGAAGAAATATTGGCATATGGAACAGGCGCTCTGCGCAAAGCAGTGAAAGAAGGCGATGCTAACGGAAGTTTCATGGCCGGCGAATGCGCGGGAATGGTGAAGAAGATCGAACCTGCAAAAGCCATTGTCGATGACATTATCGGCGGAGCAGAGAAAATTCTCGCGCAGGCTCCTGGTCTTCTTGCATAATTTTCTTAACTTTAACATTTTATTAACTGACAAAACTTAAAAAGTATGGATAAAAGAGTAGTAGTGACAGGTATGGGAGTCATCTCCCCTGTCGGAAACAACGTGGCGGACTTCTGGAAAAATCTTCTGGACGGTGTCTGCGGCATAGATTTCATCAAGGCTTTCCCTACGGAAGACCTTCCTGTAAAAATCGCAGGCGAAGTGAAAGACTTCAACCCTGCGGAGCACGGCATCGAACCGGCATTCGCCAGAAAGCAGGACAAATTCACTGTCTATGCTGTGGCCGCCGCCAATGAGGCTATGAAACAGGCCGGGCTGGATTCCAAAGAAGGCGGGAACATCGATCCGTTCAGGCTTGGTGTATACGTAGGTTCCGGAATCGGCGGTTTCACTACCCAGTACAGAGAGACCGAGAAAATGATCAAGGACGGGGCAAAGTGGATTTCACCGCTTTTCATTCCTACCATGATTTCCAATATCGCAGCCGGAAACGTAGCTATCAGGAACAATGCATGCGGCCCGAGCCTTGATATCGTGACAGCATGCGCCACCTCCACTCACGCCATAGGCGAAGCATACCGCGCCATCAAGCACGGCTATGCTGACGCCATCATCGCCGGAGGTTCTGAAGCGGCTACAATTCCGCTCGGAATAGCAGGCTTCGCCAATGCAAAGGCCCTTTCAAAGGCAGAAGACCCTAAATACGCATCGCTTCCGTTCAACCTGAACCGCGGCGGTTTCGTGATGGCAGAAGGAGCCGGCATGATAGTTCTCGAAGAATATGAACACGCAAAGGCAAGAGGCGCTGAAATTTTCGCAGAAGTTGTCGGATACGGAAACACAAACGATGCCCATCATGTGACAGCGCCGAGACCTGACGGCGTGACACAGGCCAAGGCCATTGAGATGGCTCTGGCAGAGGCAGGATATGATGGAGAGAAAGACACTCTGTACATCAACGCCCACGGCACCGGCACTCACCTGAATGATGCTTCTGAGACAGCCGCCTTCAAACTTGCAATGGGAGAAGAAAATGCGCGCAAAGCACATATCAGCTCCACCAAGTCAATGACCGGGCACATGCTCGGAGCGGCAGGCGCTGTGGAATCCATCGCCAGCATACTCGCGCTGAAGAACGGCATCGTTCCGCCTACCATCAACCTCGACACTCCTGATCCGGAGTGCGACCTGAACTACACACCTAACAAGCCGGAGAAGGTGAACTTGACCATCGCCATTTCCGACTCCCTCGGATTCGGAGGACACAACGGATGTGTAGCATTCCGCAAGGCAGAATAACTGAACCGCTAAAATCTAAACCTTTTTAACTATGGACAGAGAAGAACTTAAAGAATATTTGCCTCACAGAGAGCCTATGCTTCTGGTCGATGAGATAGAAATCGATGAAGAAGGCGTGGCTCATGCCAAATACAGAATCCGTGAAGACGAATTCTTCTGCAGAGGGCATTTCCCTGGAAATCCTATCGTTCCTGGAGTAATCCAGTGCGAGATCATGGCTCAGAGCTGCGTGCTTCTGGTCAAGGATGAAGTGAAAGGGAAGACCACCCTTTATACCGGTATCAACAATGTGAAATTCAAGAATATCGTCAGACCTGGCGACCTCTGTGAAATCACAGCGAAATTGACCGGACGAAGGGGAAATATCTTCTTCACCGAGGCCTCGCTGAAAGTAAACGGCAAGCTCTGCTGCCGTGGCGATCTTTCATTCGCGCTGGCATAGTTTGCCGCGAGGACAAATCCACAAAGGACATTGATCAGCTGCATGCGGATATTTATATGACGGCACTGTTGACTCCGAAGGAGTTGTATTTCTGTGCCGTCATATAAAATATCCATCATCTTTATTCCACCTCGCATCCGCTGAAATAGAAATCAGAAGCCGCCTTTTCTTTCGGGAAACAGAAATATGTGATTTCAGCCTCAGAACAAGTCTCCCCGTCGTGAATAATCCGCGCATCGAGGATAGCGAAGTTACGCTTCATTTCCTTGATATGTGAACGGACCTCTATTTTCACATCTGGACCGGTAGGCACAGGCTTTCTGAACTTGATATCCATCCGCGTAGTCATGCCGGAAGTCTGGAGCTTGCGCGCTATGACCCACATGGCAATTTCATCCATCAGAGTAGACTGTATTCCTCCGTGAAGAGTATGAAGCCATCCCTGGTAATCATCAGATGGACTCCAGTATGAAACCACCTCATCCCCGTCTTCATAGAATTCCATTTTAAGGCCGTGCTTGTTTGATGGAGCGCAGCCGAAACAATTGTAGCCCTGCTCTTCAAGGCCGAGCCACGGGTTAATAATCTTTTTCATCTATCGTAAATTTAATATCAGGCCGGCAATATTATTTCGCCAGCCGGGTAAGTTCATCCAATTTTTCATATAATCCACCTGGCAGAACATGACAGATGCCTGCGGCAATTTCTGTTTCTGTGGGTGGGTCAAAAGTCCCGAAAGGACTGAGCCGGGGGCTCAAGATGCCACTAATAGGGGCCGTAGACGTTAGTCTACGGGGGTTAAAAGAGTCCAGTCTTTCGCAGAAAGACGTTTGAGGGTGACCCAAAGCCCCTGTTGAGTAATCCTCAATGTCTGCAAAAGCATCCTGTGACACTGCCAGGCAGCGCAGGCCTGCTTTTACAGCAGAGACGGCACCTGTCAGAGAGTCTTCTACAGCCGCAATCCGTTCAGATGGCAGTCCTGACAGCTTCACAGCCAGACAGTAAGGTTCAGGATCTGGTTTCCCGCGAGACACATCGTCAGCAGTCACAGCCATGCAGAAATATTTTCTCAGGCCTAAACGGTCCATGACCATGTTCACCTGTTTGCGGGAAGAATTGCTGACGAGCATCATCTCCACTCCCCTTTCATTCAGCATGCTGAATATTTTTGACATCTCGGGCATAAGTGTGGCATGGTCTATATATGACGAGTACAAGCTGTCAATTCTGGATAAAATATCTTCCAGCAAGCTGCAGGAGAACCGGCCCATATCATTCAATACCAGGCTTAAAGCTTCTTCAGAGGAGAGATTGTATCCATCTGATTCCTCAAGCGACGACATGTCCAGGGCATATTCTTCACGGATCTTGCCTATAATTCTGTTCCATACGGGGCCGCTGTCTATCACGACTCCGTCCATATCGAAAAATACCCCGTGAACAACAGTCTCAGACATAATCATGCAGTCCAGCTACTTCCAGAAGCCAAAGAAATGATGGACCGGGCCATGGCCATGTCCTATCAGATAATGAGAGCCGGCCTCTATCGCCATAGCGATGTAGTCTTTCGCTTTGCGGACAGCATCATCCAGGCTGAAGCCTCTGGCTAAAAAGGCCGCGACAGCAGAAGACAGGGTGCAACCTGTGCCATGCGTATTGGCGGTAGCCAGACGAGGGGATTTGAGTTCAAGGACATTGCCGGTTTCGGCATTATAGAATACATCTACCAGTTCCTCGTCTGACAGATGGCCTGCTTTCAGCAATACAGACACTTTTCCTTCCTGTGACAAGAGCCTGGCGCATTCAGGCAATTCTGACTGGGATGTAATCCTCTTCCCGAGAAGTATCTCCGCTTCCGGGATGTTAGGGGTTATGACTCTTGCATACGGTATCAGCACTGTCTTCAATGTCTCGACTGCATCGGCCTCCAGAAGCGGATCACCCGATGTAGCGACCATAACTGGGTCGAGAACGATATTTCCGATATCATACTTTTCCAGAGTATCCTTTACCGCTACAACCAGTTCGGAACTGTGAAGCATGCCTATCTTGACAGCATCAGCCCCTATGTCATCCAGGACAGAGCGTATCTGCCCTGTTACAAAATCCACAGGTATAGGATGCACGCCTGTCACTCCGACAGTATTTTCATCCACCACTGCCACCACTGCTGTGGCTCCATAACATCCACAGGCTGAAAAAGTTTTGAGATCGGCCTGAAGTCCTGCCCCGCCGCTCGGGTCGCTGCCGGCTATGGACAGCGCCACCTTGTATTTCATCATATTTTCCATTGTTCCATTTCATATGCGCTGTTCCAGAACAGCCATTCCAGTTTGACTCCCATGACAAAAGCTTCAGTCATCCTGTCCCGCATGGCAGGTGCGGCAACAATGGCCGCATCATTGCACAAAGCCACAAGTTTTTCCGTAGGTTCATCGAAAGAAGTGCCTCCATATATCAAGATCCACTCCCGGTATGGATTGGTCTCCAATGTCTTGGATGCAGCCTCGCAGACTGCCTGCCCCACCCTGCTGTACACTGTAAAACATGGAAGGACTGATGCCAATGCTACTTCCAAAGGCTCGGAAACTGCCTGGCGCCACAGATGCGAAGAACACAGCAGGCAAGTCGGAGAAGGCGAACAAGAATGAACTGCGGCCTTCCCTGGCTCATGAGAGGCGAAGTGAGAACATTGTCCGGCCACGGACATATAAAAATCGTGAAGAGACTTCTCTGCATCGAGGTTTTCCTGGGCGAATGTAATGAACAGCCGCGAAGTTTCCGGATCTGGAAATCTGGAAGACATCACTGCCATGACACGCCCGTATTCCCTGAGATATAGAGAATCCTGTTCAATATAATGCTGGAATATCTCCGCTGGAAGGTCTCCTGAGATCAGCCCTGAGATAAAAGGATGGGACAGAATCTGCTGATAAACAGGCTCTGACGCCTTCCAGGCATCTTCGCTCCACATGGCTCAGCGTTTATATCCGCAGATGGCTACATAGTCTCCGGAATCATACCCTGGCACAGGCTTTTGGATATAATCGCCAGAATTCAACGGATGAGTAGTCAATGTCTGTGCATATTCGAAATCAGAAAATCCTGCACGGCGCATGGCTTCCACCTTTTCAGCTGTAGTTCTCCAGCATGCCTTGGTCACGAGCTCTATAGGATATGGATCTTTCGGCTGGACTCCTTCCAGCAACGGATGATCCCATGTGCCGAGAGCTTTGGCGAGATTGTACAGAAGACCGTATGAACTCTCTTTCGGGATGTCTATCAATACAGCCTTCCCGCCAGGCTTCAGCGCTTCATAAGTATGCACAAGAGCCATGTCCAGATCTGTAATATAGCCTGGACAGCCGTTATAGAGCACTGTATCATATGAAGCTGGCGCAGTCTCATATTCTTCGGCCGCGGACACTGCCACATTCATGCCTCGCGCCCTGGCTATCCGTGCCATGTCGGAAGACGGCTCCACCCCGTCTTCTATCAAAATATCGTAGTCAGTTCGGAGAATTTTCTCGAAAAGCCCGCTTCCGCAGCCTATCGAGAGTATCTTTTCCCCTTTCCGGAGAAAGTATGCCACGAGCGCGGCTTCAGAATAGAGCACATTCGTGTTCTCCAGAAACCATGCGTCATATTTCTCTGCGTATTGGTCGAAATTATTGCTGTTCATCATTCCTAAATACTTTGACTTCCGGAAGGAAGCGCGGCGCTATTCTGCGGCCGCCTTCAGACGTTCTGCATTCTCCGCAATCTGCAGCTGGTCTATCACTTCCTGGATCTCTCCGTCCATGAAAACAGGCAGATTGTACATAGTATAGTTTATCCTGTGGTCCGTCACGCGGGACTGAGGGTAATTGTAAGTCCTGATTTTCGCAGACCTGTCGCCGGTGGAAACCATAGTCTTGCGTTTGGCGGAAATCTCGTTCAGATACTTCTCGTACTCCATGTTGTAAAGCCTGGTGCGAAGCTCTGCAAGAGCCTTGTCAAAGTTCTTCAGCTGTGATTTCTCGTCCTGGCACTGCACCACGATTCCAGAAGGGATATGTGTAAGGCGGATAGCTGAATATGTTGTGTTTACCGACTGTCCTCCAGGTCCTGAAGAGCAGAAAGTATCCTTCCGGATATCATTCATGTTCAGTTCGATATCGAATTCATCAGCCTCAGGCAGCACTGCCACTGACGCAGCCGAAGTGTGCACCCTGCCCTGGGTCTCGGTCTGGGGCACACGCTGGACGCGGTGCACTCCAGACTCGTATTTGAGTGTACCATACACATGGTCGCCTGACACTTTGCAGACTATTTCCTTGAATCCGCCAGCCGCTCCTTCCGACTGGTTCGTCACCTCTATCTTCCATCCTTTCTTTTCAGCATACTTGGAATACATCCTGAAAAGGTCGCCAGCGAAGATAGCGGCCTCATCGCCGCCTGTACCTCCACGTATCTCCAGAATGGCATTCTTGCTGTCCTGCGGGTCGGCAGGGATAAGCAGCAGCTTGATATTCTCCTCTACTGCAGGGATTTTCATCTCTATATCTGCGATCTCGTCCTTGGCCATCTCCCGAAGCTCTTCGTCTTTCTCCACTGCCAGGATTTCCTTAGCAGATTCATACTCGTCCATCATCTTCTTGTATTCCTGCCCTGCCTGTATAATAGGTGCAAGCTCCTTGTATTCCTTGTTCAGCTGCACATATTTCTTCATGTCCGAAATCACTTCGGGATCAGCAAGCTGCTTCTGCAAGTCATCGTATTTCTCCTGAAGGCCCAAGACCTTCTCAAGCAAAGAATTTTCTGCCATATATTGTGTTTACTTGTTGTTATTCTTTTTTCAACTTTATACCAGCCGCTATTCTATGGATTTTAGATAGCATCTGCGGCGCATATATAGTTCATGCTCGTACTTCTCCCATACAAAAGAAGCCGAATTAGTATCGATCTGCGGATTCGTGACAGCCCATTTGACACCGGACTCGCGATATTTCCTGGCCATGATATTGTGATACACCGCAGACACGCCTGTATTCTGCCACTTCGGCGATGCTCCGTTGATCATCAGGTCGATGGTGTCGAATTTTTTCAGAGCCTTCAGGAAATGAATCCATCCGAACGGGAACATGGACCCTTTCGCCTTCTGCAAAGCCTTCGATATGGAAGGGAAAGATATGCCGAAAGCCGCGATTTCCTTGTTTTCGTCAAGCAGGAAACAGCACAGCCTTTTGTCCAGCAAGCCTATAGTCTGGTTCGCCTCATCCTCTATCTCTTCATCGGTAAACGGGATGAAATTGTAGACATTCTCCGAGAAACTCTCATTGTATATCCTGAAGAACTCTCTCACCAGCGCCCTGTCATGCTTGAGGGTATCGATATCGCCTTCGACTAACTTGTACCTGGACATCAGGCGGTCAGCCACAGCCACCATCTTGTCAGGAAGCTGCTGGTCTGCCCTGAGCTTGTACTGAATCCAGTCGCACTCTTTCTCATATCCGAGCGCCGTCACCAGGTCATTGTAGTACGGATAGTTGTACAGGCAGTTGAACGGAGCCAGATTCTCGTAGCCTTCCACCAGCATGCCCTGCTTTCCTAATGTGTTATAGTATAGCGGGCCATGGACTTCAGTCATGCCGTTTTCCTTCGCCCATTTCTCAGCAGTGCCGAGAAGCAGCCTCGCCACCTCGATGTCATTTATGGTGTCGAACCATCCGAAGCGCGCCCTTTTCTTTCCGTAGCGTTCGTTGTACCTCGGATTTATCATGCCGCAGATACGGCCGACGACCTTCTTCCCGTCCATCACCATCCACATCTTTCTGGTGCAATATTCGAGTGACGGCGCCGCCGTCAATGACTTTTTCTGGTCTGCGAACAATGCCGGAACATACTGGGGACAATCCCTGTACAGGTCATTCGGAAACTTGATGAATTTTTTCAGGTCACCGCCGGAGACCACCTCGACTATCTTATAATCTGCCATAACTATTCGTACTTACTTTAGTCAAATTGCAAATATACGCAGAAGCCGAGAGCAATGCAAATGAACTTGTTCAAATTGCATTGCCGAGGCGTGAACAGTATATGTGGCGAAGCCAAATATACGCAGAAACTGAGAGGAATGGAAATAAACTTGTTTAATTTCCATTCCC